>CAJUPM010000009.1 GCA_910588425.1 uncultured Christensenellaceae bacterium | reverse complement strand
AAGGTGCGCAAAGAGCTGACTGCCGTGCCAAAGCCGTATGTCCCGGCCTGGAAATCCACATGCTCGTAGGGGTAGATAACCGAGCCGTCCTCCGCGAAGGAGACGCCGCCCTGCTCGATATAGCTGTTGACGTTGTTGCCCGCAAGGTCTGCGTAATCCAGCTCGATGTAGTCGGCGATGTCGTCCACAGCCGCCAGGGGCACCAGCCCCGGGAAGGGCTTAGGCTCCAGGTCGAGCGCCAGGCGCTCGTCGAACAGGTTGCCGTAGTGCCTGTCGCCGACGTAGCTGTCGCACATCTCGATTTTGCCCTGGTTGTCCACCAGAATATGCGTAACGCCCAGCATGGAGAGCCTGCCCAGCCCGCTGACTTCGCAAAGCTGGTATTTGAGGTTGGCCTCGTCCATGTATTTGGCCGTCTTGTTCCACTGCTCGCGGCTGAGCGCGCCCGGGTATTTGCGGCCGCGGTACAGCCCCCGGAAGGCCCGGATATGCACGCGGTAGCCCTTTTGCTGGAACCGGGGCAGATAGAGCTTCTCAAAATCGTCCATCTGATCCGGATACATGACGTATACGATGGAGGGCTCGATGCCCGCGGCGCGCAGCTGGTCGCATTTCTCCAGAAACGGTTCGATGCCGATCTGGGTGGGGTGGAAGGAGGTGTTGATATTCAGCCGGCCTTCCTTTGCCAGCCGCGTCTCCAGCAGGCGGTCCAGCTTGAGGGAGACGTTGGAAGTAATCTTGGCTTCCCAGCGCGGGTGCCGCCCGATCATCTCCAGCACATCGTAGAACTTGCTGGCGATCATGGGCTCGCCGTAGGAGAAGTAGAAAACCGTGTGCTGGTTCTCAAAATGCCGGCTGAAAGCCTGCTCCCATTTCTCCATGTCATATTGGAAGTGCATGCCTTTGTTGACGCTGGTAGCGACGTAGCAGTAGGGGCAGGCGTAGTTGCAGTGCGCGTATCTGCCATTAAACTGCCAGAGCACCAGCATTTGGGTGCGCTCAATGAGCGGCGCGGCCACGGCGGCGGTAAACTCGGCGGCCTGCTCCGGGGCCACGGCTCTGCGGCCGAAATCGTGCCGCCATCTGCCGTGCACATCCGCGATGCGCATCTGGAAGTGCTCGGCCACCCGGCGCAGTGCGGCGTTATAGGCTTTGGCGCCTTTTTGGGGCGGCATGGTCAGCAGCACGCCCATGGCTCCGGCGTCTTTGGCCATCTGGCAGAGCGCGCGCAGGGCGCTCTCATATTCCTCCGCCGGGATGCCCCGGGCCAGATCGCCCAGCCCCGTGGCGATGACGGCGGTCGTCGCGCCGGCAAGCGCGGCTTTGGCCGCCTCTGCCAGCGCCGCCGTGCTCTGCTCGTCCACTAGCTGGCGGCAGTGAATATGATAGCGGGCAGGGTCGTACCGCCCGGCAAATTTTTTCTCCAGAATGGGCGCGATCTCGGCCGCGCGTCTATCTCCCAAAAACAAAATATCGCTGTTTTTTTCCATGTTTTTCTCCTCGCAGTCCGCGCAATGCAGACTCTTGCCATGATATACCGATTATACTGAAAACCGCTTTTTCTGTCAAACTCCGATACCCGAATGACAGGACAGTAAAACCTGCCAGTCCCGCACGCGAAGCCGATGGTCAGTTTGTCAGGGAGCAAATGCTCTCCCGCGCTGTGCGGCAAAGGTCAAGGGCTTTGAGTAAACATGGGGCTTCGCCCCATACCCCTTATTGGGGAAAGAGGGGGAGGAGAACGATACCCGATTGGAGGGAATGCGGAAGCTGGCAATCCGGCATGCGCTCCTGCGGAGGGCTACCCGAATGGCTGGAATGCAAAAGATGGAAGGCCGGCATGCGAAGCCGGAAGCCAGCCTGCCAGTTAGCAAATGCTCTCTCATTTTGTGCGTTTCCGTGCCCGGCCTCTTGCGGAAAGCACACCCGAATGATAGGGGCGGCGGAAGCTGGCCGCCCATATGTGCGGAAAAAGCCGATTTGCCGGGGAGCGTATGTCCGCCCGTTTTCAGCTAACCCCGCCCCCCTCCTTTTGCGCCATCCTATGATAGATAGCAAGATGGGGGTATGGGGGCTTGCCCCCATGTTCACCTTTTGCCCTTGCCTTTCACTTATGCAACCCAGCTTTTGCCCACGAAAAAGAGCGGCGCGCTTGCACCGCTCTTTCATTGCCTTGTTATAGGGGGTATGGGGCGTGCCCCCATGGTTAAGAAAGCCCTTGACCTTGATATTTCACCCAAAGCCCTTGCCCTTTTGGCCTCTTTTTAGAAATATCTCTTGAGCAGGCCCTCGAAGCCCTGGCCATGCCGCGCCTCGTCCTTGGCCATCTCGTGAACCGTGTCGTGGATGGCGTCCAGGTTCTGCGCCTTGGCCAGCTTTGCCAGCTCGAACTTGCCGGCGCAAGCGCCTCTCTCGGCGTCAGCGCGCAGCTGCAGGTTCTTCTTGGTGGAATCCGTAACGACTTCGCCCAGAAGCTCGGCGAACTTGGCCGCGTGCTCCGCCTCTTCAAATGCGTAGCGCTTGTAAGCCTCGGCGATTTCGGGATAGCCCTCGCGCTCTGCAACCCGGCTCATGGCCAGATACATGCCGACTTCCGTGCACTCGCCGGTGAAGTTTGCGCGCAGCCCCTCGAGGATTTCCGCATCTACGTCTTTAGCGATGCCCACGACGTGCTCAGTCGCGTAAGCGGCGCTCTCGGTTGCCTCGGAAAAGCTGGAAGCAGGCGCTTTGCACTGCGGGCAAGCCTCCGGGGGATTCTCGCCTTCATATACATAACCACAAACTTTGCAAACAAATTTTTTCATATTGGGGTTCCTCCGTTTCAGTTTTTAGAAAATATGCTTTCTATGAATATAGTATAGCGTGTTTTGGACTGGGAGAGTAGTTGCAAATGCAACAATTTCTTGGATATTTGCCAAAATTTCTCTAAAATTTATCATTTGGACTTATGCAATTTTTGCATAAAATTTTTAGATAGCGGCAGAGGCAGGGCCGAAAATTGCCCGCGGTTTTGAGCCTTGCCCGAAAGGGGGGAAGCGGCCCTGTCCGCGCCGCCGCACCCGAATGATAGGGTAGAAAAACCTGCCAGTTCTGCACACGGAACTGCACCCGAATGATGGGGCAGAAAAATCTGTCAGTTCCACACGCGTCGCTGGCAGTCAGTTTGTCAGAGGGCAAATGCTCGCACAGTCTCTGTATGCCTGCGCAGCACCTCCTGCGGAGAGCGTACCCGAATGCCAAGAATGTGGAATCTGTCGGTGCTGCATGCGGAGCTGGCAGTCAGTTTGCCAGGGGGCAAATGCTCCCTCATGTTCTGCCCGCCGCACAAAATCCATCCCCGCATTGCCCCATTTATTATCCCTGTTGAGGGGGTATGGGGGCGTGCCCCCATGTTCACCCATCGCCCTTGACCTTGAACTTATGCCCCGCCCATAAAAAAGAGCAGGCGTCTGCCTGCCCGTTTTGCGCTATGTCAGAGAAAGCACCGGGATGCCCAGCTCCTGCGGGCGGTGCGAGGCGAACAGCGCCGCCTTGCCGGCTGTCGCCTCCCGGATGGCCGCCAGCGTTATTTGCAGAGTCTGGTCGTCCAGCCCCCGGAAGGGCTCGTCAAATAAATAGAGATCCGCAGGAAACGCCAGCGCCCGGGCAATGGCCACCCGCCGGGCCATGCCGCCTGAAAGCTGGGCGGGCCTGACATCCAGAAAATCGCCCAGCCCCAGCTTGCAGAGCCAGCGCCGCGCCTCCTGCTCGGGGCAGACCAGCGCGACGTTTTGCAGTGCGCCAAGCCAGGGCAGCAGCCGGTCCTCCTGGAAGAGATAGCAGATGCGGCTCGTTTGGCGCGCAATTTTTCCCGAATCCGGCTCCAACAGCCCGGCGGCCAAATTCAGCACAGTGCTCTTGCCCCGGCCAGATGGGCCGACCAGGCAAAGCTGCTCTCCTGCGCCCAGAGAAAAGGACAAGTTTTCCAAAACAGCGCGCCCACCAAAGCGCTTGTAGACGTTTTCAAATAAAATCATGCGCCCCTCCTTGCCAGAAGCCGCCGAAAAAGCTGCTCCAGCGCCATGGAGAGCAGGATAATTGCAATCGTCCAGGCAAAGAGGTCTGGCATTTCCAGGTAAATTTTGGATTCATACAGTTCCCGGCCCATGGAAAACTGCGGCCGGCAGATGACCTCCGCCGCGATGCCCGCCTTCCAGGCCAGCCCGATGGAAGAGAGCGCCGCGGCAGAAAAGAATGGGCGCATGGAGGGCAGGTAGAGATGGCGCAGCTTTTGCCAGCGGGAGAGGCGGTAGACCTTTGCCATCTCCAGCAGGCCGGGGTCTGTGCTGGCAAAGCCCTGGGAGACGTTCCCCCAGACCACGCCCAGCACCATGAGCATGGCCGTAAAGACCGGGACGCTGTCCGTCGCCAGCCAGACCAACACCAGGATGATGAAGGAGGCCACGGGCGTCGAGCGGATGATGGCGAGAAGCGGGGAGAGGAAAGCGCCTGCCGCCGGGCAAAAGGCCGAGAGGCCGCCCAAAAGAAGCCCCAGCGCCAGCCCCAGCAGATAGCCCAGCAGGATGCGCCCCATGGAGAGGGCAACGCTCTTCCAAAACACCCCCTGGCCGCAGAGCGCCCAAAGCCGCGCCAGCACGGCCGCCGGAGCGGGGATGAGCAGTTCCTGGCCCACCAGCATAGCAGAAACCTGCCAGATGGCCAGCCAGACCGCCGCGATGAGCAGTGTGCGCAGTGCTTTTTTCATGGGCTCCCTCCTTTGCCAAGATAGCTCTATTATACTCATTTTCCCAAAAAACACAAAATGCTCTTGCACTTTTGGCCGAAACAGGCTACAATATTGCCATAAAGTGTATTATATGAGACACTAATTGGAGGATGCCTTGGAAGTTTTGCAGAAATGCCCGCTCTTTTCCGGGTTTGAGGGAGAGGAAATCAGCATATTGTTGGGGCGCGCCCAGCCCCTGCGGTGCAAAATGAAAAAGGGGGAGAAAGTTCCCGCGGGGCATCTGGGGCTGCTGCTTTCGGGCAGGCTCTGCATCAAGGGCCAGGCCGCAGACAGCCGGAGCATCCAGCTCAATCATGTGCTGCCCGGCGCGGCGTTCGGTGCGGCGGCGCTTTTCCTGGAAGGCGCGGCGCTGTCGGATACGTATGCCGAGATCGCCAGCGAGGTTTTGCTCTTAAATGCAGAGAAAGTCTGGGCGATGATGGATGAATCGCCGCTGTTCCGCAAAAACTATCTCATGTTTTTATGCGGGCGCATCGCGTTTCTCAATCAGAAGATTGAGACGCTTTCGGGCTACACGGCCGAGAGTCGGCTTTTGGCCTATTTACAGCAAAAACAGCAGGGCGGCGTTTTGCGGATACGCAATTTCAGCGCGCTGGCCGGCGTGCTGGGCATTTCCCGGGCTTCGCTCTACCGCGCGCTGGACGCGCTGGCGGATTCCGGCCAGATTGCGCGCCAGGGCGGCTGCATTCTGGTTCAGGAGCAGGGGAATGAAGGGCAATAAGGCCAGGGGGAGAAGGAAGGGCAAGGTCAAGGGCCATTCTTAAACATGGGGCTCCGCCCTATACCCCACATAGAAACAGCGGAGGTGCGCGCCGGATATATGGTTCGCTTCCGGCGGCCGCAGGAGGTCAAGGGCGGGAGGCAATCATGGGGACAAGCCCCATACCCCCTTACTATCTTATTATAATGGGATAGTGCGGGAAGAAGGATTGTGCGGCAGGCAGAATAGGAGAGAGCATGTGCCCTCTGGCAAAATATCTTTCAGTTCCGCGTGCAAAACTGCAAGTTTTCACATTTCTGTCATTCGGGTGAGTCCTCCGTAGGAGTTGTGCGGGCATGTGCCAACTGGCCGGCTGGTTGGCAACGTCGCGTGCATTTCTTCCAGATTGCACCGCTCCATCAATCGGGTTTGGGCATTGCCCTCCGCAGGGGTGTGCGTTTCCCCTTCCCCTCTGATTCCTTCCCTAGTGATGGGGCATGGGGCGGGAGCCCATGTTCACTCATTGCCCTTGACCTTGGCGCGCAGAGCGCGGGAGAGCATTTGCCAACTTCCAAGCGGATTGCCGGCGGCGCATATAGAAAGCGCGCACGGCGGGCAGAATAGGAGAGAGCATTTGCTGACTGACAGGCTGACTATCAGCACCGCGTGCAGGACTGACAGATTGCTGTATCCCCTCATTCGGGTGCAGCGCCGCGTGCAGAGCTGGCAGGTTCCACCGTCCCATCAATCGGGTACAAAAACGCGAAAGCGTTGGTATAAAAATTTAGGTTTAAAGGAGTTTTGTTATGATGAAAAGAACACTTGCACTGATTTTGGCGCTGGCAGTGGCGGTTCTGGGCTTTGCCGGCTGCGCGAAGAAGGTGGAGCCTGCGCCCACGGCAGAGGCGTCCCCCTCGGCTTCGGCGCCTGCGGAGAAAACCAAGGTCAGCATCGCGGCGCTCAACGGGCCGACGGGCATGGGAATGGTACAGCTCATGCAGAAAAACGACGCCGGCGAGGCGGCAAACGACTACTCCATTGCACTGGTAGGCGCGCCGGATGAGATTGTGGGCAAGCTGACCAGCGGGGAAGTGGATATTGCGGCCGTCCCGACCAACCTCGCCGCCACGCTCTACAACAAGACGCAGGGCAAAATCCGCATTGCGGCCATCAATACTCTGGGCGTGCTGTATGTGGTGCAGACGGGCGAAGAGGTGAAGAAGGTTACAGATTTGGAGGGCAAGAAAATCTACGCCTCCGGCCAGGGCAGCACGCCGGAATACGCGCTGAACTATATCCTGAAGGCCAATGGCCTGGAGGGCAAAGTGGAAGTGGAATACTGCGCGGAGCACAGCGAAGTCGTGGCCAAGCTGGCCAGCGGCGAAGCCAGCATTGCGCTGCTGCCTGAGCCCTTCGTAACCGCCAGCAAGGCCAAGGTGGAGAATCTCACCACGGCGCTGGATATCACCCAGCTCTTTGAGGACGCCTGCAAGAAGGAAGGCAAGAGCGGCGTGCTCTCCATGGGGTGCGTGGTCGTCCGCGCGGAGTTTGCCGAGCAGAACCCGGATGCGCTGAACGCATTTTTGGCGGAATACCAGGCCTCTATCGAGTATGTCAATGCCAACAACGAGCAGGCGGCGCAGCTGATTGCGGATTACGGCATTGTGGCCAGCGCAGAGATTGCGAAGCAGGCTCTGCCCGCCTGCAACATCGTCTATATCGACGGCGTTACCATGAAAGATTCCCTGGCGAATTTCTTCGCCGTTCTGCTGGAGGCCAACCCTGCTTCTGTGGGCGGGCAAATCCCCGCTGACGATTTCTACTACGTCAAATAACAGGGAAGGTTTCAGGTCAAGGGCTATTCCTGGCCATGGGGCTTTGCCCCATACCCCATAAAAAAGAGAAGATAAAAAAGAGCTGATACGGAGAAGCCGCATCGGCTCTTTTTATACCCGAATGACAGAACAGCAAAATCTGTCAGAACTGCACGCGAAGCTGAAAGTCGGCCTGTCAGCAGGCACATGCTCGCACAGTTTGTGCTTGCCACACACGGCGCTACACCCGATTGGCGGGACGGCGTAACTTGTTATCGCCGCTCGCGGAGCTGAAAGTCAGCTTGTCAGCAGGCGAATGCTCTCCCGTTTTTTGCCACCCGCGTATCCAAGGTCAAAGGCGATGGGTGGCCATGGGGCTCCCGCCCCATACCCCATTGCTGAGCAAGGGGGAGAGGATAAATGTGCATCCCTGCGAGGGCAACACCCGATTGGCGGGAATGTGTAATCTGCCAGTCCCGCACGCGCCGCTGAAAGTCAGCCTGTCAGGAAGTACATGCTTTCACATTTCCTGCCCGCCACCCGCGCCGATGCATCCGATTTGATGGGAATGCAGAGACTGCCCATCCTGCACGCGGCGCTATACCCGATTGGGGTGACAGCGGAACCTGCTAATTCCGCACGCTGCGCTGATAGTCAGTCTGTCAATCAACAAATGCTCGCACATTTCCTGCCACCCGCGTATCCAAGGTCAAAGGCTTTCGGTAAACATGGGGCTCCCGCCCCATACCCCATCACTGGGCAAGGGGGAGAGGATAAACGTGCATCCCTGCGAGGGCATACCCGGTTGATGGGAATGCGGAACCTGCCAGCTCTGTCCGCGCCGCTGAAAATCAGCTTCTCAGGAAGCAAATGCTCGCACATTTCCTGCCTGCTGCACAACCCTTCTTCCCGCACTATCCCAATATAATAAGATAGTAAGGGGGTATGAGGGCTTGCCCCCATGATTACCTCCCGCCCTTGACCTTCGCCGCGCTCATGCCCGTTGCGGGGTATGGGGGCTTGCCCCCATGATTACTCATAGCCCTTGACCTTGCCCTTTTCCCTTGACCTTATCCCAGCCCCCGCTTAAATCTCTCTGCCGCAAAACTCCCGGGCAAACTGCCGGATGTCCTTTTGGAAAAGCGCACTGCGCTCGTCGCTGTACCCAGTGGCGATGCCGGAAGTATTTTCTTTGAACAGAATCAGCGAGCCTGCGGCGGCCTCTTCGGGCATTTCAAAAAGCATCAGCGCGCCGGAAAGGAAGCAGAGGGCCAGATAGTGGCGATAGTCCCTGGCTTCGCGCGTCGATGCCTCCCATACGGCGCTCTTGTGATGGTAAACCCAGAGAATCTCCTGCGTCTCGTAGAGATATGTCTCGGGGCCTTTCTGCACAAAAACCCACGCGCCCGCAATGCACAGATAGCCGTTGTGCCGGCCGGCGGCATAGGCTTGCTCCAGCTGGCTCTGGGTGAGCGCCGGATCCGGCGCGGCCGCAATATACTGGCGCACCCGCTTCTGATAGCCGCCCAAAATAGCATAGAGCATGCGGCATATGCCGTAAAGCGCGGCAGGCCCCGCAAAGAGACAGAGAATAATGCCAAAGGGATGGACATACGCTTTGCTGAAAATGCCCGGCAGAAATATCGCGAGATAGGCGGCGCAAAGCGCCGTCAGGATAATCGCGAATTTATTGATGTGTGAAAAACTGAGCTTTGCCAGATTACGGTACATGGCCACCCTCCTCTATGCTTCATTCGTCTCGGGCTGTTTCTTGCCCTCCTTGTTTGGCCATCACTTGCTCCTGCCGCTGGCGAACGGCCTTGATGAACTTGAACCGGTCGTTCTCATAGAGAGAGGAAAGCTGGCTGCTGTAACCGCGGACGACGAAGGGGGCATACGCCGCAAACGCCTGGAGGCACTGCCGCACCTCGTTAATAGACATCTCAAACTGAAGGCGCTCATCCCTGTCGCAGATGGTGAGATAATATGTGTTGGAAGAGGTGATGCTGTGGATAGTTTGGGTAAATTGATAGACCCAGAGAATATCCAGCGTCTCGTAAAGATATGTGGCCGGGCCATCCTGCACCAGCGTCCAGGGCCCGGCAATGCAGAAGCATTTCAGGCTGCGGTCTGCCTGGCCGTAAGCCTGCTCCAGCTGCTCCAGCATCAGAGCAGGGTCTGGCGCGCTTTTGATATAGGCGCGCACCCGGGACTGGTAGCCCCCGCAGAGCGCATAGACCAGGCGGGCGATTCCCCAAAGCCCGGGCAAGCAAAAAACGCCAAGGGGGCTGGAAAACAAATCGGACAAACCGGACGAAGAAACAGAGATGAGCATGCCAACAAACAGCACGGAGAACGCGATAAGCGAAACCGAGAGTTTCAGGCAGGCGAGCAGGCTCTGCTTTCTTAATTCGCGGTAAAGATACATGTGTTTTGCCCTCCCATTGCCGTATACATCGCCTGCTGGCGCTGGCGCACCTGCCGGGCGAAGCCTTGAAGGTCGCTTTGGTAAAGCCGCAAAAGCGCATCGCTAAAGCCCAGAACGACGAACGGCGCATACGCCTCAAAGGCGGAGAGCGCCTGCATAAGCATTGTTTCGGACAGCGGGAACTTGTCCCGGTGGCCGCCCGCATCGCAGATCACGAGAAAATTGCCGCCGTAATGATCCCGGGGATACCCCTGCACGAAGCGGTAAACCCAGAGAATTTCGGAGGTTTCGTAAAGATGCGTGTCCGCGCCGTCCTGCACCAGCACCCAGGGCCCGGCAATGCAAAGAAAGTTCAGGCGGCGGTCTGCCTGGCTGTAAGCCCGCTCCAGCTGTTCCAGCGTCAGATCCGGGTTTGGCGACTGCGCGATATAGCGGCGCACCCGGGATTGATAGCCGCCGCGCAGGGCGTAGATCATGCGGCCAATCTCTGTCAAACCGGGCAGGCTGAACAGGAAAAGGCCAATCACATCCCAGGGGAAGAGGGTGCCGGCGAGAAATACAGGCACAAAAATCACGGGCAACAGAAGAAAGCTGACAAGAGCAGGAATCCCTTTTTTCAGGACAAAGGCAAAGCTCTGCCTTTTCAGCTGGCGGTAAAGATACATGCGCCGCCTCCCGCTATTCGTTCTGGTCCAGCACGACGTCCTTTTGCAGCTGTCCGCTGCGGGCCAGGCGGGTGAACTCGGGAAGATCTCTCTTAAAAAGCGTGGCCAGGGGTTCCAGGTAGCCACGGACGACAAAAGGCGCATGGATGCGGAACAGATCCATGGCTATCTCGGCCTGCTCTTCGCTCATGCGGAACTGGAGGCGCTGGCCGTTTGCCAGGCCGACCATCAGATAGTGGTAGTCAAAATGCAGGAAAAGCCCGTGGCGCACGGTGCGATTCAGCTCATAAACCCAGAGAATCTCCTGCGTCTCGTAAAGATAAGTGGCCGGGCCTTTTTGAATAAAAGTCCAGGCCGGGGTAACGCAGGTCCGCGCGGTTTTCTGAGTGGCGTTATAGGCCTGCTCCATCTGGCTCTGGGTGAGCTCCGGATTCGGCGCGCCCGCGATATACTGGCGCACCCGGCGCTGATACCCGCCGCAGAGGGCATAGACCATGCGGTATAGCCCGAAGGAGAAGGGAATGAGCCCCAATACGAGTATGGAAAAGGCTTCCTCAAAGCCACGGCGGACGAGTGCATCGATGCCGGGGATCAGGTAGATGGCCGAGAGGAAGATGAGCGGCAGGGAGAGTTTGAGTGTGATGAGAAAGCTTTCTTTTTTGAGATCTTGAAACATAGCTTGCGTTCCTTTCCTTTTCCCACTATATTCAGCGGGCGGAAAGGCCCGCTGTCAGGCGATTTCTATGCCAAAAATCTGCATGCCCCGGGTGCCGACGACGATGGTGTTGCCAAAGACGGCGGGGCTTGCTTCGATATTGGCGCCCAGCTCGGTTTTGCTGAGCAGTTTGCCCGTCCGGGCGTCCAGCAGGTGCAGCGTGCCCTGGGAATCCCCCTGCACGAGGTAGGCAGAGCCGTCCTCCGCGTAGAGGGCGACGGGCGAGCTCCAGGCATAGCGGCGCATTTTATAGCGCCAGACTTCCCGGCCGGTCTTTTTATCCAGCGCCACCAAAATGCCGCTGCGCACCCAGGGCGTTCTGGCCACCGGAAAGATGACGAGATCTTCGATGCTATGCTTTCCCACGACGCAGGTCGCCTGCACGCCGCCCGAAACCCCGGCGACGGTGTTGCAGAAATAGCTGTGAATCCAGACATACTGCCCCGTGATGGCGTTGATTTTGAAGATGGGCGCGTCTGCCAGCTTCAGGCGGCGGCTGGCCGTCCAGTGCAGGCTTGTCCCGATATAGAGGTAGGGAACGCCGTCCTCCAGAGAAAAGACGGGCGTGCCGTTGGTATCGTCGGCCACGTCCTGCGCCCAGACGACCCCCATGGTATTCAGGTCGATGCAGAGCAGCGTGCCGCCGTTATCCGCGATATACATGTAGTTTTTCCAGATGACCGGGCTGTCCTCCATGCCAAGCCAATAGCGGTCCTCGCCGCTCCGGGCGGTCTTGTAGCGCAGCTTGACGAACTCGGAAGGCTCGATAGAGAGCTTGCCGTCTTCGCCGATTTTGGAATTGAGCCGGAAGGTGTAGATGATGCCGTTCTCGCTGGGCTCGATGATGGTATCCGTGGCCTCGTCGAAGAGCGGAGAGCTGTCAAACCCGCAGAATTTGCGGGGCGCGAAAGCATCCTGTCCGCCGTATTCCAGCAGTTTTTCGCCGTCGATTAAGCTATAGAGATAGGCCCGGGCATATTCGCCCTCGCCTGCGCCCGAATCCCCCGGGCCCAGATGCAGCAGGGGCAGGGAAGGATGCAGGGCGCCCGCGCCCTTGAAGGGCAGGCCGACTTTGATGGTCTCCCGGGTGGGCTGGCCATCCTCCAGGTCGATAAAATAGACGTTGCCGTCCATGGTGGAATAGATGACTTCGGTGAGGTTTTCCTTCTCTTTCTTTTCCGGCAGCAGGTTCATGGCCGCCCGCTGCTCGGCCGTCCAGCGGACGATGAGGGGCTGGCCCGTCCAGCCGCTGCCCGTCCAGAAGCCGTGGCCGTAGCCCTTGGCCAGCTTGCCCGTGGGCAGGCTCCATTTTTGCCTTAAAGTTTTGCCGCCGGCAAAATCGCCGTGTGCCGCGCCGCTTCTCAGCTGGTCGCCCCGGAAGGTGACGATGCCATCGTGCCTTGCATAGGGCTGGGCCGGGTCCATAAAAATCGGCTGACTGCGGGAGTAGGCCTCGGTTTTTTCGCCGTCCACCTCCAGCTCGGCCTTGATGCCCCAGTCCTGCGGGCGCGTGCCGTCTACGGCATGGGGCGCATCCTCGGCGCTCGTCTTTTGGCATTCGAAGGTCTGCAAATGCGAAAACTTGCGGAAGGGCCGCAAAATCGCCAGGACGATGGTATCCAGCAGCATCATGAAAATTCTGAAAATTCGACTCGTTTTCAACTCTCTACCTCTTTCTTATACCCGATTGATAGGACGGCACCCGATTGATAGGAACGCGGAATCTGCCAGCTCTGCACGCGAAGCTGAAAGTCAGCTTGTCAGCAGGCACATGCTCGCACACTCCTGCGGAGGGCGATACCCGGATGGCGGAATGGCAGAAACTGCCGGTTCCGCACACGAAGCTGAAAGCCAGCCTGCCAGAGGGCACATGCTCGCATAGTTTGTGCTTGCCGCGCTCCTGCGGAGGGCGATATCCGATTGACAGGAATGCGGAACCTTCCAGCTCCGCACGCGACGCTGGCGGCCAATTTGCCAGAGAGCACATGCTCCGCATAGTTTGCGTTTGCCTGCATGCGGCGCTGATAGTCAGCCTGCCAGAGGGCAAATGCCCCGCACATATTGTGTGCGCCCGGCACCGGAAGCTTTGCTTCCAATTATAGCATAATTTGGCGAAAAAGGCAGCGGCAGTGTTTTCGGAAGAGAGTCGTATTTTTAAAAAGCATATTTTATTATTGATATACAATATTATACTATGCATTTTCAAAAATTGCGACTGTTTTTTTATTTCATCACTGCCAATAAAACGCGGAACCCGATTGATAGGATGGCGAAATCTGCCAATTCCGCACGCGCCGTTGGCAGTCAGCTTGTCAGAGGGCACATGCTCTCCCATTTTGATTGTTTCGTAAAGGGGGTATGGGGGCCTGCCCCCATGATTACCGTTGTCCTTGACCTTTCCCTTCGCCCTTGCCCTTGAACTTGCCCTTGCCCTCGCTCCTCCGCCTCCAAGTCCCCTTTTTGCCTGAATTAACGGAAATTTCATATCTCGGTCTTGTAAAAAAAATGCCAACCGATTAAAATAAGGTTATTATGCTGGAAACTTTGGTAGATACTACAATTAAAAGATATAACCTCATCTCTCTGGGCGACCGCGTGGGCGTGGCAGTCTCTGGGGGAGTGGATTCGATGGTTCTGCTAAACGTCCTATATACCCTCTCCAGAAGGAGCGGGTTTTATGTCTGCGCACTGCATTTTGAGCATGGCATCCGCTCCGAGGAATCCGTGGGCGATATGCACTTTGTGGAGCAGCAGTGCGAGGCGATGCATATCCCCTTTTACGCGGGCAGCGCGGATGTCCCGGTGATCGCGGCGCAGACGGGAGAGAACCTGGAGGCCGCGGCGCGCCGCCTGCGCTACGAATTTTTCGAGGAGCGCAAGCAGCAGCTGGGGCTTGCCAAAATCGCCATCGCTCATCATAAAGACGACTTTGCCGAAACCTTCCTGCTCAACCTTTTGCGGGGCAGCGGCGTCGCCGGGCTGACTTCCATGAAATACCAGCGCCAGCCGGGCATCATCCGCCCGCTGCTGGATATTTCCCGCAAACAAATCGAGGCGTATGCCAAAAAGCACGAAATTCCCTTCCGGGTGGATTCGACGAATGCCGCGCTCAAATATACCAGAAACTATATCCGGGCCGAGATTCTGCCGCGCATGGCAAAGCTCAATCCCGAGGTCTCCTCGGCCATCATGCGGGCCAGCGAGATTCTGGGCGAGGAAGATGCCGCGCTGTTCGAATATGCCAAGAGCGAGTATCATAAAATTTCCCGCAGGGAAGAAGGGCAGATCGTGCTGGATCTCATCGCGTTCAACGCCCTGCCCAAAGCCATCCGCAGAAGAGTCGTGCGCATGGCTCTGCTGGAATTTACGACACTGCACGATGTGGATAAGCGCTCTGTAGACCGGGTGCTGGATCTGGCCGCTTCGGGGCGCACGGGCAAGGGATATAGCCTGGAGGGCCGCTTTTTTGCGCACGTCTCCTATCATTCGCTCATCATCACGGATAAGATCATCACCATCCAGCGGGAGGGCAGCTTTGCCGTGGGCGAGGGCGTCATCGAGCCCTGGCCGGGCGAGTTTTTCCTGATGCAGCCGGTGGAGCGGCAGAACCTGCCGCGCAAGTTCCCCTCGGCCTCCAGCATGGTGCAGTACGCGGATGCGGCGGCGGTGGAGGGCGCGGTTTTGCGCACCAGAGCCCCGGGCGACTATTTCTCTCCCTTTGGCATGGAGGGCAAAAAGAAGCTCAAAGACTGGATGATCGATGCGAAAATTCCACGGGAAGCCCGGGGGAGCATGCCGCTTCTGGCAAAGGGCAGCGAGATTTTGTGGATCGTCGGGTATGCGCTTTCGGATCGCGCCAAGGTGCGCCGGGACAGCAGCGCCGTCTGCAAAATATCCTATATGTATAATACGGGAGAGGAAAGTGCAAAAGAAAATGAAGGATGATATCGCCGGCATTCTGCTCAGCCGGGAGCAGATAGAGCGCCGGGTGGCCGAGCTGGCCGCGCAGATAGAAAAGGATTATGCCGGCAAAGAGTTCATCATGGTCTGCGTGTTAAACGGCGCATCGGTGTTCTATATCGATTTGCTCATGGAGCTGGATATCCCGCTGGAGATGAACTTCATCCGGGTCTCCAGCTATGGCAGCGGCACAAAAAGCAGCGGCAGCATCCGCATGCTCTATGATCTTGAGGCGGATATCACGGGAAAACACGTGCTCATCGTGGAGGATATCATCGATTCGGGCAATACGCTCAAAAACCTCACGGCCCTGCTGGCCGGCCGGGGCGCGGCGGAGGTCAAAAGCTGCTGCCTGCTGGATAAACCGTCCAGAAGAAGCGTGCAGATGGAGGCAGACTACGTCGGCTTTGAGGTTCCGGATGAATTTCTCGTGGGCTACGGGTTAGACTACGCGGGCAAATACCGCAATCTGAAGTTTATCGGCACGCTGAAAAAAGAGATTTACGAATCAAGCGATTCGCAGGAGGAGAAACTAGATTGAAGAAAAAGAGTAATTTCTTAAGAGGGCCGCTTTTATATGTGCTCATCCTGCTGGCGATTTTTCTGATCGCCCAGTCCATGGGCGGCTATACCGTCAGCCAGGGGCAGACCATCGAATACAGCCAGCTTCTTGAAAAAATCGAGGCGGGGGAGATCGGCAAGATCACCATCTCGGCCAACGAGGCCGTGGCTCTAAAGCGCGAGACGAATATCAGCGCCAAGGATTTCCCCAAAAAATACGACTACTATATCTACCTGCCCTCGGCCGAGCAGTTCGATGCAGACGTCAAGGCCATTCTCGGCGTGGATAAGGGAACCGAAATCGATATCCAGATCGCCTATGAGCCCCAGGCGCAGCCCAGCATTTTCGTGCAGATGCTGCCCGAGCTTTTAATGACGCTTCTGATGATCGGGGTCATCTTCTTCATGTTCCGCCAGACCAGAGACGGCGGCAAAACCATGGGCTTTGGCAAGAGCAAGGCCAAAATGGTGCTGGGCGAGGAGGTCAATAAGACGTTCGACGACGTCGCCGGGGCGGATGAGGAAAAGGCCGAGCTGGCCGAAGTCGTGGAGTTTTTGAAAGACCCGCGCAAGTTCACCCGGTTCGGCGCGCGCATCCCCAAAGGCGTGCTGCTGGTGGGCCCGCCCGGATGCGGCAAAACCCTGCTGGCCAAGGCCGTGGCCGGGGAAGCGGGCATCCCCTTCTTCAGCATCACAGGCTCGGATTTTGTGGAGATGTTCGTGGGCATGGGCGCCGCGCGCGTGCGCGATCTGTTCGATACGGCCAAGAAGAACTCCCCCTGCATCATCTTTATCGACGAGATCGACGCCGTCGGCCGCCAGAGAGGCGCGGGCCTGGGCGGCGGGCACGATGAGCGGGAGCAGACGCTCAACCAGCTGCTGACCGAGATGGATGGCTTTGTCGTCAACGACGGCATCATCGTCATCGCGGCGACCAACCGCGTGGATATTCTGGACCCGGCGCTTCTGCGCCCCGGCCGGTTCGACCGCCAGGTCGTCATCAACTACCCGGATGTCAAGGGCCGCGAGGATATCCTGAAAGTCCACGCCAAGGGCAAGCCCCTGGCCCCGGATGTGGATCTGGCCGTGCTGGCCAAGCGCACCCCGGGCATGGGCGGCGCGGATCTGGAAAACGTCTTAAACGAGGCGGCTATCCTGGCCGCGCGGTATAACCGCCCGAATATCGGCATGGAGGAGATCGAGGAGGCCGTAACCAAGGTGATGGTGGGCCCGGAAAAGAAGAGCCGCGTCATCACGGAAGAGGATAAGAAGATTACGGCGTATCACGAGGTGGGCCACGCCATCTGCGCCAAGTGCCTGCCCGGGTGCGATCCCGTGCACGAGATCTCCATCATCCCCCGGGGCATGGCCGCCGGCTATACCATGACGCTCCCGGATGAGGATAAGAGCCATTATTTCAAATCCAAGATGCTGGATGAGATGACCATGATGCTGGGCGGACGGGCGGCAGAGGCGCTCATACTCGGCGACATCACCACCGGCGCTTCCAACGACATCGAGCGGGCGACGAGTCTCGCCCGGGGCATGGTCGTCAAATACGGCATGAGCGACGTCATCGGCCCGGTGTTCCACGGCGCGCAGCAGGAGGTGTTCCTGGGCAAGGAGCTGGTGCAGAGCAAGGCGTGCAGTGAGGAGGTTGCCGCGCAGATCGACGCCGAGATGAAGCGCATCCTGACGGGCTGTATGAGCCGCGCCACCGAGATTTTGTCCCAGCATGTGCAGAAACTGCACGAGATTTCCCATGTGCTCATGGAAAAGGAGAAGATAGACGGCGAGGAGTTTGAGGCGCTGTTTGCCGCCCCGGCTCAGGCTGAATAGCATAGAGCAAAGCAAAAAACCACAGCAGATGCTGTGGTTTTTTTATGCGCGGAAGGTCAAGGGCGTATGGGTAAACATGGGGCTTCGCCCCATACCCCATATGGGAATGGGGTTATTCCTCCTTTTCCTGATTCATGCTCTCCAAGGTATTTACAAAAGCCAATACTGCCCGGACTTCACTGCTGGACATCTTCCGGATTTTTCTGATCAGCTCAGCTTTTTCGGCGGTCAATTCATTTGCGGATAATTTTTCGCCGCTTCCGTCAAGAACCCATTGCGCAGAATATCCATAGCTTTCTTCTATTAACTTTGCAAGGGTATCGGAAATGGTGCCTTTTTTATCATTTGCGATCAAATTGACGTAATTGGCGCTTATTCCAAGCGCTCTTGCAAACTCGACTTGCTTAATTCTCTGCTCTTTCAATATCGTCCGTATCCGCTGACCCAAAGACATGCTATCACCTCCATGGATAAAATGATATATCAGAAATATAATTTAATCAATAAAGATAGATATTAATATTTGATTAAATAAAAATTCAGTTAGATGAGAAACAGGATTTACTGAGTAAGGGGGGCATGGGGGCGATGCCCCCATGTTCATTTTATTGTTCGTCCTCTTCCAGTTTTATGGTGAGGCATTTCCCCCGCAGGATAGCTTCCGCCAGCGCGCGGCTGCACGAAATTTTCAGATGCACCAGAACCTCATCTTGGTTCTGGTCTTTGTCCAGCATTTGTTTGAGCGATTCAGTTGTCAGCATGGCATGATTCCTTTCTGGGAAGCGCTCATATAATCCAATGGGTTACACGAGATTACATGAGTTCCTATGAGATTTCCCATCATCTTAATGGAAAATATTAGAATAGAGGGGAAAGCTCATGTAAATTCATATAAAATCATAGAAGAGGACAGCATGATAAACAAACACCGCGCCCATATGACCCTGGATATTTCCATTCTAAACAAAGCCAAGAAGAATGCCAAAACAAGAGGATGGCCGCTTTCCCGGTATGTCAATTCCATCTTGGAAGAATATTTTGCACAGATAGAAAATGCCCCGCGAAAGGAAACGGAAAGCCATGCTCCCGCTCAAAATTAGCGTTACGCTCTGTTTGGATAAGGCTGTTTTGCAGGGAATCTGCCAATGCGCGGAGCGGGAGAACCGTTCGGTTTCGGGGTATGTTACGATTGCCCTGCGCAGGTATATTCAGAGAATGGAGAGCGGCGAAATAGACGCCGGGGAGCTGGAACTGGCGGCAGAGAGAGGCGAGGGAAGAAAGAAAAACAAAACGCTGAGCATTTCCGGAGATGTTTTGGAAAAGATGCGTCTCTATGCAGAACTGGACGCGCGTTCGCTTTCCCAGTATGTGAACCTGGTGCTCAAAAGGCATTTGGCTGAAATAGAAGGACAATAAAGCAATCAAAAAAGAGCACATAAGCGCTCTTTTTTATTTTCCGGGGGTATGGGGGCTTAGCCCCCATGATTACGAATTGCCCTTGACCTTCCGCCCCCATGTTTACCCATCGCCCTTGCCCTTTTTATGCTATGCTCCTTTGGGCGGCTTCTGGAAAGCGATTCGCTCGCTCCCGTCTGCAATGTGAATGATGCCGCAGTAGGAGAACCCATTGCGCTCCAGACAGCGCCGCATGGGCAGGTTGTCCTGGTGGGTGTCGATGCGCAGATTGCCGCACTTTTCATAGCACCAGGCGATGCAGAAAGAGGCCGCCCCGCGCACACCCTGCCGCGCCGTGATGCGGTGAATCACGCCGTAAGGCCCGCCGCAAAGCCATGCGCCCTGTTCGATGACGCGGTAAGTCGGGTCGTCCTCCACGGCGAAATAGAAAGTCGCCGCAATTTCGCCGCCCTCCATGCAGACATAGCTCTTGCCCGCGGCAATATCCGCCTCTATCATCTCCCGGGCAGGATGGGAGTCGCCCCACTGGTTCGGGTTGCCGTTTTCCCGCATGAAAACCCGAGCCTTGGCATATAGCTCCATCATCTGCTCTAAATCCCCGGGCGTGCTTTTGCGAATTTCCATATTCCGCCTCCTAATCTAAGCTAGCCCTATTATATCAGAAAGCGGCTCTCCGGGCAAAACCGCCGCACCACACCCGAATGAGAAGACAACGGAATCTGCTAATTCCGCACGCGAAGCTGCCAATCATTTTGTCAGAGAATAAATGCTCTCCCGTTCTCTGCCCACCGCACGCGCTTTCTTTGTGCGCTCTCCTATTATAATAAGATAGTAAGGGGGTATGGGGGCTATGCCACCATGTTCATCCATCGCCCTTGACCTTTTTTCCGTACCCCCTTGAACAAACTGGGGCAAATAGTGTAAACTAGGCATATCGGGATAAAAATATAATAGCGTGAAGCGCCAATATAATAATATCCGCGTGAAGTGTTTGCAGAGGCGCGCTCTTTGGCGTAAAATAAATATATTAGGCGGATTTCCGCTTTTTATGGAGGAGTCAAAATGGGAAAAGTGAATGTAATCATCGTGGATGCGACGGGCAATAAAGAGCAGAAGGTCGGCCTGCCCGACGATATCAAAACCGGCATCATCATGGTCAAGCTGGTAGAGAAAATCAAGCTGCCCTCTGTGGGCCCGGATGGCAACCCCATCAGCTATAAATTCATCCATAAAGTCTCGGGCAGGCAGCTTCTGGAAATGCAGACGCTGGCCGAAGCAGGCGTGCGGGATGGAGACGTGCTCCGCCTTCAGCCGGAAATCACGGCGGGCTGAGCCATGGAGGAGAACAAAACCATCGAGCTGACCTCCGCAGATTTTGCGGAGGATCGGTATAGCCGCCTGCGGCTGATTCCCTGGTGGGACCAGGAGAAGCTCAAAAACGCCTGCATCCTGGTGGTGGGCGCCGGAGCGATCGGCAATGAGCTCATCAAAAACCTGGCACTGCTGGGCATCGGAAGCATCCTCATCGTGGATATGGATAAAATCGAGCAGACCAACCTGACACGCTCCGTGCTCTTCCGGGCCGGAGACGTGGGCCGCTATAAGGCGGAGGTCGCGGCCGAGCGCGCCATGGAGCTCAATCCAGACGTCCGCGCCAAAGCGTTTACGAGCAATATCATCGACGATATCGGCCTTGGGGTGTTTGCCCGGGTAGACGTGGTGCTGGGCGGGCTGGATAACCGGGAAGCCCGGCTGGCCATCAATCAGAACTGCTATAAACTGGGAAAAACCTTCATCGACGGCGCCATCGAAGCGCTGGGCGGCTTTGCCCGGGTGTTTGCACCGCCCGGCCCCTGCTATGAATGCACCATGACCGAGGCGGACTGGCGCATGATCAACCAGCGCAAGAGCTGTGCGCTTTTGACGCACGAGCAGATGGCCGAGGGCAAAATTCCCACGACGCCCACCTCCTCTTCCATCATCGCGGGGGTGCAGGTGCAGGAGATGCTCAAGATTCTGCACGCAGACCGCGGCCTGCCTACGCTGGCCGGCAAGGGCTATGTGTTCAACGGGCTGACGCACGATTCCTTCATCGTGGAATACCAGAAAAAGCCGGACTGCATGAGCCACGATGCCTATGGCCCGGCCGAGAAAATGCCCTGGCGCGCGGAAGAAACTACGCTTGAGCAGGTTCTGGCGCAAGCACGGGCCGACTTGGGCGAAGGCGCCGTGGTGGATTTCGACCGGGATATCGCGTCCGTCGCGTCCTGTGCCTGCGGGCATCAGAAGCCGCTGTTTGCGCCCGTGCATAAGCTTCGGGGGGCGGATCTGGCCTGCCCGGAGTGCGGCAAAACCATGCAGTTTGAGACGTTCCATACCCTCACGGGCGGGGAAGATTTTCTGGAAAAAACCCTGGGCGAAATCGGCATCCCGCCGCTGCATATTTTCTGCGGCCGCCGGGGGATGGAGGAGCGGTACTACGAATGCACAGGGGATGAGGCGGCAGTGTTTGCCGGCCTCAAATAGGAGGAGAGAATATGAACGCAAGAATGCGGCGCATCGCTTCGGACTGGGAGCAGCTGCAAAAGGATTTCGGCAATCATCCGTATATCAAGGTAACGCCCATGGGCCCCGAGCCGCCCGAGCGCTACCACGTTACCTACTTTGTCAACGGCATCTACCTTCTGCCGGACGGCAGTATCCAGACGCAGGCGCGGCACGACGTGGAGATCACCCTGCACGCAGATTACCCGCGCTATAAGCCGCTCTGCCGCATCCTGACGCCCATCTGGCATCCCAATTTCCGGGATGGGCAGATCTGCATCGGCGATATCTGGGGCGCGGGCGAATCGCTCTCGGATATCATCATCAATATCGGGGATATGATCCAGTATAAGAGCTGGAACTCGTATAGCCCGCTCTCGGCAGATGCGGCCAAATGGGCCATCGAGCATAAGCACATGTTCCCGGTGGGCAACCTCAATCTCTATCAGGGCGAGGAGGCCGCGGCGGGGGACGTGCAGATAGACCTGTTCGATGAGCAGGGCGAGAAGATAGAGGAGGAGGTTCCCCAGCTGGAAGTCTCCCCCGAGCCGGAAAACGATTTCGAGATCACGGCGGAGGAGCTGGCCGGGGTCGTGTTTACCCCCGCGGCCGCCCGGATGCAGTCGGCCCAGCGGCCGGTCTCGGCGGGAAAGAAGCTCAACTTCAAAACTGTTTTCATGAAGGGCCTGCTCTGGGGCATCATCGGCGGCCTCATCGGCTTTGCCCTGCAGGAGCTCATCGGACTCTGGCTGAATACGGATACCTTCCTTGGCTGGATGGGTTATCCCGGCATGGAGGAGATTTATGCGAACGCCTACGCCGGGCTGTACAGCGAGAGCCAGCTTGCCGTCATCTTCTCGGCCGTAAGCAACGCCATGCGGCTCAGCTCCGCTTTCTTCAGCGCGTTTCTGGCCTGCGGCATCGGCCTGTTTTTGGGGCTGGGCGAGGGAGTATACTACGGCTCGGGCCGCCAGGCCGCCAAAAACGCCGCCATCGGCGCGGGCATTTCCCTGGTGCTGGGCTTTGTCAGCGGCTATATCGCCCAGTGGCTGTACAGCGCGCTCATGCAAAACACGGAAAGCGAGTTTGCCATGGCTTTCATCCGGGGCATCGGCTGGGCCATCATGGGGCTGGGCATCGGGTTCTCGGCCGGCCTGTTAAAGCCCGAGAAAAAGCGCATGCTCTTCTGCATGCTGGGCGGCCTGTTCGGCGGCTTTCTCGGCGGCTTTGCGTTCAACTATATCTGCAATATTCCCTGGGCAATTCTTGGCGAGACGGATACCGGCATCATCCCAAGAGGCGTGGGCATCACGGCAACCGGCCTGCTGGTCGGCCTGGGCGTGGGCCTGCTCGAGCAGTTCGCCAAATCCGCGTGGCTCAAGGTCATCCGGGGCGAGTTCGAGGGCAAGGAATACCTGGTCTTTGCAGGCACGACCAGCATCGGCAACAACGGCCGGAACACCATCGTGCTCTTCAAGGATAAGCTGGTGGGCGAGCATCACTGCGATATCATCCAGGAGGGTAACCGCTATGTGCTGGTGGACTGCGGCACCCCGCTTGGGACGGTGGTCAACGGCATGCGCGTCTCCCGGCATGTACTGCGGCAGGGAGATGCCATCGCCGTCGGCAACTCTGTGCTCGTGTTCAATATGAAGTAGGAGGCAGGCATGGCAAAGAAGGAAAAGCAAAAGGCGGCCGAGAAAAAGGCCGCCAAAAAGCAGAAACAGAAGGCGCTCTCCGCCCCCGAGGCAGAGGGTGCGCTGCCCCAGAATATCCTGCCCGTGGGCGAGCGGGTGCAGGGGGATAAGAATATCTATATCGCCCAAAAGGTCTACCGCCAAATCCATAAGTTCACAGAGGGCAAAACCGAGAACGAGAGCGGCGGCATCCTGGTGGGCGAATTTGTGGAGGAGTTCGGCAAGCAGAATATCTTAATCGAGGGCTTCATCGAGGCAAAGCACTGCGAGGCCACACCCCAGACGCTCACGTTTACCCACGAGACCTGGGAGGCCGTGGATAAAGAGATGGAGAAAAAGCACCAGGGCAAATCCATCGTGGGGTGGATTCATACGCACCCGGATTTCGGCATCTTCCTCTCCAATTACGATACCTTCATTCAGGAGAACTTCTTCAAAGAGGAGAACCAGATCGCCTATGTGATAGACCCAATCCGCGGCGAAGAGGGCTTCTATTTCTGGGAAGAGGGCAAAATCGAGCGCTGCCCGGGCTTCTATCTGTATGATAAGACGGGCGTGCCCATCAAGGCACTGAAGGCAGAGCAGGAGGAGGCGCCCGCCGAGCCGGAAAAGGCCGGCGGCGTGCTGGCCGGCATCCAGACGGCGCTGCTCGTCGTGCTCTCGGCGGTGGTGGTCATGCTGGGGTTTCAGGTCATTTCGCTGAGTGAGCAGGTGAATATGCTCAGCGCCAACGTGAGGGGCTTGCTGGATGAGGCCAAGCTCAGCTTCGCTGTCATCGCCCAGGAGCAGAGGGAGATGGATGCGCGCATCTCGGCCATAGAGGATATGCTGGGCATCGCGCCCCAGGCTCCCTCGCCAGAGGCCTCTGCTGCCTTGCCGGAGCCTTCGATAGATGCGCAGCCCAAAACGAGCCCCGCGGCTTCCCAGCCCGCACCCAGCCAGGAGGATGCAAATGGATAAAACTGGGCATACCATGCAGGAATATATCGGCAAAATCTGCCCCTATTGCAAGACGGCTTTTGCAGAGGGCGACGAGATCGTGCAGTGCAGTGCCTGCGAGATGCCGCACCATAAGGACTGCTGGATCGAGAACCAGGGCTGCACGACGTTTGGCTGCCAGGGGACGATCCGCGGGCTGGACGGCCAGGCCTATAGCCAGATGATGGCCGCGGGCGCGCAGAGGGGCCAGCAGGCCGCGGCCTACCAGCGGCCGGTCTATGGGCAAAACGGCTATACGTTCGCCGGCCAGAGCCAGATGGCGGAGCGGCCAGACTTTGGGGCGCAGTCCGCGGTCTATGGCGGAGCGGCGCAGGGAGTGGGCAAGCTCTGCCCAAATTGCGGCGCGCAAAACATCGGCGATTCTATTTTCTGCGCCCACTGTGGCGCCAGGATGGCCGGGGCTGATTTGGCCGGGCAATCCCAGGAGCAGTACGCGTTTGGGCAAGCGCCTGCCCAAGGTTTGGCCGCACAAAATTTGGCAGGCCAGGCGGCGGCACCTGGTGCGCAGGGTTCGGCGCAAACAGCGTCCGGGCAGATGCCCGTTCAAGGTTCGCCCGCCCAATCCCAGCAAACCGCATCCACCGGCGCTTCTATTTCAGCGCAGGCAGGCCAAAGCGCATCCGAGCAGGCAGGTTTTTCTGCCGAGGGGCAGTCCCCAAGCGGGCAAACCGGGTCAGCGCAGACAACAGCTGGCCAGGTTTCAGCCGGGCAGTCCTCGGAACAGGGTGCGGCCGGCCAGTCCGTATCAGCGCAATCCCAGCCCGGGCAGAGCGTCTCCAGTCAGTCTGTGCAAGCCGGGCAGAACACAGCGGCGCCCGGCCAAACTGCCCAGGCAGGGCAGGAAGCGGCCGCTGGCGCTCCCATTTCGGTGCAAACCCAGGCGCCCAGCCAGGCGGAGCAGCTCTGCCCGGCCTGCGGAGCAAGCAATCCCGGGAACGCCGCCTTCTGCTATACCTGCGGCAATCGGCTGGCCCAGGGGGGCCGCCCGGCTCAGGCCAGCGAGACTTTCTGCCAAAACTGCGGCGCCAAAAACCCAGCCGAAGCAGTTTTCTGCTATGGGTGCGGCGCAAAGCTCTACCGCCCGGGGCAGCAGAGCCAGCCCGGGCCGGACGCCGCGCATCCCTACGATGCCATCAAAAAGCAAGGCCAGCCCCGCCCGGATGCCGCGCATCCCTATGATGCCATCAAAAGGCAGGGGAGCCGCGCAGGCTCTTCGGCAGGCGGTGGGCAAACGGCTTCGGCGGATTCCAGCGGCCCCGTCTGCCCGAGATGCGGCACGAGAAATGCCGCCCAGGCGGTGTTCTGCCAGGAATGCGGCACCAGGTTTAACGGCGCGGTAGACCCCGCCCGGCCGTATGATGCCATCAGAAAGCAGGGGAGCCGGGGCTCTGCAGGGCAGGCGGGCGCTCCGGCGTATGGTGCGCCCAGCCAGGGAGCATACCGGCCCGCCAGCCAGACTTCGGCCTATGGCCAGAGCGCGTCCCGCCCGGCCAATCCGGCGGCGGCCCAATCCGGCGGCCAGCCCTATGGCGCTTACGGCGCGGCGCAGAGCGCGGGTGCCTATGGCGCAGGAGCGTCCGGAACCGCGCAGAGCGGCGGCGCCCGGCAAGGCCAGGCGGCCCCGGTCTATACCCCGCCGCTGGGGACGTACCGAGTCCCTTCCTATGCCATTCCTCAGCCCAGAAGTGCCGCCCCGCCCACACCCGAGGAATTTGCCGAGGAAAGAAGGTTGTTTCTTGGCAAAAATGAGGTATACTATGAGAAGAAGTTTGCGCAGCTGCAAGGCGGCCAGCTGACCTGGAACTGGGCGGCTGCCTGCCTGACGTCTTTCTGGCTCATCTACCGCAGAATGTACCTTTGGGGCTATCTCTCGCTGCTGGGGCAGATTATCCTGGCGGCGGTGCTGGTCTATGCCTGGCCCGTGGCCCCGCTGCTGGCCTGCATTCTCTTCGGCATGTTCGGCAACAGGATCTATCTAAGCCATGTGGAGAAGGAGATGAAGCTGGTCCAGCGGCTGAGCAAACAAAACCGGCTCATCGAGTATGCGGATAAGGGCGGCGTGCGCCTGGCGCATCCCCTGATCGCAGGCACAATCATCGGGGTCTACCTCATCGCGCTGCTCTGCTCGCTGTATATCTAAGGAGTTAGCTTGAACCAAGAAGATTTTGAGATTACGTTTCTATCCGCAGAAGAGGCCCCGCGCCGGCAGTGGGAAATTCCCAAAAACGCCGTGCAGGTCGGCGAGATCGCGGAGGGGGATTTGCACCTGTATATCGGCCAGGAGCTGCTGCATCAGATGGATGCCCTGGCCGGCTTCGATTTGCGCCGGGAGACGGGCTGCTTTCTGGTGGGCGATTATCTGGAGCAGGATGGCCAGCTCTGCGCCATCGTCGCCGGGTTTATCGAGGCGCGCTATGCCGATGCCTCTTCCGCCTCGCTGACGTTTACGCATGAGACCTGGCAATACGTCTCGTCCCAGCTGGAAGAGCATTTTGCCGGTATGCGCATTTTGGGCTGGCAGCATACCCACCCGGGCTACGGCGTGTTTTTGTCCCAGCACGACCTGTTTATCCAGGAGAATTTTTTCAACCTGCCCTATCAAATCGCCTATGTGATAGACCCTATCCAGGGGCACCGTGGCTTTTTCGGGTGGAAGCAGGGCAAAATCTGCCCGCTCTCGGGCTACTATGTCTTTGGCAATCTCGGCGAGGAAATCCGTCTGCTGCCCGGCGCAGAGCGCGCGCCGGGGAAGCCCAAAAAGAAGCGGCGCTGGTGGCTTTTTCTGGTCCTATTCCTGCTGGCGGTTTTTCTCGCCGCGGCCACGGCCGGCACGATTCTCTTCGCGCGTAGCCAGAGCGAGCAGTCCCAGAAGGGCGGCGGCTCCCGGCCGGGCATGATGGAGCTGGCAGAGCCGGCGCAGCCGGATGGAGCGCTTTTCACGCAGTAAAAAGGAGCAGCTTTGCTCCTTTTTTGATTGGGAAAGGCCAAGGGCGGTAAGGAAACATGGGGTTTCACCCCATACCCCATGATTTAGAAAACAGGACAACAAAAAGAGCGCTTGGTTTTGCGCGGGATAAGGGATGCGCAAGGCCAAACGCTCTTCTTTCTAATGGGGTTTTGCCGCTGAGAGGCCAAAAACAGCGCGGCAAAGGTCAAGGACAGTTTTTAACATGGGGGCATGGCCCCATATCATATAATAGGGTAGTGCAAAAGAAAGTGCGGGCGGTGAGCACATGATGAGCGAGAATTTGCTCTTTGGCAGGCTGGCCAGCGGCTTCGCGTGCGGCTATGGCAGGCTCTGCCATTCTATCATTCGGGTGCGGCATTGCCCGGCCTTTTTTGTCGCCTGATATTTTGTTTGCGCCCGCTTATTCTGCCTGCGTCTGCGCCTGCGCCTGCTCCGCCCGGGCGGCCCGTTCGGCCTCGCGCTTTGCCAGCTTGGCGTTTTGCAGGTTGTAGCAGACCACCGCCCCAATGACGACGGCCGCCCCGGCCAGCGCGATGACGCTGGGAAACTCGCCGTAGAAAATGGCGACCCAGACCGGGTTTAAGATGGGCTCCAGCGCGGAAACCAGGCTGGCGGCCACGGGCGGCGTCTCCCGAAGCCCCTTGGAGAGGCAGAGGAAGGCCGCGCCCTGCTGAACCACGCCCAAAGCCACGATGCTCATGACGGGCGCGAAGCTAAAATCCGTCTCCTGCAGGATGAACGGGATGCCCAGCACGGCGCAAAAACTGTGCGTGATGACCATGGAGGAGAGAGAATCGCCCTCGGGAAAAGCCTCCAGCATGAAAACGACGGCGTAAAACGCGCCCGAGCCCACGGCCAGCAGGTTGCCCAGCATACCGCCGCCCGAAAGCCCGTCGATGAAAAACAAAATGATGCCGCCAAAGACCACGGTGCAGGTGAAAATATCCAGCCTTCTGGGCTTCTGGCGGAAGAAAATCCACATGAAAAGGATGATGAAGATGGGCGCGGTAAACTGCAAAATGATGGCGTTGGCCGCAGTGGTCAGCTGGTTGGCATAGACGTAGAGTATCATCTCGCCCAGCAGGCAGACCGAGCCCAGCAGCACCTGCTTGTTGACCACGAGCTTATGGTGCGTCGCCTTCATATAGCAGGAGAGGATGACAGCGGAAATCAGCGCCCGGCCGCCGTTGATGGAGAGCGCGTTCCAGGGGACCATTTTGAGCAGCAACCCGCCGATGCTAAAGCAGATGGCCGAGAGCAGGACGAAGATGACGCCGTGATTTTTCTTTTTCGCAGTTTCCAAGATAACCCTCCCAGGGCAGGAAAGCCCGGTGAATTTGGCCGGCGGGAGGGCCCCGCGCGTCCGTAGGTACCATATCACGGCGGGAAATTTTTGTCAACCAAAGGGCGGCGGGCGTGGGCAAAGGAGGTCAAGGGCGGTTCTTTATCATGGGGCTTCGCCCCATACCCCCTTGCCTCGGATAATCAAAAGCGGATAGAACCTAATCCGGGCACCTCCCGGGAATAGGGGCAGGGATGCGGGCGCGGCGCTGAGCATATTTGCCCTTTTTTGCGCCCAGGCGGCGCATCTCCATAATAAAGCAGAGCCCTTGGCCTTGCGCATGTCCCGCGCAAAACCGAGAGCTCTTTTTGCCGTCCTGTTTTCTAAATAATGGGGTATGGGGCGGAGCCCCATGTTTACTATTGCCCTTGGCCTTTTGCCTGTTTACCCCTCCTCGGCCTACTGTGCGTCGTTGGGGAATACCATGCCGCACTGCCGGCGAATCTCGTCCATCACGCCCAGCGCGCAAAGCGTGCGCTCGTTGTAGCGCTCCGCCCCTGCGCCGCCCTGGCCGATGAGGTCGATAAAGGCCTGGAGCTCGTATTTCATGTCCTCGCCAAAGGGCGTCGCCGAAATGGGCAGTTCCCGGGTCTTCTCTTCGCCGCTCCGGCGGGTGTTGTATTTGATGGTAACCCGGTCGGGCGTGCTGCAAAAACTGATGACCATCAGGCCGTCCTCGCCCTGAATCTCGCTCAAATTGTTGGTGTCGGCCACCTTGGAAGTGAAAACCGTGGCCAGCATGCCGGGGTAGGTGCAGGTGGCGGTGAGCACGGCGTCCAGCCCGTTTTCCAGCTTAATGACATCCGCGTTCACCTTTTCCGGCGCGCCGAACAAATCCGCCATGATGTTCACCGCGTAAACCCCAAGGTCCATCAGCGCCCCGTTGCACATCTCCGGCCGGAACGCGTTTTCGATGATGCCCTTTTTGAAGTTGTCGTAGCGGGAAGAATAGGCGCCGCAGGTCAGAATCACCCGGCGAATCTTGCCCAGCTCTGCAAGGCCCTGGCGAATCAGCTCCAAATCCGGGTTGAAGGCAATGCGGATGGCCTCCAGGCAGACCAGCCCCTTCTGCTCCGCCAAATCCAGCATCTCGCGGTATTCCCGCTGGTTTGCCGCGGCGGATTTTTCCACCAGCACATGCTTGCCCGCGGCCAGCAGCTTCATGGCGTAGCCGTGGTGCGTGAAGTTGGGCGTCGCGATATAGACGGCGTCCACATCCGGGCAGGCGGCCAGGTCGTCCACGCTGGTAAAATAGCGCTTGGCGCCCCATTTTTTGGCAAAGGCCTGGGCGTTCTCCTCATTTCTGGAGCAGACCGCCTCCAGCGTAAAGCCCGTGCAGTGCTGGCTGGCCTCCAGCAGATATTCCGTGATAAAGTTGTTGCCGATTGTCGCAAGGCGTACCATTTTGTTCCCTCCTAAACTGAAATTTCCCTTTGCAGCGGCGTTTTTCGCGCCCAGCCGCGTTCAAATCCAATTTCAGTATAAGGCAAAAAGCGCTCTGCGTCAATTTGGGTGGAAAAAATCCAGGCGGTGTAGTAAACTATAATAGAAGAAGCGGCGCCCGCTTTTTGGAGGAAGGCGCCGAAAACGAGGTTTGGCATGGAGCGAAAGAAGATTGCCGTCGGCATGTCCGGCGGGGTGGATTCCGCCGTGGCCGCTTTTCTGCTCAAAGAGCAGGGGCACGACGTCACGGGAATTTTCATGAAAAACTGGGATGAACAGGCCGAGGGAAGCGAAGAGTGCACGGCCGCCGAGGATTTCGACGACGTCCGCGCCGTCTGCGACCACATCGGCATCCCTTATTATACGGTCAATTTCACGCAGGAATACTGGGAGCGGGTTTTCTCGATTTTCCTGAAAGAATACCAGGCCGGGCGCACGCCCAACCCGGATGTGCTGTGCAACCGGGAGATTAAGTTTGCGGCGTTTCTGGATTTTTGTATGCAGACGGGCGCCGAGTATATGGCCACCGGGCACTACTGCCGCCTTGGCCGGGAAAACGGAAAAACCCAGCTGTTAAAAGGGCTGGACCCGGGCAAAGACCAGAGCTATTTTCTCTGTATGCTCACCCAGCAGCAGCTCGCCCCGGCCATGTTCCCGGTGGGAGATCTGCAAAAGGAGCAGGTGCGCGCCATCGCGGAAAAAGCAGGCCTTCCCGTGGCAAAAAAGAAGGATTCCACGGGCATCTGCTTTATCGGCGAGCGCAAGTTCCGGGAATTTTTGAAGCAGTATCTGCCCGCTCAGCCAGGCGAGATGCGCACGCTTTCAGGCAAAGTGGTCGGCAGGCATGAGGGGCTGATGTATTATACGCTCGGCCAGCGGCGGGGGTTGGGCATCGGCGGCGCGGGCAGCGGCCAGCGCTGGTTTGTGGTGCAAAAGGATTTGGAGCATAATATTCTCTACGTCGAGCAGGGCGCAGACAGCCCGGCTCTTTATTCCAGCCGCTGCAAGACAGAGCCGTTCCACTTCATCAGCCCGCCGGAGCAGAGCGAGTTTGCCTGCACCTGCCGTTACCGCTACCGCCAGCCAGACCAGCAGGTGCGCGTATTCGTGCAGGAGGGCGGCGAGGTGGTCATCGAATCCCGGGAGCCACAGCGGGCGGTAACCCCCGGGCAATACGCCGTGCTCTATCAGGGCGATGTCTGCCTGGGCGGCGGGGTCGTCTCAGAGCTGGATTGATAAGGGCTAAGGGTAAACATGGGGTAAAGCCCCATACCCCATACTTTTATATGGGGTAAAATGCAAAGCCCTTGGTCTGGCGGGGCAGCCGGATGCTTGCGGAGAAGCAATGCCCGATTGGCGGGAATGCAGAAGATGTTGTTTCAGTGCGCGCCGTCCAAAGCCAGCCAGCGGAGCAAATGCGCTCTCGTTTTCCGGTTTCCCAAAGCCAAGGTCAATGGGAAAGGGGAGCGGCGCGTCCTGCCGCTTTTGCACTATCCACTCTAATTATAATAAGAGGGGGTATGGGGGCGTTGCCCCCATGTCTCCCATCGCCCTTTTGATAAGAAATTTGATAAAGAGAGGCAAACATGAAAAAATATAAAACAGCGGCAATTCTCATGCTCATCCATGGCGGCATGATGGAGCTGGGCGGCGGGCTGGCGGCGCTTTTGGCACAGTTTTTGCCGGGCGGCGCGGCGCAGATGGATGCCTATTTTAGCTTTTGCATGCCCTATTTGCAGGAGAATTTGAACCTGGTGCTTCTCATGGGCGGCATCTATGGCGCTCTGCGGGTAGCGGCCGCGGTTGGGCTGCTCAAAAACCGCTTGTGGGGGCTGGTTCTTGGCATCATCAACTGTGTGGTTACGCTGGCGCTGATGATATTCATGCTTCCCGCAGGCATTCTGGATGGCATCCTGGCGGGCAGTGCGCTGCTGCTCATGCTTTGGCAGTATTTCGGCCAGAGGGAAATTGGCGGCATAGCAAAATGACGGGCGGCCAAAGGGAATAGTAAACATGGGGCAAAGCCCCATACCCCATATAAAAATATGGGGTAAATGCAAGGCCTTTGGGCGTTGCGGCTGGCCTGGATGTTTTTGTCGGTTTTTTGCCCGCCGAGTTCGTCCGCAAAACCGGCAGATAACGCCGCCTTTGCACTATCCATACTATTATTTATCATAGGGGGTATGGGGGCCTGCCCCCATGTTTACCCATCGCCCTTGACCTTAATAGAAAGAAGGAAGTTTTCATGAAACCATATGTCCCGTCCTGCGAGGAAGAGGCGCGCTATCTGGCGGCCTATGACCCGGGCAAATATCAAAATCCGGCTGTAACCGCGGATGTCGCGCTGTTTGGGCGGGAAGGCGATGCGCTTTTCCTGCTGCTCATCCGCCGGGGCGGCTATCCCTATAAGGGCTACTATGCCCTGCCCGGCGGGTTTATCGATATCGCGGAATCCGTGCCCGCCGGCGCCGCCCGGGAGCTTCTGGAAGAGACGGGCCTGGCCGGCCTGAAACTGCACGAATGCGGTGTGCTCTCCGAGCCCGAGCGGGACCCCCGCCAGCGCGTCATCTCGGTGGTCTACTGGGCGGCGGCAGAGCGCTCTGCCCTGGCCCCGGCCGCCGGAGACGATGCCGCGGCCGCCGAGTGGTTCGCCTTTTCGGATTACTCCTGCCAGGCGCAGGCAGACGGCCGCCTGCACCGCTATACCCTCTCGGGCAGCCAGGTGTTTCATATCGCCCTGCGGGAATACTGGGAAAACGGCGTTTTGCAGTATGAATCCCTGGGCGATAGTTTGGCAAACGACCACGCCCAGGCCTGCCTTTGGGCCTATCTGGGCTATCTGCGGCAAAACGGGCAGGGCTAGCGCGGCCTATCCAGGCAGAAACCCAAAAATTTCAGCATAGAAATAGAGAGCGCGCTTTGGCGCATAGATATCAGGAAGGAAGCAAAACGCATGGAGAGCAAAGTAGTCATTTTAGCGGCAGGCGAAGGGACGCGGATGAAGTCCAAAACGCCTAAAGTTCTGCACCGCTGTGCGGGGAAGAGCATGGCGGCATGGGTCGCAGAGGCGGCCGGAGCGGTGTGCAGCCGCCCGGTCATCGTCATTGGCAGCGGCGGCGATGCCGTCCGGCAGGCGCTGGGCGAGGGTTGCGATTATGCCGTCCAGGAGCAGCGCCTGGGCTCGGGCCACGCCGTGATGGCCGCAAAGGAGCATCTGGCCGGCAGTGAATATGCCGTGGTGCTGGCCGGGGATATGCCGCTGATTCGGGGGGAGTCCATCAAAAGCCTGCTGGCATCCGCCCGGGGCGGGGATTTTTCTTGCATGATGCTCACGGGCTACGTCCAGAACCCCAAGGGCTATGGGCGCATTCTGCGGGATGAGATTGGCAGCGTGGTCGGCATCGTGGAGGAGAAGGATGCGACGGATTTCCAGCGCTCCATCTGCGAGGTCAACGTCTCGGTCTACTGCTTCCGCACGGCAGACCTGCTCTTTGCCCTGGATAAACTTCAGCCGGCCAACGCCCAGGGGGAATACTACCTCACAGACTGCGTGAAAATTCTGCACGACGCGGGCAAAAAAGTCGGCGGGCAGCCGGTGGCAGACCTCACCGAGTGCATGGGCGTGAACGACCGCGTCCAGCTGGCCGAGGCCGAAGCCCTCATGCGCCGGCGCATCAACGAGCGGCATATGCGCGCGGGGGTAACGCTGATAGACCCGGCGCAGACGTATATCAGCCCCGAGAGCGAGGTTGGCGCGGATACCGTCGTCTATCCCGGCGTGATTTTGGAAGGCGCCTGCCGCATTGGCAGCGGGTGCACGCTCTATCAGGGCAGCCGGCTGACGGACAGCGAGGTCAAAGACGGCGCCGCAGTGGAAAACTCAGTGCTGCAAAGCGCGGTGGTCGGCCGGCAGAGCAAAGTCGGCCCGTATGCCTATCTGCGGCCGGGAACGGTCATCGGCGACGGCTGCCGGGTGGGAGATTTCGTCGAGCTGAAAAATGCCCTAGTGGGCAACGGCACCAAGATTTCGCACCTGACGTATGTGGGCGATGCCGAGCTGGGCGAGGAGATCAACATTGGCTGCGGCGTGGTGTTTGTCAACTACAACGGCAAGCAGAAGTTTAAGACCAAAGTGGGCGACCGCGCCTTCATCGGCTGCAATACCAACCTCATCTCCCCGGTGAATGTGGGCGAAGGGGCGTATATCGCCGCCGGAGCGACGGTAACCAAAGATATCCCGGCAGACGCCCTCTGCATCGCCCGGGCGAGAGAGGTTATCAAGCCCGGCTGGGCCAAGGGAAGATATAAATAAGGCCGCCAATTTTGAACAAAGGAAGAAAAAAGCAATGTATCTCATCGCCGGCCTGGGAAACCCCGGCCTGAAATATCGTAAAACGCCGCATAACGCCGGCTTTATGGCGCTGGATGCCCTGGCAGATGCGCTGGGCGCGCGGTTTACAAAAAAGGGGAACGGCAAAGTGGCCGAGGCGCGCATCGGCGGGGAAAAGGTTCTGCTGGTCAAGCCGCAGACGTTTATGAACCTCTCGGGAGACTGCATCGCGCCGCTGGCGGCCTATTATAAGATTCCAAGCGAGCATATTGCCGTCTGCTACGACGACAAGGATTTGCCCATGGGCAAGCTGCGCATCCGCGCCGAGGGCAGCGCGGGCAGCCATAACGGCATGAAGAGCATCATCGCCCGGCTGGATACGCAGAATTTCCCGCGCATCCGCATGGGCATCGGCGCGCCCCAGGGCATCCGGCTGATGGATTACGTTCTGCATAAGCTCTCGCGGCAGGAGCAGGCCGTCTATGCGCAGATGGCGCAGGATGCGGCCCAGGCGGCCATTCTGCTGGTGCGCGAAGGGCTGGCGGCGGCTCAGCAGAAATACAGCTCCAAGGCGCATTAAGCTCTTGTATTTTGGGCGGCGGCGTGGTATCATGCTCTCACTGCCGGGAAAAGGGCAAGGGCTTTCTTAGCCATGGGGGCAAGCCCCCATACCCCCTTTTATACTATATAAAAAACAGTGGGTGCAGGAAGTGCATCTGGAGGGCATCTGCTTTGAGCCAAAACCATTCCATTCCCCTTTATCGTATTGGGGTATGGGGCTATGCCCCCATGATTACCCACCGCCCTTGACCTTAACAGCGCAGAGCACGGGAGAGCATTTGCCCCCTGGCAGATCAGCTCACTGACCGCGTGCAGAACTGACAGATTCCGCGGTCCCGTCATTCGGGTATCGCCCTCCGCAGGAGCGGGAGAGCATTTGCCCTCTGGCAAATCAGCTCACTGACCGCGTGCAGAGATGAAAGGTTTCTGCGTTCTGTCAATCGAATATAGGAAACCGCGCGCAAAGCTGAAAAGCTTCGCGGGCATTCAAATCGAGTAAAGCTTTCGCAGAAATATCTGCCGTATTTCTGGTCAAAACCATTGCATCCCCCCTTTCTCGTATCGGGGTATGGGGCAGAGCCCCATGTTTGCCGATAGCCCTTGACCTTAAATGTGCAGAGATGAAAGGTTTCTGCATCCTATCAATCGAGTATAAAAAAACGCGCAGGCAAACTGCTTTGCGCGCGTCTTTGTCTGCCCTGGCGCGCCCGCGCCCGGGCTTTGTGCGCAAAAAAGAAACGGAAGGAAGCGGCAAGCATGAATATTTTGCTGGAGACAATCGAAAAACTGCCCGAAACGGCGGCCCTGAAGCAGGCCATCGCAAAGGGCCGCCTGCCCTGTTCCCTGGCGCGGGTGGCGGCCGGTGCGCGCCAGCATCTGGCCAAAAGCATCTCGGGCGGGCGGGATGTGCTCTTTGTCTGCGCCACGGAATATGAAGCCCGCCAGCGCTTTTCCGAGTATATCTATGGCAATAAAATCCTGCTGCCCGCCCCGCAGACCGAACTGCGGCCGGTGGAAACCCGGGGCGAGGAGCTGGCAGGCGAGCGCATCCGGGCCCTCTGCCAGATGCAAAAGGGGGGCAGCGTGGTCTTTTTGTCCATGGATAGCCTGCTCTTCTCCATGCGCCCGGCAGCCGAGTTCTACGGCCGGTTCCTGTGCCTGGCTCCGGGAACGGTTTTCCCGCCGGAAAAGCTGGCCGAGGCGCTGGTGGCTCTGGGCTACGAAGGCTGTGCCATGGTGGAAGGCCCGGGGCAGGTCTCGGGGCGCGGCGAGATTATGGAGGTTTTCCCGCCGGATGCCAAAGCGCCCTACCGCATCACCTTTTTCGACGACGAAGTTGAGAGCATCCGCCCCTTCGATACGGATTCCCAGCGCTCGTTCGGCGAGGGGGAAGCGCAGATCTGCATCCCCCCGGCGGCGGAGTTCTGCCTGGATGGGGAGGCCCGGCAGGCGCTGGAGCACTATCTCACCGGGCACGGCGGCGAGGGCGTAGAGAGCTTCCGGGCCCGCTATCTCTTCGAGCTTTCCGAGCGGGGCACCTTTGCCAATATCGAGGCCTATGCCGGCCTCCTGCCCGGAAAAACCAGCGTCCTGGAATATGCCAAAAACCCGCTGCTGCTTTTTGATGGCAGCGTGCGCGTCTTGGAGGAGCAGAAAAAGCGCATGGAGAGCCGCGCCGCCATGCTCCAGGAAATCTTGGTAGACGGCGGCGCCTTTGGCTGTGAGGCGCAGGCTTGGGCGGATGCCGAAGATTTTCTGGAGCAGAATAAAGCCCGCTGCCTGGATTTGGAGGATATCCGCCAAAACAAGCTGCTGGCAGAGCAGACGCTGGATTTTGCCATGCGCAGCACAGTCGGCTTTGGCGGCAGCCTGGAGCGGCTGGCCCAGGCGGCGAAGACCCGGGCAGAGGCGGGCTGGCAGGTCTATCTGATGGCCGGCGGTCGGGCGGCCAAGCTCTCGGAATCCCTGGCAGAGTTGGGCGTGCTTGCCCCGGTGGCTTCCGAGGCCGGCGCCAGTATCACATGCGTCCCGCTGATGGTGGAAGAAGGGCTGGAAATCTCGGGCGCAAAGCAGGTCTTTTTCTCGGAGATGGATATTTTCGGCGCCAAAGCCCGGGGCAAGGCCAAGCGCCAGAAGAAGAAAACCGCGCCCACCCTGCTGGCCGATCTGCGCGCCGGCGATCTCGTGGTGCACGAGGTGCACGGCAAAGGGCGGTATAACGGCCTGAAAACCATGGAAGTGGGCGGGGCCAGCGCGGAGTATATGGAAATCGAATACCGGGACGGCGATAAGCTGTATATCCCAACGGCGCAGATCGGCCGGGTGGATAAATACGTCGGCCCGGAGGAGGGCACCCCGCGGCTAAATAAGCTGGGGGGCAAGGAGTGGGAGAGCGCCAAGGCAAAAGCGCGCTCCTCGGTCAAAGAGCTGGCAGAAGATCTCGTCGCCATCTACCGGGAGCGGGGCGTGCGCGCGGGCTACCGCTTCTCGCCGGATACCGTCTGGCAGCGGCAGTTCGAGGATAACTTCGGCTATACCGAGACGCCCGGCCAGATGGAGAGCATAGAGCAAATCAAGCGGGATATGGAGAGCAGCAAAATCATGGATCGCCTGCTGCTGGGCGACGTGGGCTATGGCAAAACCGAGGTCGCCATGCGCGCCTGCTTCAAAGCCTGCATGGATTCTAAGCAGGTTGCCGTGCTCGTGCCCACAACGCTGCTGGCCCGCCAGCATTTCGCCACGTTCAAAGAGCGCTTTCAGGGCTTCCCCGTGCGCATCGAGATGCTCTCCCGGTTTACCAAGCACCCCAAAACTGTGCTGGATAACCTGGCCACCGGCCGCACGGATATCGTCATCGGGACGCATAAACTGCTCTCCAAAACCGTGCATTTCAAGAACCTCGGCCTGCTGGTCATCGATGAGGAACAGCGCTTCGGCGTCTCGCATAAGGAGCGCATCAAGGATTTCAAGCGGGATGTGGATGTCTTAACGCTCACGGCCACGCCCATTCCGCGCACGCTGGAAATGGCCATGACGGGCATCCGGGATATGAGCACCATTGATACCCCGCCCGAAGACCGCAAGGAAGTGCAGGCGTATGTCGTGGGCTTCGATTGGGGGCTGGTGCGCGATGCCGTAACAAAAGAGCTGGCCCGGGGCGGGCAGGTGTATTTCGTCTGCCGGCGCATCGAGCAGATGGATGCCCTGGCCGCAGGGCTCAAGCGCGCCGTGCCCGAGGCTCGGGTCGTCATGGCGCACGGGCAGATGGGCGAGCAGGAGTTCGAGGCTGCGGTCACCAGCTTTGTCGAGCGGGAATACGATATCCTTTTGTGCACGACCATCGTGGAATCGGGCATCGATATCCCGGCCGTCAATACCATCATCGTCTACGAGGCGGATAAGTTCGGCCTGGCTCAGCTCTATCAGCTCAAAGGCCGGGTGGGCAGAAGCCGCCTTAGGGCCTATGCCTATTTCACGTATCTGGGCGGCGAAGTGCTGAACGAAACGGCCGCAAAGCGCCTGGAAGCCATCCGGGAATTCACCCAGTTTGGCAGCGGCATGAAGATCGCCATGCGGGATCTGGAAATCCGGGGCGCGGGCAATGTGCTCGGGGCGGAGCAGAGCGGCCATATGGCGGGCGTCGGGTATAGCCTATACTGCAAGATGGTAAAGGAAGAAGTCGCCTCCGCAATGGGCCAGCCCCTGCCCAGAGAAAACGAGACTTCCGTCGAGCTCTCGGAAAACGCCTTCATCCCCTCGGGCTATATCAGCGACGAGGGCCTCAAGCTGGATATGTACCGTCGGGTGGCCGAAGCGGATACGCTGGAAAAAGCCCGCTCCGTCCGGGAAGAGTTCGCGGATCGGTTCGGCCCGCTGCCAAAAGAGGTGGAAAATCTGCTGGGCGCATCCGTCATCCGGGGCTTCGCGGGCCGGGCGGGCATCGCCTCGGTGGTGCGCGGGCAGGATAGCATCGTCCTGCGCTTCGATCCCAATTCCGCCGTGGATCTCCGCAAACTCTCGGCCCTGTGCGCGGGCAACTCCCGGCTCATGCTGCGCCGCAGTACGCCTCCCGCCGTGGTTTTCCAGCTGAAGGGCGCCGGCGGCTACCGCCAGCTTCTCCAGGTTTTGGAGCAAATAAGGCATTGCATAAGCGCGCGCAATCAAGTATAATAGGGAGAAGGATTCCATAAAGGAGTTTTGATTATGCGAAAGAAAATAGTGGCTCTGCTCGCGGCGGTTTTGCTGCTGCTCAGCGCATCTGCCTGCCATATGGTCTATGTCGATCAAGAAAAGGACTATGCGCAGGTGGTGTTCTCCGTCAACGGCAAGGAGTATACCAAAGGCGATATCATGAAGCTGTACGAGGCCTACCGCAATACCTATGGCCTGACGGATGAAAACCAGGAGACCCCGGCGTATATCGCAAACTACCACCAGGTGCTGGACCAGATTTATACCGAGCTTTTGGAGCATGAGCTCATCTTGCAGTACGGCAGTGAAATCGGCATTACGGGCCTGACGGACGAGCAGATGGAGGGCGTCTACAGCGACCTTGCCCAGATGGAAGAGATGCTGGAAACCTCCGTGCGCACGACGGTAGAAGACGAGGCCGAGAACGACCCGACCATCGATATCGAGGCGGAAGTCGCCCGGCAGCTGGAGGAGCGCCGCGCCTACTACGGCCTTTCCACCGGGGAATACCAGGAGCGCATCGAAAAAGAGGCCCTGCGCTCTGCCGTGCGCAAATACTTGGAAGAGAACTACGTCCCCAGCGAGGAAGACGTCCAGAGCTTTTACGATACCAACCTGGCAGACCAGAAGCGCCTGCTGGAAGAGGATATGAAGAACTTCTCGGTCTTTGCCCGCAGCAACCTGACCATGTATATCCCGGCTGGCCTGCGCTATGTGCACAGCATCCTCATCGCCATCCCGACGGATGCCCGCAGCGAGATTCTGCGGCTGCGCGCCGGCAGTGAGGAAGATAAGCAAAAAGCCCAGGAACTGCTGGATGCCGAGCTTGCCAAAGTCGAGGCCCGGGCCCAGGAGTGCTATGCAAGGCTCCAGGCCGGCGAGGATTTTGAAAAGCTGCTGGATGAATACGGCGACGACCCGGGCATGAAGCAGGATGCGCTCAACCGGGAGAGCGGCTATATCCTCTATAAAGAGGACGAGAGCTACGACAAGGATTTCATGCAGGCCGCCTTCGCGCTGGAAAAAGCCGGCGATGTGAGCCCGCTGACGCCTTCGGCCTTCGGCTACTATATCATCCGCATGGACGGCGAAACCCAGGAAAAGACGCTTTCGCTGGAAGAGTGCCGCGAAAATATCCAGACTTATATCAAAAACGAGATGGCGCAAAACGCCTATGGCGATAAGATTCAGCAGTGGAAGCGCCAGGCGGATATTGTGGAGTATAAAGACAGGCTCTACTAGAGCCGGCAGAAAAGAGGGCTTCGGCCCTCTTTTTTATCCGGCTGTTTTGCAGGCAGAGCCGGGGGCCGCCGGTGCGCAGGCCGCAAGAGAAGCGCCGCATGTTCGCGGCGCCCGCGTTTGGAGGAGCGTTTATGCTGGAAGAGGTATTGGAAAAGAAAAGCTGGCTGGAAGAGGTTGGCGAGAGCGATTTGCCCGTGGCCGTCTATGGCATGGGCAACGGCGCGGATAAGCTGTTCGCATTTTTGGAGCGGCGGGGCATCCGGCCGGCCTGCGTGTTTGCCAGCGACGAGTTTGTCCGGGGGCAGAGCTTCCGGGGCTACCCCGTGCTGCGCTATCAGCAGGCCGCGGAGCAGTATGGCAGGATGAACATCCTGCTCGCTTTCGCGACGGATCTGCCTCCGGTCATGGCGCGCATCCGGGAGATTGCCGAAAAAATGCCGCTGTTCTGCCCGAGCTTTTCCGTGGCCGGGGAAGCGTGCGCCGACCGGCAGTTTTTGCAGGCCCATGCCCCGCAGATAGAGCAGGCCTATGCCGCCCTGGCGGATGAGCAGTCCCGGCAAACCTTCCGCGGCGTGGCCGAGTTTCAGCTGACCGGCCGCCTGCCCGCGCTGGATGCCGTCAGCCAGCCCCGCTCCCAGAGCCTGGCGCTGCTGCATCTCTCAAAAGAGGAAATCTATGCGGATCTCGGGGCCTACCGGGGGGATACCCTGCTGGAATTTCTGGAGCTGGCCGGGGATTACCGGCAGATTTTCGCCGTCGAGCCGGATGCCAAAAACTTCGCCAAGCTGGAGGCGCTCATAGGGCGTCTGGGTCTGCGCCATGCCGTGGCAAAAAACAACGCGGTTTCGGATGCGGCGGGGCAGGTCTGTTTTGGCAGCCCGGGCGGCAGAAGCTCTGCCATCGGCCGGGGCAGGGGGGAGGTGCTGGCGCTGCCCCTGCTGGAGCTGACGCACGGCCAGATTCCGACGTATGTCAAGATGGATATTGAGGGCGCCGAAGCCGCGGCCCTGCGGGGCATGGAGCAGGTGCTGGCCGCCCATGCGCCAAAGCTGTTCGTCTCGGCCTATCACCGCATCGAGGATTATTTCTCCCTGCCCCTGCAAATCCTGCGCGCCCAGCCGGGCTACCGCATCTATCTGCGCAAATCTCCCTACTACCCAGCCTGGGAAGTCAATCTCATCTGTCTGCCGCGGTGAAAGCGGGCGGGGGAAGGGGAAGGTCAAGGGCTTCCCCTAACCATGGGGTTTCACCCCATACCCCTTTGAAAAAATAAAGATGGGGGAGTGTGTATTTTCTGGCTGGCTGATGCGTCGTGTGCGGCGGGCAGAGCATGGGAGAGCCTGCCGCTTTCTAACCAGCTGGCTCGCGGCCGCGCGCAGGGAAATGCCAATTATTGCAATCTCGCCAATCGGATGCATCAGCTCTCAATGGGAAATAAAAGGGTTGCAGGTTTCCAAATTTTCGCCTGCACGGCCTTGTCAGGAAGCGAATGTTCTCCCGAGTTCTGCCGGAAAGGTCAAGGGTTGGTTTTAGCCATGGGGTTTCACCCCATACTCCATTTGGAGAAATGACTGCACGCGAATGATAAAACAGCGAAACTTCTCTTATTCCACGCCCTTCGCGCTGTCCTTCCCATCCTAATAGGGGCAGGCTCGCTCCATGGCCAAGCCCTGCCCTTGCTTTTCCCGCCCGCGCCGCCGAGAGCTATTTCAGCTTCAAATAAAGGCCTTCTCATCCTGTGCCTGCCGTAAGACCCTTCTTCCCGCGCCGTCCTTTTTATCCCGTCCCAGTAAGGGGGGATGGGGGCTTGCCCCCATGGCTAAGAATGGCCCTTGAACTTGACTTTGTCCCTTCGCCCTTGCCCTTATTTTCCGCAAAAAAAAGAAAGAGCCCAGCTCTTTCTTTTTTGTCCGCTTATAAATCGTCCGCGTCCTGCACAGGCTTTTCATACGGGTTTTCCGGCATGCCGGTGTAGCTGCCCAGCGGGTCTGTCTTGCTGGGCTGTTTGTCCGTAACCTCGGCAACCTTGTTCTGAATGGCCTGTTTTTTCTTCTCGCTGATTTTTCGCATACTTCCTCCTGTTGTTATTGCTCCATTTGTGCGCCCAAAAACCCGGCGACGACCTCCGCGCCGCGCATCTCCGTCTCGCCCGGCCGGCGGCTGCCCTGGTAGAGCAGGAAAACGCCGCCGATGGCCTGCCCCTCGCAGATGATGGGCCGGATCACCTGCCCGCTGTAAGCCGCCGCGTCCTCCTCGTAAACCGGGATGCACTCGGCGCCGCCCAGCAGCAAGGTCTTGCGGTTCTCGATGGCCTGCTCTGCCTTTTTGGAGATGGCTTTGCGCTCATAGTTTTTGCGCAGCTCGCCGCATGCCGCGATGACGGTATCCTTGTCGCTGATGAGCGCCGTGCCCGAATAGGTGTTTTCCAAAACCCGGGCCAGCTGCTCCGCGTATCCGGAAAGCTCGAAAATAGGGGAGTATTTTTTGAGTGTGATGCTCCCGTCTGCGGATGTATAAATCTCAAGCGGGTCGCCTTCCCGGATGCGCAGTGTGCGGCGTATCTCTTTTGGGACGACAACCCTGCCCAAATCATCGATTCTGCGAACAATGCCTGTGGCCTTCATGTAAAAAATCCTCCTGTGCCATTTCTTGCCGATAGTATCTGCATTGCCGGAATTTTTATACGAATTTGGAGCAATTTTCTATTTTTATACCCGATTGACAAAACGGTAAAATCTGTCGGCCTTGCACGCGCCGTTGCCATCTAGTTTGTCAGGAAGCAAATGCTCTCTTATTTTGTGCACACCACTTCTGCGGAAGGCATACTCGATTGGCGATGAACGGTTATCTGCCAGTTTCACACGCGGAGCTGGCAGCTGTTTTTAGCCGAAAGCAAATGCTCTCTCATTCTGTGCGCGCCGCTCCTGCGGAAGGCATACTCGATTGGCGATGAGCAGTCATCTGTCAGCCCTGCCCGCGCATCCTGTGTTTTTCGCGCAACCTTCCTTCATTATAATATACATGGGGGTATGGGGGCTTGCCCCCATGTTCACCCATAGCCCTTGACCTTGCCTGCCGTCCATCTGCTTCTTTGTTCCATGGAGCGGCATTGCCCCCATGTTTGTCCATTGCCCTTGGCCTTTTGCCCTTCGCCCTTGCCCTTTCCCTGCCCGGCTCATTTTTGCGCGTCCTTTGGCATAAACATGCCTAGAGGGAGGCGGGAATATGACGAAAAAGAGCATCATCAAAAGCGCAGCCATGCTGGGAGCGGCAGGCATCATCAGCAAAGTTTTGGGCGCAGTCTACCGCATCCCGCTGGGCAACATCTTGGGGGCGGGCGGCATGGGCAACTACCAGCTTGCGCACCCCATCTATACCATGCTCCTTCTGGCCTGCACGGCGGGCATCTCGGTTGCCGTGGCGCGCATGGTGGCCGAGCGCGTGGCAGACAGCGCGCCGGCGGAAGCCTATCAGGTCTTTCTCGTCTCCCTGCGCTTTTTGGCCGTGCTGGGGGCGGCGGGCTGTGCACTGCTGTATTTCGGCGCGGATTTTGTCATGAACAGCCTGGGCATGGGCTCTGCCGCGCCCTCGCTTCGCGCCTGCGGCCCGGCGCTTTTTGTCGTCGCGCTCTCTTCGGCCTACCGGGGCTACTACCAGGGCCTCCAGGATTTGGCGCCCCACGCCCTCTCCCAGGTGGTGGAGCAGGTGGTGCGGCTGTTCTGCGGGCTGCATTTTGCCAAACTGCTGGCCCCGATGGGCACGGCTTACAGTGCCGCCGGAGCGACGATAGGCATGGCTGTCTCGGAAGTCGCCTGCCTGGCCGTCATGTGGGCGTATCACCGCAAAAAAGGTGTGCACTATCTACGGGATAAACAGCGCTGGCCCGCCCGGCCGATTTTGGAAAAATTGCTGCGCATTGCCCTGCCCACGACGGTGGGCGCACTGGCCGTCTCGCTGGTGGCCGGGGTGGATTCGCTCTGCGCCCTGCCCCAGCTGCGCGCCGCCGGGTTCACGGCAGACCAAGCGACCTCGCTCTATGGCCTCTACAGCGGGTTTGTCTCGCCGGTGGTGGGGCTTTGCTCGGTCTTTTCCGGGGCCATCTCCACCAGCCTGCTGCCCGCCATCACGGCTGCCCGCATCCATGGCCGCAAGGCCGCGGCGCACCGGCAAATCTCCCTTGGAATGCGGCTTTCCATGGCGCTGGGCCTGCCCGCCATGGCAATTTTATATCTCTTCGCCCAGCCGATTTTGCAGCTGATGTACCGCAGTCTGCAAGGCCAGGAGCTGGCAAAGGCGGCGGAGCTGCTGCGGCTGATGGCGCCGGGCGCGCTGTTTTTGCTGGTGATGCAGGTGCAGACCGGGGTGCTTCAGGGCATGGGGCGGCCGGGGCTGCCCGTGCTCAATATTCTCTGCGGAACTGTGGTCAAAGTTGCCATCGGCCTGCCGCTTTTGGCCATTCCGGCCCTGAATATCGCCGGCGCCGCCATCGGGACGGTGGCCTGCTATGCCATCTGCGCCCTGCTCAGCGTGTATTGCGTCATGAAGTTTTCGGGGGCCAGCTTCGCGTTTGGGGATGTCGTCGCAAAGCCCGCCCTGGCTACGGCGTTTATGGCGGCCGTCGCCTGGCAGCTCTACGCCGCGCTTTCGCACCGGGGCAACACGCCCGCCCTGCTGGCTGCTGCCCTGGCCGCAATTCTGGTTTACGGCCTTTGCTGTTATTTCATGTTCCGGCCAAAACGCGGCAGGAGGGAAAAGGCTTAAGGCGGCTGTGAATGAAAGATAAGGCCAAGGGCAATGGGTAAACATGGGGGCAGGAGCGTGCGCGGGTCAGGAAAACCAGCGCTGGATCATGGAAATCACGCGGATGCGGATTGTGCGGCATGCGCGCTCTGATAGTTCCGCTGTTTCATATGATTCGCGGCTTGCAATGAGCCGCCCGCGCTGTTTCCCAAATGGGATTCATGCACAGGAATATAAGAATAGGCTGGCAGATGTCTATTGCCGGCCTGTTTTTGTCTTGGAATGTCAAGACTAAATAATAGTATTTTTCTATTCATTTATCCAATTCAAAAATCGTGGGGTATGGGGTGAAACCCCATGGCAAAAAATCGGCCCTTGACCTTTATCGCCGTACTGGTCAGCAGTTTTTATTCCATGGGGGTATGGGGCGCAGCCCCATGTTCACCCACTGCCCTTGACCTAAATCACCTCTACCGCCGATTTTTTGGACAAGCTCGGCGAGAAGCGTTTTTGGAATCCCTGTGAAGCTTTTTTAACAGGATATGGGGCGAAACCCCATGTTCACGAAATGCCCCTGCCCTTAACCGTCCGCACTGCCAATCGGGAGTATAATCCCTAGTATTTTTGTCAAGATTATTGACATCGGAGAAAATCCGTACTATGATATACCCGAGTAATTTGCTGGGAATTGGAGGCGTGTGCAGTTTGAAACTATCGACAAAAGGCAGATACGGCCTGCGGGCCATCGTGGATCTGGCGGCCAACAGCCGGAGCGGCGCAGTCTGCATCAGCAGCATCGCCCAGCGGCAAAACCTCTCGGAAAGCTATCTGGAGCAGCTCATGAGCCTGCTGCGCAAAGCGGGCATCATCGAGAGCGTCCGGGGCGCGGGCGGGGGCTACCGCCTGGCCAGAGCGCCTGAGCAAATTTCGGTGGGAGAAATCCTGCGGGCGCTGGAGGGAGATTTAAACCTGGTGGAATGCTCGGCTCTGATGGGCGAAGGGCAGCCCTGCGCCGCGGAAGAGACTTGCGTGACCAAATACGTCTGGCAGCGCATCACGAAGAGCATCAACCAGACGGTCGACGAGATTTTCCTCGCCGAGCTTTTAAAGGAAGGAAACTGCGCGCAAGGCGCAAAGCGCTTTTGCGAGAGCGGAAAAGGAGAATAGCTATGCAGGAAGTCATCTATTTAGATAACGCCGCAACGACGGCTACCCGCCCGGAAGTGGTGGAGGCGATGCTCCCGTATTTCACACAGCACTATGGCAACCCTTCGACCATCTACAGCCTGGGGCAGGAGAGCCATGCGGCAGTCGATCATGCAAGGGAAGTCATCGCGGGCTCGCTTGGGGCAAAGCCGGAGGAGATCTACTTCACGGCCGGCGGCAGCGAATCGGATAACTGGGCCATCAAGGCCGCGGCCGAGGCGTATGCCAAAAAGGGAAAGCATATCATCACGAGCAAAATCGAGCATCACGCCGTGCTGCATACCTGCCAGTATCTGGAGCAGCATGGCTTTGAGGTAACGTATCTCGACGTGGATGAATACGGCAGAATTTCGCTGGACGAGCTGAAGGCCGCCATCCGGCCGGATACCATCCTCATCAGCATCATGTTTGCCAACAACGAGATCGGCACGATAGAGCCCGTGGCCGAAATCGGCAAAATCGCCCGGCAGGCGGGCGTGCTCTTCCATACAGATGCCGTCCAGGCCTATGGCCAGGTTCCCATCGATGTGGATGCGATGTGCATCGATATGCTCTCGGCCAGCGGCCATAAGCTAAGCGGCCCCAAGGGCATCGGCTTTCTGTATATCCGAAAGGGGCTGAAACTGCGCTCTTTCGTGCATGGCGGCGCCCAGGAGCGCAAGCGCCGGGCGGGCACGGAAAACGTCCCGGGCATCGTGGGGCTGGGCAAGGCGGCGGAAATCGCGCTGAAAACCATGCCGGAGCGCACGGCAAAAGAGCGGGAGCTTCGGGACTATCTCATCAAAAACATGCTGGAGAAGGTTCCCTATAGCCGGCTGAACGGGCATCCGGAGGAGCGCCTTCCGGGCAACGCCAACTTCTGCTTCCGGTTTGTGGAGGGCGAGAGCCTGCTGATGATGCTGGATATGGCGGGCATCTGCGGCTCATCCGGCTCGGCCTGCACGTCCGGCTCGTTAGACCCTTCGCACGTCCTGCTGGCCATCGGCCTGCCGCATGAAATCGCCCACGGCTCTCTGCGGCTGACGCTGAACGAGAGCAATACCAAAGAGCAGATGGACTACGTCGTGGAAAACACCGCGCGCATCATAGAGCAGCTTCGGGCCATGTCGCCCCTCTATGAAGATTTTGTCAAAAAGAACGCGAAATAGGAGGAAAGGCAAATGTCTGCATACAGCGAAAAAGTGATGGATCATTTCCAGCATCCGAGAAATATGGGAGAGATTGAGAACGCCAGCGGCGTGGGCACGGTGGGCAACGCCAAGTGCGGCGATATCATGCGCATTTTTCTGGATATCGATGACGATGGCATCATCCGGGATGTCAAGTTCAAAACCTTCGGCTGCGGCGCCGCCGTGGCCACCAGCAGCATGGCCACAGAGCTGGTCAAGGGCAAGCGCATAGAGGATGCGCTGAAAATCACCAATGCCGCCGTCATGGAAGCGCTGGACGGCCTGCCGCCCGTCAAGGTGCATTGCTCCCTGCTGGCGGAGGAGGCCATCCATGCCGCCCTTTGGGATTATGCCGAGAAGAAAGGCATCAAAATCGAGGGGCTGGAAAAACCCAAGAGCGATATTCACGAGGGCGAGGAAGAGGAGCAGGAGGATTATTAGGCCTCTGCCGATAAGAGAGGGCAGCGCCGGGTGCGCAGGCCCTCTTTTTTGCGCCCTTGTAGGGGCGGGCCCAGGCGTAGTATAATAAGGAAAACAGTTTGGCGAATGAAAGCGGCCAATGTCGCAAACCAGAAGACGGGGCTTTGGATACTGCGAAAACCGCAGAATCCGGCGGGCCGCCCGGGGCTTATTTGGATGGGCTCCGGCGGGAGCAGCGACGCCCCGCAGCTGTGGCCAAAAAGTGTCCGGCGCTTTGGACAGGCCCAAAACGGCGGCAAATCCGGCAAGCGGCATATTCGCGCCGGCCGGGAGCGCGTTTTGGCCGGGCAGTTTGCCCTGCGAATGCACCGCAGGCGGCGCTTTGGTGTGTGAATAGCAGGGCTGCTCCTCCAGGCCGCATCGGGGCCGCCTCGCACAGAGCAAAACAGAAAACTTTGGCAGGGAATGCCCGTTTTTAGGCGCCGCGCGGCTGGGCGCGAAGCCGGCGAAGGAATAGGAGAGATCACATGAAACTCATCGGAATTGGAATTGGGGCGGCGGAGAGCCTCTCGCTTGGGGCATGGGAGCAAATGAGGGCCGCAGGGCAGCTCGTCTTGCAGACGGGCCGCATCCCGCTGGCGGATTGGCTCCGCGAACAGGGCATTTGCTTTGAGACGCTGGACGCCTTCTATGAGCAGGCCGAGGATTTCGAGGAGCTGGTAACTCTGGCGCTGGCGCATCTACGCAAAATGTCGGATGCGGCGCTCTGCCTGATGGGGGAGCTTTCCCAGCATAAGCTGGCCGCGGCGCTGGCGGCCGAAGGGCTGGTAGAAGAAATTCTGCCGGGCATGGGCTTTGGAGAGGCCGCGCTGGCCCTCTGCGCCGGCGCGTGCAGTCCCGGCGCAGTGCTCTGCTGCCCGGCGTCTGAATTCGAGCAAAGCGGCTTTACGGGGGATAGCGGTCTGGTGCTGACCGAGCTGGATAACCCCTATCTGGCGGCAGAGCTCTTCTCGGCGCTCTCCCGGTTCTACCCCGCCGATGCCCCCTGCCATCTGGTGCATATGGGGCGGCGGGTGGATCTGCCGCTCCGGGATTTCCCCTCCTTCCCGGATTTCGATTACAGCACGGCCCTGGTGCTGGATAAGCCGGTTTTTGAGCAGAAAGCCTGCTACGATTTTTCGGATCTGCTGGCCGTCATCGCCCGTCTGCGCGCGCCGGATGGCTGCCCCTGGGATCGGGAACAGACGCACGAGTCCCTGCGCACCTGCCTCATCGAGGAGTGCTACGAAGTGCTGGAGGCCATCGATGCCGGGGATGAATTTGCCCTGGCGGATGAGCTGGGGGATGTGCTGCTGCAAGTCGTCATGCACGCGGCCATCGCGGGTGAGCATGGGCAGTTCGATGCCCTGGATGTGGCAGACGGCATCTGCCGCAAGATGATCCGGCGCCACCCCCATATTTTTGGGGATACAGCGGTAAAAGATTCCGGCGAAGTGATGAAAAACTGGGAGGCCATCAAGCGGCAGGAAAAAGCGCAGAAATCGCTGGCCCAAAGCCTGGCGGATGTCCCGGCGGGCATGCCTGCGCTCATCCGCGCCCAGAAGATCCAGAAAAAGGCCGCGCAGATCGGCTTCGATTGGGAAAACTACGAGGGCGCGCTGGAAAAGGTGCGCGAGGAGATAGAAGAGCTGTGCGCAGCCCTGGCCGGGGCGGGCGATGCCCAGGAGGAGGCGGGGGATCTGCTGTTTTCCGCCGTCAACCTGCTGCGCAAGCTGGGCATCGAGGCCGAGCCCGCTCTGCTGGCCGCCTGCCGCAAATTCGCGGACCGCATGGCAAAAATGGAAAGTCTTGCCAAAGAGCAGGGCCAGGATCTGGCAAAAATGCCGCTCACGGAGCAGGATGCCCTCTGGAACCAGACTAAAAAGTGTAAAAAAAGCTGAAAAAGGCTTGTATTAGGGAAAAAAGCCGTGTATAATCTTCATGACGCTTGTCCCCATGGGGCGGCGCAGAAAAGAACTCGTCAATTTAAAAGGAGGAGAACTACGTTGAATAAAACAGAATTGATTGCAGCAATCGCAGCAAAGGCAGATCTTTCCAAGAAAGATGCAGAGAAGGCTCTGGTCGCCATGACCGAAACCATCGTCGAGGAGATCGGCAAGGGCGAGAAAGTCCAGATCGTCGGCTTCGGCACTTTTGAATCCAGAGAGCGCGCCGCCAGAAAGGGCATCAACCCGCTGACCAAAGCGCCCATCGAGATCGCTGCATGCACAGTTCCCGCTTTCAAAGCAGGAAAAGCTTTCAAAGACGCTGTAAAATAACAACTAGTTTTGTGCAAAGGCCCGCTTCCCGCGGGCCTTTTTGCTGCGCTTTTGCGCCCCCGGCAGGGCAAATATGAACAGGGTGTAAAACTATGCCGCAAAATTCGCCATGGATTTGCCAGATGGGCGTGTTTTGTTTATAATCAGGTTGGAAGCTGCCCCCCGCAAATGGAAGCTGCGGCGGGCAAAAGCAAAAAAAGGATGGACTGTTTTGAGAGTAGATAAATTTCTGAAAGTCTCCCGGATCATCAAGCGGCGCACGGTTGCGGCCTCTGCGGCGGATGGCGGGCGCATTAGCGTGAACGGAAAAGAGGTCAAGCCGGGCTATCGGCTCAAAGTGGGCGATGAAATCACCGTCGGCTTTGGCGCCCGGCCGCTTAAAGTGCGCGTCAAAGAGCTAAGGGAATCCACCAAGAAGGAAGACGCCGAGCGCATGTATGAGGTGATCGAATGAAGGTGGCGGGAATTGTGCTGGCCGCGGGCCGGGGGACGCGCATTGGCGCGGATAAAAACAAGATGCTGCTGAGCCTGGCGAACAAGACGCCGCTGGAGCTGACGCTGCAAAGCTGCCGGGAGGCCGCCTGCCTGGATGAGGTGGTGCTGGTCTGCAAAGACAGCGAGCGCGAGCAGATGCGGGAGATTGCGGATGCCATCTTCCCGGAAGGGGAAGTGATTCTGGCTTCCGGCGGGGCGACGCGGCAGGATTCGGCCTACAGCGGCATTCTGGCCGCCTCTTCGGACTGCGATATTCTGGCCGTGATGGACGGCGCCCGGTGCTTTACCACGCCCGAGCTCATCGAAAACTGTGTGCGCAGCTGCGTCCAGCATGGCAGCGGCGTGGCCGGCTGCTGGTGCACGGATACCGTCAAGCTGGCGGATGCAGAAGGCTGCTTTTTGCGCACGCTGGACCGCAACCGGCTGGTGCTGGTCGAGACGCCGCAGGTCTTCCCCCGGGAGATTTTGAAGCTGGCTTACGAGAAGGCCCTGGCAGACGGCTTTCTTGGCACGGACGATTCCTCTCTGGTGGAGCGGCTGGGCCTGCATCCGCGGCTGGTGGTATCCGGCGGCAACAATTTCAAGCTGACGCATCCCAAGGATATCGTCCGGGGGACGCAGGAAGTGCTGGGCGTGCGGGATCTGCGCATCGGCCAGGGCTATGATATCCATGCGCTAAAGGAGGGCAGGCCGTTTCTGCTGGCCGGCGTGCGCATCGAGAGCAGGTTCGGGCTGGATGGCCATTCGGATGCGGATGTGCTGGCCCATGCCGTCATCGATGCCCTGCTGGGCGCGGCCGGCCAGCGGGATATCGGCGAGTTTTTCCCGGATACAGACCCGGCCTACCGGGGCGCAGACAGCATGAAGCTGCTGGAGCAGGTCTGGGCCATGCTGCAGGCCGAGGGCTATGCGCTGGTCAACCTGGATACCACGGTTTTCCTGGAAAAGCCCAAGCTCTCGCCGTATAAGCGCAAGATCATCCATAGCCTGGCCAGGGCGCTGGGGGCGGAGCAGCGCAGCATCTCCGTCAAGGCAAAGACGGCCGAGCAGTTCGATGCCGTGGGCGGGGGGCTGGCCTGCGCCGCCTCGGCGACCTGCCTGATGACAAAGCAAAAGCCAAATTAAGGAGCGCGTATGAAGCGGTTTCGCTCGGGTTGGAGCAAAAAAGGGCATATCAGCATGCAAGGGCAAAAGGACCATATGGGCCTGAAAATTGCCCTGCTTTGCGTTGCGCTTCTTTTGATTGCCGGGGCGGTCTATTATTTCGCCGTCCACCGCCCGCGCCAGCAGGAGAAAATTCCGGAAAGCGTGGATCCCAAGCCGTTTGTGGACCCAGCCTCGGGCGTCAGCTCAGAGGGCGCGGAGGATTGGAGCAATCTGCAAAACGAGGCCGCCATCCGCTATAACACCATCAACGACCCCTTCCTGTTTGGCGGCGATATCGTCTTTTCCTCCACGTCCACAGCCAGCGGCGTGGTGCTGTATAACCGGCTGGTGATCTACCATATTGAGCAGGGCGCCAGCGAGGAGATCAGCGTGCCCGTCAAATACGAGAATATCGCCTGGCTGCAAATGAGCGAGCAGTATATCGTCTGGGTGGATTCCTCCTCCCGGGGCGGCGGGCGCGTCTGCGCCTACGACAGGCAGAAGGGCGAATTTTTCGCCGTCAAGGATTACGTTTTCGCGCTGCCCCAGCTCAGCCTGGACGGGCAGTATCTGGCCTTTTTGCAGCAGGCCGGGCAGGAGACCGACCGCCTCTATCTCTACGATTTGCAGGCCCGGGAGGGCGTAACGGTAAAAGTGTTCGAGGGCGTGCCCGAAACCTCCGGCGCCGTGCATATTCAGGACGGCATCCTGACGTATGCCGTCTCCTATACCGAGGGGGACCTGCTGAAAAGCCGGGTTACCCTGCTCTCCGTCGAGACGGGCCAGGAGCACACCTACGAGTGGGGCCGCTATATCTATGCACCCAAAACCTCCGGCCGCTATACCGCCTTTCTCTCCTCGGCCACTGGCCCGGCAGACGATATCTATCTGAGCGAGAACGGCGAAGCGCCGCTGCTCATCGCTGAAGAGGTGGTCAACTACCGCATGGGCGATGGCTACCTCTGCTATACCAAAGATGGCAATCTCTATCTCTACGATTTCGAGACGGGCAAAACCGCCCAGCTCAACACGTCCATCTCCCGGGGCATGCTGGCCAGTGCCAGCGGCGGCGAGGTCTGCTGGTACGATGTGACCAGTGCCAAAGATGTGGACGTCGTCAAATATGCGAAGGTGAAATAATGGCAAAGCAAAGAAGCTTTTATCAGTGCACGCAGTGCGGCTATGAGTGCGCCAAGTGGATGGGCAAATGCCCGAACTGCGGCAGCTGGAATACGCTGGAGGAGCACCTTCCGGCAGAGGCCGCCCCGGCGCACCGCAGTGCCATGGGTTCGGGCGCATCTGGGGCCGCGCCGGGCAAATCCGTGCAGCTGCGGGAAATCGCGGGCACAAAAGCGCCCAGAAGAAAAACCGGCATCGGCGAGCTGGACCGTGTGCTGGGCGGCGGCATCGTGGCGGGCAGCGTCGTGCTGGCCGGGGGCGAGCCGGGCATCGGCAAATCCACGCTGTTTTTGCAGATGGCGGATCGGCTGGCGCAGGGGGCCAGCGTGCTCTATATCTCGGGCGAGGAATCCGGCGAGCAGGTGGCCATGCGCGCAGAGCGGCTGGGGCTGAACTCCCCGGTGAAGTTTTTGGCCGAGACCAACCTTTCGGTCATCCTGGCCACCATCCATCAGGAAAAGCCGGATTTTCTCATCATCGACTCCATCCAGACCATCTACCACGAGGAGATCACCTCCGCGGCGGGCAGCGTCAGCCAGGTGCGGGAGTGCGCCGCGGCGCTGGCGCGCATGGCCAAGAGCACGGGCACAGCCCTGTTTATCATCGGCCATGTCACCAAAGACGGCAACATCGCCGGCCCCCGGGTGCTGGAGCACCTGGTGGATACCGTGCTGTATTTCGAGGGCGAGCGGGCCAGCTCGTTCCGGATTCTGCGGGCAGTCAAAAACCGCTTTGGCTCGACCAACGAGATCGGCGTGTTCGATATGGGCGATCTAGGCATGCGGGAGGTGCCAAACCCATCGGCCATTCTGCTGGGCAGCCGGGAAAAGGCCGTGCCCGGCGCCTGCATCTACTGCGCCCTGGAGGGGACGCGCCCAGTCATGCTGGAGGTGGAGGCGCTGGTCAGCGAGACCAGCTTCGGCACACCCCGGCGCATGGCCACCGGCGTGGATTACAACCGCATGAGCCTGATCATCGCCGTGCTGGAAAAGAAAATCGGCCTCAAGCTGTATAATCAGGATGTGTTCGTCAACGTGGGCGGCGGCATGAAGGTCGCCGAGCCCGCCCTGGATTTAGCGCTGGCCGCGGCCATCGTCAGCAGTTTTCGCAACCGCCCCATCCGGCCGGGGACCGTGCTGTTCGGCGAAATCGGCCTGACGGGGGAGATCCGGCATATCTCCCAGGCGGAAAAGCGCCTTTCCGAGGCGGCGCGCATGGGCATGGACCGGGCGATTCTGCCCAGCTCCAACGCCAAGGGCTTGCAGACGGATTTGGAGCTCGCCCCGGTGCGCACGCTCTCAGACGCTCTGGTACAGCTCTTCTGAAAAAAGCCCCTCGGGGCTTTTTTCTTTTGGGGAGCGGGGGAGGTCAAGGGCATTGGCGGACATGGGGCTTCGCCCCATACCCCATTGGCTTATTATAACGGATTCGTGTGGAAAGGGGATTTGCGCGGGGAAGCAATGGCCGGATGCTGGGAATGCGGAGCCTGTTATTTCCGCACGCGAAGCTGGAAGCCGGTTTGTCAGCGAATACATGCTCTCCCGTGATGCGCTCGGAGGGCGGCACCCGATGGCCGGAAAATGCGGCCTGCTATTCCTGCCCGCGAAGCCGCCCCCGATTGGCAAAACGGCGGAAACTGCCGGCCCCGCGCCTAAGGCCGCGATTCAGTTTGCCAGAAAGCAAATGCCCGCATATTCCCTGCTTGCCGTGCGAATAAATCCCATCCTTAAAATAAGTAAGGGGGTATGGGGCGCAGCCCCATGTTTGCCCACCGCCCTTGACCTTTGCAGGGGCAGCGCAGAGAAGGCTTCCCCGCTCTTGCCCTTATCGCCCTTCCCGCGCAAATAAAAAACGGCATGGCGCAGGAATTTTGCCGTGCCGCCTCGAATCAAAGAATAGAAAGGTGAAAAAGATGAGTAAAACGGCGGAAGCCAAATCGCAGAAAGCGAAACAACTTTTTATAGAGGAGAAGTATAACTGCGCCCAGGCTGTGGCCTGCGCCTTCTGCGAGCAGCTGGGGCTGGAGCAGGAAAAAGCCCGGGCGCTGGCTTCCTGCTTTGGCGGGGGCATGGGGCGGCTGAGAGAGGTCTGCGGGGCGGTCTCGGGGGCGCTTCTGGTGCTGGGCGTTCTGGGCGGGGATTACGACCCTGCCGACCGCGGGGCAAAGGCGGCGCAGTATGGGCGCGTGCAGGAATTCGCCCGGCGTTTTTGCGAAAAAAACGGCAGCATCGTCTGCCGGGAACTGCTGGGGCTGCGGGCAGGGCAAAAGGATGCCCCAGCGCCCAGCGCGCGCACGCAGGCCTACTATGCCGGCCGGCCCTGCGCAGAAATCGTGGCCAGCGCCGCGGAAATTTTGCAGCAGATGCTGGAGGAGCAGGCGGAGCAGTAGCGCCACAGAGGGCGGAATGAGAATCGGGGATGCTTTTTTCCAAAATAAGAAAATATCCGTGCTGCCGTCTGAGAGCCGGCTGCTCCTGTTTTTTGCGCCGCCAAAAGTGGAAAAGAAGGTTACCCCGCTGCTGCCCTTGCCGCCTGGGCACGAAGAAAACAGGGAAGATGCGGTCTGGCGGCAGATGCGGCGGGCGGTCAAGGAAAACGGCTTTATGCCTTCTCCTTTCTATTTTCAATACCCCTGGGGTGCACAGGTTTTGGCAGACGGCGCGGGAGATATGGATTGGATTTGGGGGCCGCAGGAGAAACGAAAGCCGGGCAACTATGCAAGGTTTTTTCGCGCTCTGCAGTTTCTTCGCGCTGGCCGGGTGATGGAGGCGGAGTGGGAGCTTCAGGAAGTTTTGCCATTTTCCGGCATCCAGCGCTATTTGGATGGTATGCACGACTGGATATGGGAGCACAGGAGCTTTCTTTGCAGAAACGGCGTAAATTTTTGCTGGAATCAGCTTTGGGACAGCCAGGATCCGCGGCTGGTGCAGTTTTCTCTTTGGTATCTTTGCTTCTACAGAAGCTCACATGAAGAATATCTGCGCAAAATCGTGCCTTTCCTCTCTCAGTGCGGGGCGTTTACAGTGCAGTGCCTGCGCATCATCAGCGAATGGGAAGATGCGCAGGATCTCATTTTCAAAATTGCCCAATACTCAAAAGATTATGCCCGGTATGCGGCGGTTCGCTATTTAAATCCGGAAACGCCGGGTGCGCAGGACTGGCTGATCCGCCAGGCCCCGAAGGATACGCGGATGCCGATGGATTTTGCCCTTCTTTGCGCGCAAAAGGGCGATCTGGATGGCCGGTTGGCGCAGGATCAGATTTCCCGGGAGGATTTTTCCGGCGCGGGCAAATTGCTCGCGCGCCTGATACCGGGCGATGCCCCCTATCGAAATATCTGCGATCTCCAAGGAAGCGCAGTTGTGATGAAAAACTATCTGCGCCATGCCAAAATCCATGCAAAAACGCTGGAAGATTTCAATGTCGTCTCGGATATTTACTGGACGACACAGCGCTATACCTATCAAAACCATGAATTAGAAGAAGAGGTGCGTTCGGCCAGCCTGGCGCTGATGAAAAGCCCGCGCTGCCTGGCACTGCTTGAGCCGGCAATGGTGGAGGGCAGCCCTGCCGCCTATGATATCGCCCGGCAGATCGGTATGCCCTATCAGCGGCGGGCTATGCGCCAAATCCAGCTGAATTTTTGGCAAAACTACCGCCTGGCGGATTTTTTGCTGCCAGAGCATTATGCGGAGGAAATTCTGGCGCTGTTTGAACAGCGCCTGCCCGTGCAAATGCTGCGGTATCATAAGCGCCGGCCGAAGCGTTCCCAAATAGAGCAGGAATGGATGAGCCGCACAAACGCCGCCCTGGGCTATATCCTGGGCAAACTGCAAAATCTTCCCGGAAAAGGCGAAAAACTGCTGCTGGGCGGCATCCGGAGCACCTATGCCGAGCATCGGGAGCAGGCTTTGGCCGCGCTGGAAAAATGGGAAAAAATTCCGCAAAAGCTTCGGCTTTTGCTCCGGCAGGCCGAGCGCTATGGCTATCATCTGCCCGGCGAGAAGGAGCGGCGGCACCGCCTGCGGGTTTTAGCTGGGCTCGAAGAGCCCGCCCCAAAAGAGGAATCGCCGGAGAAGCAGGAACAGGGCGAGTAACTTGCGTTCAAACCCTGCCAGGGAATATTGGCTCATTCAAATTGTTTTGGAGAAATACCCATGAAGTATTTTATCACCGAAGCGGCGCGCGGCGCGTCTGGAAGCACGGCCTATTTTGAGTTTCAAAAAGGAAGGTACGGCGGCGAGTGCTGGAAAAAGGATTCTCTCTGCATCAGCGCCGGGCGCTGGGATGCGCTTTCTCTGACGGAGCTGTTTGCCCAGGTTTTTCCCGCCTTCGATTGCTGTGGCGTGACGATTGTCTGCCGAGGGCAGTGGGAGCGGGTGCGCCGACTTGCCCGGGCAGTGCCGGAATGGGAGCAGGCGATGGGCGAGCTTGACACCTGGGCGGATGCTTGCTTTGAAGAGCAGGGGGCTTTTTCCGTCCTTGGCGTATAGCGCAATGGCAATTCCCGCGCAAAAAGAAAAAAGGCACAGCTTGCCGCCGCGCAAATCCCCTCCTTCTGTGCGGTTTTTCCTCAAAAGGGAGCGTGGGGCGATGCCCCCATGGCTAAGAAAGACCTTTTTTCCATTGCCCTTGCCCCATCCAATAATTCTCGAAACACAAAAAGAGCGCCACAGGGCGCTCTTTTTGTGCTCTTTTATTTGAGCGAGTAATCCCCCAGGGCGAAGAGCGTCTGCTTTTCCTTGAGCATGACGTCGTAAATCGAGAGCCCGAGGGCGTTGCACATGGCGGCGTGGTAGAAGAGCACGTCGCCCATCTCCTTTTCGATGGCCTCCCGGCAGTTTTTGCAGAGCTTGCCCGAGACGTTGGTCTTGGCCCGGCCCTCCCGCTTCTTGCCCGAAAGCGAGATGCAGCCGCACTGCGTCGCCGCCTTGGTGACGGCGCGGTTCAGCCGGCCGGCGGCAGTCTGGTATTTGCTCATGGTATCCAGCAGGTTTTTATTGCGGTCCACATATTCTTCGACGACGATTTGAAAATCTTCCGCCATAATATCGTTTAAATTGATAGCCAATGCCCTTCCTCCGAGAATAAAAGCTAAGCTTATTATAGGCGCCGGCCGGGGAAAATGTCAAACGCGGCCGGGGCGGAAATTGTGAATTTCCTAAAAACCGCCCTTCGCTGTGGTTGACACCGCCCCGCCGGGCAGGTATGATCTAGGAAGGTTAAGAAAAAAGGAGCGTCCCGTGAAAAACCTTCTGAGAACTGCCGTCGCGATTGCCGGCATCGCCATCGGCCCGAGCCTTGTGGTGGCGGCGTTTGAGTTTATCGATAATTTTGCGCATATCAACCTCTATGAGCTGATGCATCCGTGGGCCAGCGTGGCCATTTTGGTGATCAGCGCCATCGTGTTTGGCGTGCTGTTTTTGCTGCTTTCCCGGCCGATCGCGGATGAAATCGTGCGCGGCTGCACCCAGCTCTCCCGGCATATCTCGAGGGCCCCGGCCAAAACCATCGTCGTGGGCACGGTGGGGCTGCTGGTCGGCCTGCTGGTGGCGTTTCTGCTCTCCTGGCCGCTAGACAAACTGCAAATCCCCTGGATCGTCATGACGGTCAATATCATCCTCTATGTGGTCTGCGCTTATCTGGGCGTGAGCATCGCGGTCAAAACCGGGGAAAAACTGCATCTGCACGGGGAAGAAGCGGGCGGCACGCAGAAGGAGCCGGCGCCCGGCCCAAAAATTCTGGATACCAGCGTCATCATCGACGGCCGCATTTTCGATATCTGCAAAACCGGCATTCTGGAAGGAAAAATTGTCATCCCGGAGTTCGTGCTCTCAGAGCTGCGCCATGTGGCGGATTCGGCAGACGCCCTGCGCCGGAGCAAGGGCAGAAGAGGGCTGGATATTCTGGGGAAAATACAGCGGGAGCTGGAAATTCCTGTGGAAATCTCCCGGACGGACTGGGAAGACCTCTCCGAGGCGGATGCCAAGCTGCTGCGGCTGGCCAGGGAACTGGGCGGCAAGATCGTAACCAACGATTTCAACCTCAATAAGGTGGCGGCGGTGCAGGGCATCCCTGTGCTCAATATCAACGAGCTGGCCGGCGCCGTCCGGCCCGTGCTGCTGCCCGGTGAGGTCATCACCGTGCGCGTCATCAAAGAGGGGAAGGATGCCGCCCAGGGCGTCGCCTATCTGGACGACGGCACCATGGTCGTGGTGGAAAACGGCGGCGGGCGCATCGGCGAACAGTTCGCCGTAACCGTAACCAGCGCGCTGCAGACGGCAGCCGGCCGCATGATCTTCGCCAGAGACGAACAAGCATAACAAGGCCAGGCCCATGCCTGGCTTTTTAGTACCATAAAAGTGTAGTAGTTAGAGAGCAATTAACTCTGACATCTACGCTTATTTTATTGGGAGAGAAAAGACGGCGTTTTGCGCGCCGTCGCTGATGCAAACAGGCGGCAGAGTTTCGCGCTCTGCCGCCTGTTTTTTTGCCCCAAAAGACGCGCAGAGCCGGCTCTTTCAAATTGTAAACAATCTGTGAATAATCGCAAAAAAATTCGGATTTCCCCGGCGCATCCGGCTCAAAATGTAAACAAATTCGCAAAAACCCGGATTTTTCCGGGCTTTCGGGGCAAAAAGTGTTGACAGCCGGGCGCTGTGATGCTATTTTAGACTATACTGCATAAATGCGCCCTGCGCGGTTTTCGGCCTTTTTCGGGGCCTGCGAAAGGGGCGCGGCAACGGGCTTTCCCGCCGCTTTTTCGGTCGGAGAGAGCGCATCCAAATGGTCTAGTTTTGATAGAGTAACGATATAGGGAGTGAGTGGTAACTATGGTGCATGAAGGTATGGTGCATGAGGTGAGGGCAGGGCTCTCCACGCGGCAGAGCTTTTCCAAAATCAAAGAGGTTTTGGAAGTGCCGGATCTCATCGAGATCCAGAAGGATTCCTATGAGCGGTTTCTGCGCGAGGGCCTCAAAGAGGTTTTAAGCGACATTTCCCCGATCACAGATTATTCCGAGACGCTGGTTTTGGAGTTTGTGGACTACCGCATCCTGGAAACGCCCAAATACGATGTGGAGGAATGCAAGGAGCGGGACGTCAACTACGCCGCGCCGCTCAAAGTCAGCGTCCGCCTCATCAATAAGGAGACGGGCGAAGTCAACGTCCAGGAAGTGTTCATGGGCGATTTCCCGCTGATGACCGAGCGGGGCACGTTCATCATCAACGGCGCAGAGCGCGTCATCGTCAGCCAGCTGGTCAGAAGCCCGGGCGTTTATTTCGATACCGCCAAGGATAAGACGGGCAAAGACCTCTTCAGCTCCACCGTCATCCCCAACCGCGGCGCGTGGCTGGAGTTCGAGACGGATTCCAACGATATCATGTGGGTCCGGGCAGACCGCACGAGAAAGCTCCCGGCGACGATTCTGGTCCGGGCTATGGGCCTTGGGACGGATGAGGAGATCCGCGCCTTCTTCGGCGAGGACGAAGTGCTGGAGGCGACGTTTAGAAAAGATACCGCCGTTTCCCAGGAAGACGGCCTGCTTGAGATCTACCGCCGTCTGCGCCCGGGCGAGCCGCCCACAGTCGAGAGCGCAAGCCAGCTGGTGCAGTCGCTGTTCTTCGATCCCAAGCGGTATGACCTGGCGCGGGTAGGCCGCTATAAATTCAACAAGAAGCTTTCGCTGGCGCACAGAATCGAGAACCAGACCGCCGCGGAGAATATCATCAACGCCGAGACGGGCGAAGCGCTGGTCATGGCGGGCGAGAAAATTTCCCAGCAAACCGCGCGGCAGATTCAGAACGCCGGCATCAATTCCGTCAAGCTGGCCATGGGCGAGGAGACGGCGGTCGTCATCGGCAACCACTTTGTGGATGCCGCGGCCTATCTGCCCTTCGATCCGCTGCTGGCCGAGCTCAATGAGCAGGTCTACTACCCGGCGCTCAAGGAAATTCTGGATGAAAACCTGGGCGAAGAGGAGCTCAAAGCGCGCCTGATTTCCGCGCACAGCGCCCTCATCCCCAAGCACATCATGGTGGAAGATATGTTCGCCGCTTTCAGCTATATGCTGGGCCTGCGCTTTGGTCTGGGCGAGACGGACGATATCGACCATCTGGGCAACCGCCGCGTCCGCTCTGTGGGCGAGCTGCTGCAAAACCAGCTGCGCGTCGGCCTCTCCCGGCTGGAGAGAGTCGTCAGAGAGCGCATGTCCATCCAGGATCTCGAGCACGCGACGCCTTCGGCGCTCATCAATATCCGTCCGGTAACGGCGGCAGTCAAGGAGTTCTTCGGCTCCTCCCAGCTCTCCCAGTTCATGGACCAGACCAACCCGCTGGCCGAGCTGACGCATAAGCGCCGTCTCTCGGCCCTTGGCCCGGGCGGCCTCAACCGCGACCGCGCCAGCTTTGAAGTGCGCGACGTACACCACTCGCACTACGGCAGAATGTGCCCGATCGAATCGCCGGAAGGCCCGAATATCGGCCTGATCAGCTCGCTGTCGACGTATGCCAGGGTCAACGAATACGGCTTTATCGAGACGCCGTACCGCGTCGTGGATAAGCAGACCGGCCGTGTCACCAGCGAAATCCGCTATATGACGGCAGACGAAGAGGATAAATACGTCATCGCCCAGGCAAACGAGCCCATCGATGCCGAGGGCCATTTCGTCAGCGCCCGCATCACCTGCCGCGACCTGGATAAGTTCGTGGAAGTTTCCCCGGATCATGTGGACTTTATGGACGTCTCGCCCAAGCAGCTCATTTCCGTGGGCACGGGCATGATCCCCTTCCTGGAAAACGACGACGCCAACCGCGCGCTGATGGGCTCCAACATGCAGCGCCAGGCGGTTCCGCTGCTCATTCCCGAATCCCCCATCGTGGGCACGGGCATCGAGGGCAAAGCGGCCTACGACTCGGGCGTGCTCGTCAAGAGCAAGCAGGATGGCTTTGTAAAGAGCGTCTCTGCGGATCGCATCGAGGTTCAGGATACCAGCGGCGAAGTGCATACCTATAAACTCATCAAATACTCCCGCTCCAACCAGGGCACCTGCATCAATCAGCTGCCCCTGGTGCATAAAGGCCAGCCGGTTTCGGTGGGCGATGTGCTGGCAGACGGCCCCTCCACGCAGAAGGGCGAGATCGCGCTGGGCAAAAACATCCTCATGGGCTTTATGACGTGGGAAGGCTATAACTACGAGGACGCCGTGCTCATCTCCGAGCGCCTGGTCAAAGACGACGTCTTCACCTCCATCCATATCGAGGAATACGAGGCGCAGGCCCGGGATACTAAGCTTGGGCCGGAGGAGATCACCCGGGATATTCCAAACGTCGGCGCGGAAGCGCTCAAAGACCTGGATGCCTCGGGCATCATCCGCATCGGCGCGGAAGTGCGCAGCGGCGATATCCTGGTCGGCAAGGTAACGCCCAAGGGCGAGACCGAGCTGACGGCGGAAGAGCGTCTGCTCCGGGCCATCTTTGGCGAGAAGGCCAGAGAAGTGCGCGATACCTCCCTGCGCGTGCCGCACGGCGAGGCGGGCATCGTTGTGGATGTCAAGATTTTCACCAGAGAGGATAAGGATGAGCTGACGGCCGGTGTCAATAAGCTGGTGCGCGTGTATATCGCCCAAAAACGCAAAATCTCTGTGGGCGACAAGATCGCAGGCCGCCACGGCAACAAGGGTGTCATCTCCCGGGTGCTCCCGGTGGAGGATATGCCCTTCCTGCCCGACGGCACGCCGCTGGATATCGTGCTAAACCCGCTGGGCGTTCCTTCGCGTATGAATATCGGGCAGGTGCTGGAAGTGCATCTGGGCCGGGCGGCAAAAGCCCAGGGCTGGAAAATCGCGACCCCCGTTTTCGACGGCGCCTCCGAGGAGGATATCGAGGAGCTGCTGGCCGCCTCCGGCCTCTCGCCGGACGGCAAAACCGTGCTCTACGACGGCAGATCTGGCGAGCCCTTTGAGAACCGCGTAACCGTCGGCTATATGTATATCTTAAAGCTGCACCACCTGGTAGACGACAAGATCCACGCCCGTTCCACCGGCCCCTACTCCCTGGTAACCCAGCAGCCGCTGGGCGGCAAGGCGCAGTTCGGCGGCCAGCGCTTCGGCGAGATGGAGGTCTGGGCGCTGGAAGCTTACGGCGCCGCCAATACCCTGCAGGAGATCCTCACCGTCAAGTCCGACGATATCGTGGGCCGCGTCAAGACGTATGAGGCCATCGTCAAGGGCGAGAACATCCCAGAGCCCATGGTGCCCGAATCCTTCAAAGTGCTCATCAAGGAACTGCAAAGCCTGTGCCTGGATGTCAAAGTGCTGGGCGAGGGCAACGAGGAGCTGGAAATCCGCGAATCGGATGGCGACGACGTCCAGCTGGATGTCAACATCGAGGGCAACGAGGATGAGAAGGGCGCGCCTTCCACGGAAGACCCGCTAGACGACCTCAGCCTGGACGATATCGACTTCCAGAGCCTCGGCTCCATTCTGGACGATGCCGACGAGGGCGACATGGAAGACGACGACCTGGATGAAGAGCCGACGGAAGACGACCTGCTCTCCAGCATCCTGGATACCGACCTGGAAGAGGAAGATCTCGACGATCTCCTGCCCGCGCTGGATGGAGACGACCTGGACTTTTCGGACGACGAATAGGCAAATAGCCCGAAATTCTTTAGATAATAGAAAGGGAGTGTAGTTTCCTTGTTTGAACTCAATACATTTGATTCCATGCAGATTGGCCTTGCGTCGCCTGAGAAAATAAGAGAATGGTCCCACGGCGAGGTGAAAAAACCCGAAACCATCAACTACCGCACATTAAAGCCGGAAAAAGACGGCCTGTTCTGCGAGCGCATCTTCGGGCCGACCAAAGACTGGGAATGCCACTGCGGCCGCTATAAGCGCATCCGCCATAAGGGCATCGTCTGCGAAAAGTGCGGCGTCGAAGTCACCCGGGCAAAAGTGCGCCGAGAGCGCATGGGCCATATCGAGCTGGCCGCGCCGGTCTCGCATATCTGGTATTTTAAGGGCATCCCCTCCCGGATGGGCCTGCTGCTTGATATGTCGCCCCGGGCGCTGGAAAAAGTGCTCTACTTCGCGTCTTTCATCGTCACGGATCCCGGCGATACGACGCTGGAATGCAAACAGCTTCTGACGGATAAGGAATACCGCGAAGCCCAGGAGAGCTTTGGCGCAGACGCGTTTAAGGCCGGCATGGGCGCCGAGGCCGTCAAAGAGCTGCTCAAAAAAGTGGATCTGGAGGCCGAGTGCGAGGCGCTGCGCCGGGATCTGGAGAGCTCCTCCGGCCAGAAGCGCATGCGCGCCATCAAGCGGCTGGAAGTGGTGGAAGCGTTCCGCAAATCCGGCAATAAGCCCGAATGGATGATCCTGGACTGCGTCCCGGTCATTCCGCCGGAAATCCGCCCGATGGTTCCGCTGGACGGCGGCCGTTTCGCCACCTCGGATCTCAACGACCTCTACCGCAGAGTCATCAACAGAAATAACCGCCTCACCCGCCTGCTGCAATTAAAAGCGCCGGATATCATCGTCCGCAACGAAAAGCGCATGCTCCAGGAAGCGGTGGATGCGCTCATCGATAACGGCCGCCGGGGCCGCCCGGTGACGGGCGCCGGCAACCGCGCGCTCAAATCCCTCTCGGATATGCTGCGCGGCAAGCAGGGCCGCTTCCGTCAGAACCTGCTGGGCAAGCGCGTCGACTATTCCGGCCGAAGCGTTATCGTCGTGGGCCCCGAGCTCAAGATGAGCCAGTGCGGCCTGCCCAAGGAAATGGCGCTGGAGCTGTTCAAGCCCTTCGTCATGAAAAAGCTCACGGATGAGGGCCTGGCGCACAACATCAAGAGCGCCAAGCGCATGGTGGAGAAAGTGCGGCCCGAGGTCTGGGATGTGCTGGAAGAGGTCATCAAAGGCCACCCCGTGCTCTTAAACCGCGCGCCGACGCTGCACCGCCTGGGCATCCAGGCGTTCGAGCCCATGCTGGTCGAGGGCCGGGCCATCAAGCTGCATCCGCTGGCCTGCACCGCCTATAATGCCGACTTCGACGGCGACCAGATGGCCGTGCACGTTCCGCTTTCGGTGGAAGCCCAGAGCGAAGCGCGCTTCCTGATGCTGGCGGCCAACAACATCTTAAAACCGCAGGATGGCAAGCCTGTCGTCTCCCCGACGCAGGATATGGTCATCGGCTCGTACTACCTGACGATTCTAAAGCCCGGCGCCAAGGGCGAGGGCAGCGTGTTCGCCTCGCCGGATGAGGCAATCTTGGCCTACAACACGCACAATATCGATATGCAGGCCATCATCAAAGTCCGGGTAACGCGGGAAGTAAACGGCGAGCAGAAGACGGGCATCATCGAAACTTCCGCCGGCCGCATCATCTTCAACCAGGCCATCCCGCAGAACCTGGGGTATCTGGATCGCAGCATCCCGGGCAACGAACTGCAATATGAAGTCAACGAAGTCGTGGGCAAAAAGCAGCTGGGCAAGATTGTAGACTACTGCTTCTCGGCTCTTGGCGCGACGGAAACCAGCCATGTTCTGGATAAGATCAAGGCGCAGGGCTTCCACTATTCCACCATCGGCGCCATCACGGTTTCGGTTTCGGATATCAACATCCCCAAAGAGAAGAAGGAATACATCGCCGAGGCAGAGGAGCGCATCACCAAGATCGACCGGCAGTATCAGCGCGGCTTCCTGACAAACAAAGAGCGCAAGGAAAACGCCGTCAACGTCTGGACCGAGACGACCAACAAGGTTACGGCAGCGCTGGAATCCAATCTGGATGATTTCAACCCCATCAACATGATGGCCAGATCCGGCGCCCGCGGCAGCATCAACCAGATCCGCCAGCTGGCCGGCATGCGCGGCCTGATGGCAGACCCGTCCGGCGAGATCATCGAGGTTCCCATTCGCGCGAACTTCCGCGAGGGCCTGACGGTTCTGGAGTTCTTCATCTCCTCCCACGGTGCCAGAAAGGGCCTTGCCGATACCGCTCTTAGAACGGCAGACTCGGGCTACCTGACCAGAAGACTTGTCGATGTTTCGCACAACGTCATCGTCCGGGAGGACGACTGCTTCGCCCGCCTGGGCGAGGAAGTCCAGGGCATGTGGGTTTCAGATCTGTATAGCGGCGGCAACGTGGTCGAGCCGCTGGCAGACCGCATCCGCGGCCGCGTCTCGGTGGATGAGATCCGCGATCCCGCGACGGGTGAAGTCATCGTAGGCAAAAACGCCCCCATCGATGCGATTCAGGCAGATAGAATCGTCAAGGCGGGCATCAAGAAAGTGCAGATCCGCACGATCCTCACCTGCAAGAGCGAGCACGGCGTCTGCGCCAAGTGCTACGGCGCCAATATGGCGACTGGCCTGCCCGTGGATATCGGCGAGGCCGTGGGCGTCATCGCGGCGCAGTCCATCGGCGAGCCGGGCACGCAGCTGACCATGAGAACCTTCCATACGGGCGGCGTCGCCACGGCAGACGATATCACCCAGGGTCTGCCGCGTGTCGAAGAGCTGTTCGAGGCCAGAAAGCCCAGAGGCCAGGCCGTCATCTCGGAAGTGGGCGGCACGGTATCCGTCAGCGATGTCAAGAAGAAACGGGAGGTGTTCGTCACCCCCGAGCACGGCGAGACTGCCGTCTATACCATACCCTACGGCTCCCGCATGGCCGTCCAGGATGGCGACGTCATCGAGGCGGGCGATTCGCTCACCGAAGGCTCCATCAACCCGGCGGATATCCTGAAAATCAAGGGCATCAAGGGCGTGCAGAGCTATCTGCTCAGTGAGGTGCAGATGGTCTACCGCATGCAGGGCGTTGAGATTTCGGATAAACACCTGGAAGTCATCATCCGCCAGATGCTCAGAAAGTGCAAGATAGACGATGCCGGCGATACGGATCTGCTCACGGGCGAGACGGTGGATATCTTCCGCTTCGAGGCGGAAAATGAGCGCATGGCCCGGGAAGGCGGCCGCCCGGCGGTTGCATCCCGCATCCTGCTCGGCATCACCAAGGCCGCCCTCTCGACGGAATCCTTCCTCTCGGCCGCTTCCTTCCAGGAGACGACCCGGGTGCTGACGGATGCCGCCATCAAGGGCAAGGTGGATAGCCTCTCCGGCCTCAAGGAGAATATCATCATCGGCAAGCTCATCCCCGCGGGCACGGGCCTCAAGCGCTATAAGAACATCGAGGCCGTCAAGAATGTCCCAAATGAGCAGATTGCCGGCCAGCTTTCCGGGGCGGAAGCGCCGCAGGAAGAGCTGGCATAGCAAATAGGAGCGCCCGGCCGGGCATCCCCGGCCCGGGAAACGCTCAAATGGGAGAAGAAATATGGCAGATAAAATCAGCAAGGTCTGCGAGATCAAAGGCGAGCCTGCCTGCGAATTTCTGGGAAGCGACGGCTGCGAACACTGCACGCTGTATAAGCAGAATGTCCGGCAGTTCGAGCGCAGGAAAATCAACGACATCTGGAAGGTAACGCTGGGCAATTTGCCGGCAGATGTGGATAAATTCCACGAATCCGAGGAATGCTTCTTCTGTAAGAAGGAGCAGAAGGGCAGGAGGGAGGCCTATGCCATCGCAGAAATCGCGCATCCCGAGCCCGCCCACGAGACGGGCGAAGCCTTCGGCCTGGGCCAGAAGGTGCGCCGGCCGGTGGGCTCCATGATCCAGGTGCCCGTGGCCGTCTGCAAAGACTGCAAGCGCCGCCTGAATACGCTGGATAACCTTCGGTTCATCGGCATGATCATCGGCCTGGCTCTGGGCATTTTCGTCCTTTGGCTCATTCGGGATGCGGAATTTCTGATGAGTAACGGCGAATTCACTTCCACGCTCATCCTGCTGCTGCTCATCGCGCTGGGCTACCAGGGCGGCAAGCTGTATCAGAAGGCGCTGGCGCGCAAATATGAGAAGCAGATGTATCTGCAGTTTTTTGATTTGCCCGAGGCAAAGGAGCTGGCCGATCTCGGCTGGTTTGCCCAAAACGAGAAAACCCGGGGCAAGGTGTTCGTCAAAAAAGAGAAACCCCGGAAAAATTTCCGCTTTATTCCCGGGCAGGAGGCGCCGGAGCAAGGCGAATCCCAAGGGAAAATGTAGTTGACAATGCCGGCAGCGAAATGCTAGAATATTATTTGGCTTCTTTTGTGCTGCCGCAAGGAAAAAAGGTTCCCCGCGGGTTGCAGTGGGAATTTCAGATAAAATAACGATTGTTTACTTAGGAGGTAAAGAGGTAGAATATGCCTACGATTAACCAGCTGATCAAAAAAGGAAGAAAAACGATTGAAGATAAAAGCAAATCGCCGATTCTGCAGCAGTGCCCGCAAAAGCGCGGCGTCTGCACCGCAGTGCGTACGATGACGCCCAAGAAGCCGAACTCGGCGCTGCGCAAAATCGCCCGTGTCCACCTTGTAAACGGCATGGAAGGTACGGTCTATATCCCCGGCATCGGCCATAACCTGCAGGAGCACTCCGTCGTCCTCATCCGCGGCGGCAGAGTGAAGGATCTGCCTGGTGTGCGCTATCACATCATCCGCGGCACGCTGGATGCGGCAGGCGTCAGCAACCGCAAGCAGGGCCGCAGCCTGTACGGCGCCAAGAAGCCCAAGAACTAAGGCTTTTCGCGCAGTCTAAAATTTGAATTATCACAAGGAGGAAGACCATGCCAAGACGTGGTGGAGTAGCAAAGCGGGAAGTTATTGCAGACCCGATTTATAAAAGCAAAGTTGTGACCAAGCTGATCAACCAGATCATGCTGGACGGCAAGCGCGGAACCGCGCAGCGCATCTGCTATGATGCGTTCGAGATCATCGAAGAGAAGACGGGCAAAGACCCCATGGAAGTGTTTGAGGCAGCCATGGAAAATATCATGCCTGTTCTGGAAGTCAAGGCGCGCCGGGTTGGCGGCGCGACGTACCAGGTGCCTATCGAAGTGCGCCCCGAGAGAAGACAAACCCTCGCCATCCGCTGGCTGGTGATGTTCTCGGGCAAGAGAGGCGAGCGCACCATGCGCGAGCGCGTGGCTGCCGAGATTATGGATGCCGCAAACAACACCGGCTCCAGCGTCAAGCGCAAAGAGGATATGCACAAGATGGCCGAGGCCAACAGAGCGTTTGCGCATTACCGTTGGTAGCGGCTGCTAGGAAAGGAGCTTAGTAGTGTCCAAAGAATTCCCATTAGATAAAATTAGAAATATCGGCATCATGGCCCATATTGACGCGGGCAAAACCACGACGACCGAGCGTATTCTGTTCTATACCGGCCGGACGTATAAAATCGGCGAGGTGCACGACGGCGCCGCGACGATGGACTGGATGGAGCAGGAGCAGGAGAGAGGCATCACGATTCAGTCTGCCGCAACGACTGCCGAGTGGAAGGGCCACCGCATCAACATCATCGATACTCCCGGACACGTGGACTTCACGGTCGAGGTTGAGCGTTCCCTGCGCGTGCTGGACGGCGCTGTCGCCGTGTTCTGCGCAAAGGGCGGCGTTGAGCCCCAGTCCGAGACGGTTTGGCGCCAGGCCGAGGGCTACGGCGTTCCCCGCCTCTGCTATGTCAACAAGATGGATATCATGGGCGCAGATTTCTACAACGTCGTCGATATGATCGTCGACAGACTGGGCGCGCATCCGGTTCCGCTTCAGCTGCCCATCGGCAAAGAGGCTGATTTTATCGGCATTGTTGACCTGATCAACATGAAGGCCGATCTCTATGATACCGGCGATGAGACGGGCGCAAAATTTGAAGTCGTGGATGTTCCCGCAGATATGCTGGAGCAGGCCAAGGAATACCGCGAGAAGCTGGTCGAGGCGGCTGCCGAAGCCAGCGATGAGCTGATGGAGAAATTCTTTAACGGCGAAGAGCTCACGAGAGAAGAGATCATTGCGGGCCTGAGAAAGCGCACGATTGCCGGCGAGATCGTCCCGGTCTGCTGCGGCTCTTCCTACCGCAACAAAGGCGTTCAGCCCATGCTGGACTATGTCGTCGAGCTGCTGCCCTCCCCGCTGGATGTTCCGGCTATCACGGGCACCATCCCGGGCACGGAGGATGAGGATTCCCGCCCCGCAGATTACGACGCCCCCTTCTCTGCCCTGGCTTTCAAAATCATGGCAGACCCGTTCGTGGGCAAGCTGGCCTTCTTCCGGGTATACTCGGGCAAGCTGGCCGCCGGCTCCTATGTCTATAACTCCACGAAAGACAGAAGAGAGCGCCTTGGCCGTATCGTCAAGATGCACGCCAATCATAGAGAAGAAATCGAAGAGGTTATGGCCGGCGATATCGCCGCAGCCGTCGGCCTCAAAGACGTGGGCACGGGCGATACCCTCTGCGATGAGAAGAACCCCATCATCCTGGAGTCCATGGTGTTCCCGGAGCCGGTTATCCGCGTAGCCATCGAGCCCAAAACAAAAGCCGGCCGCGATAAGATGGGCGTTGCCCTGATGAAGCTGGCCGAGGAAGACCCGACCTTTAAGGCCTACACAGACGAGGAGACGGGCCAGACCATCATCGCCGGCATGGGCGAGCTGCATCTGGAAATCATCGTCGATCGTCTGCTCAGAGAGTATAAAGTCGAAGCGACGGTGGGCGCGCCTCAGGTTGCATACCGCGAGACCATCACCAAAGCAGTCGATTCCGAAGGCAGATACGTCCGCCAGTCCGGCGGCCGCGGTCAGTTCGGTCATTGTAAACTGCACGTCGAGCCCCAGGAGCCGGGCGCTGGCTACGAGTTCGTCAACGCCATCGTCGGCGGCGCAATCCCCAAGGAATATATCCCCAGCATCGATGCCGGTATCCAGGAAGCGGCCAAGAGCGGCATTCTGGGCGGCTACGAAGTGGTAGACTTCAAGGTTACGCTGGTGGATGGCTCCTACCACGAGGTCGACTCCTCCGAGATGGCCTTCAAGATCGCCGGCTCCATGGGTATCAAGGCCGCCTTCGAGAAGGCCGCCTGCACGCTGCTCGAGCCGATGATGAAAGTCGAAGTCGTCGTTCCGGATGAATATCTGGGCGATGTCCTGGGCAACATCAATGCAAGAAGAGGCCGCGTCGAGGGTACGGAACAGCGCGGCAACTCGCAGACGATCCGCGGCATGGTTCCGCTCTCCGAGATGTTTGGTTACGCGACAGACCTGCGCTCCAGAACGCAGGGCCGCGGCAACTATACCATGCAGTTCTCGCACTATGAGCCTGTCCCGAAGAACGTCGCAGAAAAGGTTACTGGCAAGAAATAAGCGCCAGAAAAGAATAATAAAATTCTCAGTTTAAGTTTAAAGGAGAAAGAGAATGGCAAAGGAAGTATTTCAGAGAAATAAACCGCATGTCAACATCGGAACGATCGGGCACGTAGACCACGGCAAGACGACGCTGACGGCAGCAATCACGACGGTGCTTGCAA
>CAJUPM010000008.1 GCA_910588425.1 uncultured Christensenellaceae bacterium | reverse complement strand
TTGTCATAAGGCCGTTTTTTATTGCAAATGGCTACTTTTTTCTTGCCGCAATCAGCAGCATCATCGGGCGGCGCATTTCATCCTTCATGCCCTCCAGGTGCATCATCTCCTCCGGCGGCTGGGGCTCCACAACGCGGCAAATCTCAAATCCATTTTGCAGCAGTGCGTTGAGGTAGGTCGTCAGCGTCCTATGGTATTTGACTACCTTCTCGCCCAAAAAGACAGCCTCCCGCTCCCCCTCGTAGTAATAGTTATCCACGGGAAAATGGAGGATTTCCCCATTTTTGCCATAATACCAATCCTGCGTGCCGTAAGCGGTAAAAACCGGGTGCTCTACAGAAAAGACAAAGCTTCCTCCCTGCTCCAGCCAGCCTGCGATGTTTGCGGCCAGCAGCTCGAAATCCCGGATATAATGGAATGCCAGCGAGCTTAGAACCACATCAAAACTGCCGACGGGAAACTCCAAATCCTCGATTGCCCCCTGCTGATACACGATGGCCTGATCTGCGTTTCTCGCTTTGGCCGTTTTCAGCATTTTATGCGAAAGATCCACGCCCAGCACGCTGGCCGCTCCATGCTCTGCCGCATATTTGCAGTGCCAGCCATAGCCGCAGCCCAAATCCAGCACGCGCTTGCCCTCAAAATCCGGCAACAGCTTTTGCAGTTCGTGCCACTCACCCGCCCCTTTCAGGCCATCCTTCGACCGCGCCATCTGGGCATATTTCTCAAAAAACACCTGGTCGTCGTATCTATTTTCTTTCATGTTCTCTTCCTCTTCAGCGCCGCGCCGTTTCGGGCAGATACCTGCCGGGGAAAGCCGCTCTGGCCAGCTGGGTGATTTCCGCGACAAACGCTCCCTTGGCGTCGGTATAGGCGTCGCGGTCGTGCCGGAAGCGCTGGCCAAGCCGCTGCTTGAGAGCGGCGTATTCTGCGGCCGTCTCCGGGTGCGCCCGGAGGTAATCCCTAAAATAGAGCTCGTCCTGGTCTGCCAGATAGCGCACATGCAGGTGAAACACCTTTGGCGTAAAGCCCTGCAAGGTATACCCCTTCATCAGCATCATATGCGGCGCGGGCTTTTGCGGCTGGGGCGCATAGAGATATCCGGCGTGCTCCAGCCCGGCCAGCATCTCTTCCAGGGCGGTTTCTTCGGATATCTCCAGCAGAATATCCACCGTCGGCTTGGCCAGCAGGCCGGGCACAGACGTGCTGCCGACGTGGCTTAGCCGCAGCACATTCCCACCGCCTACAGCCCGGCGAATCTGCTCCGCTTCCTGCTCATACCATTCTTTCCACGCGGGGTTATGCGGCTCCAACAGAATGGGAAACAGCGCCCACAGCTGTTCGTTGCTCATTTTGGTCAGATCCTGCATCTTTTCTTCCTTTCTATACCAAAAACAGCGCCGAAACCGGCGCTGAGTTTTGCGAAAAAGCCGCACACCCACCTTCGACAGCTTCTCCCAGCAGGAATTCTGGCAGCCAGCTCAAAACAGACTGCTCTGCGGCACACATAGCTATCTACTTACTGCTGCTTCCGTCAGGACCTGACAGGGTTCATAGCGCTATGTTGCACAGGGCCCATTTCTCAACGCCGCTTGCCAGCGCCATACACTGAAAAAAGAAGCCTGGGGCGGGGATTCGGTCTTGCTAGAGCGGATTGCAAGTTCAGGGCACCGCTAACTCCCCACCTAGTGCGGTTTTTTTATTATACCCTGTTTTGCGCAAGAATGCAACACCTCTGGGAAATCCCTGCCGGGCGGCCGAATCTGCGGGCTGGCCGCATCGCTTCCCATCTCACGCGCGCTTCCAAGGTCTGGAGCGGCCAAGCCAGCCCTGCTGTGCCCAGTATTTGGCATCCGTGTACTCTGGATCCGCCTGATACAGCGATTTCTGCATAGCGCGGCAAAACAGGAATTTTATCTTCACCATGAGATTTGCGCGCGCTGGCCTGCTGTAATCCATGCGCGCAAATTTTCTGGAAAGCGCCTGAACTTTCCGCGTCAGTTTTGCCTGCCTGCGAACCGGCAGCTTATCCCAGGCAATATCGCTCATCAGGGCGCCTGCGAACACACCAATTTTGGAAATTCCCCACCAGGACAGGCTGTGTTTGATATCCTTTGCGGCAGATTTCGCCCCGGCGCCCAGACACTGCGTCAGGATAACCGCGCGTTTGCCAAACATCTCCGGGGCGGGGCGATGGGGCATCCAGCGGTAGGCAAAATGATCGAGCAGTGCTTTCATTGCGCCGGTGGCATGAAAAACATAGGCCGGAGAAGCCATGACAATCAAATCCGCTTGCAAAAGCGCGCGTTCTATGGCGCCGATTTTTTCCGCATCTTTGCAGGCGCTCTCCCCTTTTAGGATACAGCTGATGCAGCCAGTGCAGAAACCCGGGCAATCTTTTGGGAGATAAAATTCCGCAATTTCCGCCTGTTCCCGGAATTCCGCCAGGAAAATCTCCTTCAGCCGATGGGTTGCTCCGCGTTTTTCCGTCCCGTTTATCACTGCAATCTTCATTGCGATACCTCCAAAATATCGTGCAGTATCTGCGTGTGAAATGCCCGGCGGCCCGCTTCTGTGCCAAGATCGATGCCCAGCATCTGGGATACGACTTCCTGCCGCAAAAACGCTTGCTGCATGATCGTGATCAGGCAAAAGGTCTTGCGCCTCACAGTCTCTTCCTCCCAATCCGGGCGGCAGGCCGCAACCAGAGGCAGATATGCCTGATAGGTTCGGTGGGTATTGTCGCCGGCCCTCGGGCTTTGCATATCGGCAAGAACAGAAATTTTCGAGACACTGCCATGCCCGAACAGAAAATTCAGCGTCATGCTGCCAAGCAAATCCAGCTTTTCCAGAGGCGCAAGGGCGTCCGTCTCTTCCTGCATTTTTCGAAACTGCCCAATCACCGCGTTGATCTTGCGTTCTACGCACAGCCCCACCAGGTTCTCCTTGCTGCCAAAATAATAGTTTACCAGTCCCAGCCCGACGCCCGCCCGTTTGCAGATTTCCCGGACGGTGATCTCATCCGGGCGCTTTTCTCCCTCTTCCATGAGCGCAATCGCCGCCTGTATCATCGCTTCCTTATGCTCCATGTCTGCCTCCTTTGAACAATGTTCAATTCAATTTTATTGAACATTGTTCAAAGAATCAAGGTTTTTGTTAAAACAATATAAGCTGGCGGTTTGCATCTCATCCTTGCAGAAAATAAATGACAGCACCGGCGGTTTGCCAATGCTGCCATAAAGAATTTCCTGGCCTGCCCGGTTTGGCACCGAAGGCAGGCTTTCAGGCGAGATCAATCGATTTTCTTATTCAGATAGGCCAGCGAGAGCGCCATATTCTCATACTGGACTGGGATTTCCGGCGGGACGCAGAGCGCGCAAGGCGCAAAGCACCAGACAGCCTGAATCCCGTTCTGCACGAGCCTGTCGCAAACCTGCTGCGCCTGCGCCGCGGGCACGGTGATGATGCCGATTTTCACGGGATGCTCTTTGCAGAAATCGTCGAAGCGCTCCATAGGGTAGATGGGTTTGCCCGAATTGCTCCAAAGCTTCTCCTCCACGGCAACATCAAAGGCCGCCGCGATTTCCAGCCCGTAATCCGCAAAGCCGCTGTAGTCCAGCAGGGCCCGGCCCAGCTTTCCCGCGCCGACAATGACGACATTATCGCGTTTTTTGCCGCATCCCAAAAATGCCTCCAGCTCTTCGATGAGCTGCTCCACCGGGTAGCCGGTTTTGGGCCTGCCCGCTCCGCTGACAGCGCCCAAATCCTTGCGCACCTGCACTTCCCCCAGGCCCAGTTCCTTGGCAAGAGTCGTCGCTGAAATGTTCCCAGTATGGCGATTGATATTCTTTAAATACTCCAGATAACTGGGAATGCGCCCCAGCGTCGCGCGCGATACTTCAGCTCGTTTCATAAACGCCTCCTCCTGGCAGAATCAAAAGCTCTGCTTTTTCCTATGCCTGATTTGCCGCCGCGGCCAGCTCTGCCGCCTCATCCAGCTTTTTATTTCTGAAATACAGGGCGACATCGATGGAGATCTCGATGAAGTTCAGCACATAGAAGAAGAAGCTGAGATAGAAGAGGAAGCCCGAGCTCCCCTCCGAGACCTGGATGATCTTGCGGATGATGCCGCAGGCATAGCCGATGAGCAAAAACACCTCGAAGAACAGGCTTTTGCCCTTGGCCGTGCGGGAGATGATGGACTTGCGGATGGAGATTGGCCAGGAAAGGCCAAAGCAGAAGATCGTCAATGCTTCGAGCAGATCTGTAATCATAATACTACCAACTTTCTATTTATTTTCTGCGGTAATCGGGCAGGAGTTTGGGCGAGACGGCATCCGTCTCGACGCCGGCGGCCTCGCGCTCTGCGTCGAACTTTGTGATGTGATCCAGCGTCAGCTTGCCCACGCTCACTTCCCTAGCCTTGGCCGCAGCATTCGTCCCGGCGTTGCGCCCAAAGACGATGATATCTAACAGGGAGTTGCCCATCAGGCGGTTTCTGCCATGGATGCCTCCCACCGCTTCGCCGGCTACGAACAGGTTCTCGACGTTCGTCGTCATACCGCTGACATCAATATCCAAGCCGCCGTTCTGGTAGTGCAGCGTCGGGTAGACGAGAATGGGCTCTTTGCGGATATCGATGCCGTATTTGGCGAACATTCGCATCATGGCCGGGATGCGGGCTTCGATGGTTCCCTCCCCGCCAATCGCCTCGATCATGGGCGTATCCAGCCAGACTGCCTGGCCGCTGCCCGTATCCACGCCTTCCTGGCGATCCGAGCACTCCCGGATGATGGAGGCCGCGGCGACGTCTCTGGTCTCCAGCGGATGCATGAACACTTTTCCCTCCCGGTTGATCAGCTTGGCGCCCAGCGAGCGCACTTTTTCAGTTACCAGCGCGCCGAAGATCTGCTGCGGGAAGGCAGCGCCCGTCGGGTGGTACTGGAGGGTATCCGCATAGAGCAGCTTGGCCCCTGCGCGGTAGCCCAGCACCAGGCCGTCTGCCGTGGCGCCGTAGTGGTTGGAAGTCGGGAAGCCCTGGTAGTGCATACGCCCAGCGCCGCCCGTGGCGATGATGACGGTCTTTGCCCGGGCCACCATCAGCTCTCCTGTTTCCATATTCATGAGCACAGCTCCGGCGGCATTGCCGTTTTCATCCAGAATCAGCTCGATGGCCGAGGTGAAATCCACCACCGGGATGCCGCGGTTCAGCACTTCGTCCCGCAGTGTGCGCATGATCTCCGCGCCGGAATAGTCTTTTGCGGCGTGCATACGCTTTCTGGAGGTGCCGCCGCCGTGCGTGGTGATCATCTCTCCGTCCGGCGCTTTATCGAACTCCACGCCCAAATTGTTCAGCCACTGGATGGCCTCCGGCGCATCGCAGACCAGCTTGGCCAGCAGCTCGCGCTTTGCGGCATAGTGGCCGCCGCCAAAGGCATCCACAAAGTGAATGGCCGGGGAATCGTTCGGCTTATCCGCCGCCTGGATGCCGCCCTCTGCCATCATGGTATTGGCATCGCCCATGCGCAGCTTGGTGACGATCATGGCTTTCGCGCCGGCGTTATCCGCCTCGATGGCCGCCGAAGCGCCTGCGCCGCCGCCGCCGATGATGAGCACATCCACATCGTAGCGGATATCCGAGAGATCCACATCCGCCGCGGAAATGCGGCTATGCGCCTGGAGCATCTCGCAGAGCTCGTGAGGCACCTGCTCGCCCTTGTTCGGGCCGATTTTCAGCGTCGTAAACTCGCTTTTCTTATAATCCGGGTGATAGGCGGCCAGCAGGTCTTCCTTCTCCTGGGCCGTCATCCGGGCGGGCTCATAGGCAATGTTCGCCTCTCTTGCGGCTTCCACCGCCTTTAAAGACTCCTGAAACTGTTTTTCATACATCGCTTGCGCCCTCCTACTTCTCGATCTCTCTGTTGTTATACAGCTCTTTGAGCTCTTCCACCGGCTTGCCCATCAGCGCCTCGATGAGCTCGGTAAACGTGCCGTCTTTGATCTCCTGGACGCGGTTTTCCAGGTGCTCCGTCTTGGGCGCCAGGTATTTGCCATTGAGCCGCCGGGCCAGCATGGCGACCTGCGGATGCGAGATGCCCGCCGGGCAGCGGGAGGAACACACGCCGCACATGACGCAGTCGAAAGATTCCTCGGCGCATTTCTCGAATTCGCCGCGCTGGGCATAGGCGATATACTGCATGACATTGAGATCCTGCGTACAGCTCTTGGTGCAGGCGTTGCAGCCCACGCAGGCGTAAATCTCGGGGTAGAGCTGCATCATGATCTGCTCCGTCGGCTTTACTTTCTCGATATCGTAAACCTCCTTGACCAGCGGGAAGAAGGGGAGCGTCGCAATATACATATTGTCTTCGACTTTGGTCTGGCAGGCCAGGCAGGTTTTGAGCTCCCTATCGCCTTTGATGCGGTAGATCGTCGCGCAGGCGCCGCAGAAGCCGTTGCGGCAGCCGCAGCCGCGCACCAGCTGATAGCCGGCATATTCCATGGCGCGCATAATCGTCAAATCGCCCGGAACGCGGTATTGCTTGCCAAACAGATAGATATTTACCATGTTTTCCATCGTTTCATTTCTCCTTTTAGTATTCATCCGGAAGCTCATCTAACTGATCGCAGCGGAAAACCGGGCCGTCTTTGCAGACGTATTTGGCGCCGATATTGCAGCGCCCGCATTTTCCGATGCCGCATTTCATGCGCAGCTCCATGGTGGTATAAACCTGGGTTTTATCGAAGCCCAGCTCCTGGAGCCCGGCAAGCGTGAACTTGATCATGATGGGCGGGCCGCAGAGCACGGCGATTTTATCCGTGGAAAAGCCCAGCTCTTTGACATAGTTTGGGACAAAGCCCACATGGCCGCTCCACTCGCTCTGTTCGCGGTCGATGGTCAGATAGACATTCACGCCCGCATCCTGGCTCCACTCCTCGATGATCTCCTGATAGTCTACCAAATCCTGCATGCTGCGGGAGCCATAGACGATGTCGATCTTGCCGTAGCGATCGCGGTAGTGGCGGCAATAGTTGATGACCGAGCGCAGCGGCGCAAGGCCGATGCCGCCTGCGATGAACAGCATATCTTTGCCGGCAAACTCGGTATCCACCGGGAATGCATTGCCATACGGCCCGCGGATGGTGATCTGCTGGCCGACCTCCATAGAATGCAGCCAATCCGTCACACAGCCGCATTTCTTGATGGAAAATTCCATGAATTCCGTGTTCGTCGGCGAGGAGGTGATGGAAAACATCGCCTCTCCCACCCCGGGGATGGAAAGCATCGCGCACTGCCCCGGCTTATGATCAAAGGCTTTTTTGCCCTCGGGCGTTACGACGCGGAAGGTTTTCACATCCGGCGTATCCATGCGGATATCCGTTACGACGCCAATAGCAGGGATCAGCGGCTCTTTTTGATTAGTCATGTTTGCGCCCTCCTAGTTTTTTCATGACCTTGACGATATTCATCTGAATCGGGCATTTCGCCACACAGCGGCCGCAGCCGACGCAGGAGAACAGGCCGTCGTTATTCGTGGGATAATAGACCAGCTTGTGCATAAAGCGCTGGCGGAACCGCTCCATCTGCGTCAGCCGGGGCTGGCCTGCCGACATTTTCGTGAATTCGGAGTACATGCAGGAATCCCAGCACCGGAACCGCTTCACGCCATGGCCGGTATTGAAATCCTTGATATCGTAGCACTGGCAGGTCGGGCAGACGAAGGTGCACGTTCCGCAGCCCAGACAGGACTGCGAAAGCTCGCTCCACTCGGGGGCATCAAAAAACTCCGAGGTTTTGCCGTCGCCAAAGGCATCTGCCGAGAGGTTTGCCAGCGGGAGCTTTGCCATTCTCTCGTGAATGAGTTCTTTCTGGGCATCCACAGCCGCAGCATCCGCTTCCTCCGTTATGTTTTCCAGCTCGGCCATCAGCTTCTGGCCCTTTTCCGTTTTGGCATCCAGATAGAGCGCATCCTCCGTCTTATGGCAGACGACATCGCCCTCCGGCGAAGCCGCATCGATGCCGAACGTGCCGCAGAAGCAGGTCTCCACCGGCTTGGTGCAGGCCAGGGACAGGATGACGCCATGCTCCCGGCGGTTCTGATAGTAGGTATCTGCCGGCTCGGAAAGGAACACGCGATCCAGCACTTCAAAGCTTTTCACATCGCAGGCGCGGACGCCGAAAACGGCGAAATCCTCGGTCTCACTGCGGGTATCGATGACTTCGATGTTCTTTCCCTCCATTTTGAAATCCATCAGGTTTTCCGTCTGGGGGAAGAAGAAATCCTTGGCACTGCGCACGGTGTTCAGGGCATCAGAAAGCGTTTTGCCCGCTTCCCACCGCTCGAATTTCGCGCCGGCTTTGGTATCTACGGGCAGGTACAGCGCATAAGCGGCCGCAATTTCCGCAAACAGCGCATCCAGTTTACTGAGCGATATTTTACGCATTTTCGCCACCTCCTACTGCCTCGCCCGGCTCGAGATCGTCCGTCTTATAATCCACGATGGGCGCGCGGCTGCCGACCTCCGCCCCCGCCTGATACTCACCATAGAAGGAATCGATATCCTTTATGAACTTGCGGTTGAGCAGGTGCAGCGGGATATGCTGGGGGCAGACCCGGGAGCACTCGCCGCAGTCCGTACAGCGGCCGGCCACATGGAACGCGCGGATCACATGGAACATTTTCTCCTCGAAGGAGTTGGCCGCGGCCTTGTTTTCTACGCCCGAATTCGGGTTATCGAACACGCATTTTTCGCAGGTGCAGGCCGGGCAGACATCCCGGCAGGCATTGCAGCGGATACAGCGGGAGAGCTCGCCCTGCCAGAAGGCAAAGCGCTCATCCGGCGTCATGCGCTCCAGCTTTTCCACTTCGTCAAACCGCGCGGAGCTGACGGCCTCGCCCTCTTCGCCCAGCAGCTCATCATAGGCCACATGTTTTTTGGATTTGCAGTTTGCACAGCGATCCGGCAAAAGCGCTTCTCTCTTCAGGGAGATGCTGCCATCGTAGAGGGTATCCACGACAACCTCGCCACCCTCTTCGCGCACAGCCGCGATGCCTTCCGCGCTCTGCTTTACCTTGCCGATATCCAGCATCCCGCTGCAGGGGACGCCCACAGCATAGACCTTTTCGCGGTCGAACCGGTGCTCGGTCAGCAGCTGGTTGAAGCTATAGGTATCGCAGGGCTTTAAGAACACCAGCACCTTATTCTCGCTTTTACCCGTCTCTTTGATCAGGTATTTGGAAAAATTCGCGCCGCAGAAATCGTTCCAGACAAAGCCATCCTTCAGCTCCTGCTCGGAATGAAATACGGCGGGCGTGATATCGTAATCAAATTCTCCGGCTTTCCAGCCCAGCACGCGGTCTACCGTGCCCTTTTCCAGCAGTTCTGCTGCTTTGGAGACGAGAACTTCGCAGTTTATTTCTTGCATCGCAAATCCTCCAATCTCTTGTTTTCGCCCAGAGAAGCGACTTTCTCCGCGAAATCGTTCATGGTTGCGGCAAATTTTGCGCCCTCTGCCGCCGAGACCCATTCGACCCGGGTGCGCTCCCGCTCGATGCCGAGGTAATCCAGCATGGAGAAGAGCAGCGCCATGCGGCGGCGCGTATAGTAGTTGCCGGAAGTATAGTGGCAGTCGCCCGGATGGCAGCCGCAGAGAATCACGCCGTCTGCCCCGCGCTGGAACGCCCGCAGAATGAACATGGGGTTGACCCTGCAGGAGCAGGGCACCCGGATGATCTTAACTTCCGCCGGGTAGTTCAGCCGGTTGTTTCCGGCGAGGTCTGCGCCGGCATAGGAGCACCAGTTGCAGCAAAACGCCACAATCAGCGGCTTATATTCCTTTACTTGCATATCGCGTCTACCTCCGCCATAATCTGTTTGTTCATAAAGCCCCGAAGATCCATCGCACCGGACATGCAGGCCACCGTGCAGGCGCCGCAGCCCTGGCAAACCGCCTCGTTGACCACGGCAATGCGGCGGATTTTCGTCGTCCGATCCGGCATTCTAAACTCCTTTTCCTGATAGGAGATGGCGCCGTAGGGGCAGACTCTCTCGCAGGTGGAGCAGCCGTTGCACATCAGCTCATCCGAATGCGCCACGCAAGGGTTGCCCGTGAGCTTATCCTTGCAGAGCAGGCCGATGACCTTGGAGGCCGCCGCCCCTGCCTGGGAGACAGTTTCCGGGATATCCTTGGGGCCCTGGCAGGTTCCCGAGAGGAACACGCCGGCCGTCGGGCTTTCCACAGGGCGCAGCTTGGGATGCGCCTCGGTGAAGAAATCGTTGGTATCCATGCTGGCCGTGAGCATGGTGGCCAGCGGGCGGGCGGATTTATCCGGCTCGATGGCCGCCGCCAGCACGACCATGTCTGCATCGATATGCAGCTGCTTGCCGTCCAGCAGGTCGGAAGCCTGCACTTTCAGCTTGCCGCCCTCCGGGGAGACTTTGCCCACCATGCCTTTGATATAGTGCACGCCGTATTCCTCCACCGCCCGGCGGTAGAACTCATCGAAGTTCTTGCCCGGCGTGCGGACGTCGATATAGAACACATACACATCCGTATCCGGGTATTTATCCCGGATGAGCATGGCGTGCTTGGCGGTATACATACAGCAGATTTTCGAGCAGTATTCCTTGCCCTTCTCCGCGCAGGCCTCGCAGCGGGAGCCGACGCACTGCACAAACACGATGGTATGCGGGTGTTCGCCGTCCGAAGGCCGCAGCAGCGTGCCGCCCGTAGGGCCGGCGGCATTCATCAGGCGCTCCAGCTCCAGGGACGTGATGACGTCTTTGGACTGCGCATAGGCGAACTCGTCGAACTTCTCCATGGAGATGGGGTTGAAACCCGTTGCCACGACGATAGCGCCGTATTTTTCCTGAATAAACTCGTCCTTTGCCTGATAATCGATGGCCCCGGCCGTGCAGACCTTTGCGCAAAGGCCACATTTGCCCTTTTGCAGCATGGTGCAGTAGTTCGGGTCAATCGTCGCCACCTTGGGCACCGCCTGAGCGAACGGGATATAGATGGCGCGGCGGTTATCCATGCCCAGGTTAAATTCGTTGGGCACCTTTTTCTGGGGGCACTTCTCCGTGCAGGCGCCGCAGCCCGTGCAGACGTCTTCTTTCACGAAGCGCGCCTTGCGCTTGATGGTAACCTCGAAATTGCCCACAAAGCCTTTGACATCCGTAACTTCCGAATACGAGAAGATGCGGACGTTCTCGTTCTGCGCCACATCCACCATCTTGGGCGTTAAGATGCAGGCCGCGCAGTCCAGCGTCGGGAAGGTTTTATCCAGCTGAGCCATCTTGCCGCCGATGGTGGGCTTGGTTTCCACGATATCCACTGGGAAGCCGGCGTCTGCAATATCAAGAGCCGTCTGGATGCCGGCGATGCCGCCGCCAATGACCAGCGCGCGCTTGGTAACCGGGCTCTCCCCCGGCGTCAGCGGAGCGTTCAGGTTGACCTTCGCCACAGCCGCCTTGCCCAAAATGATGGCTTTCTCGGTTCCGACGGGCATTTCCTTATGCACCCAGGAGCACTGCTCCCGGATATTCGCAATCTCCACCATATAAGGGTTGAGCCCTGCGGCGGCCGCCGTCTTGCGGAACGTCGCCTCGTGCATGCGCGGCGAGCAGGAGCAGACGACAATGCCCGAAAGCTGATGCTCGGCGATGGCGGCTTTGATGATATCCTGGCCTGCCTGGGAGCACATATATTGATAATCCGTGGAGAAGACCACGCCCGGCTCGTTCTTCAGCGCCTGGGCGACTGCTTTGACATCCACCGTTCCGGCGATATTCGTGCCGCAATGGCAGACAAATACTCCAATTCTCTGCATGTTCTGCTCTCCCTTCTACTTAGAATACTTGCGCAGGGCGCTCATAATGGCCTGCTGGGGCATTTCCTCATCCAGCAATGCCGGAATATCGCCGGGCGTCAGGTGATTCGCGCCCTTTTCCCGAATGACCATCAGCCGCATGGCTTCCACCAGTTTGGCCGGCTCGACGCCTCTGGGGCAGCGATCCACACAGGCGAAGCAGGAAAGGCACTTATAGATGGAATCGGACTTCATCAGCGCCTCGAGATCTCCATTTTCCACCATATAGACGAACTGATGCGGATGATATTCCATCTCATCGTAGGAAGGACAGGTTCCCGAGCATTTGCCGCACCGCATACATTTGCGCGGATTGACGCCGCTCATCCGCAGAATCTGCTCCTTCTGGCGTTCCTTCTTATTCTGCATCTTCTTCCTCCTTTACGCCCAGCGCTTCGGCCAGCAGCTCGGTGAAATAGATGGCCGGAACCTCGCTGCCGTTTTTCACAAGGTTGTATTTGCAGAGCGGGCAGGCCGTAACCATCAGCTCTGCGCCATGGCTGGCCGCGCTGGCGCTGACGGCGTTGCTCTTCTTCTTTGCCGAAGCCGCGTCTTCCAGGGCGACATACCCGCCGCAGCACTCGTTTCTCTGGGGGAAGACCACCGGCTCCGCTCCGAGAGCGCGCAGGAAATCTTCCATGATCTGCGGGTTTTCCACGTCGTCGAACTGAAGCACTTTGCCCGGGCGCAGCAGCATGCAGCCATAATAGGCGGCAATTTTCCGGCCGGTCAGCGGGTGCTTGACGGCCGCCTTCAGCTGGTCAAAACCCACGGCATCCCGCAGCAATTCCAGATAGTGATAGACCTGCGTCTCGCCGCAGTAGGGCGCGGACGGCTGCTTATCCTGTGCCATATAGGCATTGACCTTGGCGGCAAATTCGCCGTCCGTCTGCATGGCGTGGTTGGTCTGCTTGATGACATTATGGCAGGCGGAGCACACCGTGCAAAGCGGCTGCTGCGCATCCCGCGCGGCAATCAGCGCGCGCACGCTGGCAAGCTTGGATGCAACTTCATCCCTGGCGCTGATAAAAGCGCCGCCGCAGCACTGCCAGTCCTGCACTTCGCAAAGCTCAATGCCCAAAGCCTCTGCGCATTTCCGCGCATAGCGATCCAGCTGCTTTGCTTTGGTGCGGAGGGTACAGCCTGGGAAATAACTAACTTTCATCGTCTACCTCCAATTCTATGCGGGGTTAAACCATCTGCTCGGGATGAAAAACCTCGTCGAACTTTTCTTCCGTCAAGAAGCCGAGCGCAACGCAAGCCTCTTTGAGGGAGATATTTTCTTTATACGCTTTCTTGGCCGTCTTGGCCGCGTTCTCATAGCCGATATATGGGTTGAGCGCCGTAACCAGCATGAGGGAGTTATGCAGATTGTCGTGCATCTTCTGCTTGTTCGCTGTTATGCCCACGGCGCAGTTCTTGTTGAACGAAACGATGGCTTCGGCCAGCAAGCGCGCCGACTGCAGGAAATTATAGATGATGACGGGCATGAATACATTCAGCTCGAAATTGCCCTGGGATGCCGCCATGCCGATGGCCGCATCGTTGCCCATGACCTGCACAGCTACCATCGTTACCGCCTCGCACTGGGTCGGGTTAACTTTACCGGGCATGATGGAGGAGCCGGGCTCGTTTTCCGGAATGTGGATCTCGCCTAGGCCAACCCGCGGGCCGGATGCCAGCCAGCGGACGTCGTTGGCAATTTTCATCATATCGCAGGCCGCCGCCTTGATGGCGCCGTGCGCAAAGACCAGTTCGTCCTTGGAAGAGAGCGCGTGGAACTTATTCTCGGCAGTTACAAAGGGCTTGCCCGTCAGCTGGGCGACTTTCTCTGCCGCCAGCGCCGCAAAAGCTTTGGGCGCATTCAGCCCCGTGCCCACGGCTGTGCCGCCCACAGCCAGCTCATAGAGCGGGCGGACTGCCAGGCCGAGCAGCTGCTCATCCCGCTCCAGGCTGCTGCGCCAGCCGGAAATCTCCTGGCTGAATTTGATGGGCGTCGCATCCTGAAGGTGCGTCCGTCCGGATTTGACAATGCCCTCATTCTCCTCTTCCAGGCGTTTCAGCGTGCAAATCAGCTCCTGAATGGCCGGGAGCAGCTTATCCTCAATGGCCATGACGGCAGAGATGTGCATGGCCGTCGGGAAGGTATCGTTGGAGGATTGGCTCATGTTGATATCGTCGTTCGGGTGGCAGGCCTTTTCGCCCAAAATCTGGTTTGCCCGGCTCGCGATGACCTCGTTCGCATTCATGTTGGACTGCGTTCCGGAGCCCGTCTGCCAGACGACCAGCGGAAAATGGCCGTTCAGCTGGCCGGAGATCACTTCGTCGCAGGCGGCGCAGATGGCCTCCATTTTTTGCCTCGTCATCTTTTCGGGCTTTAATTCAGCATTGGCCATGGCCGCCGCTTTTTTCAGAATGCCAAATGCCCGCGTAATTTCTCTGGGCATCACTTCGATATCCACGCCAATTTTAAAATTTTCGTGGCTTCTCTGAGTCTGCGCAGCCCAAAGCCGGTCTGCCGGGACCTTCATCTCGCCCATCGAGTCGTGTTCAATACGGTATTCCATCACCTTTCCCACCTTATCTATCAAGATTTTTAAAATATATTGATAGCCGCCGCATCTTCGCCCGAACCGGGCGTTTGAAAACGGTGCTTTCCTGGCATATTACATTTTTCGCTTTATTCTACCATGCTTCGCCGAGCCGCGAAATTGCCAAATTTATATATCGGTATTATGATTATCGATATATCTATTCGCAATTTGCATGATTTCTCTTTGCACCGGCAAAAAAAGCCGCCGGGCAGGGCGGCCTTGTGGAAATTTTTACAAAAAAAGAAAAGGCAGCCAATGCCGCCTTTTCCAAAATGCAATTGCTAGAACATATTTTTGCGCACGATGCACTCCTCGCGGTTGGGGCCGACGCCGATCATCGCCACCGGGATGCCCGTCTGCTCCTCGATGAAGTTGATATACTCCTGCGCGCCTTTTGGCAGATCCTCGAATTTGCGCACCGCCGAGAGATCGCTGCTCCAGCCCTCGAACTCCCGATAAATGGGCTTCATCTGGGAGAGCAGTTTGAGGGAGGCGGGGTAGTTATCGTAAACCTGGCCATCCAGCTCATAGCCCGTGCAGATTTTCACCGTATCAAAGCCGCCCAGCGTATCCATGCGGGAGACTGCGAAATCCGTGATGCCGCCGATTCTGGCCGCAAAGCGCAGAATGACGAGATCCAGCCAGCCGCAGCGCCGGGGACGGCCGGTTACCGTGCCGTATTCATGCCCGCGATCCCGGATGGCCTGGCCGACGTCGTCGAACAGTTCGGTCGTAAACGGGCCCTCGCCCACTCGGGTCGTATATGCCTTGACGATGCCCAGCACTTTATCCACCGCCTGGGGACCGACGCCTGCGCCGATGCCCACGCCCGAGGCCGTCGGATGCGAGGAAGTAACGTAGGGATATGTCCCGTAGTCGATATCCAGCAGCATACCCTGGGCGCCCTCGAAGAGCAGGTTCTTGCCCTGCTTCATGTATTCATAAACCAGAAGGGAGGTATCGCAGATGCGATCCTTCATGGCCTGGCCATAGGCGAGGTATTCCTGCAAAATCTCCTCATAGCAGAGGGGCTGCCCGCCATAGACCTTGGTGATGATCTCGTTCTTTTCGGCCAGCACGTCTTTGAGGCGCGCGGCAAACTCCTCTTCCTCCAGCAGATCGCCCATGCGGAAGCCGATTCTCGCAGCCTTATCCGTATAGCAGGGGCCGATGCCGTTGCCTGTCGTCCCGATTTTGGAGGAACCCAGTTTTTTCTCGGAAAGGCCATCCATGATCAGGTGATAGGGCATGATGACCTGGGCTCTATCGCTGATAAACAGGTTATTCGCAGAGACGCCGCGCTCGCGCACATACTCGATCTCCGCCAAAAGGGATTTGGGGTTGATGACCACGCCATTGCCGATGATGCACTTGGTATGCTCGGAGATAATGCCGGAAGGGATGGTGCGCAGCTTGAATTCCACGCCATTCGCATAGACCGTATGGCCCGCATTATTTCCACCCTGATACCGGATGACCATATCCGCATCTTTGGCCAGGAAATCTACAAACCTGCCCTTGCCCTCGTCTCCCCACTGAGAGCCAAACACCACTACACCAGACATTGCTTTTTTCTCCTTGTCCTAGAGTCTTTCATTTTCACACCGTTCTTATCATACCAAGAAGCCGCGCGTTCGTCAACAAAGGTGCCGCGCGCCCCGCAAAAAAGAGAAGGGAGCTCCCTTCTCTTTTGGAAAATATTACAGTGTTCCGAAGATGCGGTCGCCCGCGTCGCCCAGGCCGGGGACGATATAGGCGTGCTCGTTCAGCCGCTCGTCGATGGCCGCGACATAGATATCCACATCCGGATGCGCCTTCTGCACCACTTCGATGCCCTCCGGCGCCGCGATCAGGCACATGAACCGAATCTTCTTTGCGCCATGCTCTCTCAGCATGGTGATGGCATCCGCGCCGCTGCCGCCTGTGGCCAGCATCGGGTCTACCAGGATAACCTCCCGCTCGGCAATCTCCGAGGGCAGCTTGCAGTAGTATTCGACGGGTTTTGTCGTCACGGGATCACGGTACAGCCCGATATGGCCGACTTTGGCCGAAGGAATCAGCTTCCAGATTCCGCTCACCATGCCAAGGCCCGCCCGCAGAATGGGCACGATAGCCGGCGCCCGCCCGGCAAGGACTTTGGCCGTCATTTTGCAGATAGGCGTCTCAATTTCCTTGTCCTCCAGCGGCATATCCCGCAGCACTTCATAGCCCATGAGCATGGAGATCTCCTCCAGCATTTCGCGGAATTCCTTCACATCCGCCTCCTTCGAACGCATAAACGAGAGTTTATGCTGGATCATGGGATGATCGACGACGACAACTTTCCCCATTGCTATTTTTCCTCCCGGGAATATTTTTTCTCGATGGCCGAGATTTTCTCTACGCGCTTGACATGGCGCGCTTCCTCCTTCAGAAAATCCGTATGCAGGAAAGCATCTACCAGCTCGATGGCCAGGCCGGGCCCGATGACGCGGGCGCCCAGCGCCATCATGTTGGCGTTGTTATGCTCCCGGGTGCGCTTTGCGCTGAATACATCCGAAACCAGCGCACAGCGGATGCCCGGCACTTTGTTGGCCGAGATGGAGATGCCGATGCCCGTTCCGCAGATGATGATGCCCAGCTCCGCCTTGCCCTCGGCGATATACTCCGCCGCGGCCTGGCCGATATCCGGGTAGTCCACAGCCTCGTTGGTGAACGTGCCGACATCGTGATATTCATACCCTTGTGCATCCAGATATTTGCGGATCTCCGCCTTGAGCTCAACGCCGCCGTGATCCGCGCCAATGACTAATTTCATATCAAAACCTCCTGTTATGAATCTGCTAATTTCTTTAAGATGGCCGCGCAGAGCGGTTCCAATTCCTCTGCGCACCTCTGATAGACTTCCAAACTGCCGCCAAAGGGATCCGAAACGTCTCCCTTTTCCCCGGCATAGCCCTTAACCGCTCGGATTTTATCCTGCTGCTCCGGGCAAATGCGCCCAAGCTGCTCGGCCTGGCTTTGCGTCATGCACAAAACCAAATCCGCCTCTTCCAGCATCTGCCGATTCAGCGGCCGAGCCCGATGCTCTTCCAGGCTCAGCCCCCTCTGCTTTGCCACAACGCGCATCTGCTCGGAAGCTGGGCTTTGGGGCAGGGCATACAGCCCCGCAGATTCCGCCCGGGCCGGCACTGCCCCGCGCTCTGCCAGCGCGTTGAAAATTGCCTCTGCCATCGGGCTTCGGCAAGTGTTGCCCGTGCAGACGAATAAAACTTTTTTCATACTTCTATCACATCAAAGCCCGCCGCACGGATGATGCGGTTGCTCACGGCAAGCCCCATGCCTGCCTCGCCTACATCCTCGAACAGGATGACGTCCACGCCCCGGCTGTCCGCGTGCCGCAGAGAGGAAAAGAGGTTTTGCGCCAGCTCTTCCAGGCTTTTGCCCAGCCGGCAGACGCTTCTTTCCCCATACAAGGGCGCATGTGCATCCAGGCAGAAAATCTCGGTTTTTTTGCCTTCCTGCTCCTTCTTATCATACAAGGCCTGGACGCCTTTTGCAAGGGCAGAATCTTCCTTTGCCCTAACGACATACACCTTGGCTCTGGGCGCATAGTGCTTATATTTCATGCCGGGGGAAGCCGCCGTCTCTCCCTTCGAGAGGCCATGCAGAACGGCGTGGGCAATCTCCACTTTTCCGCATTCCCGGCGGATCATCTCTGCCGTGATGCCGCCTGGCCGCAGGATGACGGGAACTTCCCCCGTCAGATCGCAGACGGTGGATTCCAGCCCCACCGCCGCCGGCCCGCCATCCAGGATGACGGGAACCAGGCCGTCGAAATCTGCGGCGACGTCGGCGGCAGTCGTCCCGCTGGGCTTGCCCGAAAGATTCGCGCTGGGCGCGGCGATCAGCTTGCCGCTGCGGCGGATGAGTTCCCGTGCCACGGGATCGCCGGGCATGCGCAAAGCCACGGTGGGCAGCCCCGCCGAAACCTCAGCCGGCAGCAGCCCCCGGCTTTTCAGCACCGCGGTAAAGGGCCCTGGCCAAAAAGCCCGCAGCAGTTTTTCCGCCAGCGGCGAAAGCTCTGCCGCCGCATAGACCTGGCCCATTTCGCAGACATGCGCGATGAGCGGGTTATCCATGGGCCGGCCTTTGACGGCGAAAATCTGCCGGACGGCCTGCACATTCTGCGCATCCGCGCCAATGCCATAGACCGTCTCCGTTGGGAAAATCACCAGGCCGCCCCGGGCAATCTCCTGCGCCGCGGCGCAAAGCCCCTGCTCGTATTCCCGGCGCAAATCAAACACTCTCGTCTGCATTACTCCACCTGGGAAAGGCTCTTTTCCTTGGCATCCAGAATCAGCGCATCGATGATCTCATCCATATCGCCGTCGATAAACGCATCCAGCTTATAGAGCGTGAGGCCGATGCGGTGATCCGTCACTCTGCCCTGGGGGAAGTTATACGTGCGGATGCGCTCGCTGCGATCCCCGCTGCCCACCATGCTCCGCCGGTTCTCCGCCTGCTCGCTGGCCGCCTCGGTCAGCGCGTTATCGTAGAGCTTGCTCATGAGCACCTTCATCGCCCGCTCCTTGTTTTTCAGCTGGGAGCGCTCATCCTGGCAGGTTACCACCAGGCCGGTGGGCAGATGCGTGATGCGGATGGCCGAGTCCGTCGTGTTGACGCCCTGGCCGCCGTGGCCGCCGGCGCGGTAAATATCGATGCGCAGGTCTCCCGGGTTTATTTTCACGTCTACTTCCTCCGCCTCGGGCAGCACGGCCACCGTCGCCGCGGAAGTATGGATGCGGCCGCCGGATTCTGTCTCGGGAACGCGCTGTACCCGGTGCACGCCGCTCTCGTATTTCAGGCGGGAGAATGCGTTTTTGCCCGAAATGAGCACGACCATCTCCTTGACGCCCCCAAGCTCGGTCATATTCGAGGAGAGCGTTTCCATCTTCATGCCATGCCGCTCGGCATAGCGGGTATACATGCGCAGCAGATCTGCGCCGAACAGCGAGGCTTCGTCGCCGCCCGTGCCCGCGCGGATCTCCAAAATGACGTTTTTGCCGTCGTTGGGGTCTTTGGGGATGAGCAGGAATTTCAGCTCCTCCTCGGCTTTCTGCATTTTCTCTTCCAGAGAGGCAATCTCCTCCTGCGCCATCTCCCGCAGTTCGGCATCATCTGCGGTTTTGAGCATCTCCCGCAATTCGGGCAGTTCCTCCTGCATGGAGAGATAGGCCTCGTAGGCCGAGACGATCTCCTCCAGATCCGCGTGTTCCTTCATCAGCTTGCGCCAAAGCTCCTGATTGGCGATGACCTCGCTTTTGGAGATCTCCGCCGAAAGCTCTTCATATCTTTTTTTAATGGATTCCAGTTTTTCAAACATCTATTTTACTCCCAAGCTAAATTCCATTCCGCAAAAACCATCCGGTCCAGCCCGGCATAATCTTTGGCCAGCTCTATTTTATCAAAGCCTTGTTCCGCAAGCAAGCGGCAAACTGCCTCCCCCTGCTCATAGCCGATTTCCAGCGCCAGCTGCCCGCCTTTTGCCAGGTGCCCCGGGGCCTGCGCCGCGATGCGCCGGTAAAACGTTAGCCCATCCGCCCCGCCGCGCAGTGCCAGAGCCGGCTCCTGCTCCCGCACGCCCGCGTCGATGGCGGCGTATTCCGCATCCGAGATATAGGGTGGATTGCTGACAATGAGATCATACTGCCCCTGCGCTTTTTCCAGCAAATCCGACGCAAAAAAATGCACGTTCGCGCCCAGTTTTTCCGCGTTGCCCCGGGCAACGGCCAGCGCATCCGGGCTAATATCCGATGCAGAGACAGCCGCGGCCGTATGCTTTGCCAGGCAAACGGCAATGCATCCGCTGCCCGTGCAGAGATCCAGCGCGGTTTTCAGGTTCTTTCTCTGAATGATTTGGATACAGCGCTCGGCCAGCAGTTCAGTCTCCTGCCGGGGGATGAGCACCGCCCGGGAAACGGCAAAGCGCATCCCGTAAAACGCGCGGCTTCCGAGCAGATAGGCCAAAGGCTCGCCCGCCTTCCTGCGGCAAGCCAGCTTCTGCAAAGCCAGCACCTGCTCTTCGGTCAGTTCCCGGCTCGGCTCCAGCAGTAAATCCTGCGCCGAGACTTGGCAGAGCACTTCCAGCGCTTCTCTGGCTTCGGCCTCTGCCTCGCCCGGCCCCAGATACGCCAGCTCCTGCCTAAGCTGCCGATAGGCTTGCAGACGGTTCATGCCTGCCCCGCCTCCTGGCTCTGAGTTTTCTGCTCCGCCCCGGTTTTTTGATGCGAAAACCGCTCTCTCAGCGCGGCAAGCTCCTCGGGGCTCTTTTCCTCCAGCGCCGTCTCAAAGGCCAGAATGCCGATTTCTATCATCTCATCCGTGGGCTCGGCCGTCGTCAGCCGCTGAAGCTGCATACCCGGCCAGCGCAGGGCGCGCACGAGAACGTGATCGCTCATAGCCAGCAGTTTGAGCACTTCGTATGCCACGCCCGCGATGACGGGCAGCATGAGCAGCCGCATCCCCAGGCGCAGCAGCAGATTGTCGCTCCACCCGAAGAAGGAATAGACCAGCACCGTAACCAGCATGACTAGCAGCAGATAGCTGGTGCCGCAGCGCGGGTGCAGTGTGCGGTATTTGCGCACATTCTCCACCGTGAGCTCCTCCCCGGCCTCATAGCAGGAGATGGTCTTGTGCTCGGCGCCGTGATAGCGGAAAACATCCTTGATATCTTTCATGAGCGTACAGCTCAGCATATATAGGATGAGGATGGCGATGCGGATGAGCCCATCCGCCAGGTTGAGCAAAAGCGGGCTTTGGATGGCGCCCCTCAGCAGGCTGGTTAGGAACGTGGGCAGCATGAAGAAGAGCAGAACCGCCAGCACCAACGCGACGGCCACGGCAAAAAACATCATGACGTCTTCCGCCTTTTTGCCCAGCTTTCCGGCCACAAACTTCTCAAACCTGCTGGGCTCGAACTCCTCCGTTCCCTCTTCGCTCATTTTGGCCGCATCCATCAGCACGCCCACACCCGTAAAGAGCATATCGACAAAGTTGATGACGCCGCGCACCACGGGCAGCCGGGCAAACCAGCTCTTCTTCTGCTCCACTTCCCAAGTTTTCATGGCGATGCCGCCATCCTGCCTGCGCACGGCCAGCGCCGCCTTTTTGGGGGAGCGCATCATCACGCCGCCCAGAACGCCCTGGCCGCCTACTGTGCTTCTCTTCGCTTGCTTGTTCATAAAAATTCTCCGGCTCAGCCCTTCCAAACCCCTCGAAACTGCCTACAAAAAAACAGAGCGAAGCCCGCTCTGTATTTTTCGTAAACTATTTGAGACCGTATTTCTTTTTGAAACGATCCACACGTCCGCCGGTATCAACCAGCTTCTGCTTGCCTGTAAAGAACGGATGGCACTTGGAGCAAACGTCCACTTTCATCTCTTTTTTAACAGAACCTGTTACGAAGGTTTCCCCGCAAGCACATTTCACAACACACTCTCCGTAATTCGGATGTATATTAGGTTTCACAGAACTCACCCCTTCTCTATAAAGTCGCAGTTATTAGTATATCATAAACCTGCCATATTGCAAGCTTTTTTCAAGTTTTTTCGAAAAAAGCCTGGACGGGCATCTCCATGCGGATAAAATCCACAGCGCTCCCGCCGATTTGCCAGCACTCCCAGCCAGCCTCCCGAAAGCCCGCCGCCTGATAGAGCCGCCGCGCCCGCCCGTTCCATGCCGCCACATGCAAGGCGAACTGTTCCGGCAAAAAAACTGCCACGCCTGCGCCAGCACACAGGCCAAAAACGCGCGGCCATGGCCTTTTCCCGTGAGATCCGGCCGAAGCGCAACGCCAATCTCCACAGTCTTCCCCCTGCAATGCAGTTCAAAGTAGCCAGCCATTTTTCCGCCGCGATGCACGGCATAACAGCAATCCCCCGGCGCAGGCTGGAGCATCGCCCTGATCTCCCGCTCCCACAGCTTTGGCGCGATATTGTAAAAATCATAAGGCGGCTCATACTGCCAGCCAAGGTGTTCCCGCGCCTGCCCTGCCGTGATGGGCAAAGCCTCCCATTCCGCCGGCATAGCTAGTAGCGGCCGCCCTGGGTGAGCTTAAAGCCCTCTTTCTCCCAGATATTCAGCCATTCCTGCAGGCGGATGAGGAACTCCTCGTTTGTCTGCGTGCGCACGAGCATGCTGATGAGCTGCTCGGTAACCTCCGCCGTATTGCCCGAGGAGAGCACCTTGCGGATGGCCCAGATGCCTTCCCGCTCGGTATTGCTGAGCAAAAGCTCCTCTCTTCTGGTTCCGGATCTGGCCAGATCCAGCGCCGGGAAAATGCGCTTTTCAGACAGCCGGCGATCCAGATGCAGTTCCATATTGCCCGTGCCCTTGAACTCCTCAAAGATGATCTCATCCATGCGGCTGCCCGTCTCCACCAGGGCCGTGGCGATGATCGTCAGGCTGCCGCCGTTTTCGATGTTTCTGGCCGCGCCAAAAAACATCTTGGGCTTATAGAGCGAGCTCGGATCCAGACCGCCCGAAAGCGTGCGCCCGGAGGGCGGCACTGTCAGGTTATATGCCCGGGCCAGCCGGGTGATGCTGTCTAACAGGATGACGACATCCCTGCCATGCTCCACCAGCCGCTTTGCCCGCTCGATGACCATCTCGGCCACCCGCGTGTGGTTATCCGGCTTTTCGTCGAACGTGGAGTAGACGACTTCACCCTTAATCGAGCGCTGCATATCCGTCACTTCCTCCGGCCGCTCATCGATGAGCAGCACAATCAGCTCCACATCCGGGTAGTTGCGCGTGATGCTGTTGGCAATTTTCTTGAGCATGATTGTCTTGCCGGCCTTGGGCGGCGCGACGATGAGCCCTCTCTGCCCCTTGCCGATGGGCGAGACCAGGTCGATCAGCCGAATGGCCATATCCCGGGAGGCCCGGATATTCTCCAGCTTAAAGCGCTGATCCGGATAGATGGGCGTCAGCTCTTCAAAGGGTTTGCGCCCTGTGCATTCTTCCACAGGCCCATCGTTAACGCTCTCAATATACAAAAGCGCCAGCAGTTTTTCCCCCTCTTTGGCCGGGCGGGTTTTCCCCTTGACTTTATCGCCGGTTTTCAGGCTGAATTTGCGGATCTGCGCCATGGAGACATACACATCGTTTCGGCCGGGCAGATAGTTGTTGCTGCGCAGAAAGCCATAGCCATCCTGATGCACCTCGAGCACGCCCTCGGCATCTTTGCATTCGCCCGTGGCCAGCAGCTCGTTGACGGCATCGTTGCCCTGGACATATTCTACAACCCGCCTTCTGGCAGAGGCTTCTTCCCCTTCCTGCTCCTCATAGTGCAGTGCGCTGCGCTCTGGCTCCGGCCGCCCTTCTTCCTCCTGCCCCGGCTCTTCCTCTTCAAAAATGCCCATGGGCAGGTCGTCCTCCTCCGGGGCCAAAGGCGCAGGCTCCGGGGCAGTCTGCGGGTTTTGGACCTGCTGCTCCTGCTCCAGCCCAAAAAGAATCTCCAGCAGCTCGCCCTTCTTATACGTCGTAACAGATTTTACGCCGGCAAGTTTGGCAATCTCTCTCAGATCGCTCAATGTTTTGCTTTTGAGTAATTCAAAGTCCATAAACTTGCTCTTCCTTTCCAGCTTTTGCCGCACGAAAAAGCAGGCAATTTTGCGCGTATGCAAAAGCCAGGTTTGTATTGTGTTTTTTATACTTGAAAAGTCTGATGGACGAGAAACATCAAACTATATCGACAAATTAAAAATGGGAAAATAAAATATTTTTGGTATTTATATTATGTAGAATCAAAACCGCTTTGTCAAGCGCTTTTTCCGCCTGTAATCCAATTATTCACAGCCCTGCCATTTCCTATACACATTTTTCCGCGCGCCTTGACTGCTCCCTGCCGCCATGCTATTTTATTGCTATCAAAGGAGCGCATTTTATGAAAAATTGGTGCCAAAAGGCCGAGCAAATCATGGCCGAGCGGTTTGGAAAAGACACGGTGATTGCGCTAGCTACGGCGGAGGGCGGCATTCCCTTCGTGCGGTATGTCAACGCTTATTATGAGGACGGCGCTTTCTATCTCATCACGCACGCGCATTCCAATAAGATGCGGCAGATTGCGCATGGCTCTGCCGTCGCCATTGCCGGCGAGTGGTTCACCGCCCATGGGAAGGGCCGGAACCTGGGATATTTTGGCAAACAGGAAAACGGCCCCATCGCCCAAAAGCTGAAAAAAGCTTTTGCCGGATGGCTCGGCAACGGCCACAGCGATTTGAGCGACCAGAACACCGTCATCCTGTGCATCGCTCTGACAGACGGGTTGCTGCTCTCGCACGGCACAAGATACGAGTTTTAAGGAGGCAGCTCATGATTCGCCCATTGCAAGCATCAGATCTCGCCGGCGTGGCCGAGATTTGGCTGAACACCAACCTGAAGGCGCACGATTTTATTCCCGCAGAATACTGGCAGGATCATTTTGAGCAGGTAAAACAGATGCTGCCCTTGGCGGAAGTGTATCTCTATGAAGAGCAGGGAGAAATCCAGGGGTTTATCGGGCTGAGCGGCAGCTATATCGCGGGCATTTTCGTCTGCGGCCAGGCGCAGTCCCGGGGGATAGGCAGGAAGCTGCTGGATTACGCAAAAGCCGGAAAAAACCGGCTGGAACTGCGCGTCTATCAGAAAAACGCCCGGGCCATCGCCTTTTACCGCAGGGAGCAGTTTGAAATTCAGAGCGAATGCCTGGACGGCGAGACTGGGGAAAAAGAATATCTCATGGCCTGGGAGGCTTAGCCATCCCGCAAAAAAAGCCAGAGGCACTCTGCCTCTGGCTTTTTCATCAAATTTCTAGTTTTGTTCCGCCGCGGCGCTCACCAGCCCGGCGAACAGCGGATGCGGGCGATCCGGCCGGGATTTGAACTCCGGGTGGAACTGTGCGCCCACATAGAAGGGATGATCCGGGATTTCCACGATCTCCACCAAATCTCTTTCCGGGTTGATGCCGGCCACTCGCAGACCTGCCTGCTCCAGCTGTGCGCGGTAGGCATTGTTGAACTCGTAGCGGTGGCGGTGGCGCTCGAAAATGGTGTTCTGGCCATAGGCCGCCTGAGCCCGGCTGCCCGCCGCCAAATCGCACTGGTATTTGCCCAGCCGCATGGTTCCGCCGAGGTTTTCCAGATGCCTTTGATCCTGCATCACATCGATGACGGGATGCGCCGTGCCTGCGTCGAACTCGGTGGAATTGGCATCCGCCCAGCCCAGGACGTTTCTGGCAAACTCGATGGTCGCAATCTGCATCCCAAGGCAGATGCCCAGATAGGGAATGCGGTTCTCCCGGGCGTATTTGGCCGCGAAAATCTTGCCTGCAATGCCCCGCTCGCCAAAGCCGCCGGGCACCAGGATGCCCTGCGCGCCGGCCAGCAGTGCCGCAGGGTCTTCGTTCTGCTCCAAATCCACCGCCGAAACCCAGCGGATGCAGACGTTCACGCCCCGGTGCATCCCGGCGTGAGCCAGGGATTCCACCACGCTCAGATACGCATCGTGCAGTTCGATGTATTTGCCCACCAGCGCGATCTCCACCTGCTTGCCCTCAAGGGCGCGCTGCTGCAGGCAGACCAGCTGGTTCCATACGCTAAGATCTGCCTGACGGCCGAGATCCAGCCCCAGTTTTTCGCACGCCCGGATATCCAGCCCCTCTTCATGCAGCACCACGGGCAGCTGATACAGACTGTCGCAATCCGGGTTGCTGATGACGCAGTCTTTTCGGACATTGCAGAACAGCGCCAGTTTTTCCTTGATGCCCGCGGAAAGCGGCTGGCCGCACCGGCAGACCAGAATATCCGGCTGGATGCCCAGCGAGCGCAGTTCCTTGACGCTGTGCTGGGAGGGCTTGGTCTTAATCTCGCCGACTTTGTTCAGATAGGGGATGAGCGTAACATGGATAAACAGGCTATTGCTCTCGCCCAAATCCCATTTGAGCTGGCGGATGGCCTCCAAAAACGGCTGGGATTCGATATCGCCCACCGTTCCGCCAATCTCTGTGATGACCACATCCGCCCCGGCGTGTTCGCCCACGGCGCGGATGCGCTCCTTGATCTCGTTTGTTACATGCGGGATCACCTGCACAGTTCCGCCCAGGTAGTCTCCCCGGCGCTCTTTGGTGATGACGCTGTGGTAAATCTTGCCGGAGGTGATGCTGCAATCCCGGAAGCAGTTTTCATCCGTAAAGCGCTCATAGTGGCCGATATCCAAATCCGTCTCCGCGCCATCGTCGGTTACGAACACTTCGCCGTGCTGGAATGGGCTCATGGTTCCAGGATCCACATTCAGATAGGGATCGCATTTCTGCATTGCGATTTTGTATCCCCGGCTCTTGAGCAGCCTGCCGAGGGATGCTGCCGTGATGCCTTTGCCCAGCGAAGAGACGACGCCGCCTGTAATGAAGATGTATTTGGTTGCCATAACTGTTTCCTCCGAAACGATAAGATACCCTTTAGCCGCGCTATTCCTCCAGCGCCGGATTCATCAGGAAGATGCGCGTGCGCTTTTTGCGATCTGCCGCGACATAATTGAAGCTGGATTCGCCCAGAACGGATCTGTCGAAATAGCCCTTGGTCGCCTGGATAAACCTGGCCGCCGGCGCGACGTCTACGCTGAGCGAAGGCGTGCGGTAGTGCATGGGCAGGATGACGTTGGGCTCCAGCTGCTTGCAGATTTCAAAGGCCTGCTCTGCATCAATCGTATAGTTGCCGCCCACCGGGATCATCAGCACATCCACATCCGCCAGCTGCGCGGCTGTCTCCGGACTGAGCAAATGGCCCAGATCGCCCAGATGCGCCAGCGTAACGCCTTCTGCCTTCACTTTGAAGATGATGTTGCTGCCCCGCTTTTGGCCCTGGGCATCGTCGTGCCAGCAGGGGATGCCGTCGATGCTGAGCTCCTCTGCCTCATAGTGGCCGGGCGCGTCAAACAGCGCAAAACCAGGCTCTATGCCGGCCGTGCCGTTGTGGTCGAAATGGCCGTGGCTGCAAAACACATAGTCCGCCGCCAGGCGCGGCATCTCATAGCCGATGCCCTCCCCGAAGGGATCGAACAGCAAAACCTTTCCGTTTGATAATGTAATATGAAAGCATGAATGCGCAATCCACTTGATTTTCATTTTCTTTTTCTCCTTTATTTAACATTCTTCATAGCAGAGTTTCAGCTGGGTAACCACCTGCGCCCCTGCGATATTCATGACATATTCCAGGCTGATTTTCCCGCCGTGCTCTTCCAGCTTTACCTGCACATGCGTCGGGAAGATCGTGACGTCCATAGAGCCAAAGGGCGTTTTATACAGCGTCGAGCAGCTTTTCCCCTGCTCGAAGATAAACTCCGTCTCGATGGTGCCCTTCTTCTGCATGCTGACCATCCCCTTCTGCATGGTGATGATGGTCGCGTCGCCTGTCTCCATATCGGTATATTCTATCACCCGGGCCTCGCCCTGCTTTTGCAGCGTGCCCTGCATTTTCATCTCGGTTTGGTCCCGCTCACTGCCCACCGCCTGTTTGCTCTCAATACTGATGCGTACTTCCTGCATTTCGCTCTTCCTTCCGCTTTCCGGCAGAAACCCATCTGCACATTGGCTAATTTTATCACACAAGGCCGGCCAGGCGCAATATTTTTCTCGAGAATTTTGCAACATTTTTGAAACTTTTTATTTCTTTCCTGCATTTCATTTTGCAAACTCCAAAAAGAACGCCGATTTTCGGCGCTCTTTTCTTCTGTTTTGCAATTTTCAAATCTCTATCTTGTCAAAATACCGTCATTGACATGCACAATCTCCAGAATATCCTGCACGCTCCCATCTGCCGCATCCAGATAGAGAATCGCCTGTCTGCCCTCATAGTCGCAGAAGAATTCACAGCAGTAGACTTCCTGCCCCGTCTCTTTGGGGATGACGGCCATGGCGCAGTCTGTCTCCCGGGCCGCCGCCGGAAGCTGGGCTCTGGCCTCGGCCAGCGAGATGCCCTGCGCAAAGCTCCTCTGCTTGTGGTTTTTGACATAGGCCCAGGCATCCATGCCCACAACCTGCATATCGTCCGCCCGAATCCACAGCTTGATGAGATCCGGATAGAGCCGCACGCCATCCTGCAGGGGGACGAAATTGAGCAGAGCATCCCCGCCGTAATACTGCGCATAGGAGAGCTCGGCCTCGGGATAGCCCTTTTGCCTCAAAAACTCCAGGCCAGCTTGTCTCAGCTCCTCCGCCCGCTGTTCGGTGGGCTGGATGGAGATATCCGTCTGCCGCGGAACGCTCCAGGACAGCACTCCGCCGCCCTGCTCGGCAACTAAGATCTGCGCGCCGCTTTGGCCGGCAAAAGAAAAGAAGGGAACTTTTGCTTCCTTATTATAGCCGGCAAACTCCAGGCTCTCTCCCGCAAATTCCTCGGCCAGCTGCTGTGCCTGCTCCTGGGAAACTTTCGCCGCATCTTTGAGGGCGGGCGCACTCTCCAGGCTCTCGGAGAAGGGGCCGTCGTAGATCAAACGGGGATACTCCTGGGCGGAAAAATTCTCGGTATAGCCCGAATCCTCCGGGAAAAAGGAGACCAGCGCGCCGCCCCCGGCATATCCCGCCTGCCACGCCCCCTCCAGGTTCTGCTCCAGCTGCGCGCAGGCGCCCTGCAGTTTTAAAATCTGCCCGGCATCCTCCTGCTCCAGCGCGCCGCCCCCGGCCGAGCGCAAAAACAGCTGTTTGGCATAATCCCCCGCCTGGTTCAGAAAGGTGAAAATCGCCTGATGGACTTCATCCCCCAAATTCAGCGAAGAGAGATACCCGTTCAGTTCCCCGGTCTGCCGCCAGATATCCGCCAGCAGGCCGGAGGTCTGCGCCGAATTGGGCATGAGCGAGAGCTTATACAGCTTGCCCTCCAGGGAGGCAATGCCCTGGATGAGCTCGCCATAGGCCGCCTCCTGCCGGGCGGCATACTGCTGCTCTAGCCGGGCTGTGCGCTGGTCTGCAAAAAAGGCATAGCATGTGGCCGAAATGACGATGGCCACCGTCGCAGTAACCGCAATCCACTTCAAATACTGCATTTTCTTTTCCTGCATCATACTTCTCCTTCGCCTGCCCAAAGCCTAGTAGCAAAAGCTGTGATTGCCGATGACCACGGCCACGGGCTTGCTGAGCATATAGGAATTGGACGTCTTTTTGGGGTTATAGTAGAAGACGCACCCGCCGGTTGGGTCTGCGCCTGCCAGGGCATCCTTGGCCGCGCGCAGTGCCTCGGCATCCGGCGAGAGCGATATCTGCCCATCCGATATGACCGAGAACGCCCCCGGCTGATAGATGACGCCCGAGATGCTGTTTGGGAATGCCGAGCTGCGCACCCGGTTGAGCACCACCGCCGCCACGGCCACCTTGCCCTGATAGGGCTCGCCCCGGGCCTCGGCATAGACCAGCTTGGCCAGCAGATAGGCGTCCGTCCCCTCCTCCTTGCCCGAGGAGAGCTGAATGCCCAGCTTTTCCGCCGTCCTGCTGCCCACAATTCCGTCTACGGCCAGGCCGTTCTTGCTCTGGAAATAGCGGACGGCCCGGTAGGTCTGGTCGCCGTAGATGCCGTCCACATTGCCGCTGTAGTAGCCCCAGGCTTTGAGCCGCCGCTGAATTTCCTTCACATCGCTGGCCGGCAATTTGGTATACGTCGCCCCCAGCGCCGAAAGCCAAAAGGCCGCCGCCAGCAGGGCGATCAGCACCACTGCGGCGCTTCTTTTAAGAAACTGTCTTTGCATCGCTAACCTCCTTTTTGCCGCCCCCAAACAGGGATTGCAGCCATTCCCAGGCCAGGGAAGTGTATTCCACTTCCTCCTGCTCCAAAATCTCTTCATTGACGATGCACAGCGGCGGGAACATGACGCACCACCAGTTCTGCCCATCCCCCTGGCCCAGCACCAGGCGCAGGGCATCATATTCCCCGGCGGGATAGGTTACGTCGCCGTACGTCTTATCCGGGAATTCAAACCGCCCCAGATAGGCCTGCGCGGTATAGTCAAAGCCGTTTTCCGCCAGCACCTGGTTGGCGCAGGCTTCCAGCTCGGATAGATGCTCGCGCATATAGTGCTCCGCCTGCTGCTTATCCCGGCAGGCAGTGGCCTGATCCGCGGTATATTGCAAAATGGCATCCCGCACCATCAGCTTGACCTTCTGATCCGCCGCGCCGTCGCTGTTGGCGATGATGTGCAGCCGGAAGGGCTCCTGCGCCCGGGCGGAGGCACAGCTTAAAAGCAGAATCGCCGCCAAAAGAAGATACATCTTTTTTGCTCTCATAAAAAAACACCTGTCATTTCGCTTTTGTTAAAGCTAGTATGGACAGGCGCCTTTTCTTTTAAACTTATTTTTTCCAGATTTGGAATTTTTTTGGCTAGACGCGGATGGCGTTGAACACTTTGTTCTGGAAGACGGGATGATAGGATTGCTTTGCCTTGCGCAGGCCCTCCACGCCCATATCCTCCTCCCGGTTGACCAGCTTGGTGCCCGCCCATTCGTGCTCCAAAAACTTCTGATTGATGACGGCATACAGCCCCGGATAATCAATATCCGCCTTTTCGATGATGATATGCGCCGTATCCGGCGGCAAAAATTCGCCAATCGTCATGGCGCGGATTTTCCCGTCGATTTTGATGGCCGCCCCCTTAAGGCCCAGAGCATCGAAGTTGTTCAGCAGCTCCAAAATGGCCTCCTGCTCATCGAAATAGAAGAGCATCTTCTCGTGGTGCCGCGCAAACCACTCCTCCAGCGCAGGCAGGCATTCCATCGCGTTGCCGCCCGTCAGCGGCAGGTATTCATAGGAATAGTTGGCCTCGAAGCGGTTGACAAAGTTGCGCTTGGAGTGATATTTCTTGCCGGAAAGCGAGATGAGCTTCTCGGTTTCGTAGATATAATCCTCGTCATCCACCGATTCCTCTTTGCGGAACATCCCCGGGCAATCCGCGAGGAGCTTGTCTACCATGGGCTCGGAAAGCTCGTAGTAATGCACCTTGCCGCCGAACTTCTCCTCCGCCGCATGCACCAGCGGCGCCGCGCTCTGCCCTTCCTTGACGAAAAAGCCCAGGCCATAGGGCGGCACTTCCATCCTTGGCATGACGGAATAGATGCTCATGGCTCCTTCTTTTTCGCCGTAGCGCAGCGCCATGCATCCCCGAGACATGAAAATATTGGGGAAACGCAAAAATGAAAGCTTTTCATATTCCGCAAAGCTTTCATACCTCTCTTTGAGACCAAGCGTAATCTCTTCTAATTGTAGCATATAAAATCTCTATCCTCGTTTTTATGTTTCGCGCGTTTATGCCAATCCGGCATTCCGCAGATTTATTATACCATAATTGTCAAGCCCCTAAAAAGCGGAGCAGGCTGAAAATATTTTTCATAAAAAAGAAGGAACGGCGGGTTTCTCTGCGAATATTATAAGTAAGAGAAGCAAAACTCCATAGAGCAAAAGCATTTTCGCCGCTGGGAGCAGTGGGTTTCCAAAAATAAGCAAGGGTGGTTTTGCGATATAAAAAAGCCGCAGGGTTCCAAGCGGCGGGAGTGCAGATTCTCAACTATGGCATGAGCAGAAGGGAGCGATTCCAATGAACAGTGAAGAGCCAAAGAGCAGCCAGGGGATAGGCTGCGGCGCATTTCGCCGGGCAGCTGGCATCGCGCAGAGCCCCAGCGCCTAGGCGCGAAAAATAGGCATCCCTTTTGGATATTCCGGCAAAACTTTATTTTATCTTCTTCTATAAAATACAAAGCGTGCCCCAAAAGCGACGCAGGAAGCAGGCCACGCAAACCCTTTTATTCCTGCTTCAGGTTTTCCGGAGAAAAAAGATATCGCTGGCTTGCGAATTTCGCGGCGGCCCGGCGGGTTTTCTAATCACGGCCCGGGCGGCAGCCTCAAAAATCACCAAAAAAGCCGGGCGATGCAAACCCGCGGCAATGATTTGCCATAAGGATGGATCTTCCAAAAGCAGACTGCCAAAACTCATATGCGCCGCGCCATATCCCAAACAGCAAATACAAACGCATGCCCCGCCAATCGGCGGGGCTTTTCTATTGCGCAGAGACGGCGCGGCGCCTCCTGCTTATCTTCCCTTTTGGCCTGTCTTCTCCTGCTTTCTCGCTTTCCGGCAGGCCGGGCAGCGCACGGGCTCTTTTTCAAAGCCCTTCTCCCTGAAAAAAAGCTGTTCGCCTTTTGAAAACACAAATTCACTGCCGCAGTCCCGGCAGACCAGCATCTTATCACTCACTTGCTCTTGCCGCATTTTCCCGCTCCTCACTGCTTTTGATAGCCCAGTATGGGCAGATTCGCGCTCTGCACGAACCCGACGTTTCTGCCGCACGAGATGCGGATGCCGTGCGGCGCAAATTCAATCTCAAAATCGCTGATATAGCACTGCTCGGTATAGGCGATGCGCAAGTGGTATTTTCCCTCCTGCCATGCGCCCGAGCAGGCCGCCGCAGAGAAAACCAGCTGATTATGCACATCCATAAACTCGTTTTCCCTGATCGGCATTTTCCCCCGGAGAAAGGCGCCGTATCCGATGGCCAGCCGACTGCTCCGCCGCCCCATCTGGATTTCCACCTCGTCCCGCTCCCCAAACCAAAAGCGGATGCCCGTCAGCCCCAGGTAGTTGGGCGCCAGGGCATATTCCCTGCCGGAATAGCGCGCGGCCAGCGGCTCCTGCCAGGAGGGCTTTCCCTCCGTTGGAGCGATTCTCGCCTCCCCTGCCAGCTGCGCCAGTTCCCGCTCTGCCGCTGCGTCTGCGTCCCCTTGGCCGACTGCCCTGGGGAATTTCTTGCGCAGTATTTGCAGTGCGCGCAGATACTGCATACTCCCGCCCAGCAGCACGGCCACGGCCTGCTGCTCCGGGAACACGACGTATGCCTGCCCAAAGGCGCCCACGCCGCTGTATATCCCCTGCTCACCCTCTACCCAAACCTGATAGCCGAACTGCTCGGGCTGTTTCCTACCGGGCGTATGGATGAGAATTTGGCATTGGCTCATCTGCCGGATATACCAGGCACCCAGCAGCTGTCTGCCCTGCCAGCGCCCCTCATCCAGCATGAACTGCGCAAACTTGGCCAGGCTTTCGGCGCAGAGCGAGAGGCCCCAGCCGCCGGTGCAGACCCCTTCCGGGCATTTTTGCCATGCGGCATCCGCAATCTTCAGCGGCTCAAACAGGCGCGGGCGCAAAAATTCCAAAAGGTTCTGGCCGCTGACTCGCTGCAAAATGGCCGAGAGCATATAGGTGCAGGCAGAGCAGTATAGGAAGCGCTCCCCCGGCGCGTGCTCCACGTATTTATGCAGGAAATCGCCGGCCCAGTCTGTCTGCGGCTGGTAGGCAAAATTCTCGTAGGAATAGGGGAAATCGTTCACCACATCGTCCAGATGCGGGTATTTGAAATCATGCGGCGCAGCAAAAAAGCCCGGCGCCATCATCATCAGATGCCGGACCGTCATGGCCGCCATATTCGGGCAGGGCGGCGACGGCAGTTTATCCGGGAAGAAGGAGACGACCCGGTCTTCCAGCCCAAGCAGGCCTTCCTGAACGGCGAAGAGAACGGCGATGGCCGTAAAGCTTTTGGAGACGGAAAACAGGCTGTGCCGCTCTCCCTTCTCATAGGGCGCAAAGTAGCTCTCGTAGATCACCTTTCCCTGGCGCAGAAACATCAGCGCATGCAGCCCATACTGCGGCTTTTGCAGCTCCCGGCAGAGCTCCAGCAGCCGCCCGGCGTCTACCCCGGCCTGCCCGGGCGCACACCGCTCAAAATACTCTCTCATTCCCAAAACCTCCTGATTTCTTCCAGTATAGCATAAGCAAAATGCCGCGTCATAAAAAATTCAAAATTTGCGTTTTTCTTGTCTATAATCGGCCAGGGCGCGCGCTGCCCAGCCGCCCTCTGCGCCGTGATGTATACAAAATGTTAATTTTATCGTATAATGCAAATCAAAGTATTCTTATTTAGGAAAGCAGGACTATGAAACAATTTTTGAGAAAAATCAAGCTTTTCTGGAAACAAATGCTCCTGAACCTGAAACGGAGACGGCGCATTTCCAATTACCGGCGGACAAGCCCCCGGCGCAAAGCTGCCAGCGCCGTCAAAAGAGCGCCTCTTTCGGCGCCAAGGCCGCAAACAGCGCAGGATAAGGCGCCTATCGCCGCGCCCAGAGCGCCCAAGGCAAAGCCGGCTTCCGCCAAGGCCTTTTTCGCGCAGGCTTGGGCTGGGATTTGCAGTTTCTTCGCGGGCATTCCCGCGTTCTTCGGCAAAGCGCCGGCGTTCTTCCGCAAAATCCCGCAGCTGTTTGCCGCTCTTCCGGCGAAATTTGCGGCGTTTTTCCGTGAAACCCCGTCCCTCTTCCGCAGGATGAGCCGCAAGGCCATCGTCTCGCTGGCGACGGCGCTGGTGCTCATCGTCGCGGCGCCCATCGCGGTTTCTGCGGCGGTCAAAAGCTCTGAACAAAAATCCGAAGAACAGGCGCAGGCCGCGCTCTCCACTGCCGTGCTCACCGCGCCGCAGCCGGAGGAGCCGCCCCGCCACGCAGAGCCTGGCATGACAAACCCGGTGGTCTCTAAAATTCAGAGCAGGCTCATCGAGCTGGGCTACATGGGCGAGGACGAGCCGACGCTGACCTACACTGAGCAGATTGGCACGGCCGTCGGCCTGTTCCAGCGCAGCAGCAGCCTGGAGCAGACGGGCATCGTCGACGAGGGGACTTATGCCGCCCTGTTTGCCGAGGATGCGCCCAAATACGCCGTTTCAGAAGGCATGGACGGCGACGACGTTGCCGAGTTGCAGCACCGTCTCTGGGACCTTGGCTATATGAGCAAGGCCACCGGCCATTATGGCAGCGAGACGACGGCGGCTGTCCAGAAATTCCAGGAGCGCAACGGCCTGGCGGTGGACGGCGCCATCGGCGAGCAGACCCGCGAGCAGCTGTATTCCGAAGAGGCCAAGGCCAATGTCCTGGCCAAGGGCGAGGTCAGCGAAGATATCCGCTCCTATCAGAAGCGCCTGAAGAATTTGGGCTATCTGACGACCGAGCCGGACGGCAAATACGGCGACGACACGGTTTCCGCAGTCAAGCGTTTCCAGATGGTTAACGGCCTGATTTCGGACGGCTATATCGGCCAGGAGACCCGGCTGATGCTGCTCTCGGATAACGCGGAGTATAACTCCATCTCCATCGGTGCCAGCGGCGACGACGTTACCCGCATTCAGGAGCGGCTCAAAGAGCTGAAGTATCTATCTAAAGTGACGGGATATTTCGGCGAGGATACGAACAGTGCGCTTAAATCCTTCCAGAAGCAAAATGGCCTGACCGTGGACGGGAAGTTCGGCGCGCAGACCAACGCCAAGCTGTTCTCGGACAGCGCGAAGAAAGCGCCTGCTGTCTCGAGGCCGAGCAAGGGCGGAAGCAGCGGTGGCGGCAAAAAGCCAAGCGATCCCGGCTCCTCCAACAGCGCGGGCGTCGAGGCATTTATCGCGGCGGCGCGCTCCAAGCTTGGCTGCCGCTATGTGCTGGGCGCCAAGGGCCCCAATCAGTTCGACTGTTCGGGCCTGGTCTACTGGGCGCTGAACAAGGCGGGCGTCAAGCAGGGGTATATGACTTCTCACGCATGGCGCAGCACCTCCCGCTATCAGCGGCTCACCAGCATGAGCAGCATCCGCCGGGGCGACGTCATCGTCTTTAAGATGGGCGCGACCCGCGGGCACGTCGCCATTGCAGTTTCGGGCGACACCATGATCGACGCCTCGACCAGCAACGGCAAGGTTGTCCAGCGTTCCTTCCGCACCTCTTACTGGAACAAATATTTCTACTGCGCATACCGCATTTTCTAGCGCAGACAGCGAGAAGCCCTGCCTTGTTTTTCAAGGCAGGGCTTTTTTGCGCCGCCCCCGCTTTTCCCGGGAAATCTGCCTTCCGGGCAGGAAAAGGCAGGCCGGGGCGCGAATATTAACAGGATGACAGACGAGGGGGAGAAAACCATGGCCGAGGAGCAGAAAACCATAACCGAAGAGCAAAAACAGCAGAGCCTGGCGAAATTTGAAGAGTATATCGGCCGGGCCGCCAGCTATTATAACCAGCGCGCCGCGGCGCTTTTTGAGGAATACCATTTAAAGGAGCTGGGCGTGCAGTCCATCGGCTGCGACCTCTCCAAAGGCGTGCTGACTTTCAAAAAGGACGGCCAGGCGGTGCTCAGTTTTTCCGCACAGCCTCTCTTTTTTTGGAACGAAGCCGAGGGCAGCATCCTCTGGAGCTGGGCAGACGGCAGAGTGGGCGGCGCGCTCAGCGAGGAGATGCTGCGCTTAAAAGAGCTTTACGCTTACACTGATTGGGATATTTTCCTCTCGGATACCGCCGAGACCTCCGCCGAGACGGTGATGGGGTTGATTGCGCTGTGCATGTATCATCTGGGGGCGCTGGCCATGTTTCCGCTGGAACTGGACGGCGGGACGATGTTTTTGGCGCTGACCAAAAAGCTTTCCTGATTTTCACGGATGAAAAAGAGGATATGCAAAAGCATATCCTCTTTTTTGATTGCCGCGGTCTGGGCATTCTGCCGCAGTTTGCAGAAACCCGAAAACCCGTTCTAGCTCATCTTGCCATAGCTTTTCCCGGTATCTAAGTGTTCGGGCAATACCGCAAGGCCCGCATCAATTACAGGCCTATTCCTATATCGCCGCTCCCAGTATGCGCCCGCCGCCCTAGATGAGCGGCGCCGCCGGGAAACAGATTTGCACCTTGAACAGATCGCCGTCTATCTCGATATCGAAGGTGCCGCCCTGGAGCTCGGTCAGGCTGCGGGCGATGGAAAGCCCCAGGCCGCTGCCCTCTGTGCTGCGGGCGGAATCGCCCCGCACAAACCGCTCCATCAGCTCGCCCGGCGAAATATTCAGCCGATCTCTGGAGATGTTTTTCAGCGAGATGGCGACGCTTTGCCCCGCGAACGCCAGATCCAGATACACCCGGGTGCCTTTCTGGGCATATTTGCAGATATTGCCCAAAAGGTTATCCAGCACCCGGAAGAGATACCGGCCATCCGCGTAGATATAGGCTTCATCCGGCAGCTGCGCGATGAGCTCCAGCTCCCGGGCGCCCAGCCGGTCGGTATATTCCCCGGCCGTCTGCCGGCAAAGCTCGGCGACGTCCGTCAGCTGCAAATCCACCTGCAAATTGCCCGTGGAAGCCTTGGATGCCTCCACCAGATCTTCGATGAGCTTTTTGAGCCGCTGAGACTGCCGCTCCAAAACCGCCAGATACTCCTGCGCCCTCTCGCCCGGAATCTGCTCCTTCCCCAGCAGATCCACATAGTTGACGATGGAGGTCAGCGGCGTTTTGATATCGTGCGAGACGTTGGTGATCAGCTCGGTTTTCATGCGCTCGCTCTGCATCCGCTCCTCCACAGCCCGGGAAAGGCCGCCCCCGATATTGTTGAGCGTCTCGGCATGCCCGCGCAGTGCCCGGTTCATGCCCTCTGCATTGATTTTATAATCCAGCGCGCCGTCTGCAATGCGCTCCCCGCCCCGGAAAATCTCCTGAAGCTGGATGCCGCCGCGGCAAAGCCAGATCAGAACAAAGAAGTTCAGCGCCAGCGCCAGAATCACGAAAAACTCGTTCCCCTCTGCCGCAGCAATCAGCAGCAAAAAGCCATTGGCAAAAAGATAGGCCAGAAAAGTCAGCGCGATTTTCCATGTCAGCTTAAAATTAGAAAATACTTCCCGCAGGCGCAGGACAAGCCAGCGCCCCACGCGGTATACAACCGCGCTCTGCCACCATTTCCCGGCTTTGAGCCGGGTCGCCATGCTCAGGCAGGCATCCAGCGCCAGCAGCAGCCAGGCCAGGCAGAAGGGCACGGCGCCCAGGAAAAACCCGGAGATCCTGCCGAGATCCATTTGATACAGCACTCTCTCCGTCAAAAATGCCAGCATTAACCCCAGAGTGAGTATCAGCGCAGCAAAGAGATCCAGCGGGATGCGATCCTGCCAGTTTTGCACGATCTCCTCATGCCCGGCCTTATGCCCGGCCGCGCAGAAAAGGAAAATTACCATGCCCAGCGCCCCTGCCGCAAAGATGCCCAGCCAGACGATCATCGAATGCTTTTTTGGCGCCAGCTGGGAATAGAGCAGGTAGCTCTGATAATAATCGTCCTGCGCCGTGATCTCCCGGACAAACCCATATTGATGATACACCGTCCCGTCCGGCATGATATATTCGCCGTAATCCACAGTCTGCCCCGGCTCTCCCTCAAAGTTTTTCAGCAGAATATTGCCGGATTCATCCGCAACATAAAAGCAGTAGTTGGTCTCGCCCTGCATGAGCCGCTTTTCCAGGTATTCCCGAAGATACTCGGCATTCTCCTGCTGCCCATAGCAAAGCTCCAGGTATTCGAAAACCTGCGCCACATAATTTTCTGTGATATTTGCCGCCTGCCGCGAATCCAAAAAGCTCTCGCTCTCATAATAGCCGCAGCCCTCCATATAGGCGATGCCCGATCCCGCGCACAGGCAGCCCACGACAAAGAAGACGAGCAGCAACAGCGCCGCGATTTTCGCCGGCAGGCTATGCGTCAGTTTTTTCACGTCGAAACCTCTCTTTCAAACTTATAGCCCAGCCCCCATACGACCTTCAGATAGCGCGGATCCGCGGGATTGATCTCGATTTTCTCCCGCAGATGGCGAATATGCACGGCAACCGTCCCCTCCTGCCCGAAGGCCGGGTCTTTCCAGACGTTTTCATAGATCTCGCGAATGGAAAAGACTTTGCCCGGGCTCTGGATGAGCAGCCGCAGAATGTTGTATTCGATGGGCGTCAGGGAGACGGGCTCCCCATCCACCGTAACCTGCTTGCTCTCGTCGTCCAGGCAGACGCTGCCCACTTCGATGCGCGCCGAGCCGGGCATCTGGATGCCGCCCAGGCGCGTATAGCGCCGCAGATGCGATTTGACCCGCGCCACCACTTCGATGGGGTTGAACGGTTTTGTGATATAATCATCCGCGCCAATATTGAGGCCCAGCACTTTGTCTCCGTCCTCACTTTTGGCCGTGAGCATGATGATGGGGATATTGCTCGTCTCCCGCAGTTTGGCCGTCGCTGTGATGCCATCCATTTCGGGCATCATCAAATCCATTAAAATCAGGTGAACCTCCTGCACGGCCACAGCTTCCAGCGCTTGCTTTCCGTTATACGCCTCCAAAACTTCATACCCTTCGGCCGTAAGGTAGATTTTCAGCGCGGATACAATATCCCGATCGTCGTCGCAAACCAAAATATGATACATCACAAACCTCCTGCCAATATGGTAGCATTTCAGATTTTAAAAACACAGTGGGCAAAAAATTGTGTTTCCTTTAAAATTTATTTAACAATCTTCTTTTTTGAGATAAAACCGCATGGAGACGCCGTCGTCGTTCACCAACAGCCCGGCCGGCGCGCGCAGGCAGAGACACACCACATAGAAATCTCCCGCCGCGCCCGTTAGGTTCATAATCTGGATAAAATAGGCCACCAGAAACCACGGCCCCTGCGCCAGCGCGCAGAGAATTGCCAGCACAGCGCCCCAGATGACCACCGGCGCCAGAGCGATGATGAGATAATGCGTTTTGCAGAAATAGGCATCTTTTTTGCCCGCAAAGGCGTAAAGGCCGGTGAAGCCGTAATTTGCCTTCTGGCCGCAGAAAAGGCGGATGAAAATGCCGTGCACCCATTCATGCGCAATCGGATAGACAAACGTGCCCAGCAGCAGAGCCAAAAGCGGCAGCAGCGGCACGCCGCCCCAAAGCGCCGAGCCCAGCATGGGCAATACGGGCGCCAGCATGGCCAGCATTGCCGCGCCCGCCGCCATATTCAGCCAAAATGCCAGTTTCTTATCTTTCTGCAAATCGATTTCCCGGATGAGCCCATAGCCCTCCGGCAAGCCGATATCACTTTGCGCCCTCATCTGCCCCCTCCATAAGAAAAGCGGCGGGGCAAATTTCCCCGCCGCCTTTGCCCAAATTGCTTTGCGCGCTATGCGTCTTTTTTCTTGCGGGCAAAAACCGCGCGCATGGCTGCGACGCCCGCATAAATTGCGCCCATGGTGGCAAACAGGCCCAGCATGCCGTATGCCATCAGCAACAACGAATTGACAAATCCGTCCATGTTCTTCTCCTCCTTATGCTCAGCCGAAAATGCCGGATGTTACCAGGTTGATGAGCAGGCCGCCGGCGATAACCGAGGCGATCTGCCCGGCGACGTTTGCGCCGGCCGCGTGCATGAGCAGGAAGTTATTCGGGTCTTCCTCTCTGCCCATCTTATGCACAACCCGGGAGGCCATGGGGAAGGCCGAGATGCCTGCCGCGCCAATCATCGGGTTGACTTTCTTTTTGGTAAACAGATTCAGGAATTTGGCGAACAGAACGCCGCCCGCCGTATCGAAGATAAAGGCGATGAGACCCAGGCCAAGAATTGCCAGCGTCTCCAGATTCAGGAATTTATCCGCCTGCATCTGCATGGCAACCGTGATGCCCAGCAGCAGCGTGATGAGGTTTGCCATGACGTTCTGCGCCGTCTCGGAAAGCGAGCGCAGCACACCGCATTCCCGAATGAGGTTGCCGAACATCAAAAAACCTACCAGCGAAACCGACTTGGGAGCGACGAAGCCTGCGATCATCGTAACGAACACCGGGAACATGATCTTGACGATCTGGGGAACATCCCTCTGCTTATATTCCATGCGGATTCTGCGCTCTTTTTTGGTCGTCAGCAGCCGAATGACAGGCGGCTGGATGATGGGCACCAGCGCCATATACGAATAGGCCACGACCATGATCGCGCCGACTTTTCCGGAGCCCAGCAGGTTTGCCACGAACAGCGCCGTCGGGCCGTCTGCCGTGCCCACAGAGCCAATGGCCGCCGCATCTGCCAGGTTGAAGCCGAGCAGAGTCGCCAGCGAGAGTGTTACGAAAATGCCAAGCTGCGCCGCCGCGCCAAAGAGCAGCATCTTGGGGTTGCTCAAAAGCGGGCCGAAATCGATCATCGCGCCGACGCCGATGAACAGCACCAGCGGGAACAGCTCGTTGGAAATGCCGGCCGCATCCAGCACGTTTAGCACGCCCACTTCCGCCCCCTGGGTGATGGCGCCCGAGAGGGGCAGGTTGACGAGAATCGTGCCAAAGCCGATGGGGAGCAGCAGCGAGGGCTCCATCTCTTTTTTGATGGCCAGATAGATGAGCAGCGCCCCGATGAGCCACATCACAACCTGCTGCCACGTAATGTTTGCAAAATTGCCAAATAATACGTTAAAATCCATTTTCCTCTTTCCTCAACTTTTGTATTTCAATAGCTGTTTCTCCGCTTATTCTAACATTTCCGGAAAAATTATTCAACACACTTCTCTCCCTCATTTGCGGATTTCCCATCTCTTTGCCCCGCATTGCGAAAATTTGTGAAAAATGCTAAACTAGAGGCAAAGTGAGGATGCTATGAGAAGATACCGCCAACAACCGAAATTTCGCCTGGAAACTTTGTTTAACCGATACACCTATAAATACTGGATCATCGGCGCGGCCGCCATTCTGCTGGCCGTGGCCGGGGTTCTGTTCTGGAAAAGCGCAAAAAAACTGCGCCCGGCAGAGACGGCCATGTATGCGCAGGAGGAGATCACCATCGGCATCGCCAATTCCTGCTTTTCCAGCCCGGGAGAGGATGGCCTTCCCTCTGGGTTCGACCGGGATGCCGCCGAGGAAATTATCCACGCCGTCTACCCGGATGCCAAGCTGAATTTCGTCGTCATTCCAGCAGAGGAGGCCTCCTATCAGCTCAAGATCGGGGAGATCGACCTGGCCATGGGCGAGCTGACGTATAACGTGCTCAAGACCCAGGGGCTCTCGCTTTCGGACGGCTATTTCCGAGACAGCGTCCACGCCTACGTCGCCCAGGGCAGCCCGGTTTCCATCGGCTCGCTGGATGGTGCGCGCCTGCTGGTGATGACCAGCGAATTGCAGCGCGCGGATATCCGCAGCGCGCTTTCCGAGCGGGAGATTGACGCCTCCGAGTTTCTAAACTGCTCCTCCTACCCGGATGCTATCGCTGCCGTCAACGCCAAAACCAGCAACGCCGTCATCGCGCCGCGCTATAAAATGCAGGAATTCGAGCACGACCTGGCCATAGTGGAAGAGCCGCTCTGCGGTATTTCCTACCGCATTGCCGCATGGAAGAGCAACTCGGATGCCATCGCACTGTTCAACACCGCCATCGCCTCAAAGCGGGCAGACGGCACCATCGATGCCATCGCGCGAAAATATGGGCTGGAGCAGTATCAATAGGCCGGTTAGATCGGCGCAAAAAAAGAGCAGGCAAGATGCCTGCTCTTTTTTATTCCCGCTCGCCCTGCAAAACTACGCACTCCGCGCCGGCTTCATCCAGCGTGGGCAGATAAGGAAAGCCGATGCGGTCCGTCGCAAAGGAGCGCCCGTTGAGATAGGCCAGCGTGTTGTTATTGCCCGTCTCAAACAAAATTCGATACGACCACAGCGCCTGGAATTTGACGCCATAGCGCTTGTTCATCCGGCGGTTTCCGTATTTATCGTCGCCCAGAATCGGGAATCCCGCCCAGGCCATCATGGCCCTGGCCTGATGCGTGCGCCCGGTAACCAGCTCAAGATCCACCTGCGCAATGCCGTCGCCCAGTTTTTCCAAGGCATAGCGCGTTACTGCCGGCTTCGCGCCCCTGGCCGGAGCCGGGAGCACCCGTACTTTGGCTTTGCCCGCGTCTTTGACGATGTAAGCCGAGAGCGTCTCCTGCCGCTTTGGCCTGCCGCAGACGATGGCCTTATAGAACTTGCGCACCCGCCGCTGGGCAAACGCCTCCACCAGCGCCTCATACATATCCTGGTTTTTGGCCACCAGCACCAGCCCGCCTGTATAGTGATCCAGCCGATGGCAGACGAAGGGCATGCGCCCAAAGCGGGGATCGTAGTCCCCGTTTTCCCGCATATACTCCTCGGCCACCGAGAGCAGCGTGGGCTTGCCATCCGGCTTATCCTCCAGGCAGGAAAGGCCCGGGGGCTTATTGAAAATCAGCAGGCCGTCGTCTTCATAGAGCAGGCCGACATCCGGCAGATAGTCCTTATATTCCTTTTCCACATAGAGATCTAGAATATCACCCGCCGCCAGCGGAATATCCTTCCTGACCCGCGCGCCGTTGACGCGCACGCAGCCCTTGCGCAGCAGGCTTTCGGCCTCGCTTTTTTTCATGGCCGCCAGCATATCCTGCATACAGCTCTTTAAATTTTTCCCATCCTGCCCCTGGGGCACAACTAGTTGTATCATCTTCGTGTCTTGCTGTTTAGTGTATGGTGTTTTTGGCGCAGTCTTCCCCACATTTGGAAGGGAAGCGCGTCTCCTCTTTTTTCAGGCGCATGAGCACATGCTCCTGCCCCTCCTCCAAAAACGGCTCGCCCTCAGAGCGGAAGCCATAGCGCTCGTAAAAGCCCTTGGCCTGCATCTGGGCGTGGAGATAGAGCTCCTTTGCGAAATCAAACCCGCGCAGGATCATCAGCCGCGTCATCAGATCCCCAATGGACTGGCCGCGGTATTCCTTCAAAACGCAGATGCGCCCGAGGAACAGCTTTGCGCCGTCGAAATACAGCCGCCCGGTGGCCACAGGGGTATCGCCGTCAAACATCAGGGCGTGCATGGCCTGCTCGTCAAACGCATCCCGGTCTGCCTCCGCCGGGAAGCCCTGCTCCTGCGTAAAAACCTTTTGGCGGATCTCCATCACGGCCGTCAGATCCTGCTGGCCGGTGATCCATTTTCCCGTAATCATTGCTTGCATATGCTATTCATCCTCCCGGAAATCCACTTCCAGGTATTTGGTCTGCTCGCCCTTCCACATGACATTGATGGTCCCCGTCGGGCCAGAGCGCTGCTTGGCAATGATGATGCTGGCATCGCCCTTATGCTGCTCGTCGTCGGAGTAGTAATCCTCCCGGTGCAGGAACAGGACGACGTCTGCATCCTGCTCGATTGCGCCGGATTCCCGCAAATCCGAGAGCATGGGCCGCTTGTTCTCCCGCTTCTCCGTGGCACGCGAGAGCTGGGAGAGCAGCATGATGGGCACCTGGAGCTCCTTGGCCGCGACTTTGAGCGAGCGGGTGATCTGCGAGATCTCCTGCTGGCGGTTTTCCGAGCGCCGGCCCGTATCCATCAGCTGCAAATAGTCGATGACGACCAGGCCGATATCCCCAACCTGCTGGCGCAGCCGGCGCAGTTTTGCCATCATCTCCGTCGGGCCGATGATGGCCGTATCGTCGATATAGATGGGCGCGCCTTCCAGCGGCACCATGGCGTCTGCCAGGCTGTAGAAATCCTTCTCCGAAAGCGCGCCCGTTCTGGCGTTCTGCGAATCCACCTGGGCCCCGGCGCAGAGCAGCCGCATGCCCAGCTGATCCCGGCTCATTTCCAGCGAGAAAATGGCCACCGGCCTGCCCTCTTTGACGGCCACATGCTCGGCGATATTGAGCGCAAAGCTGGTTTTGCCCATGCCCGGGCGGCCTGCCACGACGATGAGCTGGGAGGGCTGGAAGCCCGAGAGCTTTTTATCCATGAGCGGGAAGCCCGTGGCCACGCCCATCAGACCGTCTTTGGATTTGGCCGCTTTGGAGATGAGCTCATAGCTCTCCATCAGCGCCGTGCGGACGTGCACCAGGCTGCGCTCGGTCTGCTCGTCTGCGATTTTATAGACGAGATCCGAGGCGATATTGAGCACTTCCGCCGCGGGCGCCTCAGCCTTATAGCTTAGATCCGCGATCTCCGCGCAGGCATTGATGAGCCGGCGCAGGCGGCTTTTTTCCTTGATGATGCCGATATAGACATCGATATTGCGCGTGGAGGGCACGGCCTGGGTGAGATCCGAAAGATAGGTCAGCTCCTCCAGGCTGAGCGGCGCGCCCTGCTCCATCCGCTCGGTTACCGTAACGAGATCGACCGGCTTTGAGAGCGCAGAAAGATCGTACATCGCCCGCCAGATGCGCCGATGGCTCTCCACATAAAAATCCTCTTCCCGCAGTTTTTCTACCGCGGCAAGCACGCAGTTTTCGCTGAGCAGCATTGCGCCCAGCACAGATTGCTCCGCCTCCATGCTGCTGGGGGGGACGCGCCGAATCACCTCTGGCATATGCTCTCCCCTACGCCCGGACGACGTCTACTTTGATGGTCGCCGAAACCTCGGCATAGACTTTGACGGCGACGTCGTATGTCCCGAGCTCTTTGATGCCGCCCGAAAGAGCGATTTTCTTCTTATCCACCTCGATGCCCATGCTCTGCCTGAGCGCCTCGGCCACCTCCGCCGCCGTTACCGCGCCAAACAGCCGGTTTCCCTCGCCGCATTTGGCCTTTAGCTGAACCGTCTTGCCCGAGAGCTTTTCAGCCAGGGCCAGCGCCTCTGCCTTTTCCACGAGTTTTTTATGCTTGGCCGCATCCTGGGCGACTTTGGCCGCGTTCAGGTTCTGCGCCGTCGCCTCCTTGGCCAGGTTTTTGGGGAACAGGAAGTTGCGGGCATAGCCGTCGCTGACGTTTACAATCTCGCCCTTCTTGCCCTTCCCTTTGACATCCGCGTTTAAAATAACTTTCATGATAAAAACCTCCTATTATCCTAAGCTTCTATAATTTGATCACCTTGATATGCCTTCTCAGCTGCATTCCCTGCTCTACGGCCCCGGCCGTCATGAGCAGATAGGGCGCCAGCAGATAGAGCACGGCGATGATCGCGCCCCTGCCATAAGGGTTTTTGATCTTCAGCCGCAGCAGAAAATCCACGAACGACATGCCCTCGATGGCGAAAACCGCCGTTACCAGCCCAAAGAGCATATCCCCCATCAGCAGGAGGGATTCCCAGCCAAACAGCGAGGGCAGCATGGACGCCGCAAACAGCAGAATCATGTAGACGCCCTGATCCTTTGGCAGAAAGAACTCGGAGAACGCCGGAACCGGGGCAACTTTGCCGCCGCTCCGCCTGCTCAGCGCCCGGCTGATGAAATACGTCAGCGCGCCGCCATAGACGCAGTAGTTGATGCTTAAAACGGGCAGATACCCCGAGAGCATGGAGCGCAGTGCGTTGAGCTGTTCGCCCGCCGTTACATACGCGACAACCTCTTCCATAGGCGTCAGCAAAAACGTCTCCAGCGAAAACGCGCCGGCCGAGATCTCCCCGGCATGGAACAGGCAGTAGGCCAGGCTGGATGCCTGGGCATCGTTGGCGAAAAGCCAGGCCAAATAATCCACGATATAGCTGACGGGATCCTTGCCCAACAGAAACTGCACGGCCCAGATGCCCGCGCCCACCGAAATCGCCATCGCCCCGCCCATGACGATCAGTCCGTCATACGAGCGGCGCACCAGGCGCACGGCAATAGAGCCCAGCAAAAAGACGGGCAGCGCGATGGCCACCAGAAACGCCCCGCTTTGCCCCAGAAGCAGGCAGGCCGCAAAGCCGCTGAGCACGGCGCAGGCCGCGCCCCAGCCAAAGCCATGCCGCGCCCCGATGAATACCCCGGGAATGGCCATGATGGGCAGCGTAATCCAAACCGCCCTAGAGATACAATATAGCGCAATCTGGGCCGCCAGCGCAATGGCAAGCTCCAAAACCGCGCTGCCCAGTTTTTTTGTCGTCGTCTGTTCCACTTCTACCTCGCAAGTGATATATCAATTCTATCCTATCATAACACAACTTTGCCCCCGCCGCCACAATGCCGGCGCAATATTTTTGCGCCGCGATTGACATCTTCGCCCAAACCCGGTAAGCTCTAATCAAAGGAGTTCTTCTCTCCTTCTCTTCTTTGTGCAAAATGAAAAATGAGATGCCTGCTTTGCAGGCGCGCGGGAAAGGAAAAGATTATGAAGTTTTATGTGCTGGATACGGGATATTTGGATGGCGAAAAAGACAGCGTCGTGCACGACACCAGCCGGGAGCCGGATAAAAGCCTGCTGCCCATGCCTGTGCTGGCCTTTCTCATCGAGCATCCGGACGGCCTGATTCTCTATGATACGGGCAGCAACCCCAAGGCCATGGAGGGCTATTGGTCCAAAACCATGCAGAGGAAATTCGCCCTGCACCAAACGCCCCAGCAGCGGCTGGAGGCACAGCTGGCGCTTATCGGCGTGCGGCCGGAAGAGATTGGCCGCGTCATCCTCTCGCATCTGCACCTGGATCACACAGGCGGCCTGCCGCTCTTCCCGCATGCGGACGTCTATGTCCCGAGGGCGGATTATGTGAACGCCCTGCTGACCATCCATTCCAGCTCGGACCCTGAACAGCACGGCGGCTATATCTGGGGAGATCTGACGGCTCCGCTGAAAAAGGTACACCTGATAGAGGAGGACTGCGAGTTTTTGCCCGGCATCGAGATCGTCAATCTGCCCGGCCATACGCCCGGCCTGCTCGGCCTGGTTCTGCACTGCAAAAGCGGCGTCTATCTGCTGCCCCAGGATGCGGCATATGTCTCCGCCAACTATGAGCGCCCTCCCATCCTGCCCCGCAGCCCCTTCGACCGCGCGCTGTATGCCGCCTCCATCGAAAAGCTGCACCAGCTCCAGGAGGAATACGATGCGACCATCATTTTCCCGCACGATATCGGGCAGTTCGCCTCCCTGCGCAAAGCGCCGGAGTTCTATGAATAAAGCCATAAAAAAAGAAGCGGAGTTCCGCTTCTTTTTTGTTTGCTCTATACTGGCTTTGGCTCCAAATCCATCGGGTCCCAGTCCAAAATCTCGTAATAATGCCCGCGCACCATTTGCAGGAGCAGTTTTTCCTGCTGGTTTTCCAGATCCAGCTGGCAGTATTTCTCAATAGCCGCGTCAATGCCTTCTTTTTCTATGCAGGCGGCAATTTCCATGGAGGCCGCATCATCCGGGTGCCGGTAGAAAAAGGCATAGGCGATGGCGCGCGTCAGGAAATAGGGCAGAATCCCGTGCTTCAGGCAGCAGAGCGCCGGGCCGGTCAGCCGGTCCTTTCTGGAGAGTTTGCGGATGGGGTCGTTGGCGACGCGGAAAATCGCATCCGGCATCCCGTCGTGCAGCATGCGCGACCACCAGTCCTCGCCCTTCTGCGCCCGGGCGCCTAGGGCCAGCTCTTCCCGGGTGAAGCCGTATTCCAGCAAAACCGCCTGGGTGGCCTCCTCCTGGCAGGAATCCACGCATTTACGGATATAGGCGACGCCTGCGCCCTCGTTCGTGTAAGTAAAGCCCCATTTGGCCGAAAGCATGGCCAGCGAGCAGCTGCGCACATTGCCGCACCAGACTTTGGCCACAGCTCTGCCCACCATCTTATCCATCAGCCGCAGGTTGACGCCCTCCGGAATCTCTCCCTTAAACCCTTCTTTATCCACGGGCAAATCCGGATAATCCGAGGCCCAGACGGCCAGCTCATCCTCGGCCAGCTGCTCGGGCTTTGGAATAAAGCCGCCGCGGTATGTCAGCGTGCGGACCAGGCCGATATACTTCTCATAGTATGCCTGCTCCTGCGGCGAGAGCTTTGCACGGATGCGGGAATCGAACTGCTCGAACGCATCGATGACGTTGACGCAGAGCAACACATCCAGCGTCTCCTCCATCCCCAGAGCACAACGCTTTTTGACGGCATCCGCCAGAAGCTCTGCCAGCTCGGGGAAAGCCCCGGGGTAGGTATGCAGGGAGGCGTAGTTGGTTTTGCAGAGCGCCTCCACGCACTGCTCCCGCTCTGTAGCTGTGCAGAAGGCCTCATAGCCCGAGACTTTCTGCTTTACCGTCTCTCCCGACTGCTCGCCTGTAACGAACAGCGTATAGTAACCCTGCTCCCGCATCTTCTGGGTCTGAGCCGGGCTGTGCACCAGAAACGTCAGCGAATAGCCCGCGCTTCCAAATAAATCCGCCAGGTAGCCGCAGCCGATTTTGCCCGCGCCGATCAGCACCAGGTGTTTCTTGCATTTCTCCACTCTCTTTTCTCCTCTCATCCGTTCGGGCAGGGCTAGGCCTGCCTGCTGTGCGCCAGAAAAATCAGACGAAAGTCTTCTGCGGCAAACAGATCACCCAGATAGCTCTTGCCGATTTTGCCCGCGCCAATCAGCACAATTTTCTTTCCAAAATTATCCGCTTTCCCCGCTTTTTTTCTTTCAATCTCTCAGCGCTCTTCTATGCTTTAGAGGCCAGCAGTTCCCGGTAATGCCCCAAAACCAGCTGGCGCAGCTGCGCCTCCTGCTCCTGGGTATCCGAAAGCCCGCAGTATTTTTCCAGCGCCGCCCCCACGCCGTTTGCCGCGATATACTCCTGCAATTCCACAGCCGAGGCATCCGCATCGTTATGGAAGAAGCACATGAGCGCGATGCTTCTGGCGATGAAATAGGGAAGTTTGCCATGGCGCAGGCAGGCCAGCGCCGGGCCCACCAGCCGCTCCTGCTTTTGCAGTTTGCGGATTGGGTCTGCCGCCACGCGGTAAACCGTGTCTGTATCCTCCGGGTTCATGCTCTTTTCCCACTGCCTGCTGCTATCCTCCTGCGTGCGGGCAGAGAGCTTCAAATCCTCATCCGTAAAGCCGAACTCCGCCTTGATGGCGAAATCGCTCTCCCTTCTGGCCGCATCCACGCAGGAGCGGATATACGGCTGCACGGCGCCTTTCCACAAAAGCTCGTGCCCGGCAAACTGGGTATAGGCGGCAAGCGTGCAGTGCCAAAGGTTGATGCCCCAGAGCTTTGCCGTCAGATGGCCGGTAAAGCGATCCAGTTTGCGGATCTGGATGCCTTCGGGCAGCTCACCCCGAAACGCCTCCGCATCCACGGGCAGATAGGGATAATCCGAAGCCGCAACGGCAATCGGGTCCTCCGCCAGCATTTCCGGGGTCGCCCCGTTGCCGCCTCGGTAGGTCAGCGTGCGGATCAGGCCGACTTTCTCCTCCAGATACGCCCGCTCCTCCTCCGTCTCAAGCCGCTCCAGAATGAATTTTTTGATCATCTCGTCCGAGCCGAAGAAGTTGACGCACATCAGAACATCCAGCGTCTTCTGCACGCCGTTTTTCACCCGCAGGCGGATGCCCTCGCCAATCAGATGGCCCACATCCGCGCAGGCGTTCGGGTAGATATGCACAGTGGCATAATCTGCCTGGGCGATGGCCTCGGCGCACTGCTCCTGCTCGGTTACGGTGCAATAGGCCGCATAGCCGTCGATGCGCACTTTGCGCATCTCTCCCGTGGCTTCGCTGGTCTGAAAAATCGTATAATACCCCTGATCGCGCATTTGCTGCGTCTGAACTGGGCTATGCACAAGAAACGTCAGCTCATACCCGGCGTGATAGAGAATATCCCCCAAAAAGCCGCGGCCAATTTTTCCCGCGCCAATCAAAACTGCCTTCTTTGCCATGCTCTTTCCTCCTAATTCCTTTTTGCATTGATGAAATTAGTATAGCAAGAAAATTTCTTTTTTACAACACTAATTTGCAACTATACTCGTATCGTTTCTTTTGGGAAACGCACTTCTGACTGCCTTTTGCAGCTGGAAATCCCGATCCTGCGCGGCAATCAGCTGTTTTAGCAGCTTCTCTTCGGGGACATCGTCCGAAAGGCCGGAATACTTCTCCATCGCGGCCATCAGGCCATGCTCCCGGATATACTCCTCCAGCTCCACCGCCTGCTCATCCTTCTCGTTGCGGAAGCGATACATGAGCGCGATGCTTTTGGAGATAAAGTAGGGCAGGCGGCCATGGCGGATGCAGGCCAGCGCCGGGCCCACCATGCGCTCTTCCTTTTCCAGCTTGCGGATGGGATCCGCCGCCACGCGGTAGACCGAATCCTTATCCTGCTTCTTTTGCAGCTTTTTCCAGTATTCCTCATAGCGCATATCGTGGCTGCCCTCGCTCAGCTCTTCCAGCGTGAAACCAAACTCCCGGGTAACGGCAAAGAGCGCCTCCTCCCCGGCCTCGTCGATGCACATGCAGCTATAGGGATCCTGCGCCACCCTCCACATCTGCGTTCCGCCCAGGAACTCGGAATACAGCGCCATAGAGGCATGACGCATATTGCCGCTCCAAAGCTTATTGATCAGCCGCCCCTCAAAGCGATCCAGCAATTTGAGCGGTGCATCCGCCGGAATCTCGCCCTTAAACGCCTCCTGGTCCGCAGGCAGATCCTCGCTCCCGCTGACGATGACGGCATTGGGATGTGCCTGCAAAAACCGCTCATCCGGCTCGTAGCCGCCGCGGTTGGTCAGCGTCTCGATTAGGCCAATATTCTTCTCGAAATACGCCCGCTGTTCTTCGGTTTCCAGCTGCTCCAAAATCAGCTTTCTGAACACCTTCGCCGGGCGAATGGAGTTGACGCAGAGCAGCACATCCAGCGTGCTCTCCTCGCCCTGCTCCACCTTGCGCTTCACCACCCGCGCAAGAAGCTCCGCAATATCCGGATAGGATTTGGGATAGAGATGCACAGAGGCATACTGCGTCTCGCAGAGCGCCTGCACGCACTGCTCCCGCTCCTCGGCCGTGGAATACACCTCGTAGCCCGAGATAAAGCGCTCCTGCATCTCGCCCTCATCCGAGACTTTATAGAACGGGTATTTCCCCTCGCGGCGCATGCTCAGCGTCTGCCGCATGCTGTGCGCCAGAAAAACCAGTTTGTAACCCCGGGAATAGAAGAGATCCGCGATATATCCCTTGCCAATGTTGCCCGCGCCAATCAGCACGATCTTTTTCTGCATTTTTTATTTCCCTTCTTATTTTGGGCCATGCAAAAACCCGGCAGCTAAGCCAGCTGCCGGGCCCGCGTTTTAATACTCAATATCGAACGGATCCATCTCGCCTGCCTCGTAGTAATGGCCGACGATCAGCTCCTTTAAGAGCCTCTCGCAGGGCTCATCATCCGAAAGACCGGAATATTTGGTTACAGCGTCCCAGATGCCGTGCTCGGCAACATAGGCCAGAATCTCGCAGGCCGCCGGGTCGTTCTCATTTTTGAAGTAGTAGCCCATGGCCGCGCCGCGCGCCAAATAATAGGGCATTCTGCCGTGTCTCAGGCAGGCCAGCGCCGGGCCGATAAAGCGGTCGCCCTTGGCCAGCTTGCGGATAGGGTCTGCGCCGATGCGGTCCAGCAGGTCTTTTTCCGAGCGATCCACCTTATCCGGGTCGAACCGCTCCTTCTTCTCGGGGAAAATTTCCTTCAGCTCCTGCATGGTGAAGCCAAATTCCGCGCAAAGCGCAAAGTTGGCCTCGCTGGCCGCCAGATCCCGGCAGCGGACGATATACAGGTTGCTGATGGATTCATCGTAGTAGGTATAGCCGAACTTGCGGCCGTAGTAGGCCGTGCAGCAGTGCCGCATGTTGATATTCCAGATTTTCTGCGTCAGGCGGCCTTCCATCTTGTCGATGAGATGCAGGTTCATGCCCGCCGGCGGCTCGCCCTTGAATGCTTCGCCGTCCGCCGTCAGGTGCGGCGTATCCCCGGCATAGACAGCAATCGGGTCTTTTGCCAGCTGCTCCGGCGTGGGCACCATGCCGTTGCGGTGCACCAGGCATTCCGAGAAGCCGACTTTTTCCTCCAGGTATGCCCGCTCCTCAGGCGTGGAGAGCACTTCATTGATATAGCCTTTGAGTATCTGCGTGGGCTTTAGGAAGTTGACGCAGATGAGGAAATCCAGCGTCTCCTGATTGCCCTCGGCGATGCGCAGCTGAATGGCCTTGCCGATCATATGCCCGATGGATTCGCATGCCCCCGGGAACACATGGATACTGCCGTAGTTTGTATCGGCAATCGCCCGGACGCACTGCTCCTCTTCCGTCTGCGTGCAGAAAGCGTCGTAGTTTGAAATTTTGAACACTTCGTCCGGCACATCCGCATGCGCCATATTGACGGTATAATACCCCTGCTCCCGCATTTTTTTGACGAGTTCCTCGCTGTATTCGAGGAACGTCAGGTGGTAGCCAATTTGTGAAAAGAGATCGGCAAGATAGCCGCGGCCAATTTTGCCCGCGCCAATCAGAACAGCCTGTTTTTTCGCCATTGTTTCATCCTCCTATGAAATTCAAATCTCTTTCTTATTATATAACAACCGCCCGGCCCTGTATAGAGCATTGCCCTACGATATTTTTTTACTGATTTGCCGCTCCCGGGCGGGCCAATAAAAAACGGTCCCCCGGGACCGTTTTTCATGCTGCTCAATAAGGGGCTTGCCCCGTCATTTCACGCGACAGGCCGCGGCTTTGCCACGCTTCAATCAGCAAGGGTGTGCCCCCGGCTGCTCGAAAAATGGCACCCGCTTAAGAGACGGGTGCCATCTTGCCTAAGTTATATTTTCTTGTAGTAGGGCATATCAAAATGGTCGCCCTCGTTCACATCGAAATACTGCGCCAAAATGAGCTGGAAGAGCATTTCCTCTTCCTTTTTGGAGCGATCCAGCTGGCAATATTTCTCGATTGCCTTCTCGATGCCGTTTTCCTTCAGATATTCCTGAATCTCCACCGCCGCCGCATCCTTCGGGCTCTCAAAATAGAACATCATCGCCGCGCTGCGGGCCAGGTAGTAGGGGATTCTTCCATGCTTGAGGCACAGAAGCGCCGGGCCGACCAGGCGGTCGTTTCTGGCGAGCTTGCGCTTAGGATCCTGGGCGATGCGCGTCAGCGGATCTTCCACATCCGGGTTGACGGAAGCGGGATCGAAGCGCTCCTCGGGGTGCTCGCGCAGATTCGTCTCCTCCATGCCAAACTCCGTCGCGATGCCCCAGCTGGCCTCTCTGGCGCAGAACGCCGCGCATTTTCTCACATACGGATCGTTCTGGCTCTGCCAAGCCCACTGATAGCCCTTTCTCTGGCCGAAGGAAGCGCTGGCCAGGTGGCTCGTGTTGCCCGCCCAGATTTTATACACCAGCCGCGCCGGCATATGATCGCGCACGGGCAGCTTGACGCCCTCCGGAATCGCGCCCTTCCATTCGTCGCCCACGGGCAGATAGTCGTTGTCGCCCGAGAGGATGGAAAGCTCGTCTTCCGCGCGCATATCGGGCATCGGGTCTGCCCCCAGGCGGTAGACCAGGGATTCCACAAAGCCCACATGCTCCTGCATAAAGGCGGCTTCTTCCTCATTCAGCCGCTCCAGCATATACTTTTTGAAGATATCGCCGGGGTAGACGAAGTTGACGCAGAACAGCAAATCTAGCGGCTCGGTATTGCCGTTTTGATAGCGCAGCTTGACGGCATCGCCCAGCATATGCCCGATGGATTCGCATGCCCCCGGGAAAACGTGAATGCTGACGTAGTTGGTATTTGCAATGGCGTTCAGGCACTGCTCGTATTCCGTCTGCGTGCAGAAGGCGTCATAGCCCCGGATGACCGCTTTGTCATAGCCGGGTTTATCGCTGTGGCTACGGAAAACAGTATAGTAGCCCTGCGCGCGCAGCTTTTGCACCAGCGCTTCGGAATATTCCAAAAAAGTCAGCTTATATCCCGCAGTGTTGAACAGATCGGCGATATAGCCCCGGCCGATTTTTCCGGCGCCAATGAGAACAAGTTCTTTTTTTGCCATAGTAATCCTCCTATTGGTTTTCCAAATCTCCCCTCCAGTTTAACATAAAAGTTTTCAAAAAAAAAGAACCCGGCAAAATTTTGCCGGATTCTTGGTGCCAATCTGCTGTTTTAATAGTTCTTTGCCTCGATCTCGAAATACGCCTTTGCATGCGAGCAGACCGGGCAGACTTCCGGGGGCGTCTCTCCCGTATGGATATAGCCGCAGTTTTTGCAGACCCATACTGCGCCTTCGTTTCTGGAGAAAACTTTGCCCTCTTTGATATTCTCGTGCAGCTTTTTATAGCGCTCTTCGTGGGATTTCTCGATCTCGGCCACCATCGTGAATTTATGGGCGATCTCGTCAAAGCCCTCCTCTTTTGCCTGCTCTGCGAACTGGCGGTACATCTCCGTCCACTCGTAATTCTCCGTCTCGGCGGAATCCTTCAGGTTCTGCTCGGTCGTGCCGATTCCGCCCATGATGTATTTGAACCAGATTTTCGCATGGGCGCCCTCGTTTTTAGCCGTCTCATGGAAGATAGAGGCGATCTGCTGGTAGCCGTCTTTTTTGGCCTGCGCCTCAAAAAAGCCGTATTTGCCCCAGGCCTGCGTCTCCCCGGCAAAGGCCGCATACAGGTTTTCCAGTGTCTTTGAATCTTTCAGTTCCATAAAAAGTCTCCTTTTGTTTGGTTTGTTTTCCTATTTTTCCCGTTTTTTTCATTTTCATACGCATAGCACAGCCGATTTCGCGCATTTTAAGAGGGAACGGAGGTTTTTTATGCAAACAAAGTGGCAAGAGCAGATCGCATCTTTCGACAACCGGATGCGCACGGAAAAAAGTTTCGATATCATCAAGCGCCGGCTGGACGTCCATGGGCATACGGCCTATCTTTATATGATAAACGGGTTCGCCAAAGACGACATTTTGGAGAAGGTTACCCGGTTTATGCTCTACGAGACCAACAGCGATATTCCGCAGGATATCACGCCCAGCCAGTTTCTGGAAAAATATATCACGTATACCGAGGCCAGCGTCTCGGGCAATTTTGACGATATCTCCCGCCAGCTTCTGACGGGCTCTATCGTGCTGTTTATCGACCTCTTCCCCGAGGCGATTCTGATGGACGCCTGGGCCTACCCCAGCCGGGGCATCGAGGAGCCGGAGGATGAGAAAGTGCTGCGCGGCTCGCACGACGGCTTCAGCGAAATTCTGGTGCAAAACACCGCGCTCATCCGCCGCCGCATGCGCACGGAAGACCTCGTCATGGAAAAGCACATGGTCGGCTCCCGCTCCAAGACCAACGTCGTGCTGGCCTATCTGAATGAAAAGGTGGACCAGGATTTCCTCAAAAAACTGCAGGACAAAATCGATCATCTAAACGTCAATTCCCTGACTATGGCGCAGGAGAGCCTGAACGAGGCGCTGATGGACAAAGGCTGGTATAACCCGTTTCCAAAAGTGCGCTATACCGAGCGGCCGGATGCGGCCGCCGCCAGCATTGCCGAGGGGAGCATTGTCGTGATCATCGACAACACCTCCTCCGTCATGATCCTGCCCGCCTCTTTTTTCGATTTCGTGCAGGACAGCAACGACTACTGCTTCCCACCTGTGGTCGGGACATACCTGCGCTTCGTGCGCTCCTTCGTCTTTTTCATGACGATTTTCCTGACGCCCGTCTGGTATCTGCTGGTCAAAAACCCGCAGTGGGTGCCGGATTGGCTGACCTTCGTGCAGATCGAGACGCCCAACTCTGTGCCCATCATCGCCCAGCTGCTCTTTTTCGAGTTTGCGCTCTCCGGGCTCAAGCTGGCCTCGCTGAACACGCCAAACTCTCTCTCCAACTCCTTCAGCGTCATCGGCGCGCTGATTTTGGGCGATTTCGCCGTGCAGGCGCATTGGTTCGTGCCCGAAGTGATCATGTATATGGGCCTGGTGGCCGTGGGCAACTTCGCCCAGCCCAGCTATGAGCTTGGCTATGCGTTCAACCTCTGCCGCATCATGCTGCTGGTGCTCACCTGGCTGCTCAACCTTTGGGGGCTGATTCTCGGCATCCTCATCATCATTTTGCTTTTAGCGACGAATAAAACCGTCTCGGGCAAAAGCTATCTGTATCCGCTCATCCCCTTCAACGGCGCGGCCTTAAAGCGCCTGCTCGTGCGCTGCCGCATGAGCAATAAAAATAGTTAAAATCCGCCATGCTTCTTCTTGACAGCGCCGGGGCCTGCGTGTAAACTGATAAACGGGCAAGAAATTCTTGCCCGTTTATCGGCACAGAAGTTAGCCGCGGCTAACACTTTGGAGGAGGCATCGTATGACACTCGACGATCTGCAAATCGGCCAGGGCGGCACCATCGCGGCCGTGGGCGGAGAAGGCGCATTGCGGCGCAGATTTTTGGATATGGGGCTCACGCCGGGCACTAAGGTTTTCGTGCGCAAAATGGCGCCGCTGGGAGACCCCATCGAAATTCACCTGCGCGGCTATGAGCTGACGCTGCGCAAGGAAGACGCCCAGCGCATCCAAATCGCAGACGCGCAGGCCGCGTCTGCCCAGCAGAAGGGAGGCCGCGCATGATCTTCGCACTCGCCGGCAACCAGAACTGCGGCAAGACCACCCTGTTTAACCAGCTGACGGGCAGCAACCAGCATGTGGGCAACTTCCCCGGGGTTACCGTCGAGCGCAAAGAGGGCATCGTCAAAAAGCACCCGGAGATGATCGTGGTGGACCTCCCCGGCATCTATTCGCTCTCTCCCTATACTTCAGAGGAGGTCGTTACCCGGGATTTCCTGCTGCATGAGCACCCGGATGCCATCATCAATATTATCGACGCGACGAATATCGAGCGCAATCTCTATCTGACACTCCAGCTTCTGGAGCTGAATATTCCCATGGTGCTGGCGCTGAATATGATGGACGAAGTCCGCGCCAATCACGGCAGCATCGATCTCGGCAAGTTTTCGGCCGAGCTGGGCATCCCGTGCGTTCCCATCTCGGCCAGCAAAAACGAGGGCATCGAAGATCTCGTCTCTGCGGCCATCGCCGCGGGCGAGAAAAAGCGGCTGCCCCGGCGGCTGGATTTTTGCTCCGGGCCGGTGCATAAGGCGATTCACGCGCTCTGCCATCTCATCGAAGATCATGCCGAGGCCAGCAAAATTCCCGTGCGTTTTGCGGCAACCAAGCTGGTCGAGGGCGACGAGCCGACCATAGCCGCCCTCAATATCAACGAAAACGAGCTGGATATCGTGGATCACATCGTCCGGGAAATGGAGAGCGATCTGGGCACAGACCGCCTGGCCGCTCTGGCAGATATGCGCTATTCCTATATCGAGGAGCTCTGCGAGAAAACCGTGGTGAAAGCCCAGCAGAGCCGGGAGCAGCTGCGTTCGCTCAAGATCGACAGCCTGCTGACGCACCGCATCTGGGCGCTTCCCATCTTCGTCGCCATCATGTTTGCCGTATTTTGGATCACGTTTGGCCCCATCGGCATTTTCTTCCAGGATTTGCTGGCAGAGGGCGTTCAGCTGGCCATCGACGGCTTTGAGGGCCTGCTCATCTATGCCGAGATCAACCCCATTTTGCAGTCCCTGCTCATCGACGGCGTCTGCGCGGGCGTGGGCAGCGTGCTCTCGTTTTTGCCCGTCATCATTATTCTGTTTTTCCTGCTCTCGCTTTTGGAAGACAGCGGCTATATGGCGCGCATCGCCTTTATCATGGATAAACCATTGCGCCGCCTGGGGCTTTCCGGGCGCAGTTTCGTCCCCATGCTGGTGGGCTTTGGCTGCTCTGTCCCGGCGATTTTATCCACGCGCACGCTCTCCTCGGATCGGGATCGCAAGATGACCATCCTGCTGGTGCCCTTCATGTCGTGCAGTGCCAAGCTGCCCATCTATGCCATGTTTTCCGCCGCCTTTTTCCCGGGCTGTGCCGCGTTGGTTACCATCGGCCTTTACATATTCGGCATTCTGGCCGGCATCATAGCCGCGCTCATTTTAAAAGGGACCAAATTCCGGGGCAACCCAGTTCCCTTCGTCATGGAGCTGCCCTCCTACCGCCTGCCTTCGGCCAAGAGCGTCTCGCTGCATATGTGGGAAAAGGCCAAGGATTTCCTCAAAAAGGCGTTCACCGTCATCCTGCTGGCGACGGTCATCATCTGGGTTTTGCAGAGCTTCGATTTCCGATTCAACTATGTGGAGAACAGCGAAACCTCCATGCTGGGCAGCATCGGCAAGCTCATCGCGCCCATTTTCACTCCGCTGGGCTTTGCGGATTGGCGGGCGGCCAGCGCGCTGATCACCGGCTTTTCCGCCAAGGAGGCCGTGGTCAGCACGCTCTCCATCCTCACGGGTTCCTCGCTGGAGACGCTGCCCGCGGTTCTATCCGGCATGTTCTCCCCGCTCTCGGCCCTCTCTTTCCTGGTTTTCACGCTGCTCTATACGCCCTGCGTTGCGGCAGTCGGCGCCATGAATCAGGAGCTGGGCAAGCGCAGCTCCACGCTGGGCGTCGTGATAACCCAGTGCGCGGTGGCATGGCTTGCGGCGTTTTTGGTCTATACCATCGGGCTCATTCTGGGATTTTAGCCCAGCGAAAGGATTTTACATGAATATCTGGGATTATCTGCTCATCGCCGCGCTGGCCGCCGCCTGCTTTTTCGCCTGGCGCTTCGTCAAAAAACACGGCGCGGGCTCCTGCGGCGGAGACTGCTCGGCCTGTGCTTTCTCTGCTCAGTGCAAAAAGCGGCCCAAAGGCAAAAATCCTGGGGAAAAATAGAGCAAAAATGCGGCGCAGGTTTTCCGGCTGGCGCCGCATTTTTTTGATGGCCGGCATCGGCTTGCCGCTCAACCAGCGGTTTACCTGCGGAAACTGGCCGTCGGTTGCGTTTGCAAAGGGGAAAGCGTAAGATAGGGGCAGCAAGGAGGGAGCATTATGGCAATCAGGCATATGGGAGAGCGCATCCGCGGTTTGCGGATGGCGCTGGGCATGACGCAGGGTGATTTGGCAGAGAAAATGAACGTGACGGACAAAGCTGTCTCCAAATGGGAGCGGGGGCTATCCCGCCCGGATATCGATTCTCTGCCCAAACTGGCGGAAACGCTGGGGACGACAGTCCAAGAGCTGTGCGGCGAATCGGCGCAAAAGCAGAATAGCCGGGCAGAGGAGATTCTCGGCATCGCACTGCTGGGCATCGGCATGAGCAGTCTGGCGCTCCACCTGCTCCAAGCAAGGAAAAGCGGGCAAAAATAGTGCGGGCAAAGGAAAAGGAACTGCATCCCGGCAGTTCCTTTTTTGGTTTCTCTTCTTTGCTTTGCCGCATGGCTCTACTGCCCGCTCTGCTCCGCCGCCTTTTGCAGAAAAGCCTGAAGCTCGGGCCAGCAGCGCTGGGCATCGGCATAGCCCTCCTCGTAAAGCGCCCAGAGTTTTTCGCGGTTTTTCTCCACCCGCCCAATCTGCACGGGATGCCGCGGCTGGATGACGAAGGCATTGCCCCGCTCCTTTTCCTGCCGAATCAGCTCCAGCGCCTGGTTATAGCGGATATGCCGGGTGCGCGTCGCTTCCACCAGCCCAGGATATTTGCGGTATTTCATGGCAATCAGCCCCATAGCCCGGTTTGGCCCTTTGATATAGCCGTCGTGCTGGGTTAAGATAAGGACGTTTTTCCGGTTGCCGTCTGCCATGGATTTTTGTAGGGGAATGCTATCCGCCATGCCGCCGTCCAGGTATTTTTGCCCATCGATTTCCACCATCCGCGCCAGCATGGGCAGAGAACTGCTGGCCCGCACTTTGATGATATCCCGCTTCATATCCAAAATGGGCAGGTATTCGGCCTGGCCCGTCCGGCAGTTGGTAACGGCGGCGAAAAAGCGCGTGGGATTTGCGGCAAAGGCGGCGTAATCGTATAAATTCAGCTGGTTGGGGATGATGTTATAGAGCATATCCGCGCCAAACAGGTCTCCTGTTCTAATCAGGCTATGGAGGCTGCAATAGCGCTTATCGCCCAGATAATCCAGATTGATGGCCACAGCGCGCCCCCTCTGGCCGGAAAGAAAGCTGCAAAGATGCCCTGCCCCGGCCGATACGCCATAGGCCGCCGCAAAGCAGAGCTTTTTATCCAGAAAAAAATCCATCACGCCCGCGGCATATACGCCGCGCATCCCGCCGCCTTCTACAATCAGAGCTGCCGATTCCATTTGCTTCTCTCCCTTTCTTTTTGAGCAGTATAGCACACGGCTGCCGCGAATGCAAACCGCTGCCTGCGCGTTTTTCGGCGCCTTGGGGAAAGAAAAAAGCAGAGCGCACTGCCCTGCTTTTTTTGCGTTATTTGAGAATATAGACTTTCCAGCTGCGCTTGACGCCCCAGTTTCTGCAATCGCTCTCGCTGTACATAAACAGGTCGAACTGCGTATACGAGGCGTTGCGGAAGCCGCCGGTATCCTCGATGCGCCCGTATCCGTACCCCGGGACATAGACCTTGGTTCCATACGGGAAGCGTTTGGGGTCTGCGGCAATCGTCCCCATGCGGGGATAGGTGCCCGTGGCGGTGGCGTTGCCCGTATCCGTATAGGCCGTAATCTTATCGATGACCACCGTCTTTGCGATGATAGAGGAGGCCGGCGGCGCCGCCTGGCCGTGCTCATAGAGGTTGCCCTGGTGAATCTCATCCACAGAGGGCACGCTGGTGCGCTTGCCCGAATCGTCCGTCGGCTCGCCGGCGGTATCTCCGTCGCCGGTGGGGTTGCTGGGCTTGCTGGTGGAAGAAGGCTTCTGCGGCTTCTTTTCCGGGGCGACGTACGTCCCGATATGGACCACTTTATCCACCGGCTGCTTGACGACTTCCACGCCAATCTCTGTGCGCGAAACCTCGATGCCGTTTTTATAGACGATTTTGATGGTATGCCGCTGGAGGCCGTTTTCCCCTTCGGTCACCACCTGCTTCTTGCCTTTTGCCAGCTTGGAATCGCTCTTGGTGATTTCCTTGTAGTAGAGCGTCTCGTCTTCCGTGATGGTCTGCTCGGTCACTTTGATGATGCTGATGGTCGTGCCCGAGCTGACATACGAGCTCATGGCCGGGTAGACTTCATCGCTCTCGCTGACCTCTACGCCTGCCCGCTCCAGCGCCTCCTGGACGGTTCCGGCCAGCAGCTTAACCTGCGTCTCCTCACCGCCGTTGACGATGGTCAGCGGCAGTGCGCGCCGGATGACGATCTCCATGCCGTCGGCAATGGGCGTATCCGCCGCGACTTCCAGCACATCCCCTTCTTCCAGGATGATCTGGTTCTTTTCCAAAAACTCGCCCACCGTCTTGGCCCGGGTATCCGCCGAGACGATTCTGCCCGTATCGTTGACGGTAATCTGCGCCTTGGGCGGCTCCAGAATGCCGGATGTGCAGACCAGCGTGATGGCGATGAGCGCCGCCGCGCTTGCCGCGACGCTGACATAGAACCTGCGGTTATCCCCGCCGGCCTCATAGCCCCTTGTAAAGCTTCTCATGCCAGCTTTGGCCTTGGCGAAAAAGGCGCCTACCCTGCCCGCCGCGCTTTGCAGCAGGCCCATCAGTTTGCCCAGTTTTGCTTTCTTTTTCTCTTGTGCTCGTTTCTTGTCGGCGAGGGTGAGCTCCCGCTCTGTAACCGTCGGCAAATTTGCGCGGTAGAGGATGCCCGAATAGACATTCTCTTTTTTTACAGAGACGTTCCGCTCTCTTCTCCTTTTCATAAAATCCTCCGAAACTTTCATTTTTCAGTGCAACAAGTATATACCGGCCGGGGTCAAATGTCAAATTTTTGCCCATTTAAAGCCATTTTTGGTATAATTGCACTGCATTATTATATACACGGCCTGCCGGTTTTATACCTTTCCGCATTTTGCATTTCCCTCTTATATCGTATATAATAAAAGGAACTTTTCAAAAAGGATGCCTGCAAGCGATGAAAAAAATCTCGTTTTTCCTAGCCATACTCCTGCTGCTCTGCCTGGCGCTGCCAGCCTGCTCGCTCGGGGGGACTGCGGAGGACGTCTCCGCCGCCTATGCCGCCGCCATTTCCGCCCTGGATTTCGAAAAGGCGCACGGCTGTCTTTGGTCCAAGGGCGACAGCGAAGTTTCCCAGGAAGATTTCGTCCGTAACTATGAATATGTCGTATCCACGCTGGGCGTGAAAAGCATCGAGGTTTCGGATCGGCAGCTTCAAATAGAGGGAGATGCCATCTACCTGACGTTCCGCATCTCCTACCTGGCCGATGCCTTCACCATCGAGCACGAAGTGCGCACCCGCATCATCAAGGATGAGGGCACGTATCACATCCAGTATTCCCCCGAGCTCATCCTGCCCGGCTATGCGCTGGATAATAAGCTCTCCATCCTCAAAACCAAGGGCAAGCGCGGGGAGATTTTTACCGCGGATAACGCCTGCATCGCGCAGAACAGCTATTCGGATACCGTCATCATCGCCGTGCAGGAGGGGCAGGATATCAACTCCATCATCTCCTCTCTGGGCACGCTTGTTGACATGGACGACGACGCCAAATCCCAGCTGCGCCAGCGCTATAACTCGGCTGTGGACAACCATTACGGCACTGTCGTCGCCTATACTGCCCCAAAGGACAGCCTGGCCAGCCTGGAAGCGCAGATTCTGGCCATCGACCCGAGCCTTAGCATCGACCGCTCTTCCGTCACCCCCCAGCGCTACTACCCCTACGGCGCGCTTTATGCGCACGTCGTGGGCTATGCTTCCACGCCAAACGAGGAGCAGCTGGCCGATCTGGAGGAGAAGGGCTTCGCCGGAGCGACGCTGGTGGGCAAATCCGGCATCGAGCTGAATTATGACGAATACCTTCAGCCCAAAGACGGCCTGCGCGTCAATATGTATACCAAAGACGGGCAGTACGTCTCTACCATCTACGAAAACCCCGCGGAGAACGGCGCGGATATTTTCCTGACCATCAACCACGATTTGCAGCAGCGGGCCTACTACGCGCTCTCCAGCAATCTTTTGGAAAAACAGACTGGGACAAGCATCGTCATGGATCCGACGACGGGCTTCGTGCAGGCCATGGTTTCCCTGCCCTCCTTCGATGCGAACATCTTCTCCTTCCCCGTCTCGGACGAGGTGTATAACCAGTTAAACAGCGAGGAGGCGGGCGCGCCGCTCTTCCCCAAGGCCACGCAGGGGCTCTATCCCCCGGGCTCGCTCTTAAAGCCCTTTACCATCGTCCCCTCCCTGGAAAACGGCATTGTGGATGCAAACAGCGTGTTCCCCTATGAGGTAACGGGCAACTCCTGGAAGCCGGACGGCGTCTGGTACTGGGACAGAGTAACCCGCAACGAGGCGCCAGACGGCCCGGTCAACCTGGAGATGGCCTTCCGCTTCTCGGATAACATCTATTTCTCCTGGGCGACGCTCAATCTGGGCCAGGAGAAGTTTCTGGAATATATGAGCCGCATCGGCATCGATACGGCCGTCCCCTTCGATTTGCTCACGGCCAAGGGCAACCTCATCAACGAGGGCACAGAGATCAACCGCAAGCTGGTTTCGGATATGTCGTTCGGCCACGGCGAAATTGTGCTGACGCCCATTCAGGCGGCCAGCATGTACACCGTGTTCCAGAACAACGGCGATATGCTGGCGCCCAAGCTGGTGGGCAGCATCCGCAAATATTCGGACGCACTGCACTATGAGACGCTCTACCAGGCCGAGCGGGAGGTCTACATGCAGGGCATCATGAAGCCCGAGACCGTCGAGACGCTCCTCTCCTGCCTGAGGGCGGTCGTCAAATCCGGCACGGCGCAGTCTATCCAGATCAAAGATGTCCCCATGGCGGCCAAGACGGGCACGGCTCTGCGCGGCGCGGAAAAGACCGAGAAAGTCTCCTGGCTGGCGGCATGGTGGCAGGATGCCCCCCAGGGCAATCGGCTGGCCGTTACCATGATAGACAGCCCCAGAGGCATGGTGGATCACAAACACGCCGTTACAAAAGAGCTTTTGCGGCCCTGATGCCGCTTTGCAGGCAGAAAGCCGCCGGGAGATCCGGCGGCTTTTGTCTGCGCCGTTTCTGACCCCGTGAAAAATTTTCCTCCGCTACTGTTGTTCTTTGCCAAAACATGCTATAATGGTTTTACTACCCATGGCGATTGCCATACAAATGAATATTAGGAGGGTTCTTCTATGAAGCTCAAAGAGATGCTCAAAGAAAATGGATGCTATGCGACGTTTGACAATATGGGATTCGGCGCAGAGAAAGTTTTAAGCGGCCTGACGGAAGAGGCCAGCGAGCAGTACAGCAAATATCAGTGGTTCGACGGCAAGTTCATCGTGCACGCGGTCCCCACGCCGGATATGCTGGAGGCTGGTTTCCCCTGGGAAGAGTGGTATAAAGACCCGAATACCGGCTCCTACGAGCACCATGTGCTCTATCTGAAAAAGACGGACAAATGCGACATGACCTTCGACGGCACCAATCTTCCCCCGGAAGACGGCCATCCCGAGCCCACCAAAGGCCACTTCTGGTATCTTTACAACGATGAGGATGCCCGCCTGATTTACGCGAGATAATCTCAAAAAAGAGGATGCAATTGCATCCTCTTTTTATTTGGGGCGGCCGCCCGCCGCCCGGGGCATTCCCTGCCATCTGCACCGCCGAAAACCGCATATTCCCTTTGCACACGCCTCATCAAAAAAGCGCCGGAAAACCGGCGCTCTCTTTAAAATCCAAATAACGCTCTGGCATTGGCGTTTGCCGCCTGCACAACCTGATCCACAGAAATGCCCTTGATTTCTGCCAGCTTTTCCGCCACATAGCGGGTGTTGGCCGGGTTGTTGCGCTTGCCGCGCAGGGGCACCGGCGCCAGATAGGGGCTATCCGTTTCTAGAAGGATGCGATCCAGCGGCGCATAGGCCGCGGATTCCACGCCTTTGCGGTTGTTTTTAAAGGTCAGCGCGCCGCCAAACCCCAGGTAGTAGCCCAAATCCAGCAGTGTGCGCGCCGTCTCCACGCTGCCCGAAAAGCAGTGCATGACGCCTCTTTGCCCGGGAAATTCCCCGAGAAGCGCCAGCATATCCCCGGTGGCCTCCCGGTTATGCAGGATGACTGGCACGCCCTGCTCCCCGGCCAGCGCCATCTGCGCGCGCAGAACGCGCTGCTGCAACTCCCGCTTTTCCGGGAACCAGTAGTAATCCAGCCCGATTTCGCCGATGGCCAGAATTTTAGGCTGGGCCAGCAAAGCGCGGATGCGCTCCGGCGTTTTTTCATCAAAGCGCTCGGCATCCGTTGGGTGCACACCCACCGCGCCGTAGATCAGCGCATAGCGCTGGGTCAGCGCCAGAATTTTCTCAAAATCTTCCGGAGCGGAGGCGCATTCGATGACCGCCTCCATCTCCTCCGAAAGCGTTTCTATCAATTCCTGCCGATCCGCATCGAACTTCTCATCCAGCAGATGCGCATGCGAATCGATTCTCTTTGGCATCTCCATCTTTTCAGCCCACATCCAGCCCATCGGCCATGGGTTTATCCGTCGTCAGAAGGGCCAGCTCGTCTCCATCGCCCACGGCCAGAATCATGCCCTGGGAGAGCACGCCGCAGAGCTTGGCCGGCTTGAGGTTTGCCACGATGACGATGCTCTTGCCCACCATCTGTTCGGCCGTATACGAGCCCCGGATGCCCGAGACGATGGTGCGCTGTTCGCCGCCCACCTGAATGGTCAGCTTGAGCAGTTTGCGGCTTTTCTCGATGTTCTCGGCCGCCAGCACTTTGGCCGTCTTGAGCTGAATCTTATCGAACTCATCGATGGTGATTTCCGGCTTGCTCGCCTCTTCCGCCTTTGGCTTTTCGGCCTTTTCGGGCGCCGCAGGAGCCTTGTTTATGGCTTCCAGCTCTACCAGCTCTTTGGCGACGTCGATGCGCGGGAAGAGCGGCGCGCCTTTGCAGACTTTCGTCCCTTCCGGCAGGCCGCCATACTGCTGGACGCTCTGCCAGTCATACTGCGCCGCATCCACGCCCAGCTGAGCGCGAATCTTTTCCGCCGTATCCGGCAGGAAAGCGGACAGCAGGACGCCCACAATGCGCAGGCCTTCCGCCAGATGATACATCACGGTTGCCAGGCGCTCTTTGTTGGCCTCGTCTTTTGCCAGCGCCCAGGGAGCTGTGATATCGATATACTTGTTGAGCGAGCCGACGTATTCAAAAATCGCCGTCAGCGCATCGGCAAAGCGCATCCCGTCCATCAACTCTTCCACTTTGCCCGGAAGCGCCGCGCCCATGGCCGTGATGGGATCATCCTGCTCGGCATTGGGGCAGGATGGCGCGCCAATGATGCCGCCGAAGTATTTCTCGATCATGGCCACCGTGCGGGAAAGCAGGTTGCCCAGGTCGTTTGCCAGATCCGAGTTGATGCGGTTAATGAGAATCTCGTTGGAGAACAGGCTGTCGCTTCCAAGGGGCATCTCCCGCAGCAGGAAATAGCGCAGGGCATCCACGCCGTAGCGCTCTGCCAGCCTGACCGGGTCGATGACGTTGCCCTTGGATTTGCTCATCTTGCCGCCTTCCAGAATCACCCAGCCATGCCCATAGACTTTCTCGGGCAGCGGCAGGCCCAGCGCCATCAGCATGATGGGCCAGATGATGGTATGGAAGCGGATGATCTCCTTGCCCACCAGGTGCACATCTGCCGGCCAGTACTTCTTAAACTTGGAGTCATCTTCCGAAAGATAGCCCAGCGCCGTGATGTAGTTGGAAAGCGCGTCTACCCAGACATAGACCACATGCCCTTCGTCGAAGGTAACCGGGATGCCCCACTTGAAGGAGGTTCTGGAGACGGCCAGATCCTCCAGCCCGGGCAGCAGGAAGTTTTGCAGCATCTCGTTGCGCCGGGAGACGGGCTGAATGAAATCCGGGTGATCCTCGATGTATTTGATGAGCCTGTCCGCATATTTGGAGAGGCGGAAGAAATAGCTCTCTTCCTTGGCCTTTTGCACGGGCCGCCCGCAGTCCGGGCATTTGCCGTCTACCAGCTGGCGATCCAGCCAGAAGGATTCGCAGGGCGTGCAGTACCAGCCCTCATATTCGCCTTTGTAGATATCGCCCTGGTCGTAGAGCTGCTTAAAAATCTTCTGGACGACCTTCTCGTGGCGCGGCTCTGTCGTGCGGATAAAATCGTCGTTGGAGATATTCATGAGCCGCCAGAGATCCTGAATGCCCGCCACGATGCCATCGACATACTCTTTTGGCTGCATCCCCTTCTCCCTCGCGATTTTCTCTATCTTCTGGCCATGCTCATCCGTCCCGGTCAGGAACATGACATCATAGCCCGTCTGCCGCTTGAAGCGCGCCATGGCGTCTGCGGCCACTGTGCAATAGGTGTGGCCGATGTGCAGCTTGTCGCTGGGGTAGTAGATAGGCGTTGTGATGTAAAACGTTTTCTTACTCATGGTTTCTCCTTCTGGCGCACTGCGCCCATATTTGAAACGACCGGCAAAGCCGGATACCGTTTTCTTCCAAATCTTTCGGGCTTGTCCCTGCCCGAAATTTCAGTGCCGTAGCTTTTATTATACTCCAAGCCGCCTTTTGAGTAAAGCAAAAGCAGGCTTCCCGCCTGCTTTTTGCCCAAAAAATGCGGATGTTTCAGAAAAACCTGCAAACCAGGCAGGAGAGCGCCAGGCCGAAGCAATCCGAGAGCAGCGCTGCCGGGATGACATACCGCGTCTTTTTCACGCCCACACTGCCCATATACAGGGAGACGACGTAAAACAGCGTCTCCGCGCTGCCCATATACACGCAGGCCACCCGGCCGATATAGCTGTCCACGCCGTATTCCGCCAAAACTCCGGCCAAGAGCCCCAGCGTCCCGCCGCCCGAAAAAGGCCGCAGAATCGCGATGGGGACGACCTCGGGCGGGATGCCCAGCGGCCCCAGCACGGGCGCCAGCAGCCTGCCCGCCGCCTCAAACAGCCCGGACGCCTTGAAAATTTCCACCGCGAATACCATGGCGACGACATAGGGCATGGTCTGGAACACCAGCCCCGCGCCGCCCTTGGCCCCCTGGGTGAACGCCTCATAAGGGTCTCTTTTCTTCGCAAAGGAGTAGCCCAGCGTCAGCAGGATGAAGATGGGCAGAGCGGCCGTGGAAAGCCAGCGCAGGGCGCTCATGGCCGCCTCCCCAGCGCGGCGCAGACCCTGGCCAGCAGAACCGTGAAAATTGCCGTTACCACCGAGACGACCAGCGTAGGCAGCGTAACCCAGGAGGCATCAGCCGAGCCGCAGGCCGAGCGCAGCGCGATGACCGAGAGCGGAATCAGCTGGACGGAGGCCGTATTGAGCACGGCAAACATGCACATATGGTCGCTGGCCTGCTCCTTATTTTTATTTTCCTTTTGCAGTTCCTGCATCCCCTTGAGGCCGAAGGGCGTGGCGGCGTTGCCCATGCCCAGAAAATTCGCCACCATATTGAGCGCAATATAGCTTTTGGCCTTCTGGTTTTTCAGGCCGGGAAAGATAAACCGAAGCGGAGCGGCGGCGCGGCGCGCCAGGCTCTTCACGGCCCCGGCGTCATCCAGCACGCCCAGCAGGCCCATATAGAGCGCATAGGCCCCGAGCATGGAGAGGCAGAGCTCGGCGGCTGTTTTGGCACCGTCCGTCACGGCGGCAGAGACTGCCTCGCCGTTTCCCGTAGCCAGGCCGGCAGCCAGCCCGGCGGTAATTAAAAAAGCCCAGATATATTTCAGCATATTCTCCCCCTGCTGCAATATACGGGCCGGACGGCGAAAAAATGACAGAAAATGCGCCGTCATTCCTGTGTTATTTAAAAAACACTTTTTGATTGATATTGACGAATTTTGTAAAAATCGATATTATTTATTCTATAAACACTAATTTGTCGGAGGTCAGTTATGAAATCTACAGGCATTGTACGTCCAGTGGATACGCTGGGCAGAATCGTTCTCCCGGTTGAACTGCGCCGCACACTGGATATCGACATCAAAGATTCCCTGGAAATATTCGTGGACGGAGAGTTCATCATGCTCAAAAAATACCAGCCCTCCTGCATTTTCTGCGACAACATGGATGATATCGTCTCCTATCACGGCAAAACCGTCTGCAAGAACTGCATCAAAAAGCTTGGCAAGCTCTAATTTCCCAGCGTCTTTACCATAATCTCATAGGCCCGGTTCTTATTGATGCCCAGCTGCTGGGCGGCAGTTTTGGCGGCGTCTTTGTTTTTCATACCTTTTTTGGCATAATCCCGGATGAGAAGCGCGATCTCCTCGTCTGGGATTTCTTTTTTTGCCTCTTCCGGCGCCCCCGCCAGCACCAGCACATATTCGCCCCGGGGCTGATGGCTGGCAAAATGCTCTGCCAGCTCCCGGACGCTGCCGCGCAGCACGCTCTCGTGCAGCTTGGTCAGCTCCTTGCAGAGCGCCAGACGGCGATCCGGGCAGATTTGGGCCATCTCGCCCAGCGTGCGGCCAAGCTGATGCGGGCTCTCATAGAGGATTGTCGTATACGGGTGCGAGCAGGCGGTCTCCATGGCCTGCCGGCGCGTCTTATCCCGGGGCAGGAAGCCCTCGAACACGAATTTCTCCGCCGGAATGGCCGAGACCGTCAGCGCGGCAATGGCCGCGCATGCCCCGGGTACGCTTACAATTTCAATGCCCCGCTCTGCCGCCAGCGCCGTCAGCGGCGCGCCGGGATCTGAGATGATGGGCGTTCCGGCATCCGTGCAGAGAGCCACATCTGCTCCGCCTTCCAGCAGGGCGAGAATCTCCTCCATGCGCGCCTGGCCGCTGTGCTCATGGCAGCTGATCAGCCGGCCGCGTATGCCAAGGCTGTTTAACAGCGCCAGCGTGCGCCGCGTATCCTCCGCCGCGATGTAGTCTGCCGCCTCTAAAACCTCCGCTGCGCGCCGGGTCATATCCCCCAGGTTTCCGATAGGCGTCGAGACAATATACAGTTTTCCAGCCATGCTAATCCTCCATATGATAAATCGCCCGCAGCTCTGCCGTATAGGCCCCCTGCTGCAAAATATTGAGCTGCGGCAAAACACGCATTCCCTCGGCCGCGTCCCTCACGCCCTTGATCAGAATATAGTTTGGCTCTGCCTGGGCATCCGGGGCGACCATGCGCAAAAGCTTGGGCTCCAGCCTGGCCTGCCGCATCTCGTGCATCACTTCTGCCAGGCGGCCCGCCCGGTGGATGAGATAAAACCGCCCGCCCGTCTGCAGCAGCCGCGCCGCGCTCTGCACCACTTCACGCAGATTGCAAGCGACCTCGTGCCGCGCAATGCGGATGGCCTCCTGCTGGCTCTGCCCGCCGGCTCCCAGCTTATCGTAGGGCGGGTTTGCCACCACAGCCTGCACCGGCTGAATCTTTTGGGAAATCTCCCGGAAATCTCCTTCCAGAATGCGGACGCGCCCCTCCAGGCCATTGAGCGCAACGTTGCGCCGGGCGAGCTCTGCCGCGGCCGCCTGCAATTCAATGCCGATGAAATTGGCCGCGCATCTTCCCGCGAGCAGAACGGGCAGAATGCCGCTTCCCGTTCCCAGATCCACCACTGTCTCGCCCTTTTTGGCCTGGGCGAAAGAGGCCAGCAGGACGGCATCCGTCCCGAAGCGGAACACGCCGTCGCTCTGGAGAAACCGCAGGCCTGCAAAACCCAGATCCTCTATCTTTTCCATATTTTCCCTAAATAGAAAAGCCCGTGCTCACGCGCGGGCTTTTTTGCCTTTCCAGCTTTTTTACTCCTCGACGATTGCATCGTTGGGGCAAGTTGCTGCACAGCTGCCGCATTCGATACATACATCTGGATCGATCACATAAATATCGTCGCCCTCTTTGATTGCCTCAACGGGGCAAGCCTCTGCGCAAGCGCCGCAGCTAATGCATTCGTCTGTAATTCTATATGCCATGGGAAAGCACCTCCTATAGTATTGACGCTTTTATTTTATCATGCTTCTACTAAAAAGCAATATCTTTTTTCAATTTTCTACATTTCTCCTTTTGGGCTCTCCTGCCGGCGTTCCGGCCGGGGCCCCCGGGGCGGCCTGCCTCCCCTTCTGGAGCGCTCCTGGCGGCGCGGCTTTTCGGGCTTTTTCTCCTCCGCCTTTTCGGCCCGGGCAGGCTCTTTTGCCTTCGGGGCCTCTTTGCCCTTTTCCGAGGCATCCTGCTTTTCCGGCGGGCGCTTGCCCCGGCGCTGGACGGTAATTTCCCCGACCGGGTATTCGCGCACATCGAACTCATCGCCCACCGCGATCTTCACCTTCACCAGCTGCCGCAGCGGGTTGGACTCCATGACGACACCTGCGCCGTCCGGCGTCTGCACCTCGCTGCCGTTGCGGGGCAGAATGGCCGCCAGCTCCTTATAATACTCATGCTCGTATCCCAGGCAACACATCAGCCTGCCGCAGAGGCCGCTGATCTTGGTCGGCGAGAGCGAGAGGTTCTGCTCCTTCGCCATTTTAATGGAAACCGGCTGGAAATCCCCCAGAAATTCGGCACAGCACGCCGGCCGGCCGCAGGGGCCCAGGCCGCCCAGCATTTTGGTCTCATCGCGCACGCCGATCTGCCGCAGCTCAATGCGCGTCTTGAACACAGACGCCAGATCTTTGACCAGCTCCCGGAAATCCACTCTGCCCTCGGCCGTGAAATAGAAGACGATTTTGCTGTTGTCGAAGGTATATTCGACGTTGATCAGCTTCATATCCATGCCGTGCTTTTTGATTTTTTCCTCGCAGACGGCAAACGCCTCTTTCTCCTTGCGCTGGTTTGCCTCTATGCGGGCATAGTCCTCTTCATCTGCCCGGCGGATCACCGGCCGCAGAGGCTTTTGCAGCTCTTTTTGCTCGATCTCCCGCGCGCCGATGACCACCTCGCCAAACTCGATGCCCCGGGATGTCTCTACAATGACGCCCTCGCCCGCCTCGAAGGGGATGCTCAGCGGGTTGAAATAATATATCTTGCCGGCCTTTTTGAACCGGACTCCTATCACCTTGTCAGACACTTTTCGCCTTTACCTCCAATATATCAAACAGCAGCCCCATGATGATGAGCTTACTGCGCACCTGCGGATAGCGCCGCTTTCGCTCACAGCGCTCCAATGCTAATTTCATTATACCGTAGAGTTGCGCCTTTGTAAAACTGTGGGCCAGAGTTTGCACCGTGCCCGGATCATCCGAGTTCATCAGCGGCAAACCGCCCGCCTGATGGTAGATGGCATCGCGCATGAGCGTGGCGATGGCGTAGAAAACTTCCCCCATGCGCGCTTCCTGGCGCATGATCTCCTTCTCCATCTCGAAAACAGAGGGGTTCTTCTTGGTCGCCAGGCGGATGCAGACTTTTGCCGCGCTCTGGCGCACTTCCGCCAGCTCCTGATCGCCGGCGATCTTCTGTGCCTGAGCATAGGAGCCGCCCGACCACGCCGCCGCAAACGCGGCCTGCTCTTTGCCCATGCTCTGCTCCAGCTGGCGCTCCAGCTCCTTTTTGGGAATGGGCCGGATGCGAATTTCGATGCACCGGGAGCGCACCGTGGGCAGCAGGCGCTCGCCCTGGGCCGCAGAGAGCACAAACACCACGCCTTCTGCCGGTTCTTCCAGGCTTTTAAGCAGATAGTTCTGCTCCTGCACGGTCAGCTCATCCGCATTTTTGAGAAAAATGCACCTTGCCCCGCCTTCCTGCGCCCGGTTGGCCAAAAACTCGGGGATGCGGCGCACCTCCTCCATCTTGATGCCGCCTTTGGCATCGATTTCCAGATAGTCTATCAGGTTGCTGGCCTCGAATTTGCGGCAGGCCAGGCAGGCCCCGCAGGCCGTTTTTTTCTCGCAGAAAATCCGCTGTACGATTTCCCGGGCGGCCAGATGCGCGTCTTCCTCTCCCGCCGAAGTGACGAGATAGGCCGCGGCCATGCGCCCCTCTAAGATATCCCGATGCAGTGCCTGCTCCTGCTGCCCTATATATCTTGCCACTGCTCTAAGACCTCGTCCGCTTTCTGCCGCAGTTCTGCCCAGACCTGCTCTACGCTCCTGGCGGCATCGATGACGCGGATGCGCGTTTCCCGCTCCGCCAGCGCATGAAAGCCATCATCCACCCGCTCGAAAAAGCCGCGGCCTTCCTGCTCCAGGCGGTCTGTGCTCTGCCGCCCCTGCCGGATGCGCTCAAAGGAGCGCTCCACTTCCAGCAGGAAGAGGAACGTCGCGTCGGGCATACAGTGCTCCTGGGCATACCAGTTGATTTGCCGCACTCTCTGCTCGCCCAGCCCCCGGCCATAGCCCTGGTAGGCGATGCTGGAATCCAGATAGCGGTCGCAGAGCACAACCCTGCCCGCCTCCAGCGCCGGCAGAATTTTCTCTGCAATATGCTGCGCGCGGGCAGCGGCATAGAGCAGCATCTCCGTCTCAGCCGACATCTCCCGGTTTTCCGGGTTCAGCAGGATTTGCCGCACCTGCTCCGGAATGGCGCAGCCCCCCGGCTCCCGGGTCAGCAGCACATCCAGCCCCTTTTGCTTCAAATATTCGGTCAAAAAGGCGAGCTGCGTGGATTTGCCGCAGCCGTCTACGCCTTCCAATGTCAAAAACAATCCTCGTTTCATGCGTATACCACCGTTTTTCTCTCACTAAAATTATATCTGGTATTCAGATTGCTGTAAAGCTGTAAATGTTGCCTGAAGCGCCGGGCACGGGCCGCTGCACCCTTTTTTCGCCGCTGGGCCCATCTGCGGGCGCCTTATCTGCGCCCATGCGCCGCCGGCTCCACCTGAATGCTGATTTGGATGACATATTCGCTGGGATCCGGCACGGCAAAGTAGCTCAAAAGCTCGTGCTCATAGGCATGCCCGCAGATGCGCAGCCCCTGCTCTGCGATATAGGCTTTGAGGGCTTCATAGGAATCGTCCATGCTCTCATACGAGCCGCGGTGCTCGATGATGGCATAGCTGCCTGCCGGCTTTTGGAAAAACCGCTCTCCCCCATACTGCCGGTCTACCCGGCTGAAATACCAGCTCTCCTTATACCAGCCTTTTTCCAAGTTCTTTTGCTCGATAATCGCCCCGAAGGGAAGCTCATCGCCCACCATATGCTCATCGCAAAACTGGAAGTGATCCCGGATTTTGGGCATGTGGTTCTTGGTCGAGCCCTGCTCGGCCGAATCGATGCGCACAACGATGAAGTATTCCTCCGGGCACTGCTCCACCCGCGCCCGGCCGCAGGCCGCGGCAATTCCCTTCTGCGTGCGCTCCCGGGTGTTGGCGATAAAGCGCTGTACCTGGGCAATTTTCTGCTGCTCTCGGGCGAGATAGGCGCTTTTTTCCTCCAGCAGTTTCAGAAAGCCTTCCGGGCTCCTGCGGGCAATATAGTCCCGAATTTCGCCCAGGGTTGCCCCGGCCTTTTTGAGCGCAGAGATGATATCAAACAGGAAAAACTGGTTGATGGAATAATAGCGGTAGCCGTTTTCCCGCACGATTTCCGGCTTTAAAATGCCAACTTCGTCGTAGTGAAAAAGCGTGTCTTTCCGGACGCCGCAAAGCCGGGCGAATTCGCCCGTGGTAAAATAAATTTGTGAATTTTCGTACATAATTCTCTTCGCTCCTTGACTATTGGGTTACCCCATACTCTATTCTAAAGCTAGACGGCCTGAAGTGCAAGGCAAATAAACGAGGAGGATTTATGGATCAAATAAAGTTCCGCCAGGTTACCCGGGCGGACTACGCACAACTGGAAACACTCATACGAAAGACCTGGGGCGGCAAAACGAGCTATCCCGCGCCCATCGAGCGTGCACTGCGCAAAATTCAGCTCTATCACTATCTATCTGAACAGAACTACAGCTGCCTTGCCATCCGGCAGGGCGAGGTCGTGGGCGTCATTTTGGGCAGGAGCGAGTATCTGCCCTATTTGCCGGGCAAGCTGCGCTTCCTGGCGCCCCTGCTCTGGAACAAGGCAAAACTTTTTGCATACCCGAGCGGCCGACGCATTCTGCGCAACAATCTGGCCGAAACCCGCGCAGACCGGGCACTGCTGCGCTCCGCAAAGAAGGAGTTCGACGGCGAATTGGTGCTGTTTATCACAGACCCACGCATCCAGCGGCACGGCATTGGCAGCGCACTGCTGCGGCGTTTCTATCATTTCATGCGGCAGAACGGCTGCCAGAATGTCTATCTTTTTACGGATACCACCTGCAACTACGGTTTTTATCAGAAAAAGGGATACCGGCGCATCGCGGAAAAGTGCGTCTGCTATCAGAGCGCAAACGGTCCGAAGAAGGAAGAGCACTTTCTCTATACCAAGAACCTGGAGGGCGGCGAATGCCACAAATAGAGGCATAGAAAGCGCAAGAAAGAGCAAGCTGATTGGCTTGCTCTTTCTTTCAAATTGGACAAAATGGCGACTGATCTTGCATGGGGATGACAAGCGGAGAATACAGCCGTGTGTTGGGCAAAGGCGGCATTCTATTTGGCAAAGAATCTCCATCCCTCTGCCAAATGCAAATAGGATTTGCTTCCCTCTGTAGAGGCTGGCATATTCGCAAAGCACCACCAATTACCCGCAGACTTTGCATAGATCTCTCCCGCCCGCCTGGCTGATAGTACCTGAGTAAATTTTCTTGGAACGCGCAAGAGTCGCGCAGCCCTTGGTCGTATGATATTTTTTCCCCTTAGGAACCCAGTAAACAATTTTTCCCGAATCACTTGGCCTGGAGAGCTCCGGTTCTTGAATGGCCGGGGAGGAAGGCTTTGGCTTTCCCGGCTCCTCCGTCACCTGCGCCTCTTCTTCTTTCTTTTGCTCCAAAAGCCGCTCAGCCTGTTCCAGCGCCTGGTAGTTCTTGACCAAGGGGCGAACCGCTTCTGGTAGGCTATTATAATATTCTCTGGCCGCAGTAATAGCATCCTCGCTCTCCAGCCCCGCCTCACCTATGGCATCTATCCTGCTCTGTGCCTCCTCTGCCTGCCGCCAGGCCTCCTCCTGAAGCTGCTGGAGCGCCTGTTCTGCCGCCAGCAGGTCGCCATAATTGCTTACAAGCGCCACCGCATCTTCCCCCAGCGCATCATAGGCTTGCCGGGCGATGAGAATCGCCTCGCCGCTTTGCAGAGTTACTTCGCCAATCTGCACAATGGCCTGCTCGGCTGTAGCGGCCTGCTTTTTCAATTTATCATAATCCAGCACATGAATCGTTATCGTATTGGATTGCACCTTATCACAGTAAACCATGAGCTGCACATCGCCTTCTTGCTTTGCCTGCACCTTGCAGCAGTATAAGTCTTCATTTCTCTGCTCAAGCGAAGAAACTACAACATCTTCTTTGCTGCTCCAAATGACAAGCTTAGAGAAATCTGCATTTTGTGGAGTCAACTCAATTTCTACATCTACTGTTTTACCAATGCCAATTTTGATTTCGCTATCTAAAAGCTTAATTTCTTCTGGTGCTGCATGCCCAAAACCAGAGCAGAGAAGAGCAATGCACCAAATTGCGCTAATTACCGTTACACCAATTTTTAGATTCTTCTTCCAATCTTCCCGGTATTTCCAGAGCAAATACATGCCTACAGGAGGAAACAAAACCAAAAACAAGATACAGACCCACTTTTGACGGAACCATTCCATTTCTCTATCTCCTATTTATTACATTATTTTCCATTTATGGATAATTTTATAATAAATATGGAATGAGGCAGCGTCAATGCAAATGCTGCATAGCACAGGATAATGGCGGCCTAACGATAGTAAAGAAGCAAAAAAAAGAGACTCTCTTTCGAGAATCTCTAAAAATAGAAACCGGCAGCTACCTAGTCTCCCACACCGTTGCCAGTGCAGTACCCT
>CAJUPM010000007.1:39970-88490 GCA_910588425.1 uncultured Christensenellaceae bacterium | reverse complement strand
TCTGTCTGTCTGTCTGTCTGTCTGTCTGTCTGTCTGTCTGTCTGTCTGTCTGTCCAATTATGAGCTTTTAGCACGCCGCCGTCAACTCCTTTTTTGTGGATTTTTCAAATGTGCTAGTGCTCCTATTGTTATAAGTTCATCTTACTATATCGAAATTCAAATGTCTACAGCAATATAGTGCGAAAAAGCAGGTATTAAGTTACTGTTTTTATTGTATCTGGGAAAAAAGTATTTCTCTTCCTTTTTCGTTAAATACTTCTCTCCCCTCCCTCAGGTTTCGCCGCGGCTTTTCTTCAAATCTTTTGGCAAACATGCTATAATAAGCGCATAGATAGGAGAAGCCGAATGCAGTCAACTTTGCTTATTTTTATCATAGTATCCTGCGCGCTTGCGGCTCTTTGCCTTGTTTTGCTCATCGTCCTACTGGCGCGCCGCTCCAACACCTCTGCCTCCCTGCAAGCGCTTTCCCAAAAGCTCGCGGCATTGGAAAACAGCAAAACGACGGGCGATGCCTCGCTGCGCGGTGAGATCAATCATCAGTTTCAAGCGCTCAGTCAGATTTCCATGAGCGCCATTTCAGGCATTGGCAGCAGCACGAGCCAGCAGCTGGAGGAGATGCGCGCCACCATGGATCGCCAGCTGGCCGCCCTGCGCGGGGAGAACCAAAAGAGTCTGGATCGCATGCAGGCCGCCGTGGATACCCGGCTTTCCGAGACACTCAAAGCCGGGCTGGATACCTCGTTTCACTCGGTCAGCACCCAGCTGGAGCAGGTGTTCCAGAGCATGGGCGAGATGCGCGCCATCGCCGGTAACATCACGGATCTGCGCAATATCCTCTCGGGCGTCAAAAACCGGGGGACGTGGGGGGAAGTTCAGCTCTCTTCGCTCATGCGCGATATTCTCGCCCCCAGCCAATTCGAAGAGCAGATGACCATCCCAGGCTCTCAGTCCCGGGTGGATTTTGCCATCAAGCTTCCGGGCAAGGGCAGCATGGTCTATCTGCCCATCGATTCCAAATTTCCCATGGATCGATATACTTCGGTTCTGCTTTCCGAGGAGAGCGGAGATGCCGCCGATATCGCCGCCGCCAAAAACGGCCTGATCCGGGCGGTGCTGGAGGAGGCGCGCAGCATCCGCAAAAAATACGTCTCCCCGCCCCACACGACGGATTTCGCCATTCTCTTCGTCCCCTCCGAAGGACTCTACGCCATGCTGGCCGCGGAAGATCTGCTCTATACACTTCAGCGGGATGAAAAAATTCTGCTTTGCGGCCCTTCGACGCTGGCCGCCCTGCTCAACAGCCTGCAAGTCGGTTTCCAGACGCTGGCCATCGAGCAGCAGTCCGGCGAGATTTTGAAACTGCTCTCGGCAGTCAAAAAATCCTTCGGCAGTTTTTCTGCCAATCTGGAGAGCACGCGCAGGAGCATCCATGCCGCGGCAAACAATCTGGAGCGCGCAGCGGGCAATTCCCGCAGTATCCAGCAAAAGCTCCGCGCTGTGGCCGAAGCGGATATCTACGAAGCCCAGGCGCTTTTGGGCGAAGAATTTGTATTAGAAGAAAAGGAAGAAAATCATGAAGATTGACAGAGGATACCCCCGGGCAACCATCACCAAAAAAGGCGAAGCCAGCCTCGCCTCCGGCCATAGCTGGGTTTACGAAGCGGAAGTGCTCTCGCTCTCGGATGAGCCGGAGAACGGCGCGCTGGTAGACGTTTTAAGCGAAAAAGGCAAATACCTGGGCACCGGGCTTTACAGCCGGCAGTCCAAAATCCGCATCCGGCTGATCTCCCGCAACGCCAACGATAGGTTCGATGAAGCTTTTTGGCGGCGCCGGCTTTCCCATGCCTGGGAATACCGCAAAACCGTCATGCGGGAGGATATTTCCTGCTGCCGGGTCATCTTCGGCGAGGCGGATCACTTCCCCGGCCTGACGGTAGACCTCTTCGGGGACGTGCTGGTAACGCAGACGCTCTCCATCGGCATGGAGCGGCTCAAGCCCATGCTCCTGCCCATGCTTTTTGAGATGCTGCGCGCAGACGGCATCCCTCTGCGGGGCATTTTCGAGCGCAACGATGTCGCCATCCGGCAGCTGGAAGGGCTTCCAGAGGGCAAAGGCTGGTTTGCTCTGCCGGGCGCGCCCGATCCCGGCCTAACTCAGACGACCATCGTGGAAAACGGCATCCGCTATCTGGTGGATTTTGAAAACGGCCAGAAAACCGGCTATTTCCTGGATCAGAAGTATAACCGCCTGGCTGTGGCGAAATTGGCCAGGGGCAAGCGCGTGCTGGATTGCTTCACGCATACCGGCTCCTTCGCGCTGAACGCGGCAAAAGGCGGCGCAGAGCATGTGACTGCGGTAGACGTCAGCGCGGCGGCCATCGAGATGGCGCGCAAAAACGCCGAGGGCAACGGTCTGGCGCAGAAGATGGATTTTATCACGGAAAACGTGTTCGATCTGCTGCCCCGCCTGGAGGCCGAGCACGCCAAATACGACTTCATCATTCTGGATCCCCCGGCCTTTACCAAAAGCCGCAAAACTATGCTTAGCGCCATGGGCGGCTACCGGGAGATCAACAGCCGGGCCATGCGCATCCTGCCCCGGGGCGGGTATCTGGCGACCTGCTCCTGCTCGCATTTCGCTTCGGACGAGATGTTCCAGAAAATGCTGCGCCATGCCGCGGCAGATGCCAGTGTCAGCCTGCGCCAAATCGAGATGCGCCAGCAGGGGCCGGATCACCCCATTCTCTGGGGTATGCCCGAGACCAACTATCTCAAGTTTTATCTCTTTCAGGTTTGTTAAAAAGCCCGGCGCCGCAGCGCCGTCTTCTCTCAAGGAGGTTTTATGTCGTTTCAGTTTCCCGTTTACACCGCACCCGATTTCACCCTTCCGCACTTTGCCGGGGCTCCGGATGCCGCTCTCGCTCCCGCGCCCATGGATAAAGTCGCCCCGGAGGGCTATCACGCCACCAGCATCTACCCGGAATATTTCAAGATAGACGGCGCATGGATTTTGGCCGGGGAAAGCCGGATGGACTGCGTCTCGGTCTACCGGGGCGGCGGCCGCATGGATGCCGTGGAGTTCCGCAACCTCAAAAAGGGCGATCTTGTGGTTTTGGGGCGCACGGAGGATGCCTCCCAGGGCATTTTCGTCCACGCCGATGGATTCCAGCAGGAAGACGAGCTGGCCGAAACCTTTTCCTTCCGGCAGGGCCGCTCTCGGGAGACCGCCTATTCCAGGGACTACGACGAGCTTTATGCCCTTCTGCGGCAGGAACGCGCAGGCGGCGGCAATATCCTCTGGGTTATGGGCCCAGCTTGCTCCTTCGATGCCGATTCCCGCAGCGCCTTCGCCGCGCTCATCCGGGCGGGGTATGTCCAGGGGCTGATGGCGGGCAACGCCCTGGCCACGCACGATCTGGAGGCCAGCTATCTCCATACCGCGCTGGGGCAAAACATCTATACGCAGAAATCGCATTTCAACGGCCACTATAACCATATCGACACCATCAACAAGGTCCGTTCCTGCGGCGGGATTCCAGCCTTTATCCAGGCCGGCCATGCGACAGACGGCATCCTCTATGAGTGCGTCAAAAACGGCATTCCCTATGTTCTTGCCGGATCCATCCGCGACGACGGCCCCCTGCCCGAGGTTTACGCGGATGTCTATGCCGCGCAGGATGCCATGCGCAGTCTGGTGCGCCAGGCGACCACCGTCATCTGCATGGCCTCCACCCTGCATACCGTCGCCACAGGCAATATGACGCCCTCCTTCCGGGTGCGGGACGGCAAAGTGCGCCCCTGCTATTTCTACTCGGTAGATATCTCGGAATTCGCCGTCAACAAACTGCGGGACCGCGGCAGTCTCTCGGTAAAGACCATCGTAACCAACGTGCAGGATTTCATCGTGCATGTGAGCCGGGCGCTGGCGGAATAAAAAGCAAACGGGCGTGCCCATGTTCAGTTTAGGAGAAAAATGAAGCAGCTCTATTTGGTCGCCGGGACGATGGGCGCCGGCAAAACCACCGTCTGCCAGGCCTTAAAAGGAAAACTTGCCCATAGTGTGTTTTTGGACGGCGATTGGTGCTGGGATATGCACCCTTTTCAGGTAACGGATGAAACCAAAGAGATGGTCATGCAAAACATCTGCTTTTTGCTGAACAGCTTCCTGCATTGCTCGGCCTTTGAGCATATCATCTTCTGCTGGGTCATGCACGAGCAGGCCATTTTTGGACGAGCTTCTCTCCCGGCTGGATTTGGAAAACTGCGCAGTGCATGCCTCGGCTCTGATCTGCTCAGAAAACGCTTTGCGCCGGCGGCTGCAAAAGGATATTGATACCGGATTGCGCCAGCCGGATGTTTTAGAGCGAAGCCTCGCCCGGCTGCCGCTTTACGACAAGCTGGAAGTGCGGAAGATAGATGTCTCGGCAAAAAGTGCGGAGGAGGTTGCGTAGGAGTTAGCCGAATTGAAGTAAATATTCCCCTATGCCGGCAATAAAAAAGGCAGACGCAGAGAGTAGAGCGCCTGCCTTTCTCATTGCCGGAAACTTTCGTTTTTTCACCCCATTTGATAGACCGCTACCTTCTTTCCCCTCTTTTTGCAATGTTCAATCACATATCTCGTCCCCCCTCGAGCTCCCATCCCAAAAAGCGATCACCAGATCCGCATAATCGATGATTTGCAGGTTTCTTTTGAGCGGCGCGCTTTTGCCATATCTCGCATATTCAGGCAGAAACTCTTTCAGCTTTAGATTATTTTCCCGTGCAAAATTTCTGGCACAAGTATCCACACCTCTTGCTCCTCCCGAGACAATTTCCGACGTTTCCTTTGGTAAATACGGTGATAAATCTTCCACGCTCAAGCTGCGCGATCCCACGATAGCAACCTTCATTTCTCCCATTTCTTCATATAAATATGCGTCATTTTAATGTTATAATACCACCATTTTCGTTTTGGCGCAATAATTCCACTATAATTGAGCCATAATGACATTATGATATTATAAAGGAATAAAAAATGGACGATAAATTGTTGAGATACACATTAAGAGTCGATCGCCTGGTTTTTCAGAAGTTTCGGTATATTGCTGAATCAGAAGGTCGCTCTGCAAATAAAGAGATTGAGCAATATTTGAAAAAGCGAGTAGCCGAATATGAAAAGGAGTACGGCCCAATTCCTACAGCGTCAGAAAAATAAATCTGTTCTATTTATGGCAGAAGCCTAAAAAAGCTTCCTGCCATTTTATTTCATTTTCCCCATGTTCTCCACCAAAACGCAATAAAAAAGCTGTGAGCGATTGCTCACAGCTTTTTGTTTTGCTCAAGATGCCCTTAAACACCCTTCTTGGCTTTGCGGATGAGCTCCGCTTTGCGGAAGGTTCTTGCCGGCTCGTGGCCAGGCAGGGGCAGGAGTTTCTCGTGGATCGCATCCACGATGTCGCTTGCGCCGACGAAGAAGTACTTGTCGTACTCTGCGGAAGGCGTAATCCAGTTCTGGCAGCCCAGAACGAACGGAGCGGCATCCAGATAGTCGAAGCAGAGCTGGGAGAGGTTGTTTGCGATATCGTGCATGATGCTGCCTCTCTCGCATGCCTCGCTGACCAGAATGACGCGGCCCGTCTTCTCGACGGATTTCGCGACCATCTCATAGTTGAAGGGAACGACGCTTCTCATATCGATAACCTCTGCGGATACGCCGTAGCCTTCCAGCGTCTTCGCGGCATCCAGCGCGCTGTAGAGCGCCGGCCCAAGGGTTAAGATCGTAACGTCGTCGCCTGCTCTTCTGACAACCGGCTCGCCGAAGGGAACTTCGTAGTAGCCTTCCGGAACGCCCTCTTTGACGAATTTTTCGGGCATATCGTAGATCTTCTGGCTCTCGAAGAAGACGACCGGGTCCGTTCCAGCCAGAGCGGTGTTCATCATGCCCTTCGCGTCATAAGGCGTAACCGGGTAGACGACCTTCAAGCCAGGAACCTGCGCACACATGGAGGTCCACTCCTGGGAGTGCTGTGCGCCGTACTTGGAGCCGACCGAGATGCGCAGAACAACCGGCATCTTCAGAAGGCCGCCGGACATTGCCTGCCATTTTGCCAGCTGGTTGAAGACTTCGTCGCCGCAGCGTCCCAGGAAGTCGCCGTACATCAGCTCGACGATAGCGCGGCCGCCGCACATGCCGTAGCCAACTGCCGTGCCCACGATTGCGGACTCGGAAATCGGGGAGTTGAACAGTCTGTGGCGCGGAACCGAATCCACCATGTTTCTGGTGACAGCGAATGCGCCGCCCCAGTATGCCACGTCCTCGCCGTACATGACCAGCGTCGGATCCGTGTAGAACTTATCCAGCATTGCCTCGAACAGACCGTCACGGATGGTGTAGGTCTTGATCTTGGGAATCTCTTTGCCGTTCTCGTCGTAAGCGTATCTCGCTCTGTTTTTCAGCTGCTTAACGCGGTCGTTATCCTCTCTTGCCGTCAGCATCTCAGCCGGGCGATCTTCCATCTTCTCAACATACTGGTTGGAGAACATGAGATCCTCGATGAGCTGCGGATTCTTATCCAGATCGTAGTAGGGAGTCTCTTCCTTATCAGCGGCGAGCTTAAACGCATTCTCGTTGCGCTCGATGATCTTCTTCTCCAGCGCGTCGATCTCTTCCTGCGTGCAGACGCCGGCTTCGACGAGGCTCTTTGCGAATGCGGGGATCGCATCCTGTGCCTGCCAAGCCTCGATCTCCTCCGTGCTGCGGTATGCGTTGACGTCGGACGGGGAGTGGCCGCTGAAACGGTAGGTAACGATATCCAGCATGACCGGGCCGTCTTCCTTGGCCAGGGGCAGTTTTCTTCTGTAAGCATCAATGACGGCCATGACGTTGAAGCCGTCAACACGCTCGACGTGCAGCTGCGTCGGGGAGACGCCTGCCGCGAAACGGGCGATCATGTTATAGCCCATGGTCTCGCCGGTGGTCTTGCCGCCCATGCCGTAGGAGTTGGTGGAGAAGTTGAAGATGACCGGGAGGCCGCCCTTGTTATACGGCTCTTCCCAGAGCTGACGGTACTGATCCATTGCCGCGAAGTTCATGCCTTCCCAAACAGGGCCGCAGCCAAGCGAACCGTCGCCCAGGTTTGCAACAGCAACGCCCGGCTTCTGGTTGACTTTCTTATAAAGAGCAGCGCCTGCCGCAACGCAGGAGGAGCCGCCGACGATAGCGTTGTTCGGATAAATGCCGAACGGCTGGAATGCGGCGTGCATGGAGCCGCCCAGGCCGCGCAGGAAGCCGACTTCACGCGCGAAAATCTCTGCCATTGCGCCATACAGGAAGAAGTTCTTTGCCGTCTCCTTCATGTCTGCGCCCTGGAGCTTCTCGCTGACTTTCTGATAAAGCGCGCCGCCCATGTAGTTTTCCATGATATCCTTCAGCTCATCATCCGAGAGCTTGTGAATAGCGGAGAACGCCTTTGCGATGATCTCGTGGTGGCTTCTGTGGCTGCCGAACACGAAATCGTTGGCATCCAGATAGTATGCCTCGCCGACTGCCGCCGCTTCCTGGCCGATGGCAAGGTGCGCCGGGCCGGGATAGGTGTAGTTGACGCCCGCATACATACCCTTCTGCTTGATATCAAGCAGCATCAGCTCGAAGGTGCGGATGGAGAACATATCCTCGTAGATGCGCATGAAATCTTCTTTGCTGAAGTTTGCTTTCTCATCTTCGATGGTCTTGTTATACTGGTTGACTTCAATGTCCTCGAAATGAATCTTTCCAGGAGCCCGAAGCTCGTTCGGGTCAGTATACAAACACTTTGGCATTTTACTTTTACCTCTCTTTAAAATATCGCAATTTCGCTTGGCGAAATTATTTCATCTGCATCATATCAAAGTTCTCGAGATAGTTCACGAGTGCTTTGAGGAAGCGTGCCGCAGGAGCGCCGTCGATGGCTCTGTGGTCGAACGTCAGGGAAAGGCCCATTGCCGGGTATGTCTCGCCGTTCTTCTTCATGCGGTAGGTGATGCCGTCTACGCCCAGGATACCCGTCTGCGGCGGGTTGATAACAGGCGTAAAGCTCTCGATGCCGAAGCTGCCCAGGTTGCTGACCGTAAAGGTTCCGCAGTTTAGGAGATCCGGGTTGATGTTGCCCTGCTTTGCGGCAGAGACAACCGTCTTGAGGTTCTGGGAAACTTCCAGCAGGCTCATCTTGTCTGCCGCGACAACCGCGGGAACCAGCAGGCCTCTGTCTGTATCCACTGCGCAGCCGACGTTGACGTCGTCAAATACGCGCAGGGTGTCATCCAGCAGGTGTGCGTTCAACTCGGGGAAAGCCGGCAGGACTTTGGAGACCGCGTGGATCATCATATCGTTGAGCGTGATGCCGGCGAACTCATCCGTGAAGGTGCACTCTTTGAACTTCTTGCGCAGCGCCAAAACGGCCGTCGCATCGAAGCTGGTGTTGAGCGTGAGCTGCGGGATAGTGGAAAGCGAGGTGGACATCGCCCGGGCAATGACCTTGCGGACGTTGCTCTGCTTCTTATCCGTATATCCGCCGGATTTCGGTGCCTCTGCCACAGCTGCCGCAGGCGCTTCCGCCTTTTTGGCCGTGCCCGCTTCTGCCGCCGCGATGACGTCTCTTGCGATCACTCTGCCCTCGGGGCCGGTGGGCGCAATGCCGTCCGTCTCCACGCCCAGCTGCTTTGCAAAAGTTTTTGCTCTGGGAGAGATGGGAGCGCCGTTTGCCTCTGCTTTGGGCGCTGCTGCCGCTGCCGGAGCTGCCGCAGGAGCGGGAGCCGCCTCTGCCGCGGGCGCTTCGGGAGCCGCTGCCGGAGCCGCGCCTGCCGGGCGCTCATATTTCTCGCCGGGCTCGCCAATGACGCATACGTCTGCCAGGCACTCGACGACATCGCCTTCTTCATAGAACAGATCCAGAATCGTGCCGGAGAATTCCGACTCTTCATCGATGGAAGCCTTATCCGTCTCGTAAGAGAACAGCGGCTCGCCCTTCTCAACCGTATCGCCGACTTTCTTATACCAGGTCGTCAGGATACAATCCGTTACTGTAATGCCAACTTTCGGCATAATCACAACGTTTGCCATGTTACCTCCTAAAATGCGTCTTGGCGCAAATTTCAAACGATAATAAGTGTTATTGTTGCATAGAGCGCAGGAAAACGACGGACTTCTCCCTGCTCCCGCCGCAAACAACATATATTTGTAACAATTTTATTGTATCGCCTGCCCCCCGAAATGTCAATGTAGCACAGGCTTTTTTTCATTTTTCCCAAAGACTTTCAAATTCGCTTCCGATTATTGACAAACCGCCGCAATTATTCTACCATTATAGCTGGATGTATGCGATAGCATACGGTAACAGTATGGCAAAACATACGCATTCTATAAGATTTATATAAGAAGGAGTCTACTATGAACAAACGTTATGACGTTGCAGTTTTGGGCGGCGGCCCCGGCGGCTATGAAGCGGCCATCCGCTGCTCGCAGCTTGGCCTGAAAACGGCGCTCATCGAGGCGCGCGAGCTGGGCGGAACCTGCCTGAACAGAGGCTGCATCCCCACCAAAGCCCTGCTGCACAGCGCAGAGCTTTATGAGGAAGCGAAGAACGCTGCGAAATTCGGCGTCTCCACGGGCGAGATTACCTATGATTACGCGAAAATCGCCGCCAACAAGGACGCTGTCGTCGCCAGACTGACGGGAGGCATCGGCGCGCTGGAAGCAGCGCACGGCGTCGATGTTGTCAGCGGGTTCGGCAAGCTGACCAGCGCCAACACCATCGAGGTAGACAACGGCACGACCGTCGAGGCGGATAAAATTATCCTGGCCACCGGTTCCGCGCCTGCCCGCCCCCCGATCCCCGGCATTGACGGCAAAAACGTCGTAACCAGCGACGAAGTCCTGGCCATGACAGAGCTGCCGGATAGCTTCGTCATCATCGGCGGCGGCGTCATCGGCATGGAGTTCACCACGCTGTTCGCGACGCTGGGCAAGAAAGTGACCGTCATCGAAATGATGCCTTCCATCCTGCCGGGCGTGGACGCAGATATCGTCAACTCCCTGAAAGCCAGCCTGAAGAAAAAGGGCGTTACTATCATCAACAACGCCAAAGTTACGGGCATTGAGGGCGGCGATACCGTCTCGGTCAGCTATGAGCTGAACGGCAAGAGCGAAGTCGCCACGGGCAGCGTCTGCGTCGTCAGCGTCGGCCGCCGCGCCATGACGGCTGGCATCGGCCTGGAAGAGCTGGGCATCAAGATGAACCGCGCGTTCGTCGAAGTGGATAGCTGCATGCAGACCAGCATCAAGAATATCTACGCCATCGGCGATATCACAGGCAAGATTCAGCTGGCTCACGTCGCTTCCGCACAGGGCATGGTCGCCGCGGCCAACTGCGCCGGCAGAACCGCAACCATGAGCTACGATGTCGTCCCGGCGTGCATCTACTCCTCTCCCGAGATTGCCTACATCGGCATGACGGCAGACAAGGCAAAAGAAGCTGGCTATGACGTGGAAATCGGCTCTTTCAACGTCGCCGGCAACGGCAGAGCCATGGTTATGGGCGCAAACAGCGGCGTCGTGAAGATCATCGCCCAGAAGACCACAGGCAAAATCCTGGGCGCACAGATTTTTGCTCCCAGAGCCACGGATATGATCGGTGAAATCGCCGTCCTGATGAAAAAGAATGGCACGGTTGCAGATCTCTCGGATACCATCCACCCACACCCCACCGTCTGCGAGACGCTGATGGAAGCGGCGCACGATGCGGAAGGCCTCTCCTGCAACGCGATGCCCAAGAAAAAGAAATAAAAAGCCTGTTTGGAAAGCATTCCATCAGGAAGCAAAGATGCCCGCAGGAAAGCGCTTGTTTTCCTGCGGGCGTTCTTTTAATCATAAATCCGCCAAATAAAGGAAAGTAACATGGAGCACAAAATAGTCATAGCCGAAACAGAGCGGTTGATTTTAAGAAGATACCAAAAAGAGGATTTGCCGGATCTATTTGAATATCTATCCGATAGGGAAGTCGTGGAATATGAGCCGTATCAGCCCCTAACCCTGGACGAAGCAAAAGAAAACCTTGAATGGCGCATCGGAACAGATGAAATGATCGCGATCGAGCTGAAGGGTTCCCATAAAATGATCGGCAACATCTATATGGGAAAACGCGATTTTGAATCATTGGAAATAGGGTACGTCCTGAATAAAAACTACTGGAGGCGCGGTTATGCGGCCGAAAGCTGCAAGGCCTTAATTGAACAGGCATTTTCAAATGGCGTTCATCGAATATACGCCGAGTGCAATCCCCGCAACCAAAATTCATGGAGATTGCTCGAAGCATTGGGGTTTCTGCGCGAAGCTCATTTCAAAAAGAACGTATATTTCTGGAAGGATGAAAACGGCAGAGCGATTTGGAAAGATACTTATGTATATGCCAAATTGAATGCTCAAAAATAGCTTCTCTCTGCCAAGATACATAAGAAGGCAAGCCAAATGGCTTGCCTTCTTTGAACGTTTTGTGCTATTTCTTATTTTCCATTGCCGCCATCTGCTCCAGCATTTCCAGCGGAAACGGCGGAGATGCCAGCGGCCTTAGAGCGATGGAGACCAGCTTAATCGGGTTGTCATCCGCGGCAATGCGGTTGGAATGAATGGCGCCGCATTTGCGGCAGCGATGCAAAATCGCCCATTCGCCGTCTTTGCGCACCCAAACCCCGATGGCATCCATCACTCCCTTGCAGGGCGATGCGCGATCCCCTGGCTGTTCATCCAAATGGACGCTGGCCAGGCACTTTGGGCAGTGATTGCGGTGCCGGCTGCCCGCGCCCTCCTGCATGATAACTGCTCCGCAGGCCTGGCAGACAAAGCAGACCTCCTGCGGCTTTTTCTGGCCCGGCTGTTTCTTCTCTAAATTCAAGTGATTGTTCCTCCTTCAGCAAATTCATCCTGCTGGGAGGCTAAGCGGAAATTACTTCGCAAAAACCTCCCGGTTTGCTGCAATTTCCGATGCGTTATTGTAATTTTTCAAACAAATCTCCTTCCCTGCTCATTCGGCTCTTCGCCTTTTGGTTATCTTAACACAGAGGCTCCCCATTTTGCAAGGGTTTCGCATCATGCGCCTGTGCTAACAGCGCGAAATAAAAAAGAGCGCATACACGCTCTTTTCTCGCTTTTGCTACGGCCGCAGACCGCTGCCGCCCTGCAGCGTGATGGTCTCGCCCGTCAGGTAGGAAGCGTCTTCCGAAGCCAGGAATACACAGACCCGCCCAATATCCTTTTCCGCATCTGCAAAATGCCCCAGCGGAACGCCTTTAATCGTCTGCTCATACAGCGCCGGATACTCTTTTCTCCAAGCTTCCAGGCCGGGCGTCATAGCCAGCGGACAGACGACGTTGACATTGATGCCATACGGTCCCCACTCCGTCGCCGCAACCCGGGAAAGGCCGCGGATGCCCTCTTTTGCCGCCGCATAGGAGGATTGCCCCGCCCGGCCAGCCAGGCCTGCGCCCGAAGCGAAATTGATGATGGCTCCCTTGCTCTCCTTGAGATAGGGGAAGCACGCCTTCATATAGAAGAACGTCGCATAAAGGCCGGAATAGATAGCCAGGTCAAAATCCTCCTTGCTGTGCTGCTCCAGCATCATGCCGGATTTGGAGGTCTGCGCGTTGTTGATGAGCACATCGATTTTGCCGAATTTCTTGACGGCTTCCTCCACGACATGCTGAACCTGCTCTTCGCTGGCGCCGTCTGCGCCTACCGTCAGAACCTCGACGCCGTACTTCTCCTCCAACTCCTTCTTCGCGCCTTCCAGCGTCGCCACCGTCCGGCCCGTGAGAACCAGCTTGGCTCCCTCTTTTGCAAAAGCAGTGGAGAGGCCAAAACCGATGCCCTTTCCGCCGCCTGTAATGATAACAACTTTTCCTTCCATTTTACCCATGGGAAAACCCTCCTTTGTAAAATTTCACATATAGTAACTATACCACATTTCCTATTATTTTCCTGCTTCCCGGCAAAAAATGCTCAAAATTCGGCAAAGCTTTCGCGCCGGCAAAACTTGAACGCTTTGCCATATGAAAAAGCCTCGGCATAAGCCAAGGCTTTGATTCTTTGTTCTGTGCTAGCCCAAAATCAAGGAAGATCCTTCCATCTCTCCCGGCTTGGGCAGCCCCATCAATTCCAGAATGGTGGGCGCGAGATCCGCCAAGATGCCGCCCTCTTTGAGCTTGGCATCTTTTCTCGCATCGCTCACCAAAATGCAGGGCACCAGGTTGGTCGTATGCGCGGTAAAGGGTCCTTTTGTCTCGGGGTCAATCATCATCTCGCTGTTGCCGTGGTCCGCCGTGATGATCACCTCGCCGCCGACCTCCCGAATTGCCGCCACAACCTTGCCGACGCATTCATCCACCGCCTCGCACGCCTTGACGGCCGCCTCCATGACGCCCGTATGGCCGACCATATCCGGGTTTGCGAAGTTTAAGATCATCACATCGTAATTGCCCGAGCGGATCATTTCGCAGGCTTTCTCCGCGACTTCATATGCGCTCATCTCGGGCTGCAAATCGTATGTCGCAACCTTGGGCGAAGGGATCAGGAAGCGATCCTCTCCCTCGTTTGGCTGCTCGACGCCGCCGTTGAAGAAGAACGTCACATGCGCATATTTCTCGGTTTCCGCAATGCGGAACTGCTTCTTGCCGTTTTTCGCCAGGTACTCGCCCAGCGTGTTGCTCAGCACCTGCGGCTTATACGCCACATACACGTTCGGGAAGGTTTTGTCGTACTGCGTCATGCAGACGTAGTAGACCGGGAAATATGCCCGCTCAAAGCCGTCGAACGCCGGATCGATAAGCGTGCGGGTGATCTCCCGGGCACGGTCTGGGCGGAAGTTGAAGAAGATGATGGAATCATCCGCCCCGATCTTGGCGACCGGCTCGCCGTCTTTGACGATGACCGTCGGAAGGACGAACTCATCCGTCACGCCCGCATCATAGGATGCCTGCATGGCCGCCACCGGGCAGCTGTTCTGCTCGCCCTGGCCCAGCACCATCGCCTCATAGGCCTTTTGCACGCGCTCCCAGCGATTATCGCGGTCCATGGCGTAATAGCGCCCCATGACCGTGGCAACCTGCCCTGCGCCAATCTCCTCCAGTTTTTTGCAGAGCTGCTCCATATAGCCCTTGCCGCTTTCGGGCGGCACATCCCGGCCATCCATGAAGCAGTGAATATAAACTTTTTCCAGGCCCTGGCGCTTTGCCAGCTCGACCAGCGCAAACAGATGCTCGATATGGCTGTGCACGCCGCCGTCCGAGAGCAGGCCCATCAGGTGCAGAGCCGTCCCCTTCTGCTTGGCGTTTTCAATCGCGCCCAGGAACTCCTCTTTCTGGAAGAAATCCCCATCCGAAATGGCCTTGGTGATGCGCGTCAGCTCCTGATAAACGATGCGCCCTGCGCCAATATTGAGATGGCCGACTTCCGAGTTGCCCATCTGCCCGTCCGGCAGGCCGACAGACATGCCCGAAGCGCCGATCTTCGTCCAGGGATACTGCTGTTTCAGCGCATCGATATTGGGCGTTTTTGCCGCCAAAACGGCATTGCCCGCGGCCTCCGCACGCTCGCCAAATCCATCCAGAATCATCAGCGCCGTAAATTTCTTGCTCATAGGCTCTCCTTTAGTAATTGACAACTTTCGAGAAATCCTCTGCTTTCAGGCTGGCGCCGCCAATCAGGCCGCCGTCGATCTCCTCTTTCGCCATCAGCTCGGAGGCGTTCTTGGGGTTCATGCTGCCGCCGTACTGAATGCGGACGCTCTGGGCAACTTCGCAGCCAAAGACTTCCTTGACGGCAGCTCTGATGTCGCCAATCGTCTCGTTGGCCTCGTCGGAAGTTGCGGTTTTGCCCGTGCCAATCGCCCAGATGGGCTCGTATGCGATGACCAGCTTTTGGGCATCCTCGCCGCAGACGCCCGAAAGCGCCAGCTTGGTCTGCTTGCTGACGATCTCCCGCGTGATGCCCTGCTCTCTCTCCTGCAGGCTCTCGCCCACGCAGATGATGGGGCAAAGGCCGGCGGCGATGGCCGTCTTGACCTTCTTGTTGACCGTCTCGTCCGTCTCAGCGAAATACTGACGGCGCTCGCTGTGCCCGATGATGACGTATTCCACGCCGAGCTCCTTCAGCATATCCGCGGAAATCTCCCCGGTAAACGCACCGCTCTTCTCGAAGTGCAGGTTCTGCGCGCCCAGCTTGACGTTGCTGCCTTTGAGCGCCTCAGCCACTGCCGGCAGGCAGACGTACGTCGGGCAAACGACGACATCAGCCTTGGCATCCGCGACCAGCGGAAGCAGATCTTTCACCAGCGCCGCCGCCTCGGAAGGGGTTTTATTCATTTTCCAGTTTCCCGCGATAATCGGTTTTCTCATAATATCCTCCAAATCCTTTTTCCCTTAACATGGGGTAATCGTTAGAAAGCTCCGCCCCGAAGGGCGGAGCTTATCATACATCAGTTATTCTTTGACGTTCAGCGCCGCAATGCCGGGGAGCTCCTTGCCCTCCAAAAATTCCAGGGAAGCGCCGCCGCCCGTGGAGATGTGCGACATCTTGTCGCCGTATCCCAGGTTCTTGACTGCCGCCGCTGAATCGCCGCCGCCGATAATGGTCGTCGCGTTGGTTGCTGCCATCGCCTCGGCAACTGCCCGGGTTCCGCCTGCAAAGCTGGGCATCTCGGCAACGCCCATCGGGCCATTCCAGATGACCGTCTTGGCCCGGTTGATCTCTTCTGCGAAGATCATGCGGGTCGAAGAGCCGATATCCAGCGCCATATAGCCTTCGGGGATGCTGTCTACCGGCACCATCACCGTCTTTGCATCGTTATTGAATTCATCCGCCGCGACCACATCGATGGGCAGCAGAATCTTGACACCCTTGAGTTTTGCCTTTTTGAGCAGCTCGCTTGCCAGCGCGATGCTGTCCGCATCCACCAGGGATTTGCTCATGTTATAGCCCTGGGCGGCCAGGAACGTATTGGCCATGCCGCCGCCGATGATCAGGCAGTCGACTTTGTTGAACAGATTCTCGATGACGGGAATCTTATCCGCGATCTTTGCGCCGCCCAGAATAGCCACGAAGGGGCGATCCGGGTTCTCCAGCGCGCCGCCCATGAACTCCAGCTCTTTCTTGATGAGGAAGCCGGCAACAGCGGGCAGATAGTGCGTTACGCCTTCTGTGGAAGCATGTGCGCGGTGCGCTGTGCCAAAAGCGTCGTTGACGAAGATCTCCGCATAGCTTGCCAGCTTCTTTGCAAACTCGGGATCGTTCTTGGTCTCTTCTTTGTGGTAGCGCAGGTTCTCCAGCAGGACAACTTCGCCGTCTCTGACGGCGGCAACCGCCTCATCCGCGCTCTCCCCAATGACATCTTTCGCGAAGGTTACCTTGGTATCCAGCAGCATCTGCAAACGCTTTGCCACGGGAGCCAGCGAAAATTCCGGCTTGAATTCGCCCTTGGGCCGGCCCAGATGCGAGCAGAGGATAACCTTTGCCTTGTGATCCAAAAGATACTTGATGGTGGGCAGCGCAGCCTGGATGCGGGTTTCGTCGGTAATCTCGCCCTTATCGTTTAATGGCACGTTAAAATCTACCCGAACCAATACTTTTTTGGATTCCACAGAAATGTCTTCAATCGTCTTCTGTTTCATGATGATTCTCCTTTTCTTGCTATATCCACTATAAAAAAGCAGTTTCCTGCCTAGTAAAGTCTCTTTTAGATCTACGCCCCACCACATTACATTTTAAAGAGATTTTCCGGCTTCGTCAACCATATTTTGCAAAATGATGAAAAGAGCACATTTCCCCACTCTTCTTTCAGAAGGTTTCGCATTGCTTTCCTTTTCTCCGCCAAATTGCTTTTGAGGCGTCTGTACTCCCCACTTCCCGCCAATTTTTCGCTTTTTCCGGGAAATACGCGGCGCGCAAAAAAAGAAGGGCGCCTCCCCTTCTTTTTGCATCTATCTCAGCCCCGGAAAACCCATCTGCCGCGCCGCTTCATAGGCCGCGATGGCCACAGAGTTGGCCAGATTCAGCGAGCGCAGCCCTTCCCGCATGGGAATGCGCACGGCCCGCTCAGGGTTGCCATAGACAATCTCCTCGGGCAGCCCTTTTGTCTCTTTGCCGAAAATAAGGTAACTCTGCTCCTGATAGCGCACCTGTGTATACGTCCGGCTGGCTTTGGTAGAGAAATAGTAGAAATCGCCGCTCGGGTTTTGCGCATAAAAGGCATCGAGATCCGGGTAAACCGTGAGTTTCAGCTTATCCCAGTAATCCAGCCCTGCCCGCTTCAGGTGTTTTTCATCGATGGAAAAGCCCAGCGGCTCGATGAGATGCAGGTGCGCGCCCAAAATGGCGCAGGTGCGGGAAATATTTCCCGTATTGCCCGGAATCTCCGGCTCGACTAACACGATATTAAGCATGTTTCTCCCCCTTCCTTCCGCTGGTCAGCGCGATGGCCGCCCGGAACAGCCAGGGGCGATAGGGCACGACGGCCTTTTTGGGGCAGAACTCCATACAGCAAAAGCACCGAATGCAGTTTTTCTTTGCGATATGGGCTTTGCCGCCTTTTATCTTTATCACATGCGCCGGGCAGACCTTAACGCAGATGCCGCAGCCCACGCACCGCTTTGCCACGATTTTGGGCTTGAGCGCCAGCCAGCGCGAAATCGGCCGTGCGAGCCAGCCGGGCAGCTTTGCCCCGGCCAGGCTGCCATCCGAATCGCTGGCCCGGACGAACGCTTCTACCAGATGATCTTCTATCTTCTCCCCGGCGACCTGCACCTGCCCCAGCAATCCGCGTTTTTCCGCCGCGGCCAGCACCGGGATTTCCCCGCGCTCAAAGCCCAGAAGCCGCACTGCCGCATCGTCCGCCGCATAGGGCGATGCCGAAGCCAGAATCACGCCCATATGCCGGGGATCGCCCGTGCCCGGGCCCTCCCCTTCCATGCCCCAGACGCCGTCGATGATGGAAAGCTGGGGCGCGACCGCCTGAGCAATATCCACCAGCATATCCGCAAAAGCCTCCCGGCTCTGAAAGCGGAAATGCAGTTCGGCTTTGACCAGCCCCGGAATTGCGCCGTATAAATTCTTGGTTGCGCCGGAATAGACGGTCAGCGTATGGCTTTTGAGCTTGGCGATGTTGATGATGAGATCTGCCTGAGCCAGCGGCGTTAGAATTGGCATTTCCCGGTAAACCGCCGCCTGCTCGCTGTGCACCGTCTGCTGGCTGCAGTCGAAATTGAGCTGCATACCCGTCTGCCGGGCGGCTTCCTGCATACCGGATGCCGCATAAACCCCTTTGAGCACGCTTTGGTTATACACCCCGCCCGGGCTTTCGGCCAGCACCGCCTCCGCCCCCAGGGCAATTACCCGCCGGGCCACTGCCGCGACGATGGCCGGGTGCGTTACCGCGCACTGCTCCGGCCTGCTTTTATGCACCAGATTGGGCTTGATCGCCACCCTCATGCCCGGCCGGACCCACTGCTCCAGCCCGCCAAGCAAAGACAGGGCTTCGTCCAAAGCCCTGTCTACCGTCTTCTTCTCATAATCCGCGCAGGAAACAAGCGCTACTTTCTCCAAAATCTGCCTCCTATAACAGGAATTCCTCGATGGTTTTGGCGACGCCGTCCTCGTCGTTGCCCGGCGCGACATAGTCTGCCTCGGCCTTGGCTCCAGGGCACGCATTGCCCATGGCCACGCCAAAGCCGGCATACTCGATCATCTCGATGTCGTTTTCACCATCGCCAAATGCCATCACCTGCTCTGGCTTCAGCCCTTTCATTTCCATCACCATTTTGAGCCCGGAAAGCTTGGTCAGCCCGGGATTTGCCAGGTCGATATGCCCGAACTCGGAATAGACCACACCCAGATTGCTCTGTCTTTTGAAAATCTCGATGAGCTCCCGGGCGCGCTTTTCCTCAAAATGCAGAACGATGAGCTTGCCCGTTTTGCCGATGACATCCGCCAGCAGTTTTTCCGGATCCTGATAGAAATGCAGGGTCGCCATAATATCGTTATCCGGGCGATCCGCGGCCCAGTGCCGGGCGGCCTGCATGGTGTAATCGTTATCCAGGCAGCAGGTGTATCCCTCAACGTTGACAAACAGCGCCGCCCTCTCCTTTTGGCAAAGGGCGGAGATCTGTCGCAGATCCGCCTCTGAGATCAGCGAGTGAAAATACACTTTGTTTTCATCCATCACTGCCGCGCCGTTGCCCATCACTGCCGGGCCCGTAATGCCCAGCGGCCGCAGAATATCGAAAAGGTACGTCGTATACCGGCCAGTCGCGATGGAAATCTCGATGCCCTTTTGCATTGCGGCGCGCAGGGCGTCTGCCGTGCGGGGCGTGATCTCCTTTTTGGATGTTACCAGTGTGCCGTCCATATCGATGGCCAGCAGTTTTATTTGCTCTAGTTTTTGCACGCCTCTACAAACTCCCGTATCCGTTTTAATGCTTCGATGATGTTTTCCGTCGAGGCCGCATAGGAGCAGCGGATATAGCCCTCGCCGCTCTGCCCGAAGGCCGTCCCGGGCACGCAGGCGACGCTCTTTTCAAAAATCAGCCGCTTGCAGAATTCCTCGGAGGAAAGCCCCGTGCTCTTGATGCTCGGAAAAGCATAGAACGCGCCTCTGGGCTCGAAGCAGGAGAGCCCCATCTCCCGGAAGCTCTCGACGACCAGCGTCCGCCGCCGGTTATAGTTGCGCACCATATCCGCCACCTGCGGGAAGCCGCTCTCCATCTCATCCTTCAGCGCCTCGATGCCGGCCACCTGGCTCATGATCGGCGCGCACAGCATGGTATACTGGTGGATTTTGACCATCGCCGCGATGACATCCGCCGGCCCGCAGGCATAGCCCAGCCGCCAGCCCGTCATGGCAAAGGCCTTGGAAAACCCGTTGATGAGCAGCGTCCGCTCCTCCATGCCCTCGGCAAAGGAAGCATGCCTGCCGCCGTACGTCAGCTCGGAATAGATCTCATCGGCGATGACAAACAAATCGTGCTTCAAAATCACCGGGCGGATGGCATCCAGCTGTTCGCGCGTCATGATGGCGCCGGTGGGGTTGTTGGGATAGGGGATGACGATAGCCTTGGTTCTCGGCGTAACGGCCCGTTCAATCTGCTCGGGCGTCAGCGTGAAATCCTCGGCTTCGCCCGTCTCGACGGCGACGGGCACGCCATGGCAGAAAGCCACGCCCGGCTCATAGGAGACATAGGAGGGCGCCGGAATCAGCACCTCGTCCCCCGGCTCGATGAGCGCCCGAAACGCCAGATCCAGCGCCTCGCTGGCCCCGACGGTTACGAGAATCTGGCTGGCGGGATAGTGCACATTGTAGCGCGAAGCCAGGTATTTTTCAATGAGGCTCCGCAGTTCGGGCATACCGTGGTTGGAAGTATAGTGCGTGCGCCCCTGCTCGATGGAGCTGATGGCCGCCGCCCGCACGTTCCACGGGGTGACGAAATCCGGCTCGCCCACCGAGAGCGAGATGACATTTTTCATATCGCTCGCAATATCGAAAAACTTGCGGATGCCCGAAGGCGGCACCGCCGCGATATGCGAAGCCACGAGCGTTTCCCTGTTCACGGCGTCACCACCAATCTTTCTTCCTTCTCCTCGCCCACCAAAACCTCGCCGTTTTCCTTGTATTTGCGCATGATAAACAGCGTCTCCGTGCTGGTTACACCCTCGAGCACAGAGAGCTTTTCCCAGACGAATTTGGAGATATCCTTCATGGCTTTGCATTCCACCCGAATGGCTAGATCGCACCGGCCAGACATCAGATACAGCGATTTGACTTCCGGAAACTTATCGATGCGCCGGGCAATATCGTCGTATCCGAAATCCAGCTTTGGCGCAACTTTTATCTCAATCAGCGCTTCGGCCGGGGCATCCTCCCCCAAAAGCTCGGAATTGACCGTGATGCCGTAGCGCAGAATAATGCCTGCTTCTTCCATTTCCCGGATGGCGGCCGCCACTTCCTGCTCCGTTGCTCCCAGCATCGCGGCGATGTTTTTATTCTCAATCTTCGCATCTGCCCGCAGAATTTCGAGAATTTCTTTCTTCAGCTCCATAAAAACGCCCTCCTATGTCAATTTTTGTTATAAGTATAGCGGGAAAGCGCGCCTGCGTCAATCGCAGTTGCCCCTTTTCCCGCCAAAGCCTATTTCGCTCCCTCAATTTCCACCAGAAACCGGCAGCAATCCCCGCCTGTCAAAATCGATTTCTGGTTACCCTGCATTTCAGCCGGGGCAGCGCCTGCTCCAGGCAATACAGGATGCCCTGGCGCGAGCATTCGCAAAGCATCTCGCTGACCGTATACCCGCCGCTGTGCCAATCGCATCCGCAGACAGCATATGCGATCTCATATTGCCTTCCCGGCACGATTTCCCTCGTCCGGATTCCCACATTCTCTCCAAGCAGAGAGAAAAACGCCGAACTATTCTCCCCCGCCCTCTGGCCGGCCTGCTGATAAAGCGCAAGCGGAAAAGAGCGCGCACACCGTTCCGCGCAGCAGCGAAACAGCGCACACCGCTCCTCTTGCGGGAGATGGGAAGCGCCCTGCATCAGCCCGGTTATCCAGTTTTTTGCAAAAGCATCGTCTAGCACGTGTGTCTCTCTCCAAAAAGAGGCAAGCGGATTGCGCTCGCCTCTTTTTCTATTTTCCTTTGCGGATTGCTTCCATTTCGGCAACAGCCTGCGCATCCACAGCCTTTGCCATGGCCAGAAGCTCCGCATCCGAGAAGGTCGTGTTGCGGCCTTTTTGGTATTCCGCATCGATGGCCTTGCGGATGCCGTCCACCAGCGCGCCCCGCTTATCCACCTTCTTGCCCTCGGGCAGCCGGAACGTGGTGTTCAGCCAATGCGCGATGCCCGCAGCGCCCGAATGCTCGCCGATCAGAACCTTAGCCGGGTTGTTTAAAATCTTATCCGTATCGAAGATATTGTAGATCTCCTCGTCCTTCATCATGCCGTCGGCATGGATGCCCGCCCGGGTGGCATTGAAATGCTCGCCCACAAAAGGCGTGCGCGGATCGATATGATAGCCAATTTCCTGCTCGAAATAATCGGCGATCTCTGTGATGACCGAGAGATCCATGCCGTCCGTGCGCCCGCGCAGCTCGGCATATTCGATGGCCATGGCCTCCAGCGGGCAGTTGCCCGTGCGCTCGCCAATGCCCAGCAGCGAGCAGTTGACCGAGGCCGCGCCATACATCCAGGCCGTCGCCGCGTTGACTTCCACCTTATAGAAATCATTATGCCCATGCCATTCGAGCAGATCGGAAGGCACGCCCGAATAGAAGCGCAGACCATAGACGATGCCGGGCACGCTGCGGGGCAGCGCCGCGCCCGGATAGGGCACGCCATAGCCCATGGTATCGCACATGCGAATCTTGATCGGGATTTTCGCATCCGCCATGAGCCGCATGAGCTCGTTGGCAAAGGGGACGACAAAGCCGTAGAAATCCGCCCGGGTAATATCCTCAAAGTGGCAGCGCGGCCGAATGCCCAGCGCCAGCGCATCTTTGACGATGCCCAGGTATTTATCCATCGCCTGTTTTCTCGTCAACCCCATCTTATTGAAGATGTGGTAATCCGAGCAGGAGACCAAAATGCCCGTCTCCTTGATGCCCAGGTTTTTCACCAGCTCAAAATCCTTCTTGCTGGCGCGGATCCAGGTTGTAATTTCGGGGAATTCATAGCCCAGATCCTGGCAAAGCGCCAGGGCCTCCCGGTCTTTTTCGGTATAGACAAAAAACTCGCTCTGCCGGATGATGCCGTTTTCCCCGCCCAGCCGGTGCATCAGCTGGTAGAGATCCCGGATCTGCTTTGGAGTAAAAGGCGCCATGGCCTGCTGCCCATCCCGGAAGGTCGTGTCCGTAATCCAGATCTCATCCGGCACATACTGCGGCACGACGCGGTGGTTGAACCGCGTTTTGGGGATCTGGTCATAGGGGAAAACATCCCGGAACAGCACAGGCTGCTCCACATCCTGAAGCGTGTAGTGGTAGTCATTTTCCTGCAATAGGTTTGTGCGTCGATACTGTTTTTCCAACTCTGCACCTCGTTTCTCTTAAAATGAAAATTTTATATCACCGCGCCTGGAGACTTGCGCAAACTGGCGCGTCCTCCAAATTCCAGCGGCTGCCTTCTGTTTATAAAAAAGCTGCAGGAAATGCTGCAGCCTTTTTCCCATTCTATTCAAGCTCCTGGCAGAACTCCCGCAGCCGGGAGACGCCTTTTTTGATGTTTTCTTCGCTGGTTGCATAGGAGAGCCGGATGAAGCCGTCTGCGCCAAACGCCACGCCCGGCACAACCGCCACCAGCTTTTCCTGCAATAAGACTTCTGAGAACTGCACGGAGCCGGAAATTTTTTGCCCATGGTATTTCTTGCCGTATAGCCCTGCGATATTCACAAAGATATAGAATGCGCCCCGGGGCATCCGGCAGGAGACGCCGGGAATCTCGTTTATCAGCTCATAAATCAGCTGTGCCCGCTGGGCAAAGATGGAGACCATCTTTTCCATATCCTCCTGCGGCCCGCGCATGGCGGCCAGCGTCGCATACTGGGAGATGGAGCAGGCGTTGCTCGTGCTGTGCCCCTGATAGCTGGCGCAGAGCTTGGCGACCTGCGCCGGCGCGATGAGATAGCCGATGCGCCAGCCCGTCATCGCATAGGCCTTGCTGGCTCCGTTGATGATGATGGCGCGCTCTTTGGCATCTTCGGAGATGGAGGCGATGGAAAGCGCCTGCTTGCCATAGACCAGTTCATCGTAAATCTCATCCGAGATGATATAGAGATCGTGCGCTTTGGCAAACTGCGCAATCTCCTCCAGCGCCTGCCGGCTGTAGACATTGCCGCAGGGGTTGGAAGGGTTATTCAGAATAATGGCGCGGGTATTTGGGCTGACTGCCTTTTCCAAATCTGCCAAATCCGGCTGGAAGTCGTTTTCCTCCCGGGCCTGCACGAAAACCGGCACGCCCCCCGCCATTTTGACCTGCTCTGGGTAAGTCAGCCAATAGGGAGAGATGATGATGACTTCATCTCCCGGGTTTAAAATCACTTGAAAAACATTATAGAGGCATTCCTTCGCACCGCTGGAGACCACCACCTGCGCCGGTGCAAACTTCAGGCCATATTTATGCTCATAGCGGTCGCACGCGGCCTGCCGCAATTCCATGATGCCAGGGACGGGCGTATACCTGGTTTTTCCAGATTCAATCGCCTCGATGGCCGCCTGGCGGATATAGGCCGGCGTATCAAAATCCGGCTCCCCAACACCAAATCCAACCACATCTTTCCCCTGCGCCCTAAGCTCGCTGGAAAGTGCGTTGATGCCCAGTGTGAGAGATGGGCTGATTGCCTGTGCCTTATTTGAAACTTGCATGTCTGCGCCTCCGTGTTCCTTCATTTTCTTCTCATCGTTTTATTATCATAGCAGAATCAGCCGCATAAAACAAGAGCAAAATGAAAAATTTAATTTGGAAAACTGCACATTTTACAAGTTTTTTTCTTGTTTGGCTTTCTTTTTGAAAAGAAAAGTAATTTTATAATTGCAATGTTTCATTTTAATTCAAAGGGCAGCGGCCGCCAAAATTGCTTGCCATTGCCCTTTAAAATCATTATACTATAAATGGAAAGAAATTTCACATTTTGCCCAGGAGGCCCTTTTATGAGCGAATACCTGCTCTCCACCAGCTCGACCACGGATCTGCCAAAGTGGTATATCGAGCAAAACAATCTGCTCTTTTTCTCCTTCTCCTTCGATATGGAGGGCAAGGAATATCGGGATAATTTTGGCGAAGATATGCCTGTGAAGGATTTTTACGCCAATCTGCGCTCAGGCATTGATTCCACAACTTCCATGATCAACCGCGCCGCATTCGAGGCGGGCTTCATTCCCTATCTGGAAAAGGGCGTGGATATTTTGCACATCGAATTCTCTTCTGCGCTTTCGGGCAGCTATCAGAATGCCCAGGCAGCCGCCGAGGAGTTGAATGGGAAATACCCCGGCAAGCTGACCGTCATCGATTCGCTCTGCGCTTCTCTGGGGCAGGGATTATTGGTGGATTACGCCGTCCAGATGAAAAAAGCCGGCAAGAGCCTGCAGGAGGTTGCCGAGTGGGTGGAAGCCAATAAGAAGAACATCATCCACTGGTTTACCGTGGACGACCTCAACCATCTGCGCCGGGGCGGGCGCATCTCCAAGGCTTCCGCATTTTTTGGCACCATGCTGCAAATCAAGCCTGTTTTGGATGTGGACGACGCCGGGCGCCTGATTCCGCATTTCAAAGTGAAGGGCAGAAAAAAATCCATCCTCGAGATGTTTAACCGCATGAAGGAGGATATCAAGGATCCCGACGGGCAGACGGTGTTCATCAGCCACGGCGACTGCCTGGAGGATGCCGAAGCCCTGAAGGCGATGATCATGGAGCATTTCAAGATCGACAATGTGCTCATCAACTATGTCGGCCCGGTCATCGGCGCGCATTCCGGCCCGGGGACGCTGGCGCTTTTCTATATGGGCAAACAGCGCTATAACTAAACTCTGCAAAGAAAAAAGAGCGGCATAGCCTGCCGCTCTTTTTTTGCGCGCCTCCCGCTATTTCAGCTCAAACAGCGCCCTCTCATACTCTTTGACATAGTATTTGATGTTCTTCCTGCCCTTTTGCAGAACTTCATGCCCTTCGGCCTCCAGCTTTTCCTTCTGGGCCAGCTCGCCGCCCGGATATTTGGGATTGAGCTCGCCGCCGGCTTTGAGCGTCCGCCAATAGGGCGTCTCATCCTGCCCGCGCTGATGGCTGGCCCAGGCCGCAATCGAGACAAAAATGCCTGCCGTAATGGGGTCGGTAAAATCTGCCCCGGCCTTCTTTGCCAGATGCTCCCGCATGGCGCCGACGGTGATCAGTGCTCCCCGCGGAACCTGCCTCATCAGCGCGTCATAGGCCATGGGCGGCGCGAAGTACATCTTCTCCCCGCCGTATTTTTGAATGGATGCCGGGTCTTTTAGAATCTGAATTTTGGGCATATCCTTATTTTGGCGCAGCATCGCGTTAAAATCTTTTTGCTCCTCATTTGCCATTTTGCCACCTCCTGCCCTTATCATAGAGAATGCCGCCCGCCCCTGCAATGAGGCTGTTTTTATTTTTGCAAAATTTTGTCTGTTTCCGCAAAACCGGCCATTCGCCGCTCCTGCCTGCGGCCGATATTCCGGGCCGCATCCAACGCTGGCCATCCGCCGAGGGGCAGCAGCGCGGGCTCCGTCAATTGTTTCGGGGCGCATGGCCGTCTGCATCGCTCTATTTTGAAATCTCCGTTACCAGCGGAGCAGGGCGGATGACCGTGCAATGCTTCCCTCTCACCTCTTCGCCGCAGTAGAACCAAGCCAGCGCCTGGGGGATCATATATTTCAGGAAAGTCAGGCTATGCCCCATCTCATTGATGATCAGCCGAAAATCATAGCCGCGGTAATTGAGCGCACTGGCCACGTCGCGGTTTGCCAGGATCCAGTCCCCGAAGATGATATCGGCATCGTATTTGCCGACGCACATGCAGGTGCGCAGATTCTTTTTCTCATCCGTGGTGCGGATGACCGAGGGCCAGATATTGCCGCCGCGGATATTGCCAAAGCTGGGGCTGGCCGCGATCACGTTGCCAAACAGATGATTGGCATACCAGGCGACTGCAAACGAGGCGATGCCGCTGGAGCTGATGCCCGCAACGCTGTGCCGCATAGAATCTGCTGTAATCGCATAGCCTTCCAGCGCCATAGGCAAAAATTCCTCTGCCACAAAGCGGGCAAACCAATCGCTCACCGTATCGTATTCCACACTGCGGTTGGTAACGCCTTTGCTCGTCCCATAGACGGGCTCACCAGGCCCAGGATATCCCGGCGCCAAAAATACGGCGATGGTCGGCGCAAGTTTGCCGTCTGCGATCAGGTTATCCAGCAAATCCGTAATATTATCAGAGCCTTCCGGCAGCAGAATCTCCCCCTCTGCCGGGATTGCTTCCAGCAGATCGCTCATGGTGCCGCGCAGTTCGCTCTGCTTTAAAACCGACATAAAATACATCTGCCCATCCAGAAACAAGATGAGATCTGCCGGCGTTTTTCCATCGTACTGCGCCGGCGTATAGACCCAGTATTTATGCTTGACGCCCGGGTAAAAGGCAGAATCCTCCATCACGCGGCCCACGATCTTCCCGCGGGGCGTTCCCTCTCTGCGCTGGTATTCTGCCGGAAGCGGATACAGCTCTTTGTTCCATTCCGCGCGCCCCATCGCCTGCTCATCCCGCTCCAGCCGCCCTATCATCGGATAGTCGGCCATGCAGTGAAACGCGCGGTAACTGCTCTCGGGCATCGTAACCGTGATATATTTCTCCTCCGGTCTGCGCTCCAGGCGCTTTAACCGAAGCAAATCCGCCCAGTTTTCTTCCATTGCCCCTCTCCCCCTCTTTGGTGTTTTTTCTATTTTACTATACCCTTCCCGCGCTTCGCAAGCGCAAACCCGCGCCCTGAGCGCAAGTTTGGCCGCATTTGCATCAAAAAAGAGCTGCCAGGCAGCTCTTTTTCGCTAGATGAACTCTTCCAAATCCATCGCGCCGTCATCCTCATCCTCCACCGGAACGCGCTGAATATCCGCGCCCAGGGCGATGAGCTTATTTTCAATGTGGTCGTAGCCGCGGTCGATATACTGGATATTATAGATATCCGTGACGCCGTCGGCCATGAGCCCCGCGACGATGAGCGCCGCGCCTGCCCGCAAATCGCTGGCGCGCACCGGGGCACCCGTCAGCCGCTCCACGCCTTCCACCACCGCCACCCGGTCGTCGATCGTCACTTTTGCGCCCATGCGGCGGATCTCGTTGATATGCTTAAACCGGGATTCAAAAATATTTTCCACAATCACGCTGGTTCCCTCTGCCGTGGAGAGCAGCACCGTCGCCGGCTGCTGCAAATCCGTCGGGAAGCCGGGATAGGGATAGGTTTTGATATTGACTCTCTTTGGCCGCTTGGTGCAGCAGACGCGGATGCTATCTCCGCCTTCCTCCACCTGCACGCCCATCTCTTCCAGCTTGGCCGTCAGCGCCTCCATATGCACGGGCACGACGTTCTTCACCGTAACGTCGCCCTTGGTGGCCGCCGCCGCGATCATCAGCGTCCCCGCCTCGATCTGATCGGGAATGACGCTGTATGTACAGCCGTGCAGCTTTTCCACGCCGCGGATCTTGATGGTATCCGTGCCCGCGCCCTTGATGCGCGCGCCCATGCAGTTCAAAAAGTTCGCGACGTCGACAACATGCGGCTCTTTTGCCGCGTTCATAATCGTCGTGCTGCCCTTTGCCTTGACGGCCGCCAGCATGATGTTGATGGTCGCCCCGACGGAGACCTGATCGAGGTAAATATCGCTGCCAACGAGCTCCTCGGCATCCGCCACCAGGCAGCCGTATTCCTCCCTCATATTCGCGCCCAGCGCCGCAATCCCCTTTTTATGCAGATCGATGGGCCGCTGGCCAATGGCACAGCCGCCGGGCAGATAGACCTTCGCGCTTAAAAAGCGCCCCAAAAGCGCCCCGACAAGGTAGTAGGAGGCGCGCATCCGGCGCACCAGATTGATGCGCACGTCGCTGGTCTTGATGCCGCTGGTGTCGATTAAAACAGAGCCATCTTCCCGGGCATCGATGCTTGCGCCCAGGCGCTTCATGATATTGAGCAGTATGGTTACATCGTCGATTCTCGGCAGATTTTCAATGATGCACGGACCTTCCGCCAGAATCGTCGCCGGAAGAATGGCCACGGCCGCATTCTTTGCGCCACCGACGCACACGCTTCCCTCTAGGGGCTTCCCGCCCCGGATGACGAATTTCTCGTTCATTCTTTCCTCACTTCTACTAGCGCCCGAGCAGGCAAAACGCATCAGGCTCATCATACAATCAAGAACATTATAATATTCTTTTATGATAAAAGCAACTGTCCCGGCTCTGCCCTTGGCTGCGCGCCTTTTTCCTTCCCCTCTGCCCTGCTGCCGAAATTTCCGCCGGCAGTTTCCTTTTTCCAAAAAAGAGTGTATAATTCCAGTATCATAGTATATGCAGGAGGGTGCTTTGTTGAATACTTCTGTGCAGATAGGCGATATTGTCCAAATGAAAAAAAGACACCCCTGCGGCAGCGATCTGTGGATCGTTACCCGGGTGGGCGCGGATTATAAGATCAAATGCAAGGGCTGCGGGAGAGTCGTCATGCTCCCATTTGAAGAGTTTGCCAGAAAGGTGAAGCGTGTATATCAGGATGGAGAATAGCGAAAAAAGGCGCCAAAGGAAAAATCTGAGAGCAGTAAAAGAGCTTTTAAGCTGGGTTTTCTGCATTTGCGGCGCTGTGCTGATGGCGCTGCTGCTGCGGCTGTTCGTATTCGAGATGGTGCGGGTGGACGGCCCTTCCATGCAGCCCACGCTCTATAAGGATCAGACGGTATTCGTGGAAAAAATCTCCTCTGCCGGAGGGAAAATCGAGCGGTTTGATGTCGTCATCGTCCGGTATCCCAACCGCGAGGGGGCGTTTGTCAAGCGCGTGGTCGGCCTGCCCGGCGATACTGTCGAGATCAAAAACGACGGCCATCTCTATATCAACGGTGAGCGGCAGGAGGAGCCCTATCTGCTCGAACAGCTCATCATTCCCGGCTACGATGCCTATACCGTCCCGGAGGGCTGCTACTTCGTCATGGGGGATAACCGCAACAACTCCCTGGACAGCCGCTCGGCAGATGTCGGGGCGATTGCAAAAGAGGATGTCATCGGCCATGCGCTGTTCGTCGTCTGGCCGCTGAACCAGATGAAGAAAATTTAGCCGCATCAAAAAAGCACTCCAAAACTTGGGGTGCTTTTTTCATTTCCCAAAAACTACTCGCCTTGGCGCATCAGCTCCATGGTTTTGCGCGCAATGCCCAGCTCCTCGTTGGCCGAGATCACATAGGCCCGCGCCGCGCTGCCCGGCTTTGTGAGGCAGGAGATCTCGCCTTTTTTCGCCTCGCCTTGCAGTTCAAAACCGAGAAAGGCCAGCCGTTCCAGCACTTTCCCGCGCACCAGGGCGCTGTTTTCCCCGATACCGCCCGTAAAGGCCACGGCATCCAGCCCGCCCATAATGGCCGCATATCCGCCGATATAGCGCGCAATTTCCCGGCAATAGATCTCGATGGCCAGCCGTGCCCGCTCGCTGTGCGGTGCGGCCTGCTCAATATCGCGCAGATCGCCGCTCACGCCCGAAATGCCCAGCAGGCCTCCCTGGCTTTCCATCTGACGCTTGACTTCTTCCAGGCTCAGCCCTTCGGCCTGCACCATGTGGAAGATGAGGAACGGATCGATATCCCCGCTGCGGTTGGTCTGGGGAATGCCCGTTTGCAGAGACATTCCAAAGCTGGTATCCACGCACTTGCCGTCTACAATTGCCGCCAACGAGCCGCTTCCGCCCAGATGACAGGAAACTGCCCGGTAGTGCGCGCCTTCCAGCTCGTTCAGGCAGGAGGCGATATAGCCATGGCTGGCGCCGTGATAGCCCAGGCGGCGCACGCCGTATTTTTCATACCACTCATAGGGCAGGGAATAGAGATAGGCTTCGGGCTTCATGGTCTGGTGAAAGGCCGTCTCGAACACGCCCACCCTTGGAATGCCCGGGAGTTCCTCTTCCACCGCGGCGATGGCCTGCAAATAGCAGCTGTTGTGCACAGGGGCGACCGTCATATAGTCCCGCATCCCCTGCAAGACCTCCTCCGTCAGCAGATGCACGCCATAATGCCCCTTGGAGAGCACAGTTTTAAAGCCAACCGCATCTATCTGCCGCCAATCTCCGATGGCGCCCAGCGCTTTGTCCGTCAGCAGGCGCAGAAAACAGCGGATCCCCTCCCGGTAATCCCGGGTTTGCTGGGTGCACTCCTCTGTTTTCCCCTCCGGCCCCTGATAGAAAAACCGGCCGCCCTTCGGATCTGCGATCCGCTCGATGCGGCATTCGGCCAGCACCTGCTCTTCCGGCATCTGATACAGCTTAAACTTCAGCGAGGTGCTCCCCGCATTGCAAACGAGTATTTTCATCTCTGTTCTCCTCTCATTTCTGCGCCGGCGGCGCACAGCTCTATTGTATCGGAAAAAGGGCGCCCCTGCCAATCCCTATTCGCAATTTTGGAGTAAAAAAAGCAGGCGGCGTAAAAACGCCGCCTGCCTTATTTTCAAGTAGCTTATTCCAGGTTCAGCTCATCCGGGCGCGGGCAGGTGATCTTGCGATCCTCTTCCATATCGTCGATGATCTTCATATCAGCATCGCTGATCTCGAAATCGAAGATCTCGCTGTTCTGGATGATGCGGTTCTGGTGGACGGATTTGGGAATGACGACGACGCCATTTTGCATCTCCCAGCGCAGAACCAGCTGAGCGACGGATTTGCCGTATTTCTCTGCCAGGTTTTTGAGGATATCGCTCTCGAAGATAGCGCCCTGCGCCAGCGGAGAATATGCCTCATACTGGATGCCCTTCTCTTTGCAGTATGCCTGAAGGCTCTTCTGCTGATAGAAGGGGTGATACTCAACCTGCAAAACATGCGGAACGATATCGCTGTTTGCGATGACATTGTCGATATACTCTGCATAGAAGTTGGAAACGCCGATCGCGCGGACTTTGCCGTCTTTATACAGCTTCTCCAGCGCATGCCAGACTTCCACATACTTCTCCTGCTTGGGCATGGGCCAGTGAATCAGGAACAGGTCGAGATAATCCGTCTGCAAATCTTTGAGCGTCTGCTCGCAGGAAGCGATGGCGTTCTCATAGGAATGCTTGGGCCCGAAGAATTTGGACGTTACGAACAGATCCTGCCGGCTGACGCCGCAATCCTTGATGCCCTTGCCCGTCTGGACTTCGTTCTCGTAGCAGGCCGCCGTATCGATATGGCGATAGCCCGCCTCGACCGCCCACTTGACCGCATACTCCGCATCGTTGTTCTCTGCCTGCCAAACGCCAAGGCCCAGCCAGGGCATGAGAACACCGTTGGAAAGCTTCGTTACATCGTTGATGGATTTCAACATTTGAATTTCCTCCGTTTTCTAATTTCTTTTCTCAAAATAAAACTTGATAGCCTTATTCTATCACAACATCTTTTGAAGTACAACTATCAAACTTGAGCGCCTGGCAAAAATCCGCTATAATAGAGAAAAAATGTGGAGGTGCATTTTGATGAAAACCATCGCGACAGACAAGGCGCCTGCGGCCATCGGCCCTTATTCCCAGGCCAAAATCGCCGGCAATCTGATTTTTACTTCCGGGCAGATCCCGTTAGATGCGGCGACGGGGGAAATCTCAGGGCAGGATGTGGCCGCTCAGGCGCATTGCTCCATCCAAAATCTCGGCACCATTCTGGAAGCCGCCGGCAGCAGCTTCGAGAAAGTCGTCAAGACGACCTGCTTTTTGGCGGATATGGCGGATTTCGCCGCGTTCAACGCCGTCTATGAGCAGTATTTCACGGGCAAACCCGCCCGCTCCTGCGTGGCCGTCAAGGCACTGCCAAAAGGCGTGTTCTGTGAAGTGGAAGCCATCGCAGAAATCTAAATTTTTCAAAAATTTCCGTAAAAAAAGCTGGCGCAAAGCGCCAGCTTTTTTTATTTTCCCTAATATTCCAGGCTGCCCAGCCACCCGGCAATCTCGGCCAGTTCCTTTTTCTCCGGCAAAACTGCCGCCGCCAGATCGCCTGCTGTAAACCGCGCGCCTTGCAGCATCTGCGCCAGCTGCTCCGCAATCTCGGTATCCAGCGCATCGCTGTAAACCTGCACCTGGCTGACATGCGCTTGCTGGAAAGAGAGCAGAATCTGAATTTCGCCCCAATCGAAGCGGTTTTTCAGCTCCAAATCGAAGCGCGGCGCCTGACCCAGCCGCCATTGCCAGGAGGATTGCTTTTCATAGAGTGCCTCAATCTCTTCTCTAGCGGCCGCATCCAGCTCCCAGTTTTCAAACGCGCCGTATTCCTGGGCGAACCCTTTTTTCAGCGCCTCTATCATGCCCTCGCTCGTGATTTCCGCATTGAATTCGCAGAGATTGCAGACTCTGGAGCGCACGGAGGAGACGCCCTTGCTTTTCAGCTTTTCATCCGAGACGTTCAGATACCCCGGCAGTTTGGAGAGATCCGCTGAAAGCAGCAGCGTCCCGTGGTGCTGGCGGCCTTCGCCCCGCACGCAGAACGCGTTGCCCGAAAACTTCCTGCCCTCGGCCAAAAGGTCGTTTCTGCCGCTGAACTCTGCGGAAATGCCCAGCTCCCGCACAGCCCGCAGGATGACGTTCATCTGCCGGGGGACGTCGTAAATATCCCGATGCGCGATGAACGAGAAGTTCACATTGCCCAGATCGTGATACACCGCGCCGCCGCCGCTGATCCGGCGCACCAGCTTGACGCCGTCTGCCTCCATGGCCTTTAAATTGCATTCGCGCCAGGCGTTCTGGTTCTTGCCGATGATCACAGCCGGCGCATTGATATAGATATGAAGCAAAATCTCGTCTTTGCCGATGTGGTTCAAAAAGTATTCATCTGCCGCAAGGTTGCGCCAGCCGTCGTTAGTCTCACAGAGAAAAAAGTATGCCTTCATAGCCGCCTCCATTCCCTGCTATTTTACCCAATCCCTGGGCAAAGTTCAATTCTTTTTTCCCTTGAGCAGCGGGGAGATGTGCTTATAGATGAGAAACGCGATAGCCACCGAGCACATTCCCTTAAAGAAAGTGAAGGGCAGGTTGAACCACAGCAGAGCGTCCCAGAGGGTCTGCACGCCAGGCGCAATGGCCTGATACATCCCAATGATCACTTCCATGGGCATAAACGCCGTATAGATGGGATACATGACATAGTAGTTGGAGAAAATGCTCACCACCGCCATCACCACTGCGCCCAGCACTGCGCCCCAGAAGGCCGCTTTGCGCGTCTTGCGCTTCTGATAGATGAGCCCTGCCGGCAGCACGAAGCACGCGCCCAGCACGAAGTTGGAAAGCTCGCCCACGCCGCCCGTGGAGGTCGAGAGCAGGTTGACCAGGTTTTTGACCAGGCAGACCACCACGCCCGAAACCGGCCCCAGCGCATACGCCGCCAATAAAGCGGGCAGCTCGGAAAAATCCAGCTTGATGAAGCCGGGCATCACCGGGATGCTGAAATCCAAAAACATGAGCACAGACGCCAGAGCCGCCAAAATGCCCGTTACCGCAATACTGCGCACAGGAATGCGCTTTTTTGTTCCTTCCGCCAAAACCATATGTTTCCTTCCTTTCAAGATATGCGGTAAATTAAAATGCCCTGCCTGGGGCCAAAAACGGCTCGCCAAAACAGGGCGTTTTCACATATCTTCTTCCATCCGGACTATACCGTCGGCTACGGAATCGCACCGTATCAACCCCCTGTGGGGCTCGCAGGCTCTACTGCCGGTGGGGAATCGCACCCCGCCCTGAAGATCTTCTATTTACTTCCCGCTCATTATAGCGCCGGCAAAGGGCGCTGTCAAGCATCCAGCTGGGAAGTGCAGTGCGGGCAGCGCGTGGCGTCCTCCGCAATCTCGCTTCTGCAGTAGGGGCAAAGCCGCGGCTGTTTTTCCTGCGCCTCTTCCTGCTCCTCCTGCCGCTCTTTTTTGCGGTGCAGGGAGTTGAGCATCTTCGTGATGCCAAAAATCACCAGCGCGACCAGCAGGAAGTTGATGACTGATGTCAGAAACGCGCCGTAATTGATGCTTGTGCCGCCCAGCGGAATTGTCAGATCCGAGAAATCCATCATACCGCCGGTAATCAGCCCCAAAATCGGGTTGAGCAGATCCGAAACCAGCGAATTTACAATGGCCGTGAACGCGCCGCCGATGATCACGCCAACAGCCATATCCATGACGTTGCCGCGGGAGATGAAATCTTTAAATTCCCCAAATATCTTTTTCATTCGTATGCTTCCTTTCCGAAAGGCTCTTTTTTTTATTTTATCTGAAAATGCGCCGCCTGAAAAGCCCTGCCTGCGCGAAATTTTGCTTTGCGCCCTGGCATTTGCCCGCTTTGTTTGCTATAATGGAGGGGCACGCAAAACGAAAGGAAATTTGAGGGAAAATGAAGAAAAAGAAGAAAGGGTATCTCCGAAGGTTTCTGCCATACTACGGCCATCATAAAGCGGCGTTTTTGATGGATCTGTTCTGCTGCGCCTTTACGGTTGCAGCCGAGCTGATTCTGCCGCTCATCGCGCGCTATATCACCTCCGCCGCCGGAGACGACCCCGCCGCGCTCTCGGCTTCGCTCATTATTAGTATCGGCCTGTGCTATCTGGGCCTGCGGCTGCTGGATGCCCTGGCGGAATTCTATAAATCCTCCTTCGGGCATATCACCGGCGCCCAAATCGAGGCGGATATGCGCCGGGATCTCTTTGCGCATATGCAGCTGCTCTCCTATTCTTACTACGACAACACCAAAATCGGCCAGCTCATGAGCCGCATCACTTCGGATCTCAACGACGTTACCGAGTTTGCGCATCACTTCCCGGAGGAGCTGCTCTCAGCTGTGCTCAAAATCGGCATCTCCTTTGCCATTCTGGCGAACACCAACCTGCCCATGACGCTGATCATCTTCTCGATTCTGCCCGTCATGCTGTTCTGCACGCTCTCTTTCCGGCTCAGAATGAAAAAAGCTTTCCAGGAGACGCGGCACCATCTGGGCGAAATCAACGCGCAGGTGGAAGACAGCCTGCTGGGTATCCGGGCCGTCAAGAGCTTTGGCAACGAGCAGGTGGAATCCAAAAAATTCAAAAAGAACAACCACAAATTCCTGAGCGTCAAGCGCCGCTCCTATTTCTATATGGGCGGGTTTGCCGCCACCTCCCGCTTTTTCGATGGGCTGATGTATATCACGGTTGTGGTATCCGGCGCGTTCTTCCTCAAGGCCGGAAAAATTGACGCCGGAGATTTCACCGCCTATCTGCTGTATGTCAGCGTGCTGCTCACGGCCATCCGCCGCATCATCGAGTTTATGGAGCAGTTCCAGCGGGGCATCACGGGCATTGAGCGGTTCTTTGAAGTGATGGACGTCCCGGTGGAAAACTACGACGCCCCGGATGCTCTGCCCATCTCGGATGTCAAGGGCAATATCACCTTCCAAAACGCCAGCTTCCGCTATGCGCCGGATCAGGAATATGTGCTCAAAAATATCAATCTGGAAATCGCGGCCGGGCAAAATGTGGCCCTAGTCGGCCCATCGGGCAGCGGCAAGACGACGCTCTGCCATCTCATCCCCCGGTTTTACGACCTGACGGAAGGCAAAATCCTGTTAGACGGCACAGATATTCAGAAAATCCAGCTGCATTCCCTGCGGGATCATATCGGAATCGTCCAGCAGGATGTCTATCTCTTCTCGGGCTCTGTCTACGACAACATCGCCTATGGCTGCCCAGGCGCCAGCCGGGAGGATATCATTCGGGCGGCCAAGCAGGCGGGCGCGCACAGCTTCATTTCGGAGCTGGAGGACGGCTACGATACCTACGTCGGCGAGCGGGGCGTCAAGCTCTCGGGCGGGCAGAAACAGCGCATCTCCATCGCCCGGGTTTTCCTGAAAAACCCGCCGATCCTGATTTTGGATGAGGCGACCTCGGCGCTGGATAACGAGAGCGAGCATATCGTGCAGCAGTCTCTGGCCGCGCTGGCCAAGGGGCGGACGACGTTTACCATCGCGCACCGGCTTTCCACCATTCAGGGCGCAGATCTGATTCTGGTGCTGACGGAAGAGGGCATCGCAGAGCAGGGCACGCACGAACAGCTCCTGCAAAAGCACGGGATTTATCACGACCTCTATTCCCTGAGCACACAGCAAAAATAATCAAAACAGCGAAAACCCGCCGGGTATGCCCGGCGGGTTTTTTGTGAGCCAAATTAGCCTGTCGTCAGTTTCGTATCATAGAACTCTGACCTCTGCATTTATTTTATGAAAATACGGAGAATCATTAGTCTGGCTTCGACATTTTTCACCTGAGAAGAGCGGCTCTGCCAGCCTTGCCGCCCATCCCCCGCGCCTTTGCGTTTAAGCCCCATCGGCGGCAGGCGCGAGCCTAGGCTCATCCTCCCGCTATTTCAGCTTCTCGTTCATCTTCCGGATGCTGCGCCGGATGGCGAAATAGTTGCCCAGCCAGATAGCCAAAAAGATGAGCAGGTAGATGCCAAAGTAAACCAAAAAGCCCGCCAGGCTGTGCCGCATCCAGTAGAGCAGATAGGCGGTGGGCATCATGGCCAGGCTGGTGGCAAAAAGATAGGCCGCCGTCTGCCGGGCAATGCTCCAGCGCTCTATCTCCCAGATCATCGAGCTCGCGCCAAAGGCCGCGCCCAGCACCGCGCAGAGCGCCGCCTGCAAAAGCACCGCGCCCATCTCGCTGCCCATCCGCGCAGTGAGCTCCGGAGCGCAGGGCAGGTATTCCCCGCTCCCCCATCCCAGCGACAGCAGAACCGTCATCGCATATCCAATTAAAATTCCCACGGGCATCCCAACGATGCCGCGCAATACCGCTTTTCTTTTCATGCTCCACCTCACAGCCCCAAAATCTTCTTGATTTTCGAGACATACCTTCTGGAGACATAAGTCGTCTCGCCATTTTTCATCTGCACGCAGATGGTCCCCGCAATGCTCAAATCGAAGCTCTCTGCCTCGCACAGATTGATGATTTCCGAATTGGAGATGCGGACAAAGCGGCGCGGATCCAGCCGCTCTTCCAGCTCGTAGAGCCGCATCCGAAGCGCATATTGCCCGCGCCGGGCAGAGGCGAATACTTTGCCGCCCTGGGCAAAGACCCGGATCAGCTCGGCTGGCTCCAAAATTTCCAGCTTGCCTTGCTTCTGCCCGGTGATCATCTGCATATCCTGCCCGGATAATTTTTTGAGCAAAGCGTCAATCTCCTCCGTCATTTCTGCCGCCACAACGACGATCCTCGGCTCGGCGCACCTGGGATCTATTTTTAACTCCACCTGCATTGCCATACCTCCCTGCCCCTATATCATAAGAAACCGCGCCCGGCTGCGCAATCACCTTTTGCTATTTGGTTTGTTTTTGCGCATACATGGTCGCTTGCAGGAATTCCCATGCCGCCCGGCGAATCCATTCTCGTCTCAATTTGCAGACCAGGAAGGAACAGCTATGGCATTCGATTTTAAAAAGGAAGAGCGGGCGCTCTATCAGCCCAAAACACAGCCGAGCATCATCGAGGTCCCCCGGATGAACTATCTCGCCGTGCGCGGCCAGGGCGATCCAAACCAGAAGGACGGCGCATATCAGCAGGCCATTCCGCTGCTATACGGCGTGGCCTATACCATCAAAATGAGCTATAAGGGCGATCATCAAATCCCGGGATTTTTTGAATATGTCGTCCCGCCGCTGGAAGGGTTCTGGTGGCAGGAAGACGGCGCGGCCATGGATTACGGAAAAAAAGACCAGATGCACTTTCTCTCCCTGATTCGCCTGCCCGCATTTGCCACGCCGCAGGAAGTCGAATGGGCCAAGGAGCAGGCGGCGAAAAAGAAAAAGCAGGATTTCTCCAGCGTGGAATTTTTCTCCTATGAAGAGGGGCTATGCGTGCAGTGTATGCATATGGGCTCTTACGACGATGAGCCAGCCACCGTCCGCTCTCTGCACGAATATGCCGCCGCAAAGGGCTATGCGGTGGATATCACGGATGCGCGGTTCCACCACGAGATCTACCTGAGCGATCCCAATAAGTGCGAGGTGAGCAAGCGCAAAACGGTTCTGCGGCTTCCCATCCGAAAAATGGAGCAGGAGAAAAAATGAGCAGGATAGAACCTTCCATCTTTGACGCGCTATTGCAGCAGCTCGCGCTGGACTATGCCTGCGAGCCGTCGGATTTTCTCCGCCCAGATTGCACTGTTGTTCCCTTCCGCGCGCTGCCCGGTCGCCGGCAGTTTGGCCCGGAGCCACCTTTTTGGCAGATGGCGACGCTGGGCAGGGGCGCTGTGCTCTGCGTGCATCCCTGCGTCTTGGATGCCTGCCAGCGCATCTGCCAGGGCAAGCGGGGCATCTGGCTGTTTGAATACCCCAATTTGCGCCAGTTCGATGAGCTGCTCCGCCCGCATGGATATACCATCTTTGGCAGTTTTCACCACTATCTGCCCGGCGCCTGCGGGGCGGCTCCTGCGCCGCGCCCAAATACCCGCTGGTTCGAGCAGGAGGAGATCATCAAAGAGCGGTTTGGCGATGCGTTTCCCAACGCCCTGGGCTTCGACCCTGGCCGCCCGGATGTGCTGGCCGCAGCGCTCTATCAGGGGGAGCAGATCGCCGCCCTGGCCGGGGCCAGCGCCGACAGTGCGCGCTTTTGGCAGATCGGCATCGATGTTCTGCCCGAGTTCGAGCGCCAAGGCATGGGCAAATACCTGGTCGCGCTGCTGCGCCAGGAGATCTTCCGCCGGGGCAAAATCCCCTATTACGGGACGTCCGAAGCCAATCTCGCTTCCCGCGGCATTGCCGCCGCCACAGGCTTCGTCCCTGCCTGGGCTGAAGCCGCCTGCAAAAAGGAGAAATAGGTGTGCTTTGAGCCATCCGAACCCAAACAGGCCGCAGTTTTGCGGCCTTGTTTGGGTTCAGTCCAGACAATTTGGAGACCGCGCGGGCATGAGAGAAGGATATATCCTTTTATTTGATGGATGGCCACTCCCGCCCGGGGGTTCTTTGCCCGGCGCGCACGGTTCCAAGCAAAAATACCGCACAGCACTGCGGCATTTTTATCTTCAACAATTTTGGCAATCTTTTTCGCTCTATACGGGCATATGCGCTCAACGCCGCCTGCTTACCGCCGGCCCCGCTTTTGACCGCACCAGCCCGAAGCATGTTTTTCGGCAAAGAACTGTGCTGGCCATGCCGCGCGGCTCTTTTGCGCCCAAATATTCTCTGCATCCCGCGGATTCTGCGCCATCAAAAGCGCCGCAGGGAATTACCCTGCGGCGCTCTATCTCTGGTTTGGAGCAGGATTATTCCTCCTGCCCTTCCAGCACGGCCTTAATCCGGCGCACGCCAGCCGAAGAGCTCTGCTCTTTTTTGATTTTGAAGCGCCCCAGCTCGCCGGTATGCGAAGCGTGCGGGCCACCGCAGATCTCCTTGCTCCAGCCCTCCACCGTATATACCTTGACGACGTCGCCGTATTTGGACTCGAAAATACCGGTTGCACCCTCCTGCTTCGCCTGCTCGACACTCATCTCCTGGCAGACGACGGGCACATCCTCGCTGATAGCCTGATTGACAAACGCCTCCACCTGCGCCAGCTCTTCCTTGGTTACCGGGCGGGGGAAGTTGAAATCGAAGCGCAGGCGCTCGGCTGTGATGTTGCTGCCGCGCTGCTGAATATCCGGGGAGAGAATCTTCTTGAGGCCGGCCAGCAGCAGGTGCGTCGCGGTATGCAGGCGCGCCGTCTGAACGCCGGTATCCGCCAGGCCGCCCTTGAAGCGCTGTTCTGCGCCCGCGTGAGAGAGCTCCTGGTGCTTTTTAAACGCCGCCTCGTATCCTTCCCGATCCACCTGGAAGCCGCGCTCAGCCGCCAGCTCTTCGGTAAATTCAATGGGGAAGCCAAAGGTATCGTAAAGGCGGAACGCGCTCTTGCCCGGGATGACCGGCTCTTTCAGATAGGTCGCCAGCTTCTCAAACTCCTTCATGCCCTGCTTGATGGTCTTCTGGAAACGCTCCTCCTCCAGGTTCAGCTCGGAGAGAATGCGCTCCCGGTTGGCCCGAAGCTCGGGGTAAATCTCGCCGTACTGGCCAATCACCTGCTCTGCGATGAGATGCAGCTTGCCCTCCTCGATGCCCAGGCGGCCAGCAAAGCGGATGGCCCGGCGGATGAGGCGGCGCAGGATATAGCCCTGATCCGTGTTGGAAGGCGTGATGCCCTTTTCATCGCCCATCATAAACGTCGCGCAGCGGATGTGATCGGCCACGATGCGGAACGCCTTGGTCGTCTCCTCATCACTGCCGTATTCCTTGCCCGAAAGCTCTGCAATTTTGGCCAGAATGCCGCTGAAGACATCCGTATCGTAGACGGATTTCTTGCCCTGCAAAATGCAGATCGTCCGATCCAGCCCCATGCCCGTATCCACGTTTTTATGCGCCAGAGGCTCGAACGTGCCGTCCTCTTTCTTGTTATACTGCATGAACACGTCGTTCCAGATCTCCAGATACTTGCCGCAGCTGCATGCCGGGCTGCAATCCGGCCCGCAGGCAGGCTTGCCCGTATCGATAAACATCTCGGTATCCGGCCCGCAAGGCCCGGTTACGCCGGCCGGCCCCCACCAGTTGTGCTCTTTGGGCAGGAAGAAAATGTGATCCTCCGCGACGCCCTGCTCGCGCCAGTAGCCGAAGGATTCCTCGTCTCTGGGCGCATTTTCATCGCCGGCAAAGCAGGTAAAATACAGCTTTTCCTTGGGAATGCCCAGCCACTGCTCGCCCGTCAGGAATTCAAAGCTCCAGGAAATCGCCTCTTTTTTGAAATAATCTCCCAGCGACCAGTTGCCCAGCATCTCGAAGAACGTGCAGTGCGAAGCATCGCCGACTTCGTCGATATCTCCCGTGCGCACACATTTCTGAACGTCCGTCAGCCGCGTTCCGGCCGGGTGCTTCTCTCCCAGCAGATAGGGGACCAGCGGGTGCATACCCGCGGTGGTAAACAGCACGGTCGGGTCGTTTTCGGGAATGAGCGACGCCGACGGGATGACGGCATGGCCCTTGCTCTTAAAGAATTCCAGATACAGCTTTCTCAGCTCATTGCTCGTTAATGTTTTCACGTTTCTTCTCCTATTTCTCCTGCGGTTCTGCCGCCAGTTTTACAATCGCGTTTGCCAGGATCTGCGTCAGATCCAAAAGCTCGCGCATCTCTAAAAATTCATTGGGGCCATGCTTGCCGTTCTCCTTGCCCACAGGCAACGGCCCAAATGCCACAGACTGCTCAAACGCCCGGGCGTAAGTCGCCCCGGCCGTGCTCATGCACTCGGCTTTTTTGCCCGTGCAATCCTCGTAAACTTCCTTGAGCGCGGAAACCAGCTCGCTCTCCTCAGGGACATAGTGCCAGGGCTGGGCCTGAATTTGCTCAAGCTTCATCTGCCCGGCCTCAAAAGCCGCCCGCAGTTTCTGCTCGATTTCCTCCCCCTGCATACAGATGGGATAGCGGCAGTCCAGCGTCCCCCAAATTTCCTTGCCGTCGAACTTGAGCATACCCAGGTTGAGCGTCAGCGGGCCGGTCAGCTCGTCCTCACCGGCGATGCCCAGCCGCATGCCGTCGTATTCCGTGCCCAGATGCTTGGCCAGAGCGTAGACAAACTGCTCGGCCGCGCCGTCTGCCAGCGGCAGAATATTGAGAAAAGCCACCAGAAAGCTCAGCGCATTAACACCCAGATGCGGCCGCGCGCCATGCGCCGCTTTGCCATAGGTCGTCACGCAAATATCGCCGTCCTGCCCCGAAACTTCCAGCCTCGCCTCTGCGCCCTCGGCAAAGACCTCCGCCATCTGCGCAATCAGCCGGATGGGCGCACCGCCCAAAACGCAGCTTGCCATAGCCGGGACGACGTTGGGCCGCTCTCCGGCATCGATGCGTTTGATATAGATGGCTTTTCCCTCCTGAATGCCTGCCGGGCGGGAAAGCCGCAGCTCCAGCAGGCCCTTTTCCCGGTTGACGATGGGAAAGCCGCCGTCCGGGGAGATGACCAGCTCCGGGTCTGGCTCATGCTGTTTGAGATAGGCAATATCGCCCCAGCCGCTCTCCTCATCGCAGCCAAAATAGATGCGCACGTTTCTCTTCAGCCGATAGCCCGCGTCTCTCACCAGCTTCAGCGCATAAAGCGCGGCGATGGCAGGGCCTTTGTCGTCTGCCGTGCCCCGGCCATAGAGCCGATCCCTCTTGATGCAGAGCGAAAAAGGCTCGCTCTCCCAGCCGTCTCCCGGCGGGACAACATCCAGATGCGCCAAAATGCCCAGAGTCTGCGCGCCGCCGCCCGCTTGAGCATAGCCGATATGCCCTTCCAGGTTTTTGGTCTCAAAGCCCATGCCCTCTGCTTTTTCCAGCATATAGCAAAGCGCATCATATGGCCCGCTTCCAAAAGGCTTGCCTGGCTCGGGCGCGCCTTTCAGGCTCTCAATGGCAACCAGCCCGCCCAAATCCGCGCACATCTGGCCTTTTATTTTTTCTACCGGAAACTGTATCATAATCATTCCCTCTTGCGCTCCCCAAAAAGCCTGGGAAGCCATAATTTCACATATGAAATAGTATATTATTTTGCCGGCGAGGTTGTCAACTGCTGGCGGAAACTGATTTTTTCTTTTATGTAGGAATCTGTCGCTTTGCCCCGAATAATTATAACACAGTTCTTTTAGGAGGCTAAGATGAGTTTACACGACGGGCATCGGGATAGAATGCGGGATCGCTTTTTGCAGACGGGGTTTGAAGGGATGGAGGATCATGAAGCGCTGGAGCTCATTTTATACTACTTCTTTCCCCGCATCAATACCAACACCATCGCGCACCGCCTGATTGAGACCTTCGGCTCTTTTTACGGCGTGCTCTCGGCAAACCCGCTGGATATCGAGAAAGTGGAGGGCATGGGCAGAAAATCTGCCGTGCTGCTGGGTGTCATCGCCGAGGCTGGGCGCAAATATTTTTCCGAATCCAAAAGTGCAATGCGGCTGCCCACGCTGCGTGCCGCCGCGGAATATATCTGCCCGCTCATGTATGGCCTGGCAAACGAGCGCTTCTATCTCTTCTGCCTCAATTCCAACTTCACGCTGGTACACCGCGAAAAAGTGGGCGAGGGCAGCATCGACAGCGTGCCCGTCTATACCCGGCGCATCGCGGAGATCGCGCTTCGGCATTCGGCCTCGTATGTCATCCTATCGCATAATCACCCGGGCGGCGATCCCCGCCCCAGCAAGAAGGATATTTCCATCACTTTGGAGATCATCGGCGCGCTTCGGCCGCTGGGCATCGGCATCTGCGATCATATCATCGTCGCCGACAAGGCATACTACAGCTTTCTGGACAAGGGCAACCATATCCACACGCTGGAAAGCCGTGGCATGGCCGTCGCGGCGGAAGACAGCCTGAGCTATTTGCAGCTCATGTCGCCCGAAAAGCAGGATGAAGAGTAGCAAAAAAGAGCAGGCAAAACGCCTGCTCTTTTGCACCATTTCTGGTTACTTATTGGAATGTGCCTGCTCCACGGATTCGATCATCTTCTTCACCATGTAGCCGCCAACATAGCCTGCCTCTTTAGAAGTCAGGTCGCCGTTATAGCCCTTCTTCAGGTTGACGCCCAGCTCATTGGCAATCTCGTATTTCATGTTATCCATCTTCTCGCGCGCCTGAGCCGTATCGTTTGCCAGGCGGTTGCTGTTGTTGCTGCTAGCCATTTAAAGTTTACCTCCTTCTTTTAGATTTTAGGTTTTATCAGGTTATTTGCCCTGATACTGTTCGATCATTCTCTTAACCATGTAGCCGCCGACAGTGCCGTTCTCTTTCGCTGTGAGATCGCCATTGTAGCCTTCTTTCAGGTTGATGCCCTGTTCGTTTGCGATTTCGTACTTCATCTGATTGAGCCACTCTTTCGCTTCCGGAACATTCGCACGGTTGCTGGAATTTCTAGCCATGATTTTCACCTCCGTATTAGAATTTGAGAGTTCATCTCCAAACAGCTTTTCTGCTGTGTAATCTTAATTTTCCCTTGCACGGACAAAATAATCTGGTAATTTTTATAAATTTCCACCCATTTTGCCGCATTCTATCCAACTCTGATTACAAGCGCGGTCGCTCATGCTTTTTCCGCTCAGCACCTTTTTGGCGAATTGCCAATTTCAGCTGTCGGTGCTATTATGCCCGCAAAAAGTGTTTCTATTTGCTTTTTTCGCGTCAATTTCTTCCAATTCCAGCTTTTTTTCAATTCATATAAAAATGATAGAAATAAAAAAAGAAGGCAGCCGCCCAAAAGGCGCGCCGCCCTCTTTTTTGAATGCCCTGGCTCATCTCTGCCGCTGCATTTCTATGCACTTCCATACCTGCCCCAGGCAAGAGTACTGCTCTGTTTGCTCCAGCCGCACCTCTCCAAACCCGCAGGCCCGATAGCACCCGATCGCCGGAGCGTTATTCTCAAATACGCCCAGCGAAACTTTTTGCACGTTTAAAACATCAAACGCATACTGCACTGCCAGGCAGACCATCTGCTTTCCATAGCCCCTGCCGCGCTTTTTGTCGTCCACGATGACGAAGCCCAGCCGCGCCTCGCTGGTATCCCCTCTGCGCGGGAAGCGCAGGGTAAAGTGCCCGGCGATGCCGGCATCGTCTGTGGCTGTCATGCAAAAAATGCCGTCCTCCTGCCTGGCTTTTTTGTAGTATGCGTTCATATCCTCCGGCGCAATAGGAAAGCGATCATATCGATCCGCGCTCCATTGCCGAAAGGCAAATTCATCCTTCAGCCATGCCAGGATATGCTGTGCATCCCCCGGCTCATACGCCCTAAGCTGCAGCATCGCTCTGCCTACTCCTGGATAGAAACGCGCTTCATGACGATATCGTCATAGGGGCGATCCGAATAGTCCGTCACGGCATCCGCAATCTGATCCACCACTTCCATGCCCGAAACTACCTTGCCAAACGCCGCATACTGCCCATCCAGATAGGGCGCATCCGCGTGCATGATGAAGAACTGGCTGCCCGCGGAATCGGGATCCTGCGCCCGAGCCATAGAGATCACGCCGCGCACATGCTTGATGGGGTTTTCCACGCCGTTGGCCGCAAACTCACCCTTGATGTGATAGCCCGGGCCGCCCATGCCCGTGCCCTCCGGGCAGCCGCCCTGGATCATAAAACCGCTGATGACCCGGTGGAAGATGAGGCCGTCGTAAAACCCTCCCCGCACCAGCTTTTCAAAGTTCTCTACCGTGATGGGCGCCGCCTTTGCATCCAGCTCCAGCTCAATTTTCCCGCCGTTTTCCATTTCAATGACGATCATTTGTATTCTCTCCTTTTATTCTGGTTTCTTTGCGCCGCAATTCGGGCAGAATTTTCCCTGGCTGGCCGTCCCGCAGGCGCAGATCCATGTTTCACCGCCCTCCGGCTTTTTGGCGCCGCAGTTCTGGCAGAAGTTTCCTGTGTTTTTGCTGCCGCAGGCCGGGCAGCTCCATCCGTTTGCCGCCGCAGGCTCCGGGCTGTTTTCAAAGAAAGACGCCACGTTTGCGCCGCCGGCCTGCTGCGCCATGCCCAGGCCCATGAAGCCCGTCATCGCGCCGGCATCGTTTTTGGATGCGTTTTCCATGGCGTTTGCCTGGGCGCCGCCCAGCCGCGCACCCATCATGCGCGTATTCGTATACACCCGGGATTCCTGGAACTGCGCGATTTTCTTCGCGCTCTCGGCATCCGGCGTGATGGAGGCCAGCGCCACGGCTACCACCGAGATGCCCCGGTTCTGCACCCAATCCTCCGTCAGCTCTTGGTTGAGCTGCTCTGCGATCTCGTTGGTGTAGAGCGGAAGCTGGTCGTAAGCGATGCCTTTGAGGGCAATTTTGCCCAGAGCCGGCTGGAGGTTATGCTGTACTTCGGTTTTGAGCTGCTCGTCGATCTGGCTTCTGCGAAAAACATCCTGCACGTTGCCGCAGACATTGGCATAGAACATGATGGGGTCTGTGATGCGGTAAGAATAGGTGCCGTAGCCCTTGAGCATGATGGTGAAGCCAAACTCGCTATCCCGGAAAGGCACTTCGCCCACGCCCACTTTATTGCCCATGATCTCCTTGGTGTTAATATAGTAGACCCGCTGGTCGTTTTCCGGCTGGCCGCCGAAGGTAAAGCGCTTGCCTACCTTCTTAAAGCTCTCTTTAAGACCATGCCATCCGCTATCCAGCATGGAGGGCTCTGTGCCCGTCTGATAGAGATATTCTCCCGGCTCGACGCAGAAATCCACAATTCTGCCGTTTTCCACGATGAGCATGCACTGCCCCTCGTTGACGGCGACTTTCGAGCCATCCGAGATGATATTCTCACTGCGCTTTGTGTTCGAGCTTTTCTCTCCAATCCGCGCCTGGCCCTTCTGCATGAGCACATCCGCGCTCATGGCATCGCAGTAAATAAACTCCTTCCACTGATCGGCCAGCGTCGTGCGCGCCGCGCCGCCAAAAGCTTTGATCAGCCCCATTTTTTGCTACCTCCTGTTTTCTCTTGCCTCAGTCTTCCTATTTTTCTTACTGATTATCCCGCAGAATGATGCCGCTGTTATCCACAATCACGCCCGGCTTCACCGCCTGCATATCGCAGAGCACCCAATCGTAATCCCCGGTGGTGACGATAAAGCCGCAGTATTCGCATTTTCCTGCGCTGGTAATCTGCGTGGGCGCGCCGCAATGCGGGCAGGCGATGATATTGCTGGCCGCGGCTGGGTCTGTCTTGACGCCGTTTCTGCGCGTAAATTTCATCAGATACTGCATATAGCAGTCGGCATTGGGATTGCCCATCAGAACCTGCCGCGTCTTTTCATCGATGATATAATCCCGCATCCGCGCCTGGAGATAGACCGTCAGATATTCATACTGCGGGTCCCTCTCGTATTTCTGCAAAAACGCCTGGTTGACGTTGATGCGCTCCATCACATTGATGCGCCCCAGATCGAGATATTCCTGCAATAGCTTCTGATGCTGTGCAAAGAGCTCTTCCTTTTCAAACGGGCGGATTTTCGACCAATCCCGCTCCATCCAGGCCTGCTGCAGGGTAACATAGACCTCCTTGCTCCAGGCCAGGAATTTCTCTTTATGGAAGAGCGGATCCACAGCCAGAATTGCCCGCTCAATCTCCTGCGTATGATCCAGCACCTGCGGCACCGCGCCGCGGTAGCTGCTGCCCCCTCTGCCCCGGCTGCTTTTATTTTTCAGAGCGGAAACGCTGATGAGCAAAACGATAACGAGAACCACAACGATTGCGCTGGCATTTCCGCCGAAGAAATAGAACCCGCCGCCAGAGCCGGTATAGTCGCTGTCCCAGTCGCCCCAGTCATCGTCATCCCAGCTGCTGCCCCAATCACTTCCGCCGCTGCTCCAGCCGCTGTCTCCGCCGCCGTAGTCGTTGTAATTGCCGGCATCCACCGGCAGAATTTCGCCGCCCGGCGCCTCTTTGGCAAAAACAACGCCGGATGCCAGCGCCGCCAGCAGCACCACGGCCACAAACAGCCATGCCTTTCCCTTCATCTTTTCTTTCCTTCTTCCCTGATCGCATATACTGCTTTCATTTTCTTAATCATACTATGTTTGGCGGAAAAAATCTATCCGCGCCCAAAAAGAAATTGTAACCAAAGGGAAAAACCTTTGCCGCGCCTGCGGCAAAAAAGAGAGGCGGCAAATCTGCCGCCTCATTTTTATCCTCCGATTTTCTGCACTTTGCTGAATGCGCCGTAGGATTTGCTGCCGTTGGTGATCTCGTATGGCCGCACCTTATAGTATTTGGGAACGCCCTGGGTCTGCTTCTT
>CAJUPM010000007.1:0-39870 GCA_910588425.1 uncultured Christensenellaceae bacterium | reverse complement strand
CAGTTGAGCACATACTGATAGTCTCCATCCCGCACCCGATCCTGCCCGAACCGGACGGTCAGCGCAGAAAGATTGCTCCGAACCTCTGAGAAATCGCCATATAGCGTTGTCCCTCCGACAACTCGGTACGCCCGAACTTTGTAGTAGCGGACGACTCCTTCCGTCTCATCGCGCACATAGTTCTCCCAATTTGGGACGGCATTTTTTGCAGCCAGCGTATAGTTTCCATTTTCGCTCAGCGAGGTGTAGATCTCGTACCCATCCGCGCCGCTCACGGCTTTCCAGTTGAACACATGCTGGAACTTGCCGTCCCGCACTCTGGTCTGCACAAACCGCGTCTCCGGTGCCGCCGGCGCGGTTTCCATGCCAATTTTCTGCACTTTGCTGAATGCGCCGTAGGATTTGCTGCCGTTGATGATCTCGTATGGCCGCACCTTATAGTATTTGGGAACGCCCTGGGTCTGCTTCTTATCCACGAAGTTTTCCCAGCCGGCCACCGGGTTATCTACTGCCAACGTGAATGGCCCATCTTCGCTTAACGCGCTGTAGACCTCATAGCCCGCGGCTCTCGGATCCGAAATCCAGTTGAGCACATACTGATAGTCTCCATCCCGCACCCGATCCTGTCCGAACCGGATAGTCAGCGCAGAGAGATTACTCCTAACTTCCGAAAAATCGCTGTAGAACCGGATGCCGTCCCGCAGCCAGTATGCCCGGACTTTGTAGTAGCGGACGACTCCTTCCGTCTCATCCCGCACATAGTTTTCCCAGCCCGAAACGGCGTTTTCTGCGGTCAGCGTATAGTTTCCATTTTCGCTCAGCGAGGTGTAGATCTCATACCCCGTCGCCCCGCTCACGGATTTCCAGTTGAACACATGCTGGAACTTGCCGTCCCGCACTCTCGTCTGCACAAACCTTGTCTTCGGTACCGGCAGTTTTTGATCCGTGCCAATTTTCTGCACTTGCGTGAACCCGCCATACACGCGCACCCCGCCGACGTTTTGGTATGGGCGCACCTTGTAATATTTCGGGATGCCCTGCGTCTGGTTTTTATCCACCAAATTTTCCCAGCCCGGATCTGTGCTGGTGGTCAGCAGCTTAAATGGCCCGCTGCTGCGGTAGGCTGCATAAACCTCATATCCGTTGATTCCGGAAATGGATTTCCAGTTGAGCACATACTGGTAGTCTCCGTCCCGCACCCGATCCTGCCCGAACCGGACTTCCAGCGCCGGAAGATTCTTCCTCACCTGCGAATAGCGGCTGTATCGCCGGACGCCGTCTACCACGCGGTAGGCGCGGATTTTATAGTATGTTACCGTTGAGCGCGAGGCCGCGTTGCTATAAACAGTCGCTTTGCCGCCGCTGGCGCTTCCAACCAGGCGGTATGTGCCGTTTTCGCTGGAAGCGGCGTGAATTTCATATCCTTCCGCGCCTGAGACTGCCTTCCAGGTAACATTATGGCGATCCGAGCTGTCCGGCACCTGGATATAGAGCAGTTCGGGCGTATCCGTCGCCTGCCCCAGCATCTGTACATCCGTAAACGCGCCGTAAGATTTCAGGCCCAGCTCCGCAATCACCTCATAAGGGCGAATCTTATAGTATTTGGGAATTCCTTGCGTCTGGCGCTTGGCAACAAAGTTTTCCCAGCCCGGCACGGGGTTATCCACTTCCAAAGCAAAAGGCCCGTTTTCCGTAATTGAAGAATAGACTTCATATCCGCTTGCCCTGGGAAGAGAGATCCAGTTGATGACATATTGATAGTCTCCATCCCGCACCCGATCCTGGGTAAAGCGGATCTGGACCGACGGAATATTCGAGACAGGGGCCGAAAACTCGCTATAGTATTTCTGCCCGTTTGCAATTCGATAGGCGCGCACTTTATAAAAGCGGACGACGCCCTCAGTCTCACCCCGCACATAGTTTTCCCAATTTGGCACGGGGTTGTCTGCCGCCAGCGTATAATTCCCGTTTTCGCTGAGCGAAGTGTAGATCTCATATCCCGCCGCCCCGCTGATGGATTTCCAGTTGAACACATGCTGGAATTGCCCGTTTCTCACTCTGGCCTGCACGAACCGCACCTCCGGCGTGGGCAGTTTGTCGCCCACAACCGTAACCATAGTGAGATCCATGTGGTTTCCGCTGCTGGTGTAGGCGCGGATTATTGCCGTTCCCTTGCCCACCGCCGTTACCGTGCCCGTATCGCTGACGGTCGCAACCTTGGGGTTTGTGGATTCAAAATAAACCTTCTCCGTAGTCCCCGTGGTGTAGCCAAGCGTATAAGTATCCCCGATATAGAGATTGCGCTCGGAATCGGGCTGGCAGTAGTTGCTGTAAATATAGCCTTCATAGGTCTTTCCGTTTTTGGTGAAACGGACTTGTACCCAGTAGGGATAAGTCAAAAAGCTGGAAGTATACTCCAGGTCGTTGCGCGAGCCTCCCAAAATCTGGAATTTATCGCTGGGTGTGAGCTGGACCCCCACCGAGCCGTAAGAAGTCGCCGGGCCTTTGCGCACGTTGACGCCTGAAGCGTTGACCACGCCCGTGTGCTTGGCCGTTGTGATCGTAACGCCTGTTTCCAGATTCGGCATGTTGTTGTAGACCGGAATCAGGAAGGATTTGGCGGAAGCCAGCTGCCCTGCGCCTTTATAGGCGGTGTAGGTGTTATATGCCTCGGCGGCCGCCCCGGCCACGTTGGTCATATACTGGTGCGTATAATGCGAATAGGAAGAGCCGGGCTTGACGTTGAAGCGCTGGAAATAGACGGTATCCTGCCCCTTATTGACAAACCGCTCTGCCACGTTCTTCGCGCCGCCGGTGATGGCCCGCATGGGGTCCGTCCAGGGACGGTTGTAAGTGGTCAGGTTTGCCGAGCCGCCCTTGGCATAGAAAAGGCCGTTGGCGATGTTGTTGCCCCCATCATTCGCGCCGATATTGAAGTAGTTATATAGCCCTTCATACCCCGGGTATCTTCCCGAAATGCTGCCGCTCGTGCCCGCCGTGCCCACTTCCTGCTTGATTTTGGAGACAATATAATATGGGCTCAGCCCGCTGGTATAGCCCGCCTCCAAAACGGCCTGGGAATAGCGCTTGTCCGTCTGAACCTGCTGGCCGTCTGCCCTATAATAGGAAATATTCTTATTGGCCATAAACGTGCCCGCCATGACGGATTCCACGCCGCCCTGGGTATGCACAGAGGCGTTGAAGGAGAGCTGTTCAAACTGATAGATGCGCTGTTCGGTCAGGAAATTGCGCGGGTCGATGAAGTAGGCATCTGCCTGCTTGGAGGCCTTTTGCCAGCCGGGATCGTAGGTGCCCGGCGCAGGGTCTTTCAGCGTCTCATTGGCAGACTGCTGGATGGTGCAGCGGTTGCTCTTGGATTCCTCTGCGATGACTGTGTTCCAGTTCAGATTCGTCATGACCGGGATAAACACCCAGTTCGGATATTTGTTTTGCAAAGCCTGAAGCTTGCCCCGATAGCTGGCCGGGAACCCGGAAATATTCGAATACAGCATCGTCCGCGGCTTTGGGATGATAATCTCCGGCACATGCTCAAAGAGGATCTCCTCGCTCGCCGAAGGCGACGGCTCTTCCGGCTCGGCCGAGACAGACGGCGAAGGCTCGCCCTCCTCCGGCTCGGCGCTCAGTTCCGGCGAAACAGAAGGCTCCTCCGGCTGCGGCTCACTGCTCTGCTCAGCCGAGGGCTGGGCATCCGCAGAAGCTTCCGGCTGTGGCTCCGGCTCAGCGCTGGGCGCGGCGCTCGCGTCACCGGCCGCATCTCCCGCCTGCAAATCCTGCGCATAGGCAAAGGGCAGATTTGCAAAAATAGTGCTCAAAAATAAAAAGACAAAAAGCACTGCCGCAGTCGTTTTTTTCAAAAGTTTTCTATGCTTTGTCCTCATTTTTCCCCCTAAATAGACTCATTCTTTTGTTTATTATAGCGTAACGCTTCTTCCTTGTAAAATCCATTTCCTTTCTAAATTGCCATTTTCAGAAAAATTAACAAATTCCGATTTACGGCACCACCAGCTCAAAAATGCCCAGCAATACCATAAGAACTGCCGCCGCCTTATCCAGCCAATCCCCGGAGAGACGCGCAGTGGTATACCGCCCGGCCCAGCACCCCGCGCCCACGGCCAAAAAACTGCCCACACCCACAGCCGCCGCCATCTGCCAGGGGTATGCGCCTGCCATTCCCGCGCCAAAAGAAGCTGGGATGCAGTTGAGCGCCAGCGTTACGGCCAAAACCAGCGTCTTTCCCAGGCCGAGGCGCGGGCCACCCTCGCCCTTGGCCATCTGTTTCTCCTCTTTTCCCGGCTTTTTTTGATAAAAAAACGGCCAGAGCCCCAGCAAAACGAGCAGCCCGCCGCCCAAATATTTGATCCATGGCCCAAGCTCTGCGCAAACTGCCGCCAGCGCGCATCCAAAATAGCTGGCCAGGGCGGAGCTGGCGGCGATCACCAAATTTGATAAAAACGGAAGTTTTTTTCCTTCCAGCCCGACGCCAAGGCCAATGGCCAGATTATCCAGATTCGTCGCAATTCCGAGCAGAACTGCGGAAAATAATTGCTGCATTTCCCATCCCTCCCTGCTATCATATGCCGGGGGCCGGGGATGGGTTCTGCCGGGCGGCGGGCAGAAAACCAGCACTTTTCTCCAAATTTTTCCAATCTCTGCAAAATATACTATAATAAAAGTAACAATTAAACGGGGAGCAGGGTATTAGCATGGATGGATTACAGGAGCGCACATTAAAAGCATATCAGGAACATTATGATGACTTGCTCAGATTTGCGCTTACGGTTTTAAAGGATGAATATGCGGCGCAAGAAGTTGTGCAGGATCTTTGCATTAAAATTTTAGAGAGGGATGATCTCTTCTCCAAAGTTCCAGAGGATCGCATCCGCCCCTATTTTATCCGGGCGATTCACCGCTCCTGCCTCAACCGCATCAAAGCAGAAAAGCCTACCGTCGCCATGCCGGAAGATATGGAAAACCTCTTGCCGTATGAAGATCCGAATCTGCTGGATGTCGGCCTGCGCGAGCTTTACGATCAGCTCACGGAAAATTGGCCGGAGGACGTCCGAAAAGCGTTTATTCTGCATGTCGTCGCAAAAGTTCCCTTAAAGGAAATCGCTCTTTCCATGGGCATCAAGCCCAATACGCTCAACCAAAGAATCAAGCGCTGGCGCAAGAAGCTGGATACCTCCCTTCTCCTCTTTTTATTGGCACTTACATTTTTGGAGTAAAGTGTCATCTCGTCCCTTATTTTCTTGTCTATTAATTGGGTGCATCTTTACCTATTTTGCACCCAAAATGGGCACTATGAGTTTAGCAATGATGAAAAAGGAGGCAGCCTATGGGATGTAGAAAAGAAAAAACACTGGAGAAACTGATTTACGAGCATACGACGTTATTCTTCGCAGACGAGGATGCCCCTTTTATCCGCAGCGCTGCAGAAGCACAGCGGATTATCGATTCCGGCAAATGCGCCAGTTTCGCGACAACGCTTCGGCGCGCGATGTTTCTGGCGGATATGACGGATGAAACCAAGGCCATGGCAACGCGTCTTTTGCGGAAGGCCGAGCGCAAGGAGCGGCGGCATTCGCCAAAAGCAGCGCTTCGCAGAAAGGCAATTATTGCGAGCATTGTCGCCGCGCTGATCTCCTTCTTTACTCTGGTTCCCCAGGGCCGGGCCATTGCAAAATCTGTGATTGACTGGGCGATTACTTTCTTTGATGATGGCGTTATCATCGTGGAAAACCGGGAAAACAAAGATCCTTCGATTGTTGAGTTCAGCGCAGAGGCAGACAGCACGCCGCTTCCTATTGAGTCTAGCATAGGTGTGAACCCGGGCGATTGCAGTGCCGAACACTATGAGTACAACTCCATCGAGGAGTTTGCACAAGCATGGGGCAAGAATCCGCTGGTTCTGGACAATCCGGATGCAAGGTTAAAATCGCTCTGCTATGATAAGGATGATAAAAATAGCATTTCCTGTTTGATTGCTCACTACGATTATCAAGGCCACGACTTCTTCCTGCTTCAAGATTGGAGCGATACGGGCAATCCCGATGCATTCTTCTCTGGAGAAAACGAAATCTTCTACAAAGATTATCAGGACAGGCGCATTATCTGTTGGTCTGAATGGCGCGACAATACAGCAAATGGTTTGCTGTTATTAGATGATTCTCAGGTCATAATTAGTGCAGAAGATCTTCCGGAACTCTGGACGCTCTTCGATCAGCTGCGGCCCTACCATTCTTAACTAAAAACAAATAAAACGAGCAGGGAATTCCCTGCTCGTTTTATTTTCCCATACCTCATATTCCAGCTATAAATGCTTTTGCACAATCCTAAGCAAACTGACAGTATTTCTTTTTCCTGTAAAGCGCTCTCCCTTTGTATACATTTCGCATGTTTCAAAAGAGTGCGCAGCCGAAAAAATTGCTTCCTACTATTAATTTTTCTTTGCGATACCTGCGCGCCAAAAAAGAGCCCTCATCCCGATGAACTGCTTAAACAACGCTTTGCATCGATGCGGCAATACGCCGCCTAAAAGCGCCAAATTTCGCTCTCCTGTTATATTCAGTATAACTTCTTATGAAACTGAAAATCCGCTCCAACACCAAATTTGGAGCCCAAAGCGCTTTAAGCCTCCTCTCATCTCCTCCAACTAAAAAGGCCGGGCAAAAATGGCTCGGCCTTGTGCTTTTGTTTTATGGCTTTTATGCGCCAAATAAAAGAACGCAGAGCAGATGCTCTGCGTTCAGTCCCCTCCCTAAGGGCTGCTAAACCTGAGAGGGGTTCAATCAAAAAAGATTGATTGGAAAGGCTAAATTAAATAATATGGGTCGTTTTCACCTGACCTGTGCCGGCGGTATTGGTCGCATATCCCCGGACGGTATACGTTCCGGAAGAAAGGCTTCTGGTGCTGGTCTTAGCCATTACATTGTCCGTTCCGCTGTTCGATCCCTGGCCAATCTGGCCGCCATCCTTATAGAGATAGACGCTTACTGAAATGCTTCCAGCCCCTCTTCCTCTTGCCCAAGCATAGTAGTTGGTTCCAGAGGTATTCGTCAGGCCGCAAGAAGTGGCAGGCACTGCCCTCGGCTCAATCACATTTCCATCTTCATCCACCGTGAAGCTATATTCGAACAACGGCTCGGCGGGCGCCGCAGAGACCGTCCCCAGCGTCATCACCATCAGGCAGACAACGCAGAGTAACAACGCGAAAAACTTTCTTTGCACTTGCTTTCTCCTCCAAATAATTCTCCTGGGGTTGCCTCCCGTATATTAAGACAATTCAGCAAGAGGAAAAATGACACTTGTTTTGGAAAAAATGTAAAAAAATTCTATATTTTCTAATATTTTGCTTTTACAAAGAAAAACCCATTTGGAAAAAGCGGCAATCGCCGGCCAAAAGCCGCGCTTTCGCCCTATGCCCCGCGTTTCTCCTCATCGGCATTCTCTAAAAGTTCCTGCTCAAACTCCTCCGGCTCGGAAAGCGACATCACCAGGAGATTTACCTGATCCAAAAATTGCTTTCTCATGGGCAAAGAGAGTTTGCTCACAGCCACAGCGATCAGCATAATCGCGCGGGTAATCTGCACTTTTTCCTCTTCCATGGAGTTTTTGAGCAGCGCCAGCGGCGGGACATCCAGCCCCTTTGCGATAAGCTCCAGCGTGCGCAGCGTCGGGTTCGCATTGCCGCGCTCAATCTCCCGATAGCCAGAAACGCTGATATCGATCCGCTCTGCGGCTTCCATCTGCGTGATGCCCAGCGTTTTGCGCAAAACCTTCAAATTTTCTCCGATCAGCTTGCAAGAATTCTTTTCTGCCATTCCTCTTCCCTCTTTCTTCTCTTTTCTCGCGTATTTTTGCAAAGATAAAATACAGCGCATCATCAATTCTTTGCATATAAAAAATACCCTCTATCATATAAGAGGGGTTCAGAGGATAAAAAGTGACACTTTCCGCGTGTTTTTCTCATTTTTTAGCCAATATAGTGTATTTACTTCTCACCGAGCCTTTGGGAACACAGCGTTTTCAGATAATCTTCCGCCTGCCCCCGGGAGTGAAAGGTGAAAATATCCCGGCCGTTTTGATACTGCTCCAGCAGATCGTAAATCTGCGGCAGCTGGTCTTTGGGGAAATCCAAAATCCACTGCCTGAACTCTTCATCGAACTCCTGCTCGACCCAGGGCATATCCTCCCGCTTTTTGCCGATGCGCGCCGCCGCGCCGGCCAAGCAGAGCTCCAGCGGGTAGTCCAGCAGAAAGACGGTATCGCAGGCCTTCAGGCGCATTTCCAGCGTATGCGCGTAGTTGCCATCGATGATCCAGCGCTCTTTTTGCACAATCTCCTGGAGCTTTGCGATAAACTGCTCCCGGGAAATATTGCTGCCATCGCTTTTATGCCAGATCATATCCAGATAATAGAGCGGCAGGGCCGCGGCATCCCTCAATTTTCGGGCAAACGTGCTTTTGCCGGCCCCGGGGCTTCCGATGACGATGGCTCTTTTCATAGTTCCTCCTAAAAAGAAAGCCGCTCTGCCCGGGCAAAGCGGCCGCTAATCCAGCAGTGTTTCAAAGGTTTTGGCGTAAACGGCCAGGGCGTTTTCCCGCCATTTTTTGCAGTAGCGATCTGCCTCCTCCTTGCTGGCCGCGAAAAAGCTGACCTCAAACACCGTGAGGTCGTTTTCCAACAGGCGCAGGTTGACGCGATACTGCTCGTCCGAGATGCGCATATAATCCGTATAAAGCTGGGAATCCAGGCGGATATCCTCCCGGTGCTTTTGGCAGTATTCCCCAATTTTGGTGCGCAGGGAATAGAGCAGTTCCTTGCGGAAAAAATCCAGCGTGGTTTTGCCGATATCCGAGATGGTATAGAACGTGCCGTTGACCGAATCGCTCTGCTCGGCCAGATGGTTTTCCACCAGATCGTGCAGGGCGGAGTTGAGATCGAAGTAGTCCATCAATCCCAGCTCGCCGCAGGCCAGGATGAGCCGCATATCCGAGACCCGGTATTCGGCGCACTCCAAAATATAGAGAATCAGCAGTTTATTCACTGCAATTTTGCTTTTTTGCGTTTCCATGGTATGATTTTACCATAGATAGCTTTTTGGATCAACGGAGGGAGCAGAGCATGATGCTGGAACGCATTCGCCAAAGACTGCGCTACGAAGGGGCAGATGCCGTGGGCGCGGCATATCTGAAAAATTTTCTGCCGGAAAATTTGCGGCACTTGCCCTATGGCATTTCCGTGGAAATACGGCTTTCCCGGGCGATCGTCGCGCAGATTGAGCATGACAGAGCCCCAAGCCACACTTATTTTCACAACTACCGCACGCTCAACGCCATGCTGGATCGCTGCACGTTTCTCGCCGTCTCCCTCTTGCAGGAGGCCGGATACCAGGCCATCGCCGTGCCTGCCTCGCAGACGGTGGATAGAGAGCGCATCGCCGGGCTCATCTCGCACAAGCTGGCGGCGGCAGAGGCCGGGCTGGGCCGCATTGGCCGCAACGCGCTTTTCATCTCCAAGGATTTCGGGCCCGCCGTGCGCCTGGCGACGGTTCTGACGGACTGCCCCGTCTGCGAGGAACGTTCCTTCCGGCAGGAGGGCGAGGGTTGCGGAAACTGCCATGCCTGCGTTTCGGCCTGCCCTGCCGGCGCCATTTCCGGCCGGGAATATGAGCCGGGGCTGCCGCGGGAGGAGTTTTTCGATGCCGAGTGCTGCAGTAAATATATGAAAAAAAGTTTTCAGATGATCGGCCGCGGGGCAGTCTGTGGCATCTGCATGTCGGTCTGCCAAAAAATATGGGAGGAAAAATTTCAGAAAAACCTTGAAAAATAAAAAATCTCGTGTATAATAGATAATGCTACATGGGATTATAGCTCAGTTGGTCAGAGCGCTACGTTGACATCGTAGAGGTCGTTGGTTCGAGCCCAATTAATCCCACCAAACCTGGGGTGCTGGTTATGTTCCATTTTTGACCCACACTTTGTAAAAGGGTTTTTGAGTCCGGCGGCTGGGAATGCAGGCCAGAATTTATTTTGGAAGCACAAAGGCTGCGGCAGATTACCCACCTGCCTTTGGCGGGTTACAAAAAGGGGCAGACGACACCTCCGGGGGTCATTTTAAAATTAAATAAAGCCGAATTGTGTAACGGTAGCACCTACGACTCTGACTCGTATTGTCTAGGTTCGAATCCTAGTTCGGCTGCCACAACGGAGCAAAGTGAACTTTGCTCCGTTTTTCTTTTGCAAAAAAAGCATCCGCTCCCCCTGTCCTTCCTTCTCCGTAGAAAGCATAGCTGCGCTTCCGGGCAAAACATTCGCTCACCCCCTGCCCAGTTTTGCGCTCCGCTTGTTTGCCGCTTTTTGCGGCTGTGCGCCTCACGCTGCAATCAGAAAATCAGAGGGTTCAAGTTCTGTGGTTACTGCGTTTTTTCATATTTTGCGCCCCGCCCAGAAAAGCCAGGCTGGTTTTTTATCGCTCCTCTTTTGTGCAAAATCGCGCTTTATCACACCCGCCGCCTGATAGCCGTATCATCACGCGGTTTGCAGCAGGCCAGAGCAAGACCGAAGTTTTGATTTCTTCCTATATAGATCCTCATATTTATGGTATACTTCACTTATCGAAAACTTGGAGAAAAACACGATGAAAAGAGAACTTGGAATCGCCCGGTGCGGGCTGGCCTGCTGCCTGTGCTCTGAGAATGAACATTGTCGCGGATGCAATTCTGGGGACTGCCCGGATAAGCAATGGTGCGAAAACCGAAGCTGCTCATTGGAAATGGGATTGGAGCATTGCTTTTCCTGCAAGGTGGACTGCAAAAAAGGGCTTCTCTCCAAAATCAAGCCCTATGGGTTTACTGTATTTGCAAAAAGATATGGTGTCGAGGCGCTGCTGGACTGCCTCGAGCGCAACGAGAAAAAGGGGATTCTCTATCATCGGCAGGGTATTCTCGGCGGTTACGATGATTTCGATGATGTTGAGGCGCTGATTGCGTTTATACAGACGGGCGAGCATTAAACTGCGGCTTGTCTGGCTTTGAGCAAGGGATGGTTTTGATGCTCTCCTATTGGAGAGAGGATGTATTTTGCCGCGCGCGGTTTTTCATTGGCAAAAAAGCGCCGCTATTCCTGCTGAGGGGGAAGGATTTGAACCCGCGCCGCAGAGTTCTGATTCTGCCGGCACCAAAAAAGGAGCGATTTTTCGCTCCTTTTTCTTATTATCACTTCTACGCGCCGACTCGATCCAGCACTTCCCCCGCCAGATAGAAAGATCCGGCCACAACCAACAGCGCGCCCTGCTCTTTGGCCTTGCTATGCGCCAGCTTCAGCGCTTCGGACAAATCCGGCTGAGCCTGGGCGCTCGGGAAGAGCGCCGCAAGGCTCTGCGCACTGCGCGCCCGCTCGTCCTGCACCTGCGTCGCCACCACCTGCGCCCCGCGCTTTTGCGCGATCTCGCTCAAAACCGAAATATCCTTCTCGGCCATGGCCGCCGCCAGCAACACCAGCTTTCTATCCGCAAACCGCGTTTCCAGCGTCGCCTGCAGCTCCCGCAGTGCGCCTTCGTTATGCGCACCATCGATGAGCATATCCTGCTCCTTCAGATACTGCTGGCGCGCCGGAATTGCGGTATTGGCAATGCCCTGGCGCACATGCTCCGGCGTGATGAAAATGCCCACATGCGAGAGCGCCCGAGCGGCGATGGCCGCCGTTGCCGCATTGAGCGGCTGCATCTTTCCCAGCAGTTTGGTCTCAAGGCCGGTATACTCCTGATAATCGAACGTGCCGTCCTCATGCCAGGCAATCTCCTCCGGATCCGAAAAGATGAGCCGGGCATTTTGCAGCTGGCTGGTTACCTCGATAATTTTGCGCACGCTCGGCTGCTGGGGCATGGAGACGACATAGCCCTGATAGCCGATGGTCGCGCACTTTTCCATGGCGATTTGCTCGATGGTATCCCCCAGCACCTGCATATGATCCAGATCGATGGTAGTGATGACCGTCTCATCCATTTTATAGCGGCTGACAGGATCCAGCCGCCCGCCCAGCCCGGTTTCCAGCACGGCAATCTCCACGCCCTGCTCCTCAAAATACTGCATACAAGCCTGCGTATAGCGCAAAAACACATGTTTTTCCGGCTCTTTGCCGCCCAGCAGGCGATCGAACTCCTGCCGGGAAATCTGCACGCCGTCGATGGCGATGCGCTCTTCTTTTTTCTGCACATGCGGGGAGGTATACAGCCCGGTCTTATATCCCGCCGCCGTCAGGATATTGGCGAGATATGTGCAGACGGAGCCTTTTCCATTCGTCCCTACAACCTGAATTTTCCGCATTTTTCTTCCTCTTAGTTTATAGCTTTTTCAGCGAATCCAGACGCGCGCTGACGCGCTCCAGCATCTCGGCGTATTTTGCCAGTTTCTCCTTCTCTTCCTGGACGACCTTTTCCGGCGCTTTTTCCAAAAATCCCTGGTTTTGCAGCTTGCCGTTGCAGCGGGCAATCTCCCCTTCCAGGCTCTTTTGCTCCTTTTGCAGCCGTGCCAGTTCTTTTTCCACATCGATGAGATCTCCCAGCGGCAGATAGACCTGCCCCAGCCCCACGATGGCCGCCGCGCAGTTTTCCGGCTCGCCCGCGCCTGCCGGAAGAATCTGAACCTCGCTGGCGTTTGCCAGCTTAAGCAGATAGCTCTCGGTCTGGCGTACGATCTCGGCCTGGGCCGTGCTGATGAGAATTTTGGCTTTCTTTGCCGGGGGCACGTTCATCTCAGCGCGGGTATTGCGCACGCTGCGGACGACTTCCATGATCGCCAGCATACTCTGCTCCTGCTCCGCGAACTCATATTTCTCCTGGTATTTGGGCCAATCCGAGATCATGATGCTCTCACCCGCCTCCAGCAGCTCGACGTAGATCTCCTCCGTGATGAAGGGCATGAAGGGATGCAGCAGTTTGAGGGCGTTTACCAGCACATAGTAGAGCACGGAGATGGCCGTCTTCTTTGCCGCGGCGTCCTCGCCGTACAGCCGGCTCTTGCACATCTCGATATACCAGTCGCAGTATTCGCTCCAGATGAAATCATAGATTTTTGCTGTGGCCAGACCCAGCTCGAATTTTTCCATGTTGTCCGTCACATCCCGGATGACGCCGTTCAGCCGGGACAAAATCCAGCGGTCTGCAATATCCAGCTCCAGCGCGGAAAGATCTTTCTCGATTTCCTGGCCTTCCATATTCATGGCCACAAACCGGGAGGCATTCCAGATCTTGTTGGCAAAGTTGCCCGCCGCCTCCACCTTCTTATCATAGAAGCGCATATCGCTGCCCGGGCTGGTGCCGTTGGCCAGGCTGAAGCGCAGGGCATCCGCGCCATGCTGCTCGATGATTTTTAGCGGATCGATGCCGTTGTTGAGCGATTTGCTCATCTTTCGGCCCTGAGAATCGCGCACAATGCCATGGATATTGACATATTCAAACGGCGGTTTTCCCATGACTTCCATGCCGAACACGATCATCCGGGCGACCCAGAAGAAGATGATATCGTAGCCCGTAACGAGCACATTTGTCGGGTAGAAATATTCCAGCTCCGCCGTCTTTTCCGGCCAGCCCAGCGTGGAGAAGGGCCAGAGGCCGGAGGAGAACCAGGTATCCAGCACGTCCTCATCCTGATGGAAGTGCTTGCAGCCGCATTTGGGGCAGGCTTCCGGCTGCTCCATGGCCACGACCATCTCGCCGCACTCCTGGCAGTAGTAGGCCGGGATGCGATGCCCCCACCAGAGCTGGCGGGAGATGCACCAATCCCGGATATTCTCCATCCAGTTGAAGTAGATTTTGGAAAAGCGCTCGGGCACGAACTTGACCTGCCCGTTTTTCACCACCTCCATGGCCGGCTTGGCCAGCTCTTTCATGGAGACAAACCACTGCCGGGAGATGATGGGCTCGACCGTCGTATGGCAGCGGTAGCACTCGCCCACGTTATGCGCATAATCCTCGATTTTCACCAGGTTGCCGCTCTTTTCCAAATCCGCCACGATGGCCTCCCTGGCCTCATAGCGATCCATGCCCTGGTATTTGCCGCCGTTCTCATTCATCTTGCCGTCATCCGTCAGCACGCGGATGATGGGCAGGTTGTGCCGGGAGGCGACTTCGAAGTCGTTGGGGTCGTGAGCCGGGGTGATTTTGACGGCGCCCGTCCCAAACTCCAGATCCACATATTCATCCGCTACCACGGGAATGGGCTTATTGACCAGCGGCAGGATGACGTTTTTGCCGATGAGATCCTGATAGCGCTCGTCTGCTGGGTTGACAGCCACTGCCGTATCGCCCAGCATGGTTTCGGGGCGGGTTGTGGCGACGGTGATGCTGGTTTTTCCATCCTCGCTGTCGTAGCGCACATGCCAGAGGTGCGAGGGCTGCTCGGTGTATTCCACTTCCGCATCCGAGAGCGCCGTCTGGCAATGCGGGCACCAGTTGATGATGCGGTTGCCGCGGTAAATCAGGCCCTTATCATAGAGCTGCACGAATACCTTGCGCACGGCATGGCTGCACCCTTCATCCATAGTGAAGCGCTCTTTTTCCCAATCGCAGGAGGAGCCCAGCTTTTTGAGCTGGTTGACGATGCGGCCGCCGTATTCCTCTTTCCATTTCCAGACGTGTTTTAGAAATTCTTCCCGGCCAATATCCTCTTTTTTGATACCCTGCTCGGCCAGCTGGTTGACGACCTTTACCTCCGTTGCGATGCTGGCGTGATCCGTGCCGGGCAGCCAGAGGGTCTCGAAGCCCTGCATCCGCCGGAAGCGGATGATGGCATCCTGAATGGTATTATCCAGCCCATGGCCCATATGCAGCTGGCCTGTGATGTTGGGCGGGGGGATGACGATGGTGAACGGCTTCTTATCCGGGTTGGGGTGCGCAGAAAAATACCCTCTCTCCATCCAGCGCTGATAGAGCTTTTCCTCTACCTGGCTGTGATCATAGGCTTTTTTTAAATCTTTGCTCATGACTCTCTCCTTCTTTATTCTTTAAAATCTGCGGGCCTTTCTGCCCGCGCCCGGGAAGCCCGGGATCAAAAAAGAGTTTTTCCTCCAAAGGACGAAAAACTCCGTGGTACCACCTTTTTTCCGCAGCAAGCTGCGGCACTTAGAAGCGCACATACATGCGCCTGCCCGATAACGGGGGCGGCCGTCTTTCCTTACTGCTTTCGGGAAAGCGAGCTCCAAAGCGACTTCGGGATATGCTGCTGCCCTCGCACCAAACGGGCTGCTCTCTGAAAAAATCCTTACTACTCTTTTTCTCCGCTCTTGTTTGGAAATATTAACTTCCAGTTGATAATAGCATACCGTATAAACGCCAAAATGACAAGCCCCAAAGCGACATACATCAGATATAAATAGCTTTTTCCTAAAAATTCCCGGAAAAACCCTGCCGCGATGGAGGTATTGAGCAAAAATGCCGAGACCTTGCCGTAAATATCCGAGGGCGTCGAATTGCCGTTTTTCAGCGCCAGCGCTCCGCCTATGAGCAAGAGGGCATCCTTTGCAAAAATCGCAATCGTTACCCACAGCGGCACAACGCTCATGACTGTAAACGTGATGATGACGCTGATGGCCATCAGCTTATCCGCCACGGGATCCAGCCAGATGCCGACTTTGGAGACCATATGATATTTGCGGGCGATATAGCCATCCAGCAAATCCGTCATGCAGACCAGGATGAAGGTTACCCCGCCCCAGATCATCTGATCCCGCACCGCCAGAAGCACGACCACCGGGATGAGCAGCAGCCGCACAAGCGTTAGCACATTGGGAATCGTCCAAAATTTGTTGTTATTCTGCTCCACCAAGCCCTCGCTCCTTCTTCTGCCTTGCACTTTTCTTTTTATTATAGTCTTTAGGGGGTGATATTTCAAGGGGATTTGCGCATAGAAACTCTTTTGTTTTCTATAAAAATAGGTTAAGATAGGGGTAGCATAAAACGCATCCGATTGGAATGGAAGGAGCTTCTATGAAAAAAGTATATATTGGCGTGGATATCGGCGGGACGAAAATCGCCTTCGGCATTTTTGGCGAGGATTTCTCCCTGCTCTCCAAACACCGCTTCGCTTTCGACAACCAGAAAACCGCAAAATGCCTGATGGATAAGCTGGCAGACGAGATTTTGCAGGCGCTGGCTTCCCAGGGGCTTGGCCGGGAAAACCTGCTGGGCATTGGCGTCGGTGCTCCGGGCACGCCGGATATGCGGGAGGGAAAATTCCTGGTCTGCGCCAACGCCTCGACGCTCAACGGATACCCCATCGGGCCGCACCTGGAAAAAGCGCTGGGCGCGCCGGCCATCATCGACAACGACGCCAACATCGCCGCCATCTGCGAACACGAGTTGGGCGCCGGGCAGGGCTTCGAGCACATGATCTACTCCACTGCCTCCACCGGCATTGGCGGCGGCCTCATCATTAACGGCAAGATTTTCCGGGGCAGCTACAACTGCGCCGGGGAGATTGGGCACACCATCTGCACCTATAAAACCGGCAGGGATATTCCATACAGCAATCCCGGCTCTGTCGAGGGTTACGCGGGCGGCGGCAATATCTGCGATGAGATTATGCTGAAAATTGCCGCGGGCGAGCCGACGCTCATGAAGGAGCTGGCGGCCGGCGGGAAGGTTACCGGGCAGATCATCAAGGCGGCCTATGAGAAAGGGGATTCTATGGCGGCCTGGGCGCTTGACCAGATTGGCGAATACCTCGGCCTGCTGTATTTCAACCTCTATCAGATTCTCAACATCAACTGCTATGTCATCGGCGGCGGCCTGACCAACTTCGGCGACGAACTTTTCTCCCGCATCGAAAAGACTTTTTACAGCTTTTATTTCCAGTGCCCCAAGGAATTCCCCGTCTACTTCAAGCAGGCGAAATTCTCCCAGGATGCGGGCATTTACGGCGCGGCACTGCTCTTCACGCAGCAGTAAAAACAACCGCATCAAAAAACCGGCAGAACAGCTTCTGCCGGTTTTCTTTTATTCCTGCGTTTCCCGCGCCCGGGCATGGCAGCAATGCGCCAGCTTTGGCCAAATGCGGCAGGCCAGCGCAAAGAGCGCATATCCAGCGGCGGCGCCCAGCGTATTCAGCCAGAGGTCGTCGATATCCGCGCTGCGGCCCAGCAGAATTTGGCACAGCTCGATGAGCAGGGAAATGCCAAGGCCGGCCAACAGCGTTTTGCCAAAGGAGCATTTGGGGCAAAGCATGGGCAGGAAAAGGCCGACGGGGACGAACATCGCGATATTCCCCAAAAAATTCACGATAAAATAGCCGAAGTTATGGTTGCGCTGAATCTGCGCGGCGCTGTCTGCAAAAATCCGGAAGGGCACCAGATTGAACTGCGACCACCAGACCGCCCGTTCCCGGTTGCGTTCCAGAGCATACCCGCCTGCCAGCAGAGTCTGCGAAAACAGCCCCGCCAGGCAGAGCGAAAGGAGGCAGAGAGCCAGCTCCCGCGCCCAGCTGCGCGCCAGCTTTTTTCTGCGCAGGGCGAGCAAAACCGCCCGCACAATCAGATAGACGGGCAGGGCCGCCGCCATGGCGATCAGCGTTTCCAAAATATACTCCTTCATCTTTTCTCCTATTTATAAATCCAGATACCAGATCAGCTGAATCTCATCGGCCACTTCCGGCTCGCCCTGATAGGCGCGGGTATTCATCGCGCCCAGCACAGCGCCCTTGCCTGCGTAAAAATGCGCCGCCCGGAGGTTGTTGTTCTGGCTCTCTATCTTCATCTGCCGCATCCCCTGCGCCCGGCCCCACTGCGCCGCCTGCTCAAACAGCCGGCTGCCGATGCCCTGGCCCCGGTATTCCTCGGCCACCCGAATATCCCAGAGCACGCAGAGATCCTCCCGGCCTTCCAGCATATGCACGCCCGGAGTGCGCGCGGCGACGATGGCGCCGCCCACCGGCTCCCCGCCGTCGCAGGCCAAAAAGAACGCCCAGTTTGCCAGGCAAAAGCGCTGGGGGAGCCGGGTGATTTGCTCATACCGGCCGAAATCCTTGCGATAGGGCCGCGGAGCAACCTCTTCCGCCAGCCGCATCCCGCCCAGGCCGTTTTGCGGCGTTTCCAGCTTCAAAATCCGATCAACCGAGATGATCATCGGAATCGTTTCATAGGCCTCCAGGCAGGAAGCGTCTACCTGGCGAATGGTAATATCGGCCATTGCATTCTCCTTCCCGGTCAGCGCGCCGCCCGCTTGGCTTCGGCCAGCAAAACGGCCAACCCTTCTCCCAGAGCCGCGCCAATCAGATGGCCATAACTGCCATAGGCGGGCTGCAGCTTGGCGATGACACCCAAAAGCTCTTTGAGATCTCCATCGACGGCGATGGAGACGACGGGAATGCTCCTGCCCTGCTCATCCTGCATCATCTCTTCCTGTATCTGAAATTCCTTCTGCATGTGTTTCCTCCTATGACAGAAAAAGGGGAGGCCATGCCTCCCCTGCTTTTGACACTATTTCACGCCCTGCAAATCCACCGTGATGCGGTAGGTATCCGGCGTTGCCGCCGCGGCAAACGCTTCCTGGATATCCTTCAGCGCAAAGGTTTTGCCCTCCAGGGAATAGCTGCAATCCACGATCTTGTTGGAGATCATGAAGCCTGCATCCACATAGTCTTCCACATCTGCGGACATGGTGCCGATGATCTCGATGCGGCGGTAGTGAACATCGTTGGGGTTGATCTGGAACTCGGGAACGGGATAGCCCGCGGCAAAGAGCAGGAATCTGCCTTCCAGCCGCTTGAGCATCTCCATGCCCTGCCGGTATGCCACGGAGTGCCCCACAGCCGCGATGACGGCATCTGCACCCTTGCCATCCGTCAGCTGCTTCACCTGCTCCACCGGGTCGCCGTTTTTGGCATCTACGATCTCGGCAAAGCCCATATCCGCCGCCCGCTCCAGCTTTTTGGGCGTCAGCTCGGAGATGATGACATGCGCGCCAAACGCCTTTGCCACCTGCGCGTTGAGCAGACCCATGGTGCCCGCGCCGATGACGACAACCGTCTCGCCCGGCTTTACCCGCAGGCGCTTCATGCCGCGCACCACCGTCGCCACGGGCTCCAGGAACCCGGCCTCTGCGGCGGAAATATTTTTGGACATTTTCAGCACTTTGTTTTTGGGGAACACTTTGTAATCCGAGAAGCCCCGGTCGCCATGGAAGCCATCGCGCACCGGCCAGCCGCCCTCTTTGCTCTCACAGCAGAAGCTCTTGCCCATCAGGCAGGCTTTGCAGTGCCCGCAGCCCATGAACAGCGGGGCAACGCGGTCGCCGATCTCCACATTCTCCACATTCTCGCCCTTGGCGCAGACAATGCCCGACCACTCATGCCCGCCGGCCATCGGGAAACCCTGATGGTTGCGCAGGCCCATCCACTGCTGATAGTCCGTCGTGCAGATATTGCATGCCTCCATCTTGAGCAGCACGTCGTCGCTCCCCATTTCGGGCAGCGGCTCCTCATGCATCGCCGCGACTTTGGGCTCCATAATTGCAGTAAAGTAGTGTGTTTTTGGAATGCTCATGTTTTCCCTCCTGAAATAATTTCCCTCTAATTTCTCTATTGCAGCGCACCCGGCGCTTCAACGCATTTTATCAAATATGTTTTTGAATACACTTAGTATACCACAGCTTATTCAAAAAGGACAGAGAAAACCTCTGTCCTTTTTTTAATACGGGAGATCCGCCGCCTCGGCATCGGCCATCTCATAGAACCGCGCCTCTGCCAGCTGCATCAGCGACTTTTCTTCCGGAATTTCCCAGCTGAGACCCGAAAAGCGCGTGAGCGCCGCGCGGATGCCGTTTTTGCGGATTTCCTCTCCCACGGCCTGCGCGCCGGGATCTGCCGGGTTCTGGAAATAGTAGGCCGCCGCCAGCACTTTCGCCAGAAAATGCGGCATACGCCCATGCCGGATACAGCAAAGCGCCGGGCCGACCACGCGGTCGCCCTTGGCCAGCTTTCTGGGCAAATCCTGCGCCACCCGCCCCAAAACATCGTCGGACGTGGGGCTGGACCACATCTTCCACTCCTGGCGCTGGAAATCGCGCCAGATCTCCTCTACCGGGACGCCAAACTCCTCCGAAACGGCATAGATGCCTTCCCGCTCGGCCAGCAAAACGCTTCTGCGGATCGCCGGATCCGCCGTGGCCTCCCGGATATAGCAAAGGCCTGCTCTCTGGCCCAGAACGGCCAGAGCAAAATGCTTCATATTGATCGTCCAGATTTTATGCACCAGCCGCACGGGCAGCTTATCCTTGAGCACGAGGTTGACCCCTTCGGGCACGCCTCTTTTAAAGCCATCCCGATCCACCGGCATACTGGGCTCATCCCCGCCCGTGGCCGCCAGCGGATCTTCCGCCAACATCTCAGGAGTGGGCGCAACCGAAAGCCGGGAGACCAGCGTCTCGATAAAGCCGACTTTTTCCGCCAAAAATGCCTGCTGCTCCGGCGTTTCCAGATGCTCCTGGATGGCCGCGCGGATTTGGCCGGTAGGCTGAAGGAAGTTGACGCAGATAAAGATATCCAGCGCGGAATGGTCTCCCGCGGCCAGCCGTTTTTTGATGGCATCCGAGATGAGAACGCCCATATCCCCGATGGCGGCAGGGAAGATGGGCAGCGCCAGATAAGGCGCGGCGCTGACGGCCTCCACGCATGCCTCGTATTCCTCATCCAGGCCAAAGGCGTCGTAGCCCGAGATGCGCACGCGATCGAAGCTGCCGTCGCTGTGCGTCTTAAAGAGCGTATAGCCGCCGGCCTGGCGCATCTGCCTCGCCTGCTCTGCCCGGTGCGTCAGAAATGTGATATGATAGCCGGCGTCCGTCCCGAAAATATCCGCCAGATAGCTTTTGGCAATTTTGCCGGCGCCGACGATGACCAGCCTCTTTTCTGTGTTCCCCATGCTTTCCTCCCCTGCGGCTCTCTAGTAGGCGATATCGAACGGATCCATGCCCGAGAGCTCGTAATACTGGCCGACGATGAGCTGCTTTAACAGCCGCTCCTCCAAAACATCATCCGAAAGATCGCAGAATTTTGCCACAGCGGCATCGATGCCCTCTTTTTTGATACACTCGCCGATTTCCACCGCGCCGGGATCTGCTGGGTTCTGGAAATAGAAGCCCAGCGCCGCGCCTCGGGAGAGGAAATAGGGCATGCGCCCATGCTTCAGGCAGGCCAGCGCCGGCCCGATGAGGCGATCGCCCTTGGCCAGCTTTCTTCTCATATCCTGCGCCACCCGCAGGCAGGTATCCTTATTATTGTCGTTGGCGTTATCCGCGAAATACTCCTCCCGGCTTTCCGGCTCGTCCGCGTCGATCTGCTCCTGAGTGAAGCCGCATTCCTGGCAGACGGCGAAGTTTGCCTCGCGCTTTGCCAGAATGGCGCAGCGCATGACATCCGGATCCTGGCCGCTCTCGCCGATAAACTGCTTGCCCTTGAACTGGCCGTACAGCGCTGTGATGCAGTGCGACATATTGGAAACCCAGATTTTATGCACCATCCAGCCCGGGACGTTGTGCTTCAAAACAAAGTTGACCCCGGCCGGCGGCTCGCCTTTCAGCGGATCAGCATCCACGGGCAGGAAATCGATATCGCTAGAATAGCAGACCAGCGGATCTTCTGCCAGCATTTCCGGCTGCGGAATGGCGCCGTTTCTCTGCACCAGCGTCTCGGAAAGGCCGACTTTCTCTTTGAAGTAGGCCCGCTCAGCCTCTGTCTCTAATTTTTCCTCGATGAATTTTGTAAAAATCTGCGTGGAGTTCAGGAAGTTGACGCAGATATAGATATCCAGCGGCTCCTGGCTTCCTGCGGCGGTTCTCTGCCGGATTGCATCCGCGATCATATGGCCGATGGATTCGCAGGCTCCCGGGAACACATGCACCGTGGCATAGTTCGTGCGGCAAAGCGCATCCACGCACTGCTGATACTCGGTTTGCGTGCAGAAGGCATCATAGCCCGAAATGGTAACGCGGCTATGCGTGCCGTCCGAATGGCGCTTGATGATGAGGTATTTCCCCTGCTCCCGCAGTGCCGCTGTCAGCTCGGGCGAATACTCCAGAAAAGTCAGATGATAGCCAGCGGCATCGAACAGCTCGGCCAGATAGCCGCGGCCAATTTTGCCCGCGCCGATGAGCACAACTTCTTTTTTAGACATAAAAAATCCTCCTGAAAAATCCAAATCTCTTCTTTTATGATAACCGCCGCAGGGCAATCCGTCAATCACAAAAGCGGCAGGCGGAGCCGGCATTGGGGCGCAAAAAAGAGCCGATGCCTTTGCTGGCCCGCCGCAAGGTGATGCCCGCTGAGAAGCAATTGCCTTTCAGCGGGCATTGCTTTATAATGAACTGACAAATGCAAATTGAACTTGTAGAGGGCACGGAGGAAAATATAATGGTTTTAATGGTTGATACAACAACAAAACATATAGGAAAAGCAATTGCAGAGGAATTGCTTCGCAGTGGCGAAAATTCCGCTGGGTTTGAGTTGATCGACACCGCTGGGATGCGCATTTCACACTGTGTTGGGTGTAATTACTGCTGGCTGAAAACGCCGGGAGTATGTGCCATTCAGGACGATTATGAGCCGATTTTGAGAAAAATAAGCAAAGCCGACCAGGTTTGGCTGGTTTCGGACACCCACTTTGGATTTGTCTCCTGGCGAACCAAAAATATTGTAGACAGAATCATGCCGCTTGTCACCATGTATTTGAAATTTAAAGACGGGCAGATGCGCCATGTCATGCGCTATGACCATCAGCCGGATATTGGGATTATCTATACCGGAGATGGCGATCAGGCTTACCTTGAACGGTGGTGTCAGCGTACTGCGCTGAATATAGGGAGCCGTTCCTTGGGAGTCTTTTCTGAATGCAACGGAAAGGAGGCGATTTCATGCATGTTGTAATAATCAATGCAAGTCCACGGGTACAGAAATACAGCAACACGGAGAAAATCATTGCCGCCTTTGCAAAAGGGCTGTCAGAAAAAGAAAGCACCTTCGAAACATATGCGATTTCCAACCGAAAAACATGGGACATAATTCGTGATGCTTATCTAAAAAATGATGAAATCCTCATTGCGCTGCCATTATATGTAGAATGTGTGCCCGGACTTCTTTTGGAATTTTTGGAAACTCTTCCCAAAAAGGATGAGCATACAAGGCTTTCCTTTCTTTTGCAAAGCGGCTTCGCAGAGGGGTGCCAGCTTCGCTGCGGCGAGGCATTTCTGGAAAAATTGCCAGAATACTTGGGTGTTCGTTATGGCGGCTGTCTGGTGAAAGGAAATAATTTCGGAATCCGAATTATAGATGAAGATCAACAGGCCCAGGCCACAAAACCGTATCAGGCGATGGGCAAACTGTTTGCAGAGGGAGACGGCTTCTTCCGTAAGGAAGCAAAAAAATTTACTGGCCCGGAATATTTGCCGCTTCCTGCGCGCCTGCTGATGGGATTGATATTCAAGACCTTTGCGAAAAAGATGTTCCAGCAGGCGGCGGCATCGTGGGGATGCAGAGCGCCGCTTGATGAAAAAGTCTGGGAAACAGACCAGGAAGATAACATTTAATCACAAAAATCCATATTCATCACTCTCACAGCATAAAAAAATACAGGGCAGACCATTGCGGCCTGTCCTGTATTTAATTTTTTCACCAGCTTTTTGAGCCTGCGGTTAGTCGGTTACATAGGGCAGCAGGGCCATAACCCGCGCACGCTTGATCGCCGTTGCCAGCTCTCTCTGATGCTTCGCGCAAACGCCCGTCGCTCTTCTGGGGGCGATTTTGCCCGTCTCCCCGACGAACTTCTTGAGTTTTGCAGTATCTTTATAGTCGATGCTCGTCGCTTTCTCAGCGCAGAATGCACAGACTTTCTTCCGGGGGCGTCTGCCCCGCGGTCTTCTTTGTGCTCTTTCTTCCACTTCTGTTATCCTCCTTCTTGGAATATTAGAACGGAAGCTCCTCGTCGTCTACCAGGACGTCGCTCATTTCGGATGCGAACAAATCGTCATCCTTGGGCGCTGCTGCGGGCGCGCTGCCATAGCCGGCGCGATTGCCGCCGCCATAGCTGCCCGAAGCGCCGGAGCCTGCCGCTCCTGGCTTCGCGAGAAACTCGATGTCGTCTGCCTGGATTTCCGTCACATAGCGCTTTGTGCCGTCTTTGGCATCATAGGAGCGCGTGCGCAGCTCGCCGACCACCGCGATCTGCTGGCCCTTGACCAGGTATTTCGCGCAGTTATCCGCAAGCCCTCTCCATGCGATGACGTTGAAAAAATCTGCCTCTTCCCGGTTCATGCGGCGCGTTACCGCAACGCCCAGGGTCGTTACCGAGACGCCGTTTGGCGTCGTTCTGTGCTCGGGATCTCTCGTGAGCCGGCCAACGATAAATACTTTATTCATTGCCTTACTCCTGCTCTTTCTTTACGACCATGAAGCGCATCACATCTTCCGAGATCTTCAGGTTTCTCTCCAGCTCAACGGGCAGATCCGCCTTAGCTTTGAAGTTCATCAGAACGTAGTAGCCCTCGGAAATATAGTCGATCGCATAGGCCAGTTTTCTCATGCCCCATTCGTCGATATTCTCGACTTCGCCGTTATCGTTTTTGACGATATCCGCAAATCTGGCAATGAGCGCCGCTCTCGCTTCTTCTTCCACCGTTGGTTTAATGATGTAGAGTAGTTCGTAGCTGTTCATTTTTTCACCTCCCTTTGGACAATTGGCGCCGGTCTCCCCCGGCGCAAGGATGCTGCTCATACTTATGAGCCTATCTATTATAGCATCTGAAAAACGCCTTGGCAAGCACTTTTTCCCGCTCCGCCCGCTTTTCTTGACTTCCCCAGCCCAAAAACCTATAATACCATTATACACCGGATTTTTTGGGCATACTAGATAGAAAAACAGGAGGAATTACAGCATGAGCGAATGCACGCACGATTGCAGCTCCTGCCAGGCGGAATGCTCCAGCAGAACCCAGAGTTTTCTGGAAAAGCCGCATGAGCAGAGCAGCATTAAGAAGATAATCGGCGTCATCAGCGGCAAGGGCGGCGTGGGCAAAAGCTCCATCACCGCGATGCTGGCCGTCTGCATGGCGCGCAAGGGCTTCCACACGGCGATTTTGGACGCGGATATTACCGGGCCTTCCATCCCAAAGATGTTTGGCGTGAAGGAAAAGGCCACCGGGACGGATTCCGCGCTCTTCCCCGTGGCCAGCCGCGGCGGCATCGATATGATGTCTGTCAACCTGCTGCTGGAAAACGACACAGATCCCGTCATCTGGAGGGGGCCGGTCATCGCCGGGGTGATTAAGCAGTTCTGGCAGGATGTCATCTGGAAAGACGTGGACTATATGTTCGTGGATATGCCTCCGGGCACGGGGGACGTCCCGCTGACGGTGTTCCAGTCCATCCCGCTGGACGGCGTGATCATCGTGGCCTCACCCCAGGAGCTGGTTTCCATGATCGTGGGCAAAGCCGTGAAGATGGCGCAGATGATGAACATCCCCATCCTGGGCCTGGTGGAAAACATGAGCTACCTGCTCTGCCCGGACTGCGGCAAGCAGATCCCGCTTTTCGGCAAGGGCGGCACAGAGCAGTATGCGCAAAAACAGGGGCTGACTCTGCTGGCGAAAATGCCGGTGGACCCGGAAATTGCACAGCTTTGCGACAGCGGCGAAATCGAAAGCTTCCAGGGCGATTATCTGGACGCGGCCGTCGCCGCAGTTTTGGCGCGCTAGGAGCAGCCATATGAGGCGGTTACTTGCGTTTTTCTGCGCGGCGCTCCTGCTCTGCGCCGGCTGTGCCAGCCAATCCAAAACGGCGGCACTGAGCCCGGAGGAGTTCATGGCTTATCCCGCAGGCGGCGAGCCCCTTTCTCCGGCAGATGCCCAGGGCGAGATTACCATCAACAAGAGCGGCGTCTCTCTGGGCTTCCAGAGCGCGCCCAGCGACGCTTATGCCAGCGCGGATTTTTCCAGCAAGCGCGGCATCAGGCTGGGCAGCACGCTGGAGGAGCTGGCCGAGGTTTATCCAGATCTGCGCTTCCATGTCATCTACGGCCAGAGCGAGGATTTCAAGGTGAAGGCAGATGTTCCGCTTAAAACCGTTGCCCGCCAGGCAAAGAGCGGGAAGGATATCATGTTTCTCATGTATACCCAGCGCAGCATCGACGGCAGTATCCTCTCGGACAAAGAGTTCGACGCTTACTGCGAAAAGAACGGCATTGACGGCGCCGCGCTTTCTTCGGATCCCGGGGCATACGGCTACGAATGCTGGGGCATGATTTTCGGCATTGACGGCGAAGCGGTGGATTCGCTCTCTTTCACGGCGGTTTTGCCTAAAAAAGAGGCTCAAGCCGCGCCGCAGGATTCTGGCTCTGCAACAGAAGTCAGCGCCGAACGGCCTTTTGCATTATAATAATAGAAAAAAAGAGCGCCCTATGGGCGCTCTTTTTTTGCCGCTCTGCTATTTCTCCTGCATCTTTTTGTAATAGGCTCGAATCTTCTCAAAGCTCTCGGCACTGATCACATGCTCCACCCGGCAGGCATCTTCAGAGGCGACCTGCTCGCCAACGCCCAGCGCTATGAGGCAGCGCGTCAGAATCTGGTGCCGCTCATAGACCCGTTTTGCAATCTCCATGCCCGGCGGCAGGAGCGCAATATGCCCAGCGGCATCCACTTCGATATACCCGTTTTCCCGCAGCTGCTTCATGGCCACGCTGACGCTGGCTTTGCTGAAATCCAGCTCGGCGGCAATCTCCACGGCGCGCACGCTTCCGTTGCGCTGCTGCAATATTAAGATGGTCTCCAGATAATTTTCGGCAGACTCCTGTATCTTCATGATTTTCTCCTTTGCGGCTGTTATAGCCATGTTAGCATGTGCTAACCTTTTTTTCAAGTGATCACAGTTTTTTTGTTGACAGCTTTTGTTCACTATGGTAAACTTCACCTTGCAAGGAAGTTAGCGGAAGCTAACTATTTTTCAGCAATACAGTTAGTCTAAACTTACTAACTCAAAAGGAGGAATCGTCATGCCCTTATCGATGGCAGCAGTTGGAGAAAAAGCTTGGATCAAAGAGATTACCGGCAAGGATGAGACGCGCCTTCATTTGAAGAATTTGGGGTTTGTCCCCGGGGCGCCGGTAACCGTCGTATCCCAGCTTGGCGGAAACATCATTCTCTCGCTGATGGACACGCGCATCGCGCTGAACCGGAGCATGGCCAGCCGAATACTGGTATCAATTATTTAGGAGGAACATAGAGATGAAAACGCTAAAAGACGTGAAGTGCGGCCAGGGGGCCATCGTCTCCCGCCTGCATGGCAGCGGCGCCGTCAAGCGGCGCATCATGGACATGGGCATCACCCGGGGCACGGAGATTTTCGTGCGCAAAGTTGCTCCGCTGGGAGACCCCATCGAGCTGAACGTGCGCGGATATGAGCTGAGCCTGCGCAAAGAGGACGCTTCGATGATCGAGGTTGGCTGATTATTTTGTATCTTGGTTAGTTTTAACTAACCATTAAAAAAGGAGGAAAGAAGATGGCTATCAAAATTGCCCTGGCCGGCAACCCGAACTCGGGCAAGACGACGCTTTTTAACGGCCTGACGGGCAGCAACCAGTACGTCGGCAACTGGCCGGGCGTTACAGTCGAGAAAAAAGAAGGCAGGCTCAAAGGGCACAGGGACGTGATTATCCAGGATTTGCCCGGCATCTATTCGCTCTCTCCCTACACGCTGGAGGAAGTCGTCTCCCGCAATTACCTGGTGGAAGAAAAGCCGGACGCCATTCTCAATATCGTGGATGGGACCAACCTCGAGCGAAACCTGTATCTGACGACTCAGCTGGCCGAAGTGGGCGTGCCCATGGTCGTCGCCCTGAACATGGCGGATCTGCTCAAAAAGCGCGGAGACACAATCGACCTCAAAAAGCTCGGTGATGCAATCGGCTGCCCGGTGGTGGAGATTTCCGCGCTCAAGGGGACCGGCATCCAGGAGGCGGCCGAGGCCGCCATAGCGGCGGCGCAATCCGGCAAAAAGCCGCAGACGCTCACCTTCTGCCCGGAGGCGGAGCAGGCGCTCTCCCTCATCTCGGAAGCGATTCGCGGCAGTGCAGAACAAAACCGCCTGCGCTGGTATGCCGTCAAGCTGTTTGAGCGGGACGGCAAGGCCATGGAGCGCATTTCCCTGAGCGACGCGCAGAAAGCCAGCATCGAGCAGGCCATCGCCGCCTGCGAGCAAAAGCTGGACGACGACAGCGAGAGCATCATCACGGATCAGCGCTATAGCCGCATCAGCAAGCTGCTCCCGGGCATTGCCAGTGGCAAGCGCAAAGGCGCGCTCAGCGCCTCGGATAAAATTGACCGCGTCGTAACCAACCGCTGGCTGGGGCTGCCCATCTTCGCGCTGGTCATGTTCCTGGTCTATTATATCTCCATGGTGGGCATCGGCGCATCACTGACGGACTGGGTCAACGACAATCTGTTCGGCGACGGCTTCCATCTCTTTGGCAACGGCGCGGCGGAATACAGCGAGGCCGCAGAAGAATACGGCGAAGCCGCGCTCATCGTGGATGGCTATGAGGCATATATCGAAGAAAACGGCTCTGCTCCCTCGGGCGATTTCCTCTATGAAGTGGAAGATGAAGAGACGCTGGAAGTAACCCAGGAGACGGCCACTCTGGCGGACTACGAAGAGGCCGTCCAGGTTCTGGAGAAATACGGCGGAGAGGAGCCGGGCCCGGCCGATTACGGCACGTTCATTCCCAGCATCCCGGATCTCGTCAGCACCGGCCTGGAAAAGGCAGGCGCGGCCGACTGGCTGAGCGGCCTAATTGTGGATGGCATCGTGGCCGGCGTGGGCGCGGTTTTGGGATTCGTCCCGCAGATGCTGGTGCTGTTCCTGTTCCTGGCGTTTTTGGAATCCTGCGGCTATATGGCGCGCATCGCATTCGTTTTGGACCGCGTATTCCGCAAGTTCGGGCTTTCGGGCAAATCCTTCATCCCCATGCTGGTGGGCACGGGCTGCGGCATTCCGGGCATCATGGCCTCCCGCACCATCGAAAACGAGCGCGACCGCCGCATGACCATTATGACGACCACCTTCATCCCCTGCGGCGCGAAAGTTCCCTTCATTTCCATGATCGCCGGCGCCATTTTCGGCGGCTCGCCCTGGGTGGCGACCTGCTCCTACTTCATCGGCATCGCGGCCATCATCCTCTCGGGCATCATGCTCAAGAAAACCCGGATGTTCGCAGGCGATCCCGCTCCCTTCGTCATGGAGCTTCCGGCCTATCACTGGCCGACGCTAGGCGGCGTGTTGCGCCCCACCTGGGAACGCGGCTGGTCGTTCATCAAAAAGGCCGGGACGATCATCCTGCTTTCCACAGTGCTTGTCTGGTTCACGACGTATTTCGGCTTCACGGCAGAGGGCTTCCGCATGCTGGGCAAGGAGGAGATGGATCAGTCTCTGCTGGCGGCCGTTGGAAACGCCATTGCCTGGATTTTCGCTCCTCTGGGCTGGGGCAGCTGGCAGGCGGCCGTCGCCTCCATCACCGGCCTCATCGCCAAGGAGAACATCGTAGGCACCATGGGCATCCTCTACCCCGGAAAGTGGCCTGAGATTGCCGCAGCCTTCACGCAGATTTCCGGCTTCTCCTTCCTGGTGTTCAACCTGCTCTGCGCGCCCTGCTTCGCGGCCATCGGCGCCATCAAGCGCGAGATGAACAATCCTCGGTGGACCTGGTTTGCCGTGGCTTATCAATGCGGCTTCGCCTATGCAATTGCCCTGATGATCAACCAGTTTGGCAATGCCTTTGCGGGCAAGGCAAATCTCCTCGGCCTGGTTTTCGCAGTGATTGTGCTGGGCCTGCTGCTCTATCTGCTGCTGCGGCCATATCGGGAGCCCCAAAAGCGCTCCTCCAAAGCGGCCGCAAGGATTTGAAGAGGGGGTGATGCACAATGCTCCAGTGGTTTCAGGCGAACCTCGGCACAATCTGCATCAGCCTTGCGCTGGCCTGCATACTGGCCCTGATCATCCGGCGTTTGCTGCGGCAAAAGAAGCGGCATCAATGCGCCTGCGGCTGCTCGAACTGTCCGCACAGCGCCGTCTGCCACGGCGCGGGCGAGGCGCAAAAAGCGCCGCCCAGGCCATGACGCTTCCGGGCACGCGCCTGCGCTATCTCTTCTCGCTGGCCAGGCTCTGCCGGGAAAACGGCGGGGCCCGGGCGGTGGAGATCGCCGCCATGCTGGGCGTAACGCGCCCCAGTGTGCACCGCATGATGGAGACGCTCAAAAAGCAGGGGCTCATCCGGCAAAGCGGCTCGCTTCTCTGCCTGACGCAGCAGGGCCAGAGCGTTTTGGAGCAGTATCAGAAGGAATACGATATTTTTCTGCTTTTCTTCCACCATTCCCTGGGCTTTTCCCTGCTGGAATCCGAAGACTGTGCCATCGCTCTGCTCGCGCTCTGCCCGGACTGCCGGCGCGCTTTGGCGGATTTCCTGCAAAAATCAGAACAAAAAGAAACAGGCTCTTCCGAGCCTGCCCCTTAGGAGCAAAGCCGTGCCATGACTGCTCCTCCATAAAAAGACCGCAGATGCAAAAGCACCTGCGGTTTTCTTTTCCTATGCGGAAATTTATTTCCAGTTCTCTGCTCTGACTGCGAAATAAGCCTGCGGATGATCACAAACCGGGCAGACCTCCGGCGCTTTCTCGCCGATATAGAGATGGCCGCAGTTCGCGCACTGCCAGACGACAACGCCGTCTTTCTCAAAGACCTTCTTATCCTGGCAGTTTTTGAGCAGCGTGTTGTAGCGCTCCTCGTGCTCTTTCTCGATTTTGCCTACCGACTCGAAGAGATAGGCGATTTTCTCAAAGCCTTCCTCTTTCGCCGTCTTGGCAAATTCCGCATACATCTCGGTCCACTCGAAATTCTCGCCGGCAGCCGCAGCTTTGAGGTTCTCCTCCGTGCTCCCGATGCCGCCCAGCAGCTTGAACCAGATTTTCGCGTGCTCCTTCTCGTTGCCCGCCGTCTCTTCAAAAATCGCGGCAATCTGGTTATAGCCTTCCTTTTTTGCCTTGGATGCGAAATAGGTGTATTTGTTTCTCGCCTGGGATTCGCCCGCAAAAGCGGCCATCAAATTTGCTTCGGTTTTGGTTCCTTTCAGCTCTTTCATTTTTCTTCTCCTTTTTCTTTTTCAAGGCACTGCTTACAGATGCCATAAATGACAATTTCCTCTTCGGCCGGCTCAAAGCCCGTGGCCCGGCGAATTTCCTCCGCGATGCCGCCCATGGTCTCGGGCGCCAAATCGATCATCTCCCGGCACTTTTGGCAGACCAGATGGCTATGCCGGTGAAGCTGGCCGTCAAAGCGGTCTGCGCCGGAAGCCACGCGGATTTTCCGAAGCGCGCCCTGCTCGGCAAGGCTGTTTAAATTGCGGTAGACCGTGGCCAGTCCGATACCCGGGTTCTGCCTGCGCACCCATTCGTATACGGTCTCTGCCGTCGGATGCCGTTTTGTCCCCTCTACAGCCTGGCGGATGGTCTCGCGCTGTTTTGAATATTTCATGCTTTTCTCCATCTAAAATGATAATGATTATCATTTCTATTTTTATTATAGCAAAAAAAAGAAAATTGTCAACCCTCAATCGTCCAGTTTTCTTCCGAAATAAAAAGAACGGCATTCCCTGCTTTCGGGAATGCCGCTCATCACTTTATAGGAACGTATGCAAATACTGCTCCATGACCTCCTCCGGCACCATGCTGCCGCCCGTGGCCCAGGCGATATGTACGGCGCGCCCGGCCTGCTCTGCAAACGGCGTCTGCCCAATGCGGCGCGGGCCGGCAAAGCTGGCGCAGGCAGACGGCTCGAGCAAAATATGCTCCGTCTGGCCGAGCAGGCGCAGGTCGTCATAAAGCTGCGCATCCTGCACGGTAAAGATGCCCGAAACCAGCTGCCGCACCGCCCGGCAGACCAGCCCGGAAGGCCGGCCGACTGCCAGCCCATCTGCGTGGGTTTTGCCCGAAAGGCCATAATCGCGGATATCTGCCTGCTCCATTTTCTCCGTCGCCAGCCCCAGCAGCATGCAGGGGGTAGCCGCCGGTTCGACAAAGAAGCAGGAGACGGCATCGCCAAAAATCTGCTTGAGCCCATAGCAGATGCCGCCCGGCGCCCCGCCCACCCCGCAGGGCAGATAGACAAACAGTGGGTGCTCTCTGGAAATTTGGATTTCCTGCGCCTCCAGCTGGGCTTTCAGCCTCTGCGCCGCCACGGCATAGCCCAAAAAGAGATCCAGGGAGTGCTCGTCGTCTACAAAGTAGCTGTGCGGATCCGCATCCGAATTCTTCCGCCCCTGGGCCACCGCCTGGCTGTAATCCCCCGCGTATTCCAAAACCTGCACGCCGTGCTGGCGCAGCAGCTGCTTTTTCCACTCTTTGGCGTCTGCCGACATATGCACAATCGTCTGAAACCCCAGCGCCGCGCTCATGATGCCGATGCTCATGCCCAGGTTGCCCGTCGAGCCGACCTGCACGCAAAACTGCTCGAAGAATGCCCGAAACTCCGGCTCTGCCAGCACAGCATAGTCGTCCTCCATCTGCAGCTTGCCCGCCTGCACTGCCAGATCCTCCGCATGGCGCAGCACTTCATAGATGCCGCCCCGGGCTTTGACCGAGCCCGAGATGGGAAGATGGCTATCCATCTTGAGCATCAGTTTGCCCGGGCAGGAAAGGCTCTGCCCCATCTCCGGGATTTCCCGCAGAGCGGATTCAATGATCCCTTTTTGCGCCGCTGTTTCAGGAAAAGCCTTGGCCAGAAAGGAAGCGAAGCGCTCCAGCCGCCGGGCCGCATCCTCTATCAGCGCGGGATCTACTGTTTGTTCTGCCTGCAAAAAAGGCCGCGCCTCTGGGTTCTCCCAAAAGAGCTCGGCCTGACTTTTGATTTTTTCCAGCAACACTTCTTGCTCCCGTTTTTGCATTTTGATTCTCCTTCCACTTCATCGCGGCGCAGGCACCCGCCATAAAAAGGCGGCTCATGGTGCGCCCTGTTTTCATTGCATGAATTGTATTCTTTTGGGCGTTTGGGCGCTTGCCGCGCTCTGCTCCAGCCAATACACCAAACAAAGGCAAGCATCGCCCGCTTCTTCTCCCAGCGCCATGGTTCAATGAATCCGGGAGCCCGTTTGAAATCTCTGGTTTCAGTAACGGGTGGAATCATTATAACATACCCTTACCGCGATGCCCAGCAGGCAAGGCGGCATCTTCTAAGCCGGCTTGTGTTTCCCCGGATTCGCACGCCCTGTATCCGCCAAAATATATTAAAATATCTTTACAATTTATTCATAGAATGATATGATGGTCTAAGTATATGTATAGAAAGGTTGAAATACCATCTATGAAACACAACAAACTTCTCACCATTACTCTCGCAGGGCTCTTATGCGCCATCGGCATCATCATCCCGATGTTCTCTCCCATCAAAATCGTATTAGAGCCGGCCTCTTTTACGCTGGCCAGCCATGTGGCAATTTTTGTCGCGATGTTCATCTCGCCCACAGTTGCCATCTCGGTTACGCTTGGGACAACACTCGGTTTCCTTCTGGGCGGCTTCCCCATTGTGGTCGTCATGCGGGCATTTTCGCAGATTATTTTCGCGGCTATCGGCGCTTTCATGCTTAAAAAGAATAAGGAGTGGCTGGGATCTGGGAAAAAGATGTTTTCTTTTGGGCTGCTGACTTCCCTCATTCATGCGCTGGGCGAAGTGGCCGTCGTCATCCCCTTCTATTTCACGGGCACGGGCCTTTCCGCCGGCTACTACGACAAAGGTTTTTTCATCTCTGTCATCTTGCTAGTTGGCCTCGGCACTCTGGTGCACAGCATGGTAGACTACGGCATTTCTCTGGCCATCTGGAAGCCGCTGCGCAAAGTAGTTGCATAAAAAACAGCAAAAAAATCGGCCGCCCCGTTGACAGGCGGCCGATTTAATGCTAAGATAATATCTGCGCTTGGTATTGCGCGCAAAATGATATATGTGCCTGTAGCTCAGCTGGATAGAGTGTCTGACTACGAATCAGAAGGTCAGGGGTTCGAATCCCTTCAGGCACGCCAGAAAAACCGCTTAACAGAGCGGTTTTTTCATACCCTTACATTTGGCATTTCCAGCAAAAACTCCGCTCTGACTACATTTTGACTACAAAAGGGAAAAATAGAGAAGCAATTCTGGTAATAAAAAATCGGGCGAATACCCCGTTTTTTATAAACCAAACAGCAAGATGGGCGGCGTATCCATCACCTCAGGTAGTCTTGCGAGTGCGTCGGGAGCCTTTCCGACCTTTGCTGTCTGACTGCTGATATTAAACCCACAGAGCTCTTTTTTAAGCTACTAATCCACCAAATACACTTGAAGTTCTTTCGGCTTGCCGCTAACCACCACATGCTTTACCTCCTCTTCCCAAAAGTGAAGAATTGTTTTTTGAAAAGCATGCAGCATTAACTCCTTTGTCTCATGATCGTCTTGCAACATTGTAGTATAGTTGTGAATGATTTTCCGGAAATAGTAAGGCATCCGGTTGTCCTAGGGATGGGGCGCGGTTTATAAAGGGCAGCGGCAGTTCTGTTTATTATGCAGACTCCCGTTACCAAAATTTTATAAAATTAACTTAGGAGAAAATGAGCATGAATAACATTCATTATGTTAATACTGAAAAATTCGAGAGAATTGCGCAAGAACCGAGAAATGATGTATCTACTTTTTTAGTTCTTGTTGATGGCTCAAAAATACAAATTTGGGATCAATGCAGAAAAAATACCGGCGGCAATCGATTCTCTTCCCCCAGCAAAGTCATAATGAGCTTATTCATGCGCTTCCGGCTATGTTAATTGCCGCGCAGGAAAACGGCACACTTGTCGGGTTTGACTTTTAGGTGCAGACAAATTTGTTTTGCCCGTTGCTTTGGTTTTTTATAGAAAAGATGCAAAACGAGGGAAACACATGACAAAGCGGGAATGGCTCTGGCGGCTCATTCGCAGTCTATTGGACGGCCAAGTTAGTATCATCACCTTCTGCAATGATTTCACCAGAATTTACAACCTGGAAATTGTTTACGACGAATTAACCGAAGAAGAACACCTGGCATTTGGAGAGCTGTGCACCATAGCAGGACGTTTTTCCGAGTTTGAGGAAGATTTTGCAAAATACCCTGGCGTTTACTATTCTGAAGCCGAAGTCCGGAAGCAAGCCAAAAAAGTTTTGCTGCAATTTCCAAATGCAGAAGAGTATTGTATAAAAAATCGAATACAGCGTGTGGCGGCAATTCAAGCTGAAAAGCTGCTCCATCGCTATGTGGCGAAAATAGACGGCGCTAAAATCCAAACAAAGCATGATTATTTTGCCGCGATGGAAAAAGCGCTGGGTCTGCCATTATGCTGCGGTAATTGGGACGCTTACGACGACTGGATGACCGACTTAGGCTGGATTCCTAACGGAAAAATCGCCGTCATCTTTTATCACTATGCTGCTATGCTGCAAAACGATCCCCAGGCAAAAGAGCTTGTTTTAGACCTCTTTCAAACATCAATTCTCCCTTTCTGGGAAGAAGAGGTAAGGCATGTAGTCGTTGGCGGAGAATCCAAAGATTTTCAGGTGTATTTAGTAGATTAGGGAGACGGGGGCTCCAAAACCTCAGGCGCAATATTCGTCCTAGTCTCCCTTTTATCATCACTATTTTGATATAAAAGTATTGCTCTATTCCATTGTTTGAGCAGATCTATCAATTCCATAATTTTCTAAAACTGTATTTTTCAGGAGAAGATTATGGAACACACCTATCAGAAAGTTGTCGCTCAAAACATCTCGAACCTCCGCAAGGAGGCCTGTCTTTCTCAATTTGCTTTCGCTATAAAAGCCGGCATAGAAGTCAAAACACTGCGTGCCGCAGAACATGCCGATGGAAATTTGGAGCTCAGCACGTTGGAGAAAATCGCGGAAGCGCTCGGCGTTCCCGTGGTCCAGCTTTTTGAGGGTGTGTTGGGCTCGTCATCCGAGCTAAATTTTCTGACAGATCTTCTATCTGGAAGTGTGAATGAAAAGTGAGAACACCGCCTGGTTCCTCCTATTTTTCTGCTCATATTGACGCTATAAATGCGCCGCTTTTATTATTCTCCATCTCGGGTAATCATCGACTGCCTATTAGGAAAACAAAAAGGCACTTAAGTGAGTGCCTTTTGTAGTTCATTGTCTTTTATTAAAGCCCTTTTGAATAGATAGAATAGATTTCTCCATCACAGAATTTTATTTCTATTTGCGCATCCCATACTCCATCATCTTCCCAGATAAATGTGGCATACGTCGAGCCTCCTGCCGTATATCTATCTCCTTTTGCCGTGTATGCGCCTAGCAAGACTTCTGCTTGATCAAGGCTCATTTCTTCTTTCAAACGATTCAAATTCTCAAGCGTTACTCCCTGCTTCCCGCTTTCTTTATACATCGCCGCTTCATCTCTTAAACCAACTCCTCCCCAAATATCTGCGAGTGAATATTCAAATTCAATTTGAGGGCCATCAGCTAGTAGCATCATGTCAATCGCATCATGCGCATTTTGTCCGAGCTCATAGAACCAAGCTGATCTTACCAGCTTCGGATCTTCATAATCTGGATTTCCGTATAGATTCTTTATAACGGGCATCAGCTCTTCTTCCATAAAGTTAAGCTTTTCCTCTTTATTAGGTAGATCCAGCCACTTTACAACTACTGCATCTAACCCGTACGATTTTTGAGATACCAACCCATTATAATTAAAAATTCTAAACTCTAATCCTACTCTTCTTTCCTTCCAATATGCGTTATTATAAATATAGTAGGCATGTTTACCGATCAGCTTATGATCCTCATAAAAGTCAAGCTCATACATTTTTTCTTCCTGGCCAAAGATTTCCCGGATTTCCTCAATCGTCATGCCGTAGTATAGCGGCTCTTCGCAGAACTTCAACTCTTCGGGGATTCCCACTTCCGTGCGCGGCTCTGGCGTAGGGCTGGGCGATGCTTCTGGCTCAACCGACGGCTCAGGCGAGGCTCCGGGCTCCTGCTCTGCCTTGCCACAAGATGCAAATACGGTACAGCACAGCATCACAGCCAATAACAGACTTAAAAATCTTTTCATCCAACCTTCCTCCTAATCCATTTTTTAATTATAACATTTTTCGCTATTTTTCGTCAATTTTCTACTATTATTTTTATGCCATTATTTCTTGTATATCAGTCATACATCTGTTATGACCGGGGGCTCTTTATTACCCCGGCTTCGTTTGGCCTGGCAGAGAGACTGCTCGCACACCATCGGCTATCGTCTACTGGAAGAGGAAGAATCGGTTCGGCGCTTACACATAAAAAGAGCAAGAACGTATGTCCCTGCCCTTTTTCTTATCTATCTCGCACTTTTCTTAGCTTTCCGCCCAGCGCAGCACTACTTCTCACAATATGCCGCGATGGCCTTGTGCGCAAATTCCGCCGTGCCCTCGCCGCCGGCGCCGTCGATATTGCGCTTCATGCGCGCATCGCTGATATAAAGCTCGCCCAGCCCGCGCAGGATCTGTTTGTCGCAGGTGTAGAAATGCTCTGAGATAAACGCTTGCAGTGCGCGGATTTTCTCCTGCGCCTCCTCTCCGTCAGGCGGGAGATGCCGCAGTGCTCCAATTTGCGCGAACACATCCAGCAGGCCCTTTGCCGCGCTTTGCATATCCTTCCCCGCCTTCCGTTTTTGCTCGTATTCCCGGTAAGCGCTGGTCGCGCCCCACTTTTGCCTGACTTCCTCCGCATACTGGCGGAAATCGTCCTGTCTAAAAATATCAAATTCCATAATACTCTCTCCTTCTGTCTGAATTTTTTTGGCGAAGGAAATCAGCGCCTCCATGCGGCTTTTCTTTTTCTCCAGCAGTGCAATTTGCTGTTCCAGCGCCTTTTTTGGGGAAAAAGCCGGGTTGTCCAGCATTGCGCGGATTTCCTTTAGCGGAAACTGCAGTTCGCGGAAAAGCAGAATGCTGCGCAGACGGCTCAGCGCGGCATCATCATAGAGGCGGTAGCCCGCTTCTGTGGTTTTTGCGGGTTTTAACAGGCCAATGGCATCGTAGTAATGCAGCGTGCGCACGCTGACCCCTGCTAATTTACTCACTTCTTTGACACTTCGCATGGCGCTTTCTCCTCCTTGCCTCTCATTTTAGGGCATGACGCAGCGTGAGTGTCAAGCAGTTTCGAGAAAAATTTCCCGGGCAATGCTGTTGACATTCGCCTGCCCGGGTGTTAGACTGAATAAAACAAACCGAAGAGGGAGAGGAAGTAGCTTCGCCCGGCCTGGCAAAGAGAGCTGCGGAGGGTGTAACCGCGGCGCAGGAAGCGAAAGCGAATGGTCTCCTGAGGGCGAGCCGAAAGAACTTCGATTAGGCGAGACGGGCGCGGCGCTCCGTTACCAAGGGCCTGCATATGATGGTATGCGTGAGAGGGCGCGTTTGCGCCAAGCTGGGTGGCACCGCAGGAGTGAATGCTCTTGTCCCTGCAACAATTCTGTTGGGGGATAAGAGTTTTTTTATTGCCGCCGGGTGCGAAACAGCCCAAATGCGTGAATACAATAAAAAAGAGCGTTTCCCCGAAAAAGCAAAAGGAGGAAATAGAAAATGGCAAAAGTACCCTACAAAATTCAGCTTTCCGAGCAGGAGCTTCCCAGATACTGGTATAACGTGCGGGCAGATATGCAGACGGATTGCTGCCCCATCCTAAACCCCGCGACGGGAAAGCCCGTTACCGTCTCGGATCTGGCTCCGGTATTCTGCGAGGAACTGGCAAAGCAGGAGCTGAATACAGAGGATCGCTTCATCGAAATCCCCGAAGAAGTGCGGGAATTTTACAAGATGTACCGCCCCTCCCCGCTCATGCGGGCCTACCGGCTGGAAAAGGAACTGCAAACCCCGGCGAAAATTTACTATAAATACGAGGGCGGCAACACTTCGGGCAGCCATAAACTCAACAGCGCCATCGCCCAGGCGTATTATGCCAAAAAGCAGGGGCTTGCGGGCGTTACCACCGAGACGGGCGCGGGGCAGTGGGGCACGGCGCTGGCCATGGCCACCGGGTACTTCGGCCTGGACTGCAAGGTGTATATGGTCAAAGTCAGCGCGGAGCAAAAGCCTCACCGCAAGGCGCTCATCGAGACATACGGCGCCAGCGTCATCCCCTCCCCTTCCATGACGACAAGAATCGGCCGGGAGATCAACGAAAAATTCCCCGGCTCTACGGGCAGCCTGGGCACGGCCATTTCTGAGGCTGTGGAAGTCGCCGTCTCGACGGAGGGCTATAAATATGTGCTGGGCAGCGTGCTCAACCAGGTGCTGCTGCACCAGACCATCATCGGCCAGGAGGCCAAGTCGGCCATGGAAAAAATCGATGAGTACCCGGATATTCTCATCGGCTGTGCAGGCGGCGGCTCCAACCTGGGCGGACTGATGGCGCCTTTCATCGCAGACCGCCTGGCGGGCAGGCGCAGCCCGCACTTTATCGCGGTTGAGCCGGCCTCCTGCCCATCGCTGACCCGGGGCAAATTTGCCTACGATTTCTGCGATACCGGCAAGGTTACCCCGCTGGCCAAGATGTATACGCTGGGCTCTTCCTTCATCCCTTCGGCCAACCACGCCGGCGGCCTGCGCTATCACGGCATGAGCCCCATTCTCTCCCAACTCTACCACGACGGGTATCTGGACGAAGCCCGGGCTGTGGAGCAGACGCAGGTCTTTGATGCGGCGACGCAGTTTGCCCGGGTGGAGGGCATCCTGCCCGCGCCCGAAAGCTCTCACGCCATTCGGGCTGCCATCGACGAGGCAAT
>CAJUPM010000006.1:85069-91863 GCA_910588425.1 uncultured Christensenellaceae bacterium | reverse complement strand
CGGCTCTTCCAGCAGCATTTTGGCGAGCAGTACCCGCGTTCTCTGCCCTCCGCTGACTGCGGAAAGCGGCAAATCCAGTTCTTCCGGCAAAAAGCCAAGCCCAAGCAGCGTCGAACGCGCGCGGCCCTGATAGGTCATTCCGCCCTCTTCCAGGTATGCCTCATGCAGTGCGGTGTATCTGGCGATTTCCTCCTCGCTGGCCCCCTGCTCAAGCTTTTCCTGAAGCTGCTCCAGCTGCTGCTCCTTTTTTTGGAGGGAAGAAAAAACCTCCAGCGTTGCGCTGTATACCGTCTGCGAGGAGCTGTATTCCGCATGCTGCTGCATATAGGCCGTCCGCAGTTTTTTAGACAAAAAGAGTTCTCCACTGTCGGCAGAAAGTTCTCCCGTCAGGATGCGGAACAATGTAGTCTTCCCTGCGCCGTTGACGCCGAGCAGCGCGATCTTATCGCCGGGATCTATATGAAACGAGATATCTTCTAAAATTGTATCAACTCCAAAAGATTTCCCAAGATGATTGGCTGTAATGATACTCATTTTTAAACTCCTAACGAGAGGATTATAGCACAAATTTCCCATAAAACAAAGGAAAAGACGCATAATGCGTCTTTTCCCGCTTTATTCAAGATAGCGGATGGAAATATCCGAAGAGTTTGTGGCAAACATGAGCGTTCCGTAGTCGAGATCAAAGCAGACAATTTTTCCGGGGTACCATTCTTCCTGAGAATCCTCAATATCCAAAATCAGATGATCGCTGCTCCCGCCCAGTATCTGAATGCCGGGCAGCCGGGGCCGCAGATCCTCCAGATAGCCAAGATCCTGGCGGCCCAGGGCCAGCAGCGCCCGGCGGCGAATGCCGCGGTCCAGGTAGGCACGCTTATGGCCAAAGGCATCTAAATCGATCTCGCCCACCGGATGGCTGGGCTTTGAAAAGACTTCTACCACCTCGGCCTTTAGGGTTACGACATGGGGATCGAGAAAATCCGTGTTCATTCCCCGGCGGTCGTGCAGATCCCGCGCGTTCATGATGGCCTCCCCCACCCGCAGATGATTGATTCCCTCGGGCATCGCGCCGGTCAGCATCAGATGCAGAGAAGTGGTGGCGCCGCCGGAGACGATTTCCAGCTTCCGGCCGATGCGCTGCTCGATTTCGCGGGCTATCTGCACCAGATCTCCTAAATTTTCTCTGGAAGGCAGGACCGAGCCATAGCATCCAAGATTGACGCCGACGCCGGCCAGGGAGACGGCGTGCATTTGCCGCTCAATGCGGACGGCATCCTGGGTGAGCTGTGCCTTATCCCAGTATCCTTCACGCAGATCCCCCTCATCTGCCATGAGGATGACCTTATGCCGCTTATTTTGGCGCGTGCATTCCTCCTCTATTTGCTGGATAACGCGAAACTGGCTGTTCAGACTATACTGCGCCAGCGCGACGAGATCGGGGATCTCGCTGGGCATAGGCAGCCGCAGCATGAGAAGATCGGCGGTAATCCCGGCCTGCCTGAGCATTTTCGCCTGGCTCAGCCTGGAGAGCGCCAGTTGATCGCAATACGGCAGGTATTCCCGCACCAGCGTTGGCTGCGACTGCACTCCTTTTACGGCGCCGGCCAGCCGGATGCCGGCCGCATTGCACCGCTTTGAAAGCTCAAGCAGATTGTGCCGCAGTTTTGGTAAATCAAATTCCAGGCAGGGATAAGCACTCATCAGACGTTGATCTCCGCCTGCACGTTCAAATCCTCATAGCCCCTTAACGCAGGGACGACGACTTCGTCGCAGAAATCTTCCACCTGCTTATCCGCTCGGCCGATGAAGTTTTTGGGATCGAGGATGGAATGGATATACTCTCTGGAAAGCCCAAAGCTCTTATCCGCCTCGATGAGCTCGATGAGGTTATTCTGCCCGCCGTTTACCTTGACGTTTTTCCCGGCCTCCATAGAGTATGTGCGGATTTTTTCATGCAGCTCCTGGCGATCCCCGCCCAGCTTTACCGCCTCCATCAGGATGGTTTCGGTTGCCATAAAGGGCAGTTCGTCCATAATATGCTTGTGGATGACCTTCGGATAGACCACCATGCCGGAGGTAATGTTCAAATAAAGGGCTAAAACCGCGTCTACCGTGAGGAAAGCCTGCGGGATGACCAGACGCTTGTTTGCCGAATCGTCCAGTGTGCGCTCAAACCACTGCGTAGAAGCGGTAATCTCCGGGCTGTTCATCAGGGAGATGACATAGCGCGCCAGGGAGCCCATTCGCTCGGAGCGCATGGGGTTTCTCTTATACGCCATGGCAGAAGAGCCAATCTGCTTGGATTCAAAGGGCTCCTCCATCTCTTTCAGGTTCTGAAGCAGACGCAGGTCGTTGCTGAATTTATAGGCGCTGCTGGCAATATTGGCCAAAACATTGACGACCCGCGCATCCACTTTGCGCGGATAGGTCTGCCCGGTTACGGCGTAGACGCTCTGGTAGCCCATTTTTTCTGCCACGCGCTTCTCCAGCTCTTTGACTTTGGCGTGATCGCCCTCAAAGAGCGTCAGGAAGCTGGCCTGAGTGCCAGTCGTCCCCTTGACGCCTCTTAGGCGAATGCTGTTTTTGACTTCCCGCAGCTCTTCCAGATCCATCACGAGATCCTGAATCCAGAGCGTCGCGCGTTTGCCGACGGTCGTCAGCTGGGCGGGCTGGAAATGCGTAAAGCCAAGCGTGGGCATCTGCCGGTATTCCATGGCAAAATGAGCGAGCTGGCGGATGACTGCTGCGAGCTTTTTCTCGACCAGCTCCAGCCCTTCCCGCAAAATAATTAGATCTGCATTATCGCCGACATAGCAGCTCGTCGCTCCAAGATGAATGATTCCCTTTGCACCCGGGCACTGTACGCCATAGGCATAGACATGGCTCATGACATCATGCCGCACCTGCTTTTCCCGCTCTTCCGCCACCTCATAGTTGATATCTTCGGCGTGCGCCTTTAATTCCGCAACCTGTTCCTGGGAGATGGGAAGGCCCAGCTCATGCTCTGCCTCTGCCAGTGCAATCCAAAGCTTCCGCCATGTTTTAAACTTCTTTTCATCCGAGAACAGATAGCTCATCTCCGCCGAAGCATACCGTTTTGTCAATGGATTTTCATAACGATCGCGCATATCACACCTCTTAAAAATTATATTGCTTTTCTTATCTTAAATCACAAGCCCGCCGTTTGCCCCGAGGACTTGTCCCGTAATAAAGCTGGCTTTGGAAGAAGCCAGAAAGAGAGCGGCGGCTGAAATATCTTCCGGCGTTCCGATGCGGCCCAGCGGCGTCTCCTCTGCCAGAGCATGCAGATCAGCGGCCGATAAGCGGGCGTTCATATCCGTCTCTATCACGCCGGGGGCAATGCAGTTTACCCGAATTCCAGAAGGGCCAACCTCTTTTGCCAGCGCTTTTGTCAGACCGATGAGTGCCGCTTTGGATGCCGAATAGCAGACCTCGCAGGAAGCGCCGGTTACGCCCCAGATGGAGGAAATATTGATAATCGCGCCCCGCCTGCGTGAAATCATTTTGGGCAGAACTTCCCGGATACAGCGGTATGCGCCGTGTACATTGACATCGAACAGCCACAACCAGTCCTTCTCGGAAACCTCCGTCAGAAGCCCGAAAGAGGCAATGCCGGCATTGTTGATGAGCACGTCGATCTTTCCGAAATGAGCGCAAACCTTCTGCACCATCGCGGCAACGGCGTTTGCATCCGAAACATCTGCCTGCACGGCCAGCGCGCTGGGGCCAAGCTCTGCCTGCAATGCCAATGCTTCCTGCTCATGCCGCAGATAGCCAATGGCGACGCCATAGCCCTGCGCGGCAAAATCCCGGGCCATTTGGCGCCCGATGCCGCGGGAGGCGCCGGTAATCAACGCAACTTTTCCCATAAGATCCTCGCTTCTCTCTTTTTCACCATTATACCAGATAATTGGCTATGCTCCAACCTCTTTCAGCGCTTTCTGGCAGCTTGCCCGCAAATTCTCAAACGCATGGCGCATGCTTTGTTCTTTGCTTTGGCCAGGCGGGTTGATCTCAAAAAAGCGAACCCCATGCCGGCCGGCATCCAGCCCTTTTTCCAGAATGCCGGCAAAGGCACAGACGGGAATATGCTTCTTTTGAGCGCGGGATATGATGCCCTCGATGGCTTTCCCATATTTCGTCTGGCCGTCGATTTTGCCCTCGCCCGTCAGCACCAGGTCGGCGCCTTGCAGATGCCGCTCAAACTCTAGCGTATCCAGCACCAAATCAATTCCCGAGACAATTTTTGCATTGCAGAAAGCCAGAAGCGGAAGCGCGGCTCCGCCGGCTGCCCCGCTGCCCGGAAGCGCCCCGATTGACGGTTTTCCCGAGGCGGCGGAGAGCAACCTCTCATAGCGCGCCAAGATGGCATCCATCCGCTCTGCCATGCGTGCATCCGCCCCTTTTTGCGGCCCATAAATATGCGAAGCGCCTTCCGGGCCGCAAAGCGGGTTTGTTACATCGCAGGCAATGAGGATCGGGATTTCGCGAAATTCCGGGCGCATAGGAGCGGCGTCGATCTGCGCAAGCTCCGCCAGCCCTGCACAATTGGGCTCGACCTCTTTGCCTTCCCCATTTAGCAGACGAATGCCCAGCGCTTTTGCAATGCCAGCCCCGCCGTCATTGGTGGCGCTTCCGCCCAGCGTCAGACAAAGCTGTGCCGCACCGTTGGAGACGGCATCCAGTAGAAGCTCGCCCACGCCGAAAGTCGTCGAGTAAAGCGGGCGGCGCTCCTCCTGGGCAGCCAAAGTCAGTCCGGCTGCCTCTGCCAGCTCCACAATGCCAAGGCCAGATTCTGCGAGATAATAGGAAGCCTGCACGCGCTTTTCATATGGGCCGCAGACCTGCTTTTGGCAAAACCTTCCCGAAAGCGCAGAGGCCAGCACCTGGGCTGCCCCCTCCCCGCCGTCTGAAATGGGCAGAACAACACTTTCAGCCTCAGGAAATACCGCTCTGATCGCCAGGCGCATTGCTTCCGCGGCTTCCTGGCCGGAAAGCGATCCTTTAAAAGAATCCGGTGCAATAATGATCTTCATAGTGAAATCCTCCCAAATATCTCCCCCAGCTTGCAGGAAAAGCATAAATCGGCACGGGCATCCATGGGCGTGGCCGTTTGGTTGATTAGGACCAAATGCCTGCCCTGAAAATAGCGCAGAAGCCCAGCCGCAGGATAGACGCTGAGCGAAGTGCCACCGACTATGAGCAGATCTGCGCCGGATATGGCATGAACCGCGCCGCTCAGCGTCCCGCCCTCCAGTTCTTCGCCATAGAGCACGACATCCGGCCGAATGACTCCGCCGCATGCACAGCGCGGCACCCCTTCTTGTCCTAAAATATCCGAAAGAGCATATGCCTTTTTACAGCGCAGGCAATGGTTTCGATGAATGCTTCCGTGCAGTTCATAGACATTCCGTGAGCCGGCGGCTTGATGCAGACCGTCGATATTTTGTGTAACAATACCAGAAAGCTTGCCGGCTGCCTGCATTTGCGCCAATTTGATATGCGTGATATTGGGCAGGATGGCAGGAATCGCTATTTTTTCCCGATAGAACTGATAGAACTCCTCTGTATGCGCAAAGAAGAATTCATGTGAGAGAATCTGCTCGGGCGGATAGGGATATTTCATCTGATAGATTCCGTCCGTACTGCGAAAATCCGGCAGGCCGCTATCCGTCGAAACGCCGGCGCCGCCAAAAAACACAGCAGAGCGGCTTTGCTCGATATAATCCTGCAGCAGCTCTTGTTCTGCTTGCATGTGCTTTCTCCTTTTTCTGATATAATTCTACATTTTTCTCGACAATACTTCCGGAATATGATAGTGTTGAGCTATGAAACGCACACATTCCGATTTAATTGCGCTGGCCCTCATCTTATTCTGCACGCTTTCCATCGCGGCAGGGTTCCTTCTCTATGATGCCGGCCAGCCACACTATAAGAATAACACAAAATATCAGTTTTTGCTCCCCCAAACGCCCCAGCCTTCGGAGACGGTTTCCGGCGATGAGGAGATCGTCTATCTCTCCCCTTCCGGCGGGAAATATCACAGCACGCGCGAGTGCTCTGCTCTGGCCAGAAGCAGCACGATTCGCGCTATCGCAAAAGAAAAGGCTCTTTTGCTGGGAAAAGAGCCTTGTTCCAAATGCTATTAAAATTTTATACCAGATGAAAGAGCCGCGCGATGCTCGTGATCGCCAGGCAGAGAACCAGCCCAAGAGCCGTCGGGAGCAGGAAGGAAAGCACAGTCCATTTCTTGCTTCCGGTTTCTTTTTTTATCGTCGCCAGCGTCGTCCCGCAGGGGAAATGCAGCAGCGTGAAGATGAGCGTGCAGACGGCGGTCAGCCAAGTCCAGCCGTTTTCTACGAGCAAAACGCGCAGCTGCTGAAGGTTCTCAAACTCCGAAAGGCTTCCGGTCCCAAGGTAGCACATGACGATGATCGGGATGACGATCTCGTTTGCCGGCAGCCCCAGCAAAAATGCCATGATAATGACGCCGTCCATGCCAAAGAACCGCCCAAAGGGATCGAGAAAATCTGTGCAGTATTTCAAAATGCTGATGCCGTTGATATTGATATTTGCCATGCACCAGATGATAAGCCCGGCAGGGATGGCGACAGTTACGGCGCGCCCCAGCACAAACAGCGTGCGATCGAACAAAGAGCGGACCAGCACTTTTCCGAACTGCGGCTTTCGGTAGGGCGGCAGTTCCAGAACGAAGGAAGAAGGCATTCCCTTTAAAACTGTTTTGGAAAGCAGGCGCGAGACGAGCAGCGTCA
>CAJUPM010000006.1:26679-85059 GCA_910588425.1 uncultured Christensenellaceae bacterium | reverse complement strand
GGATGACGCCCATCAGGATGAGCGTGGAATAGAGTGATTCCAGCGCGCCGGTCATCGCTCCGGTGATGAAGAACATCGCGATGATGGAGGTGATCGTCGGGAATCTGCCGTTGCATGGCACGAAGCAGTTGGTCAGAATCGCGATCAGCCGCTCTCTCGGCGAATCGATGATGCGGCACCCCATGACGCCGCAGGCATTGCATCCAAACCCCATGCAGGTAGTGAGCGCCTGCTTGCCATGCGCATGCGCCTTTTTAAAATAGTGATCTAGGTTAAAGGCGATGCGCGGCAGATAGCCAAAATCCTCCAGCAAGGTAAACAGCGGGAAAAACAGCGCCATGGGCGGCAGCATCACCGAAACCACCCAGGCCAGAGTGCGGTAAACACCTGTTACCATTACGCCTGTGAGCCACTCTGGTGCATGAATCGCTTCAAACAAGGTCAGCAGTTTTTCTTCCAGCCCAAAAAGTAAATTGGAGAGCAGCTGCGAAGGATAGTTCGCTCCTTCGATAGTCAGCCATAAAATTCCCGCTAAAAACAGGAGCATGATGGGAATTCCCGTGCGCTTGGAAGTCAATATCCTGTCGATTTTGCCGTCTCTCTCGTGGTATCCGCGGCTTTCTGAGCGGACGCAGGAGTGGTAGATATAGTCTGCGGCAGAAGTGATATCCGCTACCAGGCGATCGCGGTAGTTCTCCTCCCCCAGCACTGCCTTTGCCTGCATCAGCCTGGACTGAATTTCGGGGTTTTCCGAAAGAGAAAAGCCGAGCTTTTTTTCCGCGGAGGATAGCAGCACCGCTTCCCCCTCCAAAAGGCGCAGAGCCATCCAGCGGGCGTTCATTTTCTGCCCCAGCAGTTTTTCCAGGCTAGGCTGCAAAATCTCCAGTGCGCGCTCAATTTGCGCATGGTAGCGCACCTGATAGCCCCTAAACGCCGCTGGGTTTGCGCAGACATCTTCCACAGTCTCCATCAGCGTTTTCAGCCCCTTCCCTGCCCGGGCGGTTGTTTCCACCACTGGGACGCCCAAAAGAGAAGAGAGTTTCTTCGTATCGATATGTATGCCGTTTCGGTTTGCCTGATCCATCAGGTTCAGGCAGACTACGACACGGTCTGTGATCTCCAGCGTCTGCAGAACGAGATTGAGGTTTCGCTCCAGGCAAGTGGCATCTGCGACGACGATGCTCACATCCGGATCGCCAAAGCAGATGAAATCCCGGGCAATTTCCTCTTCTTTGGAGTTTGCCAGCAGTGAATATGTACCGGGGATATCGACGAGCGTATAGCTCTTTCCTCGAAATTCATAATAGCCAGTCGCGTTTTCTATCGTCTTCCCCGGCCAGTTTCCCGTATGCTGCTTCAGGCCAGTCAGCGCATTGAACACTGTGCTTTTGCCGACGTTTGGGTTGCCGGCCAGAGCCACTACCCGGCCTCTTTTTTCTATCTGAAATTCATCGTTTAAAAGGGCGCTGCCCATAGAGCTGCGCGTTAATCCCATGTTCTAGCCTCCTATCTGCTGGTTTAAGCTGATCATAATCTGCCTTGCATCCTCGTTTCGCAGCGCGAGCATGGTTCCGCGAATGAGATATGCTCTGGGATTTCCGGCAGGGTTGGCATAAACTGCCTGCACGGCGCTTCCTTCGATAAAGCCAAGATCCTGCAGGCGTCTTCGCTTTATTCCCTCTATCTCCAGGCTTTTTATCGTAGCGCTTTGCCCAAGTTTTAGTTGATCGAGCGAGAGTATCTTTTCCATCATAGCCTCTTTTTCACTTTATGCTGTTTTACAATATGCCTTTTGGCAAAAAAGCGTGAAATAAAAAAGAGCCGCCGGCGGGCGCCTCTTTCTCCTGATAAAAAACAAAAGCGCCTGTTTTCCAGGCGCTTTTGCTAGCGGTTATCGATGATATAGGTGTCATACATATCTGCAATGGCAACGGCTGCCGCCATAGGATATTTGTCAAACGCATTGGACTGCGCCATTCCCCCGGCATAGGCACGCGCGGCATCGTCGTAGCCGCCCATATGCCATCGGATTGCCATGGCCTCTTCATCCGTCAGCTGGATATGTTTCATGGCCAGGTAGACGGATTTTTCCCCATGCCCCAGAGGCAGAGAATCTTCGATGGTATAAATCTCCACTTCTTCCCAGCGCCGCTCTCCCGGGATCTTCACGTTGCGGACGCCCTTTGTATAGAAATTTACCTTGCAGAGATCGTGCAAAAGCCCTGCGATCACCAGAGAGCTTTTTTCCACGCCCGAAAGATTCTTTGCAAAATTATTGAGAATGCGGTAGACAGACAGGCTGTGGATGAGAAGCCCGCCCTCATAAGAGCCGTGCCGCTTGGCGCTGGCAGGGGCGGTGAAGAAATCCGTCTCGTTTTCCAGCCAGGCAATGAGGTTCTCCATGCCGTCGCGCTGGGTCGAGCGCAACAGATCGCAGAACTCCTCTTTATATTTTTGCAGCATCTGGGTTTTGATTGTGTTATCCATGCTAAGACCTCTCTTTTTGATAGAAAGATTATAGCATATTTTGGAGCCCATGTCAGCGCTTTTTGTTCAGCTCGCGGTTTAGCTTCCCTAATGCCTTTTTTTCAATCCGGGAGACATAGGAGCGGGAGATCCCAAGCCGTTTGGCGATCTCCCTTTGGGGCAAAATCTGCGCGCCGCCAAGGCCATAGCGCAGCTCTATGACCAAAAGCTCCCGCTTTGTCAGCACCTTTTCCAGAATCCCCTTCAATTTCTCGGTCTCCATCTTGATCTCGACCTGTTCATCCACGCTGTTTTCATCTGCGCCGAGAATATCGATGAGCGAAAGCGTGTTTCCCTCTTTGTCCTCCCCGATGGATTCTGCCAGGAAAACTTCGGCGGAGTTTTTCTTGCCCGCTCTCAGATACATCAAAATTTCGTTTTCAATGCACCTTGCAATATACGTCGCCAGCTGGCTGCCTTTTTCTATGCGAAAGGTATTGACGCCTTTGATGAGGCCAATCGTTCCGATGGAGATATAATCTTCAATATTGGAGGTATTGCTGGCGGCAAATTTTTTTGCAATATGCGCGACAAGCCTCAGATTGTGCTCGATGAGCACTTCCCTCGCATGCTCATCCCCCTGCATATAGAGGGCGATATATTTCCTTTCCTCTTCCCGCTCCAGCGGCTTGGGAAAGCTTTTCGTGTTGCTTCCAAAATACCCGGAATAAAAGAAAATTTCGCGGAGAAACTCAAAAATGTGCATAAAAAATAACCAACCTTCCATAGTGTTGGTTATTTATATGACGAAATTTTGGGAAATTTGTTAGTCCAGCTTTCTTCGGAGCAAATCCCCTTTTGCCAGCGGAACAGGGCAAGCGATATAGATGCGCTGCTGAGGATGCGGCGCGGCAGGCTGCTCCTGCATCTGCTCATCCCATATGTTTTTTAGCGTAAACTGTGTGGGCGGCAGATTGGGCGAAAGAACATTGATGGTATCCCCCACGCTGAACTTGTTGCGCTGTTCAATGAGAACAAGCCCGTCTTCGCGCGAATTTTCCAGGGCAATGCCACAAAATCCGTATCGCCGCGGCACAGGACTGCGGGAGATATCCTGCCCTTCCCCTGCCGGGTTGCCAAAGTAAAAGCCCGTCGTAAAGCGCCGGGTTGCAGAATCATACAGCTCTTGCACCAGCGCCTGATCCAGCAAGTAGTGCTCGGGGTCTGCCAGGTAGGCATCGATAGCTTTGCGGTATGCACCCACCACACAACCCACATAATAGGCAGATTTCATGCGGCCCTCAATTTTAAACGAGGCGATCCCGGATTCGATGAGCGCGGGCAGATGCTCGATCATCATCAGATCTTTGGAGTTGAGCAGATAAGCCCCATTTTCATCCTCTTCGATGGGGAAATATTCCTCTGGATAGCCGGCCTCGTGGATGGTATACCGCCAGCGGCAGGGCTGCGCGCACTCCCCCTTGTTGCCGCTCCGGCCCGTCAAAACAGAGGAAAGCAGGCAGCGCCCGGAATAAGCGATGCACATGGCGCCGTGAATAAAAGCTTCCAGCTCCAGGCCATCCGGCGCATTTTGCGCGATCTCGGCGGCCTCTGCCAGCGTTATTTCCCGGGCAAGGACGATGCGTTTGACGCCCTGCCTATGCCAAAAAGCGGCGCTTTGGGCATTGAGCGTGCTGGCTTGCGTGCTCAGATGCACTTCCAGCCCGGCCTCCAGGCAGCATTGCATGACACCCGGATCGGATACAATGACGGCATCAATGCCCATCTCTTTGATCTGCAAAAGATATTCCGGAAACCCTTCGAAATCCTGGTTGCGGAAAAGCGCGTTCAGGGCTAAATAAACCCGTTTTTTAAGAGAATGAGCAAGGCGCACGGCCTCGCCCAGCTCTTCCTGGGTAAAATTGGCGGCAAAAGCCCGAAGGCCATATTGCTTCCCCGCCAGGTAAACCGCATCTGCACCGAAATAAAGCGCAGTTTTGAGGCATTCTATATTTCCGGCAGGCGCCAGCAGTTCCACTTTCTTTTTCATACCCTCTCCTGCCTAGGAAGCGTGCTCCCTATCGTAAGCATCCCACAGCGGCTTATATTTCGCCTGGTTTCTCAGATGCTCTTCATACGTCTGCGCAAAAACGGTCTCCCCGGTATTCGGGTCGCCCAGGCAGAAATACAGGTATCCGCCGTTCAAATAGGCCTCATCCGGATAGAGCGCGGCTTCGATTGCCGCTTTGCCCGGGTTGCAGATGGGCCCGGCAGGAAGGCCGCCGTATAGATAGGTGTTATACGGCGAATCCACCTGCAGTTCTTCGCTGTTATAGGCGATCTTCTTCACCGGCATGAAATACTGGTGCGTCGCGCAGGATTGCAGCGGCATATCCGAATTCAGACGGTTATGAAATACGGCCGAAACTTTCTTGAAATCGTCTGTCTTGGCCTCTTTTTCGATGATCGAGGCGAGTGTTACCACGTCGTCTATGCTCATACCCAGTTCTTCCGCCCGGGCGCGGTATTCCTCCGTAAACACGCGGTCGAACTGCGCAATCAAGCGATCGATGATCTGCGTCTCATTGGAAGAGAGATAGAACTCATAGGTATCCGGGAACAAATATCCTTCCAGAATATAGTTTCTCTTCTTTTCCGAGGAGTTTTGCTTGTCTATCACTTCCTGGATAAAGCTATATTTCTCATTATAACCTTGCCCGGTCTTTGCGATATCCTTCCACATCTCGGAATTTTTAAAAATATTCTCTTTCTCTAAAAGCTTGCCATAGCCTTCGATAGTGATACCCTCGGCAAAAGTCAGCCTGGTGGTATCTGCCGCGGCAGAGGGGCGCTTTAAGATGCTGATGATGTCGTCAAAGCTCATGCTGGGGGAAAGCGTAAATTTCCCGGCCAACAGCTTGGAGCTCATATCCGAAAAATCCACATAGTATTTGAATACGGTATGATTGCGGATGACTCCTGCTTCCTCCAATTTTTTGGAGATTTCGCCAAGGGAATCGTTGCGCTCGATGATCACCTCTATTTCCTGCGTAGAGTTTTCATCTACCGGAGAGAAATAGTGGCTCACGGCATACCGAAACCCGATGAAGGATACCAAAACGACAACCAAAAGGCCGATCAAAACAGAGCTAAGAGGGCGCAGAACCGCTTTTAGCATTTTATTATTTGAGAATTTCGGCGCAGACTGCCGCCTGGCGTTACCATTTTTGAGGGCGCTGCTGGCTGGCGGCGCAATTTCCCTGCTCTTTTTGGGATGTTCCTCCTGCTGCGAAAAATCAACCGCCGGAATGGAACGGCGCTGCCTGTTTTGTGAGTTTTCCCCGTTTCGATTCTTTTCCATACTGTTTCCCCGCTATTTGGATCTGCTATTCCTTTTCAAACAGCCCATCATTTAGCTCGCAAGCATCGCCGATGATTTTGTAAATATCCGAGACGATGGTGTTGAACTTATACTCCGCGGCAAAATATTCGGTTACCTTTGCGTTGAAGGCCAAGACTTCCCCCAGCTTCTTGAGCTTATCCAAAAGCTCCTCGCTGGGCTGCTGCCCGGCAATGATAGCCGCCTGGCCTTCAAACTGCAGGCTCTTATACTGCGTAACTAAGCTTTTTGTCGTCTCATCTGCGAGCACTTCGTCTTTGAGCTTTTTGTATTCGAGAAATTCAGCAGAACGCTTAATTTCTACAGCCAATTCGTGCGCTTTATCATAGATATACATCGGAGCCCCTCCTTTATATTTCGAGAATGACCGGCAGAATCATCGGGCTGCGCTTTGTGCGCGTATAGAGATATGTGTTAAGCGCTTTGCGGATGCGGTTTTTCATGTTGGCGCTGTCGCTTAAGCGATCTTCATAGAGGCAATCCTCTACCGTCTCCCGCACGATGGCTCTGGCCTCATCCAGAAGATTCTCCGCCTCCTTCATATAGACGAAGCCGCGGGAGAGAATTTCCGGCCCCGAGACAATTTCCCCCGTCTGCCGGGAAATGGCTACAATGGAGACAAACAGCCCGTCCAGCGAGAGCAGCTTGCGATCCCGTAAAACGACGCTTCCCACATCGCCAATGCCCAGGCCATCGATCATGACGATGCCCGAAGGCACGCTCTCGCCAATCTCTATGCCTTTGGAATGCAGGATGATCGGTTTGCCGATCTCCGAAATAAAGATATTCTTATTTTTAATGCCCATACTCTCGGCCAGCGCCGCATGGCTATAGATCTGGCGGTATTCCCCGTGAACGGGAATGAAGTACTGCGGCTTGACCAAGGAAAGCATCAGCTTGAGCTCTTCCTGGCAGGCATGTCCCGAGACGTGCACCTGAGCCATGGAGCCATAGATCACATTCGCACCCTTCCGATAGAGCAGATTGATGACGTCTGAGACGTATTTCTCATTGCCCGGAATTGGTGTAGAAGAGATGATGACGGTATCTCCGCGCTTGATCTCCATTTTTGCATGCTCGCCGGAGGCCATGCGCACCAGGCCGCTCATGGGCTCGCCCTGGCTTCCCGTCGTCAAAACGACGATTTTATTATCGCGCACAGAAGAGATGTCGTCTATCTCTATCAGCATTTTTTCCGGGATATCCAGATACCCAAGCTCTGTTGCCACTTTCTGAATGCGCACCATGCTGCGGCCAGTGAGGCAGATTTTGCGGTTGAATTTTTTTGCGGCATCCACAACCTGCTGAATGCGATGGATATTCGAGGCGAATGTTGCGATGATGATGCGTCCCTTTGCCTCGGAGAAATAGCGCTCAAACGTCTGCCCAACGGCTTTTTCCGAGATGGTATATCCCGGGCGCTCGGCATTGGTGCTGTCTGAAAGCAGGGCCAAAACACCCTCATTTCCCAGCTGGGTAAATTTATTCAGATCGATGATCTTGCCGTCTGTGGGCGTATAATCCACCTTGAAATCCCCGGTATGCACGATCATGCCAGCAGGAGTTTTGATCGCAAGGCCAACGGCATCGTCGATGCTGTGGCTGACTTTGATAAACTCGATCTCGAATACGCCGCAGTTTACTTTGTCCCCTTCCTTCACGCACCGCAGGTTATTCTGCTTGATGCCATGCTCGGAAAGTTTAAGCTCGACCAGCGCGAGGGTGAGCTTTGTCCCATAAACAGGGACATTGAATTTATCCAGCACATAGGGCGTCGCGCCGATATGGTCCTCATGTCCGTGTGTGAGCACAAATCCCTTAATTTTGCTCTTGTTCTTTTCGAGATACGTGATATCCGGGATCACATAGTCAATGCCCAGCATATCCTGCCTGGGAAATACCAGACCGCAATCGACCACGAGGATGTTATCCTCCCATTCGATGACAGTCATATTCTTGCCAACTTCCCCAATTCCGCCAAGCGGAATGATTTTTACGCCGGAAGCGGTATTTTTGTGCTTGCCCCGACCTGCCGCTTTGGGCGCAGGCGTGCGCTTTTTGGCGGCACCCGGCATGGCCTGTGCTCTGGCCTTCTTTTGCTGCTCCTCTTTTTGAGGGCGCTTATGCGAGGGCTTTGCCGCCCTTTTTGTATCCGCAGATTTTGCGCCGGCTTGCGCTTTTGTCCCTGGGTTTTTGCCGTCTCTTGTTTTGCTGCCTGCGCGCCTTCTCTGGGGCTTCTTTTCTCCGGCAGGAGCCGGCATGCTCAGTTCAGTCGTATTAATAGGTCTATTCTTCAAATTTACTGTCCTTTCAGTATTGTTCTATGCAAGAATGCGAATCATTCGGCCTTGCCTAAAAGCTATGATTGTTTTATTATACCACGCTTTTGCCAAATTTACAAAGCCCAGGCAACGGCCAGTTTTCGGCTGCGCAGGATTTCTCTCACACACTTTTGCCATCCTGCCCATATTATAAACCACATAAGGAGGTTTTCCTATGAAAGAAGTTGTAAACGTTTCGGACGTTTGCTTGAAATATCAGTCTAAAAACGGAGAAATTGAAGCGCTTTCTCATGTCAGTTTTTCCATCAACAGCGGAGAATATGTGAGCATCGTCGGCCCAAGCGGATGTGGAAAATCTACGCTTCTTTCCATTATCGCAGGGCTTTTAAAGCCCACTTCCGGCCAGGTTTTTGTGGAGAATCAAATCGTAGAAAAACCCAGTCCGGTGCTTGGCTACATGTTTCAAAAAGATCAGCTGTTTTCCTGGCGCACTGTTTATCAAAATGTCCTGCTGGGCCTGGAGATTCAGCATCAGAAAACGCCTGATAACATAGCATACGTCGACAAGCTTTTAAAAGAATATGGACTATACGAATTTAAAGACAAATTTCCTGATCAGTTGTCGGGGGGAATGCGGCAGCGGGCAGCACTGATCCGCACGCTTGCCTGCCGCCCGGAGATTCTTTTGCTCGATGAGCCCTTCTCTTCGCTGGATTATCAGACGCGCCTGGCTGTGGCGGATGATATCTATCAGATTATCAAAAACGAGAAGAAAACTGCCATTATGGTCACGCACGATATTTCAGAGAGCATCAGCGTTTCGGATAAAGTGGTCATTTTGAGCGGGCGGCCTGCGCGCGTCAAAGAAGTGCTGGATATTACCTTTGAAGAGCCGACTCGCACTCCCCTAACCTGCCGTAAATACCCCGAATTTCAGAAATATTTCAATCACATCTGGAAGGAGCTGGATATTCATGTTTCATAGAAAGGAGAAGACCGCGCCTATTTCGCCGGAGAGAGCTCTTTATCTCAGGCAGACCAAACGGCGCCGCTTTTTTATAAACTTAACGCGCGTCGGCATTTTAGCCGCACTATTTGGCCTTTGGGAGATCGCGGGAAATTTGGGATGGATTGATTCCTTTATCATGAGCCAGCCCTCCCGGATTTTGAAATCATTGACAAACTTATATGAAAACGGAGATCTTTTAAGACATATCGGTATCTCCTGCCTGGAAACCATCGTGGGCTTTTTGCTCGGGACGATCATCGGAACGCTGATCGCGACTGCGCTGTGGTGGTCATCTTTTCTCTCGCGCGTGATGGAGCCCTATCTCGTCATTTTGAACGCTTTGCCCAAAGTCGCCCTGGGGCCGATTTTTATTGTGTGGGTGGGCGCCGGCCCAAAAGCAATCATCATTATGACTTTGGCCATCTCCCTCATCGTTACGATTATGGAGGTGCTCAACGGGTTTATGGCGACGGAAGAGGAAAAAATCAAGCTGATGCGGGTTTATGGGGCGAATAAGCTTCAGATTTTCACCAAAGCTGTTTTGCCTTCCAACTTCATCACGATCATCAACTCGCTGAAGATCAACGTCGGGCTTTCCTGGGTCGGCGTCATCATGGGCGAATTTCTCGTCTCAAAAGCGGGCGTCGGCTATCTCATCGTCTATGGCTCGCAGGTCTTTAAGATGGATCTGGTGATGACAAGCGTATTGCTGCTGGCAGTTGCCGCGGCGCTCATGTATCAGGTGGTTCTCCTGCTGGAAAGAAAAATAATAAAGAATAAAGTTTGACAAAATGTCGAAAGGAGCATATATGAAAAAATTTCTCTCACTATTACTCTCCCTCGCCCTTTTGCTCAGCTGCCTGCTGGTCAGCTGCGCAAAAGAAGAGGAAATGACGCACATCACCATCAGCGAAGTAACGCATTCTGTCTTCTATGCCCCGCAGTATGCGGCCATCAAACTGGGCTACTTTGAGGAAGAGGGGCTGGACGTTGAGCTGATCAACGGCCAGGGCGCGGATAAGGTTATGACGGCAGTCATCTCCGGGCAGGTAGAAATTGGCCTGGCCGGCCCGGAAGCGAGCATCTACGTCTATAACGAGGGCAAAGAAGATTACGCCCAGGTTTTCGCTCAGCTCACCAAGCGCGACGGTTCTTTCATTATGGCCCGCGAGCCCGATGCGGATTTCTCCTATGAAAAACTGGCAGGCAAACATATCCTTGCCGGCAGAAAAGGCGGCGTGCCCTGCATGACGCTGGAGTATGTCTTAAAACAGCATGGGATTTCTACTTCCGATCTGGATTTTGATACATCCGTGGAATTTGGCCTGATGGCGGGCGCATTTGCCGGCGGAACCGGCGATTATACCACGATGTTCGAGCCGACTGCGACGATGATGGAGCAGGAAGGCTCTGGCTATATCGTCGCTTCTGTCGGCCAGGACAGCGGTGAGATTCCATATACGGCCTACTTCGCGCTCAAGAGCTATATCGATGAAAACGGCGAAACCATTCAGAAGTTTACCAATGCCATCGCCAAAGCACAAAAATGGCTGGCTGAAGCAGAGCCCAGGGAAATCGCTGAGACGATTGCAGAGTTCTTCCCGGATACAGATCTGGAGGTGCTGGAGCAGGTTGCGGCACGGTATCAGGAGATCGACGCCTGGATGGGCGATCCGTTTATGACGGAGGATTCCTTCAACCGCTTGCAGGATGTCATGGAGGGCGCTGGAGAGCTTTCCAGCCGCGCGCCTTACAGCGAGCTGGTCAACAACAGTTTTGCAGAAAAAGCGATGAAATAGGAAGAAGGCCTCAAGATTTCAAGCAAATCTTGGGGCCTTTTTTAATTGAGCGCAAGAGAGTCTTTTATTTCAGGAAAAGGCCGAACAGGCGGCTGATTTTCCAAATGCTCGCCAATGATCTTTTCCATCCAGACCATATGATACCACTTGCCAAATTTGTAGCCGCACTGGCGAAATTGCCCCACCAGGCGATAGCCCAGATGCCTATGGTATTCCACGCTGTTTTTCGTCAAATACTCGTCTTCTGCCTCCGGATAGGCAATGCAGGCATAGAGATTGAGTATCCCCTGCGCTTCTAATATTTCTTCCAGCGCAGCATACAGGCACTTTCCAATGCCCATTTTCTGACAGCCGTTTTTGACATAGATGGCCAGCTCTGCTGCCCAGCCATAGGCTGCGCGCGGATGAAAGGCGCCGGCATAGGCATAGCCGAGTATTTCCCCGCCGCACTTTGCTACCAGATATGGATATTTCTCCAGTGTATTTATGATTCTCTGGGCAAATTCTTCTAAAGAAGGCACATCGTATTCAAAAGTGATGGCCGTATGATTTACATAATGCGCGTAGATATTAAGCAGCACTGCCGCATCGGCCGGGGTCGCGATTTCAATTCTAATTTCCATAATATTTCCTTAGATAGAAAGAAAACTTACTGCAAAACGCAGTAAGTTTTCTTCGCGGGGAGCGGCTTATTTTGCCAGCTCTTCTTTGATGACTTTCTCGATATTTTCAGCGCAGAGGCCAAACTCTTTTAAGAGGTCAACCGCCGGTCCGGAATAGCCGTATCTGTCATACACGCCAATCTTTCTGACAGGCGTGGGGCACTTCTCGCTCAGGACAGAGCAAACCGCCTCGCCCAGACCGCCGATGACATTGTGCTCCTCCACCGTGATGATCTTGCCCGTCTCTTTTGCGGCTTTGATGATGATCTCCTCATCGATAGGCTTAATCGTGTGGATATTGATCAGGCGTGCATGGACACCCTGCTCCTCCAGGCTCTTCACAGCCTTGAGCGCTTCGCCAACCATCAGGCCCGTTGCGACGACGGTAATATCGTTGCCATCGTGCAGCTGAATGCCCTTTCCAAGCTCGAAATGATAATCATCGTTATTGTTGATGCTCTCTGCCGCCAGACGGCCAAGGCGCAGATAAACCGGGCCTTTATGCAGAACAGCCGCTTCCACAGCTGCCAGCATCTCGTAGTGATCCGCAGGGTTGAGCACAACCATTCCGGGGATCGTGCGCATGAGGGCGATATCCTCATTGCACTGATGCGTCGCGCCGTCTTCGCCGACGGAGATGCCGGCATGCGAGCCGACAACTTTTACATTCAGCTTGGGATAGCCGACCGAGTTTCTGATCTGCTCATAAGCTCTGCCAGCCGAGAACATTGCGAAAGAAGCCGCAAACGGGATTTTTCCGCAGGTAGCCAGGCCAGCCGCGATGCCGATCATATTGCTCTCAGCGATGCCGCAGTCGAAGAAGCGATCGGGGTGTGCCTTTTTGAACGTGCCGGTTTTGGTTGCAGCAGCGAGGTCTGCATCCAGCACAACAATTTCCGGATATTTTTCCGCGAGCTTTGTAACCGCTTCGCCGAAGCTCTCACGCGTTGCTTTTTTTACGATTTCCGCCATGTTTTAAGCCTCCAGTTCCTTCAGGGCCGCTTCGAGCTCGCCCATCGCGATATCATACTGCTCTTTGTTAGGAGCAGAGCCATGCCAAGCGACGTTGTTTTCCATATAGGAAACGCCTTTGCCCTTGATCGTTTTTGCGACGATGGCGCAGGGCTTGCCTTTTACCGTCTTCGCATGATCCAGAGCCTTTTCGATCTCTTCAAAGTCATTGCCATTGATGGTTACGACGTCAAAGCCAAAAGCCTCAAACTTCTTGTCGATAGGCGAAGGACCGCCGACTTCATCGACAGAGCCATCGATCTGCAGGCCGTTGTAGTCTACGATGACACAGAGGTTATCCAGCTTCTTATGGGCAGCGAACATAGCTGCTTCCCAAACCTGTCCCTCTTCGATCTCGCCGTCGCCCAGCAGTGTGTAGACGCGGTAATCCTTTTGATCCAGCTTGCCTGCCAGCGCCATGCCGACAGCTGCCGAAATGCCCTGCCCCAGGGAGCCGGAGCTCATATCTACGCCGGGCGTACCCTTCATATCCGGATGCCCTTGCAGGAACGAGCCGATATGCCGCAGGCTCTTCATCTCTTCGGGAGAGAAATAGCCGCGCTGCGCCAGCGCGCTGTAAAGGCCCGGTGCACAATGCCCTTTGGAAAGGACGAGACGATCCCGATCCGCATTTTTCGGATCCTTTGGATCGATGCGCATTTCCTTAAAATACAGATAGGTGAAGATCTCAGCCGCCGAAAGCGAACCGCCCGGATGGCCGGATTTCGCCGCAAAGACGCCTTCGATGATCCCGAGGCGAACTTTCGCCGCGTTCACTTTGAGTTGTTTCAATTCCGAAGCGTTCATGGAATCCCTCCTGATTTATAATCGCGCTTCCCCAGGGAAGCATAGAGCTACTAAGTGATCAATCGATTTTATTATAGCCGATGCTGGCTCAAAATGCAATCCAAAGTGAGAAAATATTCAGCCTATTCTCATTTCCCGCCGCTTGTATTTTTGCCGCATCTTCCCTATCGCGCGGGCAAATAAAGCGTTAAGCGGCCAGATCAGCAGTGCAACTCCCAGGGTGATTAGCAGCATTTTGGGCGTAATCGCCGTAAGATAGAGCATTTCTGGAATAAAAAGTACCGCCAGCAAAAACAGAGAACTCATGAGTGTAAAAAGCGCAGCCCGCATCCAGTTCAGCGGCAGCGAGATCTGGAAAAGCACAAACATAAAGCAGAAGCCGAGGGTAAGCATACTCAAAGTGGAGACCTGCTCCTGCGTCAACGCAAAAGCCGGCTGGAAAATGCTGATGAGTGCGATAAGCAGGCTGGCCGAAAATGCGCCTGGAAGCGCGGATACCAGAACATCTGCAAGAAAACTGCCCGTTACCCTCTCCTGGTTTGGCTGAAGCGCCAAAATGAAAGAGGGCGTGCCGATAAACAGTGCGCCGATGAGCGAAAACTGAATGGGCAGAATCGGGTAGTTCCTTGGGATGATGAGAAAAATCACCGAAAGCAGAAAGGAGAGCACCGTTTTAACCAGAAAAAGCGAGGCCGAGCGCTTTAGGTTGTTGATGACGCGCCTGCCTTCCATGACGACATTATAGAGCGCATGCAGATTGGAATCCAGAAGGACGATGGGCGAAACGGTAATTGCCGCATCACTGCCCGATGCCAGAGCCATGCCGCAACTGGCCTCCTTGAGGGCCAGTACATCGTTGACGCCATCCCCCACCATGCCCACAGTGTGTCCCTGCTTTTTTAGGCTGGCAATGATCTGCTTTTTCTGCTTTGGGGCGACGCGCCCAAAGACGCTTGTTTTGGGGATTACATCCTCCAGCTCTTGCTCCGAAAGCTCTGCAATATCCAAATAGCCTTTTATATTTTGCACTCCTGCGCGTTTTGCGATGGCATGCGCAGTTTTCGCGCTATCCCCAGAAATGATGACCAGCTCGACACCTTCCTGCTGGAAAAAAGAGAAAATTTCTTCTGCTTCTGGGCGGATTACATCTTCCAAAACGAGCAGCGCCAAAGGCTGCAGGCCGTCTGGGAGCGTTTCAGACAGCGCAGGCTCCGCCGTATGAGCTAAAAGCAAAACTCGTTGCCCCCTCTCTTCCAGCTCTGTTACCTGCTGCATAAAATCCGTCTGCACACAATGCCGGCAGAGAATTTCGCTGGCACCCAGAAGATAGCTCTCCCCTTCCTTTGCAAAGCAGGCGCCGCTCCATTTCCTGATGGGTGAAAACGGAATCTTTGCACTGCATTCCCAGCAGGTGCTCCCGGGAAACTGTTTTTTCAGAGCTAAAAAAGTGCTGTTGTGATCCTCCAGCGCGCCTATCAGCTCTCCAACGATTTTATCTGTGGGAACTGGGAAGTCTGCTAAGGGCAACACCTCGCGGAAGCGAATCTCTCCCGTCGTGATTGTGCCCGTCTTATCCAGGCAAAGCGTATCCACCCGCGCCAGCGTTTCGATGCAATAGAGATCTTGGACCAGCGTTTTCTTTTTGGCCAGGCGAATGACGCCGACCGTCAGCACCATGCTCGTCAGCAAAATAAGCCCCTCGGGTATCATGCCGATAATGGCCGCGATGGCGGATACGGACGAATAGCGGAGCGTAGAATGCAGCAGGAAATACTGTTTGCAGAATAGAAATGCGCCGAACGGGAGGATAAACCCGCTGATCAGCTTAATGAGCCGGTTCAGCTCCCTGATGATCTCGGAGTTTGCTTTGGAGATCACCTTCGCCTCATTCGCGATGGAATTGGCGTAGCTTTCCAGCCCAACTTTTTCCACCCGGGCTTTGCATCTCCCGGAGATCAGGAAACTTCCTGAGAGCAGAGCATCTCCGTTTTTCTTAAAAATCGCGTCTGCTTCTCCTGTGAGCAGGGATTCATCCACCTCGCAGCTGCCCGAAATCACAGAACAGTCTGCGCAGATTTGGCTTCCCTGCTCCAGCAGAACAATATCACCCTTGACCACATTGCTCACCGGAATCTTCTGTTCCCGGCCGCCGCGCAGAACCCGCACCTCCGGCTGAGAGATCAGAGAGAGCTTATCTACAGCTTTTTTTGCCCGAATCTCCTGGAAAATTCCGATCACAATATTGCAGATGACCACGAGTAAAAACAGAGCGTTCCGATAAGAGCCCAGCGCGATGACAACCGCGCCAAGAATCAGGTTGAGCAGATTGAAATAGGTCATTGTGTTATCCCAAATAATCTGTCCATATGGCTTGGAACGCACGCTGCTCTCGGCATTGCTCTGGCCGGCCAGAATCTGTGCCTGCACCTGCTCTTCACTCAAACCGAAGTCCGCATCTGCCTGGATGGCCAGCTCTGCGGGTTTTTGTTTTAATTTTGTTCTCAGTTTTTTCATATTTTTTCCATAACCAAAAGAAGCCGGCATTTGCCGACTTCTTTTTCTCTTTTTTTAGTCGTCCATGGAAATTCTCTTGGGAGATTTCTTTAAGAACAGCGGAAGCTGCGGCTCATCTTCAGGATCGAGATAGTCGAAGTTCTTTTCCGTAATGCCGGAAGGCGCAGCGGTTTTATTCAGGCCGCGGTTCATAAGATTCGCGCTGGCATTATTTGCATAATCATTCACTCTATTCTTGATCGTCTCTTTCACTTCGCCGGGGGCAGGCCTGCTGCCGCTGCCAAAGCCAGTTGCGATCAAGGTAACACGCACTTCGTCGTCCAAATCCATATTGACATCCGCACCCATGATGACATTTGCATCCGGATCTGCGGCTTCCTGAATGAGCTTGAACGCCTCTTCGATTTCAGGCAGGCCAAACGTCTTGTCGCCGACAATATTGAAGATGATACCCTTTGCACCCTGAATGCTGGTATCCAAAAGCGGGCTCATGATCGCCTGCTTCGTCGCATCGACCACCTTATTTTCACCATAACCGACGCCCATGCCCATATGCGCCGTGCCGCGCTCGAGCATAACCGTCCTGACGTCTGCAAAGTCCAGGTTGATGATAGCGGGCTTTGCAATGAGCTCCGTCAGGCCCTGAATGCCCTGGCGCAGCGCATCGTCTGCCAACTTGAAGGATTCCATCAAAGGTGTGCTCTTACCCACAACATCCAGCAGTTTGTCGTTCGGGATTTTGACAATGCTGTCCACAGCATTCATCATATCTTCAAAACCAGCTTCTGCCGCCCGTTTTCTGGGCGCGCCTTCAAACCAGAAGGGCGTGGTTACAAAGCCGACGGTCAAAGCGCCGCAATCTTTTGCGATTTGCGCGACAACAGGGGCAGCGCCTGTGCCTGTACCGCCGCCAAGGCCAGCCGCAATGAAAACCAGGTCTGCGCCTTTGATGACGCTTTCCAGCTCATCTCTGCTCTCCTCCGCCGCTTTTCTTCCGATTTCCGGATTTGCGCCGGAGCCAAGGCCTTTTGTGAGTTTTTCGCCAATTTGAATTTTATTGGGCGCATGGTTGAGATAAAGCGCCTGCTTATCTGTATTGACAACGATGAATTCTGCGCCTTCAAGGCCATATTCAACCATGCGGTTTACAGCATTGCCGCCGCCGCCGCCGACACCAATGACTTTGATATTCGCGACAGTTCCCATCTCTGTGTCTAATCCCAAGGGCATATGATTTCCTCCCAAACTTTTACTTCATATTTAAAAAACGGTTCACTTTATCCCTAATTTTAGAGCCTATTTCATTACCTCTTAAATGATATACTGTCGCCGAGTTGTTGTCAAGAAGTGCGACGCCGGAATTGTAAATTGCAGGCAGCCCGCGGTACTTATTTCTGGGGGGCAGAGTCAGATTTGCATGAATCTGTCTTTTTAAATATGCATCAAATCCCTGCATAGAAATACCTGCTCCGATGAGGTAAATCTTTGCATCTTTGCGCAGGTAATTCCGATAGCGGTATAGCTCCCGGCGCACTTCTGTGCAGACAATATCGGCAATTTCATCGATGGAATTTTTGATGGAGGCAGCATCGAACTGCACCATCCGCCCGGCCTCATCCTTTGCATAAACTTTCTCTCCGGGCTGAAGATCGATGCCGAAAATGTGTCTTCTTTTTAAACTTTCTGCCAAATTTTCCCTGATATCAAGGCGGCTCACCAGGCGATTGGTAACCGTGCTCCCGCCCAGATCGATGGTACTGTGCGCCAGTATCGTATCGCCATAGGCGATGGTAACGCCTGTGCTGTAATAGCCGATATCGATGATGGCGGAGGTAACGTCCCGCTCCTGCTGAGGAATATAGTGCAGGGCCTGGGCCAAAGGCTCGCAGATGAACTTGTCCACGGAAATTTTTCTGGAGAGCAGAGCCCGCTCTACGCTGTCCAAAAAAGGCTTATGCCCGTAAAAATAGGTCATTCCACAGCGCAGCGTTGCCGTTTTCAGATTGATGGGCTCGTTGAGATAGACATTATCCCGATCATCCATAAAATAGGCTGGGCGGACGTCGATCAGATCCGCACCTCCTACCTCTTTTGGCTTCAGGCGATTGACCAGCCAATCGATATCTTCTTCCTTAACAAGCCCTTTGATTTTCTTTTTGCCTTCCCGAAATACAATTTTGCAGAAACACCCGGGAACACCCACAGCACAGCTTTTGATGGTCTTTCCAACCTGGCTTTCCGCGCCGGAAATCGCGGTCATGAGATCCTCGGCGAAGGCGGAGTAGCCCGACCATTTTCCATTTTTGATGCCATCATAACGCACAAGCGATGCTCCGGGGACGCTCGTCAGCGCCTCTCCCCCAGGCCGCTCGATCAGGCAGACTATTTTAGATGTGCCAATTTCTAAAACCGCATTTAACTTCGCCATAACACCTTGACCAAACTACTGATTTTTATCTTGATTGCGAATCTCAACCCGGCGGATTTTCCCGCTCGTCGTCTTGGGCAGCTCGCGCACGAATTCGACAATTCTGGGATATTTATAGGGCGCCGTTACTTTCTTCACGTGATCTTGAATCTCTTTTTTGAGCGCCTCGCTGGCTTCATATTGCTTTGTCAGCACGATTGTCGCCTTGACGACCTGGCCGCGCACAGGATCCGGCGCCGCTGTTACTGCGCATTCCAGCACAGCTGGATGCGTCATCAGCGCATTTTCCACCTCGAATGGCCCAATGCGGTAGCCCGAGCATTTGATGACATCGTCGCTTCTGCCCACGAACCAGTAGTACCCATCGGCGTCTCTCCAGGCGGTATCCCCCGTATCATACATGCCGTTCCGCCAAGCGCTGGCGTTGGCCTGCTCGTCCATATAATATTCTTTAAAAAGGCCAACCGGCGGATGCGCTACGGCATCTCTGACGACCACCCTGCCCACGATGCCATCTTCACAGGAATCGCCGTTTTCATCGATAATATCAATATTGTAGAGCGGCACAGGCTTGCCCATGGAGCCCGGCTTAATCGGAAACCACTTGAAGTTTGCCAAAAGCACCGTGCCCTCGGATTGCCCGAATCCCTCCGTCAGCGAAAGGCCAGTTTTGCGCTGGAATTCATAGAAAACTTCCGGGTTGAGCGGCTCTCCCGCGATGGTGCAGTGCCGGATTGAAGAGAGATCGTAGTGCGAAATATCCTCGCGGATCAAAAAGCGGAAAACCGTGGGCGGCGCGCAGAAAATCGTCGGTCGAATGCGCTCGATTGTCTCCAGCATATGTTTTGCGTTGAATTTTACGACGTCGTAAGCGACGATGGTCGCCCCGCAGATCCACTGCCCGTAGATCTTTCCCCAGCCAAACTTGGCCCAGCCGGAGTCGGCATTGACCATATGCACATCGCCCTTATGCGTATCCTGCCAGTATCTGGCCGTCACGATATGCCCCAGCGGATGCGAGAAATCGTGCAGAATCATTTTGGGCATTCCCGTGGTTCCGGAGGAAAAATAGATGAGCATGGGATCGGTGATGGCGGTCGCCTCCGCTCCCGTTGGGCGCGTCCAAAGCTCACTGGCCTCTTCCACCTTTGCGCGGTAATCGATAAAGCCCTCTATCCGCTCTCCAACAATGCAGACTTTCTCCACCGTTTCACACTGCGCTAGGCTGTCCTGGATATGCCGCACAACTTCCTGCATATCCACGCTGATGATCATCTTAACGTTTGCCGCATTGCAGCGATAGACAATGTCTTTGGGCGTGAGCAAAAAGGTAACCGGGATGGTAACTGCGCCAATTTTCTGCAAAGCCAGCATGGTTGTCCACACTTCGATGCGCTGCATGAGAATCAGCATGACCCGATCGCCCTTGCCGATGCCCATTTCCTTTAAGGCGTTGGCGGTTTTATCGCTCAGGCGCTTGATCTCCGCAAAGCTTAAAATGCGCTCGCAGTTCTCCTCGTTGCACCAGTGCAGCGCAGGATCTTCCGGGCACTGCGCCGCCCATTCATCCATGACATCATAGGCAAAATTGAAATTTTCCGGGATGTTCACCCGATAATTCTCTATAAAATCTTCATAGGAGGAAAACTCTGTTCTGGGCAAAAACTTTTCTAACATTTCCTGCTAACCCCTCATTCGTTGATGATAGTCAAAAATTTTGCCGAGCCGCATTCGGCCATCTGTCCGTGGGGGATTGCCGGATCAAAGTAGATGCTGTCCCCTTCTTTCAGCTGGAACTTATGCGGCCCGTACAGCACAGTAACGACGCCTTCCAGCACATAGTTGAACTCCTGCCCGCCGTGCGTTACCAGCTCGGGCGCGGACTGTTTAGGCTCCAGCTTTACGATCATCGGGTTCATGTCCCGGTTCATAAAATTGAAGGCCAGAGCCTGGAAGCTATACTCCTTATAGCGCTCGACAGAGATTCCCTTCCCTTTTCTCGTAATCGTATATTGGTTCATGCGCGGCGCCTCGCCTGTCAACAGGACAGTGGGATCCACCTTGAGCACTTCTGCGACGGCATAGATGGCGCTGATGGGAATATCCAGCTCTGCGCTCTCGTATTTGACATAATTGTCAAAATCAATGCCAGCTTTCTGCGCGACTTCTTCTTTTGAAATTTCCAGTATCTCCCTTAGCTCCCAAATGCGCCGGGCGACTTCTGCAACATGCTGATTCATCCTGCGATCTCCTCTATCCAAACAATAATGCTATTATATCACGATCTATTCATTTCTGAAAAGTATTTTTCCTATTTGAATGCACATGAAAATTCAGGTATACTAGATGCCATGAAAAGCAATTTTGGATTCTTTCTGTCATTCTATCTGCCTATCCTAAATCTGCTGGCATTTTTCGCGTGCGGATGGGATAAGCATCTGGCGCGGCAGCATCGCTGGCGTATACCTGAGCGGGCACTGCTTGCGTTTGCATGGCTGGGCGGGGCGGCGGGTATGCTGCTGGGCATGCACCTTTTCCGCCATAAGACACAGCACCGAAGGTTTACCATCCTGGTGCCGCTTGCCCTGTTCCTTCAGCTTTTCCTTCTGTTCTTTCTATTTTTCTCTCGAGGTGTTCTATGAAAAAACGCAAATCCTCTGCCCTCTCTTTGGCAACCATTCTCTTTTTTCTCATAGCCGCGGCCATCTATTTCTTTGCTCAGCCTGGCCAATCCGTTCCGAGCGGCGTCTCGCCCGTTGTGCCGAGTGCGGGCTCGCCGGTTCTTTCGGATCTTCCCGGCAATGCGGATGGGCTTCGGGTGATCTATATTGACGTCGGCCAGGGAGACAGCGCGCTCATCTTGACACCGGATGGAAAATCAATGCTGATCGATGCCGGAGAATCTTCGGCGAAAAATAAAGTGGCCCAGATCCTGGAGGAATATGGCATAACGACGCTTAACATGCTCGTCGCAACGCATCCGCATTCCGATCACATCGGCGGAATGCAGTATATCGTGGAGAATTTCCAAATTGAGCAGGTTTGCCTGCCTGGTGTCAGCCATACCAGCCAGGGGTATGAGAATCTGCTTTTGGCCATTCAGGAGCGGAAAATTCCGGCACTTCAAGCCAAAGCAGGCGAAAGTTTTCAGCTGGGCAGTGATGTCCACTGCGAAATTCTGGCCCCAGTGCAAGAGGAATATGAAAACCTCAACGATTATTCTGCAGTCATCCGCGTCTGCTTCGGGGAAACTTCCTTTCTGTTTACAGGAGATGCCGAAGCGCTTTCCGAAGCCGAAATCCTGGAAAATACCGCTGGATCCGTCCGCTCGACTGTGCTCAAAGCCGGGCATCATGGCAGCAAAACTTCCAGCTCGGATGCCTTTATTCGGGCCGTTTCCCCTGAAGCTGCCGTCATTTCCTGCGCAAGCGAAAACTCCTATGGCCACCCGCATACCGAGACGCTGGAAACATTGGCGCGCCATCGCGTAACCATCTACCGGACGGATGAGCTGGGCGATATTCTGGCCTATTCCGACGGGGAGACAGTTCGCTTTGCAAAGCCCGGCACAGCGCCCGTTCCTGCTTCTGAAAAAATCGATACCGTCTATATCACCGCCAGCGGCAAAAGCTATCATCGGAAAGGATGCCGCTACTATAGCGATCAGAGCGTCGCGCTGACAGTTGAAGAGGCCAAAAACCTCGGGTACCACGCCTGCACAAAGTGCATTCAGAACTAGGAGGTAAGATGAAATTCATTATCGACCGAATCGAACAAGACACAGCAATCGTCGAGCTGGAAAGCGGCGAAATTCTCTCTCTTCCCTATACCCTGCTTCGCCCGCTCCAGGCAAAGGAAGGCGACGTCTTGCAGCTTTGCATCGACCAGGAAGAGACTGCAAAGCGCCGCGAGCGCGTTTCCTCCCTGCTAAAAGATATCTTTCAAAAATAAGCGCTGCCAAAGAAAAACACCATGCCATAGTGTGCATGGTGTTTTTTGACGGCATTATTCCAGCTCAAACATGCCGGTATAAAGCTGATAGTATTTCCCTTTTTGCGCCAGCAGTTCATCGTGGTTGCCGCGCTCGATGATGCGCCCGTTTTCCAAGACGATGATGGTATCCGCGTTGCGGATGGTCGAAAGCCGATGCGCGATGACAAAAGTCGTTCTGCCTTCCATCAGGCCGTCCATCCCCTTCTCAATCAGGCGCTCTGTGCGGGTATCGATAGAGCTGGTAGCCTCATCCAAAATCAGCACAGGCGGATCCGCCACTGCCGCTCTGGCAATGGAGAGCAACTGCCGCTGGCCCTGGGATAAGTTGGCCCCGTTTGCCGTCAGCATGGTCTGATAGCCCTGCGGCAAATGCCGGATGAAGGAATCTGCATTTGCCAGCTTGGCCGCCGCAACGACTTCCTCATCTGTGGCATCCAGCTTGCCATAGCGGATGTTATCCGCCACTGTGCCCGTAAACAAGTTGGTATCCTGCAAAACGATGCCCAGAGATCTGCGCAGATCTGCCTTCTTGATCTTGTTGATATTGATCCCATCATAGCGGATCTTGCCGTCTGGCACGTCGTAAAAGCGGTTGATCAAGTTGGTGATGGTGGTTTTGCCCGCGCCCGTCGAGCCGACGAACGCAATTTTCTGGCCCGCATGGCCGAACAGCGTAATGCCGTTCAGGACGGTTTTCTTATCCGTATAGCCGAAGACTACATCCTCAAACTCGACGTCTCCTTTGAGCTCGGTGTAGGTAATCGTGCCATCCTCTTGGTGAGGATGTTTCCAAGCCCAAATGCCCGTGCGCCGCTCGGATTCCCGCAATGTGCCATCCGGCTGTTTTTCCACGTTGACCAGCGTAACATAGCCGTCGTCTACCTCGGCAGGCGTATCGATCAGGTTGAAAATGCGCTCCGCCCCGGCAAGCGCCATCAGAATCGCGTTAAACTGCTGGGAAACCTGCGAGATTGGCGCAGAAAATGTTCTGGTATAGAGCAGGAAAGAGGCAATCGTTCCCACGTCCATCCGGCCAGCCAGCAGAAGCACGCCGCCCAGAATCGCCGTCAGCGCATAGTGCACATAGGAGATATTTCCCATCACGGGCATCATGATATTGGCAAACATCGATGAGCGCTGTTCTGCCTCGCCCAGCCTTCTGGAGATTTCCTCAAATTCCCCGGTAGCGATCTCCTCGCGGCAGAACACTTTGACGACTTTCTGCCCCTCTACCATTTCCTCGACATATCCATTGATATTAGCCAGTTCTTTCTGCACTTTGCCAAAATGCCTGGATCCGCGGCTGGAGATAAACCGCGCAGCGCCGAGCATGATGACCAGGATGACCAGCACGAGCGTAGTCAGCTCCCAGCTTAGAACGAGCATGACCACAAAGATGCCCGTAACATTGAAAATGGTATTGAGAATCTGCGTCAGGCTCATAGAGAGCATCTCGCGCAAAACATCCGTATCGTTGGTGAACAGGCTCATGGTCTCGCCATGTGTATGCGTATCGTAATAGCGGATGGGCAGCTCCTGCAGGTGGTTAAACAGATCCACGCGAATCGCATAGAGCGTAGAGGTAGAAATATCAGACATAATGCGCCGGCAAACAAACGTTGCTCCCGCGCCCAGCAGATAAATGGCACCCATGATTACCAGCATGGTGATAAAGCCTGCGAGGCTGGGGTTTTGCTGGCCGATAAAGGGCACGATATAGTCGTTTAGAATCGGCTTGAAGAAATATCCGCTGGCGACAGAAGCGCCTGCGCTGAAGATGACCGCCAGAATGACAAACGCGATTTTGAGCTTATATTCGAGCAGATAGCCCAAAAGCCGCCTGATGGTGCGCTTGGTATCCTTCGGCTTAATATTCCGCACTTTCGCCATGTTAAGCCACCCCTTTCTGCTGGGAATGATAGAGATCCTGATAAATCTCGTTGCGCGCGAGAAGCTGCTCATGCGTCCCGATATCGACGATCTCTCCCTCGTTCATGACGATGATCTTATCCGCGTCGCTGACAGAGGTGATGCGCTGTGCAATGATAATCGTGGTCGTTCCGGACAGCTTTTCCCGCAATGCGCTGCGGATCTGGCTGTCTGTCGCCGTATCTACGGCGCTGGTGCTGTCGTCCATAATAATGACCTTCGGGTTGCAGAGCAGTGCTCTTGCGATGCACAGCCTCTGTTTTTGCCCGCCGGAGACGTTGACGCCCCCTTGCCCCAGGTCTGTGTCGTAGCCCTCTGGGAAGGAAGCGATGAAATCGTGCGCCGAAGCAACTTTGCAAGCCTCAATAATCTGCTCGTCTGTTGCGTCCGGGTTGCCCCATTTCAGGTTCTCCCGAATGCTGCCCGAAAACAGCACGTTTTTCTGAAGCACCATCGCGACGCTGCTGCGCAGATTTTTCAGCGAGTATTCCCGCACATCCCGCCCGCCGATGCGGACCGAGCCGCTCATGACGTCATAGAGCCGCGGAATCAGCTGAACCAGCGTGGTCTTTGCCGAGCCCGTTCCGCCGATGATGCCCACCATCTCCCCCGGCTGAATATTCAGGTTGATATGGCTGAGCGTCAGGTTCTCCTCATTGTTGCTGTAACTGAAGCAGACATCCTGGAATTCGATAGAGCCATCCTGCACAGCCAAATCCGAATGCTCTGCGGAATCCTTAATATCGATCTCCTCATCCAAAACTTCGGAAATGCGCTCGACAGATGCTCTGCAAATGACGATCTGCACGATGACGTTGGTCAGCAGCATGAGCGCCATCAAAATCTGGCGGATATAGCTGATATAACTCATGAACTCCCCAGTCGTCATGCTGCCCCCGATGATTAGATTGCCGCCGAACCAGGCAATCGCGATCATGCAGGCATACATCACCAGTTCAAACATTGGGTCGTTCAGAGCCAAAATGCGCTGTGCGCCCATCTGTGCCGCGCGCACGCCTTCCGCCGTATCCTGAAACTTCTCCTTCTCATAATCGCCGCGGACGTAGGATTTTACCACCCGGATGCCCGTCAGGTTCTCCTGAATATCCAGGTTCATTTTATCATATTTGCGCAGCATGGCCTGAAACTTCGGGTAAGCGGTTGTCGCGATGAAATAAAGCGCCGCGCCCAGAATCGGAACCGCAATGATAAAGACCCACGCCAGCTCAGGGTTGATGCTGATGGCCATGATCGTCGTGCTGATGAGCATAATGGGAGCGCGGAAAAGCAGCCGCAGGCTCATCATAAAGGCGATGCGCACGTTGCGCACATCTGTGGTGATGCGCGTGAGCAAAGAAGCTGTGCTGAATTTATCGATATTGGAAAAGGAGTACTGCTGAATTTTGGAAAACATCCGATCACGCAGTTCTCTGCCGAACCCCGCGCTCGCAATGCTACTGCATCTCGAGGAGAGCACGCCGCATGCCAGCGCCAATCCTGCCAAAAGCACCATGAGCAGCCCCATTTTGACGATATAGCCAATGCCGCCATTTTCCACATCGCCAATGCCCACGTCAATAATCTTTGCCATGACAACTGGGATAAAAATATCGAAGAATACCTCCAGCATGACAAACATCGGCCCCAAAAAAGCAAATTTCCTGCATCTGCTGTTGAGGCACTCCTTCATCAGTTTAATCATTTTTCCCTCCGCTTTCCTTTATACTAAGCTGGTTTTCCAGCGCAATGATCGAAAATAGAGAAATATCCTCCTCGTTTTTGTTGCTGGACAGATTGTGAATGAGCCGCTCCAGATAGCTTTCCAGCTCTTCCAGCTCCTGCTCCGAGAAGCCGTCGAACATCTTGTGATTCAGGCTCTGCGCAATTGCCTTGCACTGCTCGCTCGTCTCAAGCCCCTTTTGCGTGATGGAAAGGCGGTTTTGCCGCAGATCCTTTTCATTCACCTCTTTTTGAATGAGCCCAGTCTTTTGCATTCGCTTGATAGACGACGCAATCGAGGCAGGCGAAACAGCCAATGCCTTTGCCAGCTCCACCTGTGTGCATTGCGGGTTTGCCTTTACATATTGCAGAATCGGGTTTTGCTGCATATCGACCTCTAAATCGGCAGCCAGCTTTCCAAACAAGCCGCGGCGCAAAAGATAGATTTTGCGGATACGCCTGGAAAGCTCAGTCATGTTGGACATAAATCATCCTCCAAATTAATTAACCATTTAATTATTAAGCGACTATTTATATTATAGCAAGCCCAATTTTTATGTCAATCGCTTTTCACCGATTTCTGAGTTCCGAGCGAATTTTCTGGTAAAAAAAGACGCTGCCTTTTGCAGCGCCTTTTGCCATTCTCTTAAAATGTAGATCCGTTATACTGATATTGCAGCATGGCCGCATCTTCCGGCGTATCCGGCGTATAGGGAATGCCGAAATACTGCAAAATGCCTTTTGAGATCTCCCGCCCGAGCTCGTAGATATGATCCATGATAAACTGAGCATCCGCGCGGTTATCATGGAAGGCGACCTCCGCCAAAATTGCCGGCGCAACCGTCCGGCGCAGCTCATACATGCCCTGGCCGTTAAAGGTCTGGTAGCCCTCTTTGACACCGAGATCCTCTGTCGGGGTAAGCGCCGAAAGATACTGGTAAATATCCCTTGCTAGGCGTTCGCCCTCGCCGCCAAAGCGATGCGTATAAACCTCTGCGCCGCGCGCCTCGCCGCTGGCAGAGGCGTTGGAATGCAGGGCCACATGTACCCGCGGGTTCAGGCTGTTGGATTCAGCCACAGCCTGCGCCAGCGACATTTCCGGGCTGTTGCGCGCGACAGAAAGCCCGTGGCGCTGCAACTCATATGCCACAACATCTGCAATCTGGTTCATCCTCTGTTCTTCTGTTCCGTAATTCCCATAGCCCACATTCCATTCCTGCAGGGATGGGGATAAATATACATCTATCATCGTCTTCCTCCATTGAGCGCATTTTCTTTATATCATATGAAAATGGAAGAAAAAACGTAACCCGGCGCCTGGGCGCAAAAAAGCACTTCCTGCCAGGAAGTGCTTTTTTGCTATTTCACACGCTTAGTGCCTGTGCCGGCCTTTTTGAGGATTTCCGAATCAAAGCTGAACTGGCTGGCCGCCTTTTGCTTGCTGCGCTTCAGGGCGTTTTCTACCAGCGTATCAATGAGCTGGCTGTATTTGATGCCCATGGGCTCGTAGAGATAGAAAGCAAACGAGCCGGGGATGGTGTTTACCTCATTGGCATACAGCGTATCCGTCGCGTTGTCGATCATGAAATCGATGCGCACGACCCCCGCCATATCCAGCCCGCTAAAAATTTTCAGTGCCAGCTGCTCAATCTCCTCCTGCCTTTCTTTGGAGATTTTGGCCGGAAGCTCTCGATCCAGCGATTTCATGCCCTTGGAGCCGCCCTCTTTATGCAAATATTTTTCGCTGAAATCCAGCACTTCCTTGGCTGTAATCGGGCGCTCGCACAGGCTGGTTTTTGCATCTGAACCCAGCCCGACTACCGCGCAGTTGATCTCTGTCAGATCGTCGATCGCCGGCTCGACCAAAATGCGGCGGTCGTAGTGTATTGCAACTTCGATGCCCTCTTTGAGGCCTGCCGCGTCTTTCGCCTTGGTGATGCCAATGCTGGAACCCAAGTTTGCCGGTTTGACGATCATCGGATAGCTCATTGCCGCTTCCGCCCTGGCAATGATGGCCTGCGCATCTTTTTCATACTCCGTGCGCTCAAAATAGATGCAGTCCAGAACGGGAATTCCAAGCCCCTTAAACGCCGCTTTCATGACGATTTTATCCATGCCTACAGCGCTTCCCGTCACTCCTGCGCTGGTATATGGAATATCGGCAAGTTCCAAAAATCCCTGAAGCGTCCCGTCTTCGCCGTGCATACCGTGCATGGCAATGGCGGCTACATCGATCATCTCAATAGCTTTCAGGCCAAAACGGCCCTGTTTATAGAGAGTGCGGGAGCCCGCCTCGGGCAAAAGGAACACCCGCTCAATCCCCTTCTGGGAAAAATCGGGATTCAGGAAAAACTTGGCATCTGCCAGCTGTTTTCCATAATACCATTCTCCTTTGCGGGAAATATAGATGGGCAAAACATTGTATTTGCTCTTATCTACATTTTCGATGAACTGCGTTCCCGTAATAATCGAGACATCGTGCTCGGCAGTTCTGCCGCCAAAAATAACCGCAAGATTGATCATGCTTCTTCTCCTCTGCTATCGCGCTTATTCATTATAGTTATCAGGCAAATCGTTTTCAAACAGGACGACATCGCCTGCCCTAAGCATTTTTCCCATCTCCTGCGAGGCTTCCGCCAGAGAGCTGCTTACGAAAATATGCTGGCCGTCGAAACCCTCTTCCAAAAGGCCATCGTAAATCGGGCGCGTATGCCTGGGGCCAACCAAAAAGACAAAATCTGCAACCCCTGCCATATTCTTGCCAAAGGCCTTATTTTCCGCATCCTCTGCCTCGCCCAGCTCAACCATGCCGGGGGTTACGACAAATTTGCGGCCGGAAAAGCTGGAGAGTACCTCCATCGCGACCCGCGTGCCCGCAGGATTGGCGTTAAAAGCATCGTCGATCACAGTCACGCCGTTATTCGTCGGCAGCAGCTGCAGGCGGTGCTCCACCGGCTCTATCTTTTCAATTCCCGCCTGAATCTGCGCATCGCTTAATCCAAGCTCCCTTGCGATGGCAACACAGCCGAGAATATTGAGGATGTTATGCTTGCCAAGCAGCCTCGTCTTGGCAGAAAAACTGTTGCCATCTCTATCGCGGATGGTGAAGCTGCTCCCGTCTTCCCCGCAGACAATATCGCCGGCCGCAATATCCCAATCCGCTCTCTCACCTTCCAGGGCAAACAGGCATTTTTGCAGATTTTCCGTTTGATCGTAGAGCTTTTTGCAGATGGCGCCGTCATTTGGGAAAAAGGCTTTTCCCTGCTCGGGCAAACCTGCGATCAGCTCGTATTTTGTCTGTGCAATCGTCTCGATATTGCCAAAAGTCTCCAGATGCTGGGGCCCGACAGACGTGATAATGCCCATGCTCGGCCGTACCAGTTCGACCAGCTCCGCAATATCGCCTTTGTGCTTGGCGCCCATCTCCGCCAAAAAGACCTCATGCTCTGCTTTTAGATTTTCGCGGATCACCCGGGTGAGCCCCATAGGCGTATTATAGCTGGAGGGCGGCACTAAGACGCTGTACTTTTCGCCCAGAATCGTTCCCAGGATGAACTTCGTGCTGGTTTTGCCATAGCTGCCCGTAATGCCGATTTTAATGAGCTCCGGGCGCTCCTGCAGTTTGCGCTTGGCATCGCTTAAATAGTGCCGGCGAACCAGCGCCTCGATGGGCGCGTTGATGGTGTTTGCGGCGATGAGATAGAGCGGTGCTAGGGCCACGAAAAGCGCCAGAATTGCTCCGCCTGCAAGGCAGCCCAAATAGCAAAGGAGCAGAATCAAGATTCCCTCGCAGCAAAGCATGCGCTTGACGCGGCTCGTATAGACCAGCGGCTTTTTCGCATCCTTCACGCGGAATTTGCAGAGGAACAGCACGCCCAGCTCGGCAAAGCCTGCCAGCAAAACCCAGCCGGCAATCTCTCCCAGCACGGCGCGCAGCATATAGGCCAGCGCATATAAAATCGCCATACCGATTACGGCCAGAACCGAGCCGAACCCATATTGCATCAGCCATTTGAGATAGCCTTTTGCCCGGTATCCCTCCAGCTGAAACATATGCATATAGCTAAAGCTGAGCGAAAAGCAGAAAAGCCCGGCCAGTGATGCAGAAACAAGATAGAATGCCGTTTCCATAGGTCAATGAACCCCCAAAAATACTTTTACTATTTTCATATACTGCGCATATTGATCGAGATAGGAAAAGTGCCCCGCATTTTCCAGGACGACCAGCCCCGCATCCGGAATCTTCTTTTCCATAATTTCCGCCAGCCCGACTGGCGTATCCGCATCCTGCCTGCCATAGACCAGCAGAGAGGGCGCCTTGATGCCCGAAAGATAGGGCGTGAGATCTTCGTTCACAACCTGCACAAATGTGCCGCGCATGGCCTCGTTTTTCAGCGCCTTATAATCTGCCGACCCCGCCTGAGCGACCCGCTTTTGCACATCAATGCCAAAGCATTTGAAAACCGCTCTTCCCAGCTTGCTTTTGGCCGCTTTTTTGCAGAGCTTAAAGAAATAGACCTTTCGATAATACTTCAGCGTGCGCCGGGGCTTGACCCCAGCCGCATCCGTAAAGACGATTTTCCCCACCAGCTCTGGATAGCGGTTTGCCAGCAGGATGCTCACTCTTCCGCCGAAAGAGTGGTTGATGATGTCCGTGCCCTCGATGCCCATCTCCCGGATAAAATCAGCAGTGATCTCCATATAGTCGGCGACGCACATGGGGCTGCCCGGGATGCCGCTCTCGCCAAACCCGGGAAAATCCAGGGCATAAACCGTGCGGTATTTGCTCATTTCCTGGATCACGGGCAAAAAGCTGTTGATACATCCGCCCCATCCATGCAGCATGAGCAGCGGCGCTCCGGCGCCCGTAACCTCATAATGAATTTGTATGCCACGAATTTCCTTCTTCACTCAGCCTGCCGCTCCATTTCCGCTCGGATACTCCGTTTCCACATAATCAGAGCATCTTCGCCGGTATCCTCATAATAGCCTTTGCGCACGCCTTCCACTTCAAACCCTAACCCGGTATAAAGCGCAATGGCCGCCGCGTTGGTTTTGCGCACCTCCAGCGTCAAGCTATCCGCGCCAAGCTGCCAGACCTGCCGCAAAACGCCTTGCAGCAAAAATTTCCCATAGCCCTTTCGCCTGTGAGCCGGAGAAATGCATATCTTATTTATATGCGCTTCATCCAAAATCATCCATAGGCCGGCATAGCCCAGCGTCTCTCTGCTCTGCCTGAGCAGGAAATACCGGCTTTGTTTGGAGCACAGATCCTCCCACAACACACCGCTCGGCCAGGGCGAGGAAAAGCACTCCCGCTCCAGCCTGCGCAGATCTGCAAAATCACCTATGCCAGCCCGCACAACCTGCAACTGCTCCATCTGCAAACTCACTGCCCTTTTTCCTTAAAATTCCGCTCTGCCTGGGATTGCACCAGGTAATTGAGCTTGGCTTGCTGGCTGGTAAGCAGCTTTCCCTGCTGCATCGCCGCCAGAGCCAGCGGATATGCCGCGCTCGCTCTTTGCAGGCAAAACTGGCTGGGCGCAAACGAACACCCCGGAAAACGCTCTTTTAAATCCTCCAGGTAGGCCAAAGCGCCATCGCCCACGAAATAAATCGGCTGATTTTGCGGAAGTTTTTCTTTTAACTCATCCAGCTCTAAGACGCAGTCCTCCAATATTTTTTTCCCATTTTCATAGATAGCCGCGAACACACGCCGGTTGCGCGCATCCATCAGCGCGCAGACAACGCCGCGCTGTTCGGGGGCATTTTGCGCCAGCAAATCCAGAGAACTCACTGCGGCAATCCCTTTGCTCGTGGCCTGGGAGAAAGCTTTTACCGTTCCAATACCAATGCGCAGTCCAGTAAAGGAACCCGGGCCAACGCTCACCGCAAAACAGTCGATCTGAGAAAGCTTGCATTCTGCCCTCTCAAGGCACTCATCAATCAATTCCATCAGGACGGCCGAATGATTCAGGCGGTGATGCAGATAGATTTCGCTGATGAGCCGATCCTGCTCAAATACTGCGGCGGAGCAAACCGCGCCGGATGTATCGATCGATAGTAAACGCATCGTTATTCTGCCTCCTTCAGGTTCTCCTCGCCCTGCATGAGAATCTCACGGGGCTCCTCGCCTGCTCCTGTCATTTTGATAAACACCGTGTTTTCCGGCAGCAGTGCAGCAATGCGCTCTGCCCATTCGATGACGGCGACCTGCCCATCCCCCAAATATTCAAAAAATCCAATCTCATAGAGCTCTTCGGGCTCCTCGATGCGGTAGACGTCAAAATGGTTGAGGGGCAGCCTTCCCTGGTATTGACGGACGATGGTAAACGTTGGGCTTGTGATGGGCTTATCAATTCCAAGGCCAGCCGCCAGGCCCTGCACAAACACAGTTTTCCCGGCCCCCAGCCCTCCATCCAGGGCAATGGTGCATCCGCCGGAGAGTGTTTGCCCAATTTTTTTTGCAAATTCATACGTCTCCCCCGGAGAGTTTGTCCTCACTGTGCGCATTTCACCCAGCCCTTTCCATCACAATAGGTATATTCTACAATGAAGCGTCTGTTTTTTCAACTTTTGCTTTTTCCCGGCGCGGCTTATCCCCGAAGGTAAAGCCTTCCCCCGTCACTTCCTTGGCCTCCCAGAATACGATGAAGGCCTTGGGATCGATTTTATGGACAATCTCCTTGACCCAGCTCACTTCCCGGCCTTTCTCCACCACGCAGAGCAGCGCAGGATCCTCGTGGCCGCCATAGCCGCCCCTCGCCGACAGCTCGGTTACACCGCGATCCATCTCCTGCAGAATCTGCTCCTCAATCTCCTGATATTTGGAGCTGATGATGAGAAAAGCACTGGCGCGGTTGATGCCTTCTGTGAAGATCTCCATCACTTTTGTGGAAATATAGAGCCCTACGATGGCAAACAGGGCCGTCTGAATATCGAATACAATGCCCGTCGCCACGACAACCAGAACATCTATCGCCAGCATACCAACGCTGACGCTGATAAACTTGAATTTATGGTGAATGAGCATACCAAGCGTATCTGTGCCGCCCGTGCTGCCGCCAAAATAGACCGAGATTCCAAGCCCCAGCCCCATGAGCACGCCGCCGTAAATCGAGGCCAGAAGCATATCCTCCGTCAGCGGGCGAATCGGGAAAAGATCCGTCAGTAGAGAATACATGACCATCGCATAAAGCGAGCGCAGGACAAAACCCGAGCCCAGCTTTTTAAAGGAAACCAGAAACAGCGGGACATTCAAAACCAGCATCGTGATGCCGACGGGCAAGCCGAATAGATAGTATAGAATCGTCGCGATTCCAGAAAAGCCGCCAGTGGAAATCTGGTTGGGAAGCAGAAAATAGTTTTGCGAGAAAATAGAGATCGCGACGCCGATGGTAATGGCGATATAAGAGAGAATCTTGTTTTCTTTTAGCTTGCTCATCAAATACCTCAAAAAATTTGCCGGCACAACGCCAGCGATAAAAAATTAGCGCAGAGACACGCCCTACGCTAATAGTATATCATATTATTCAGTTTTATAAAAAGGTTTTCTCTTCACACTGCACTCCCACGCTAATGCGCAAAGCTTCGTCCACTTGGCGCATCACCTCTTCCGGGAGCCTGCCGACCTTGTTTCGCAGCCGCCGTTTATCCAAAGTTCTAAGCTGCTCCAAAAGAATATAGCTTCGCTTGGAGAGCCCGCTGAATTCGCCAATATCAATATGTGTTGGCAAAGCATTTTTCTTCAAACTCGAGGTGACTGCGGCAACAATCACAGTTGGGCTGTATCGATTGCCCACATTATTTTGGATGATGAGCACCGGGCGAATTCCGCCCTGCTCCGATCCCAAAACAGGATCCAGGTCTGCAAAATAGATCTCGCCTCTGCTAGGCATATCTCTCACCACCTCGGTATATTCTATACTATGCGCGCACCAATCTTTTGCGCTTAGAATATGGTGAGATATGAGCGACTTATTTTTTCGGCTAAGCGACTTACTCTGGAAAACTTTTATGCCGTGCCTCATCCTGGGCACAGGCATTTTTCTCACTTTTAAAACCCGCTTTTTTCAATTTAGAAAATTTCATTCCTGCATCAAAATTCTAACGGATAAAGGCGCAAATAAGAATACGCTTTCTCCCTTCTCTGCTCTGACGACCGCCCTGGCGGGCAGCGTGGGCATTGGCAGCATCGTGGGTGTCGCGACTGCGCTCTCCCTGGGCGGCCCGGGCGCCGCGCTTTGGATGCTCTTTTTTGCATTCGCCGGCATGATCATCAAGTATGCAGAAATACTTCTGGCCATGAAATACCGCACCAAATCTTTGGATGGCCAGATGATCGGCGGCCCGATGTACTACTTAAAATACGGAGCGCACAGCCCCATCGGCGCCGTACTTTATGCCCTTTCAGCCGTTTTTGCCAGCTTTGGCATCGGCAATATCTGCCAATCCAATTCTGCCAGCACAGTGCTCGCCTATGAGTTTGGCGTTCCCCAGTGGCTCACCGGATCCCTGCTCACGCTTTTTTGCGGCATGATCATTCTGCGGGGCGTCAAGGGGATCGCAAAATTCACTTCCATCGCCATTCCCATCATCGATCTTTTATTTTTGCTCTGCGGATTGTTTGCGATTCTAGCCAATCTGGATCGGCTCCCGCAGGTTTGCACAGTCATTTGGCAGGATGCCTTTCGCCCGGCCGCGGCAGGCGGCGGGCTGTTCGGCGCGCTCATTTCCCAGCCCATGCGCTACGGAATTTCGCGCGGCATCTTTTCCAGCGAGGCTGGGCTGGGCAGCGCCAGCATTGTCCATGCCGCTGCCCAGAGCAAAGATCCCGTGCGCCACGCCATGCTGGGCATCTTGGAGGTTTTTATCTCGGTTGTATTGGCTTGCGGCACCAGCGCGCTTGTTCTCCTGCTCTCTGGCACCCAAAATTTGGAAGGCGCCGCCTATGCTTCCGCGGCCTATGAAGCCGCCCTGCCTGGGTTTGGCCGCTATTTTATCCCCGTCATTCTCTGCCTTTTTGCCTTATCTGCCCCTCTTTCCTGGTCTTTCTACGGCGAACAGGCTCTGCGCTATCTGTGTCATAACAAGCTTTCCCCCAGAGCACAGCTCTGCTATCGTCTGCTTTTCCTCTTTGTGCTCTTTTGGGGCGCAACGACAAAAGCCAGCATCGTCTGGTCGCTGTCTGATTTGCTCAACGCCCTTATGGCGCTTCCAAACTTATTCGCATTACTGCTGTTATCCGGCGATGTTTGGAAAGAAACCAAGCGCTATCTGCAAAAACACAAATAACGCAAAAAACCACCCGCATTGGGTGGTTTTCTTAAACTCCTGTCAAAAACAGCGCGCGATATTGCCCCAAATCCACGGCAATATCACTTTGTTCAAAAAACGGCAAAAGCACTTCCCGCCTTCCCTCTATGGATAAATAGCTGCCGCCTTCTGCCGGCTCCAGAGCTATCTGCTGCCCGTCCAGAAATTCCAGCAGCTTTTGCGCCTGCTCCTCCTCCAAAACCAGAATATCCGCCTCAAGTGCGCGATAGGAAGTGCTGCTATATTTCATCTTTCCATTTTCCTCGGGCTGCTCGGCCGGAAGAGCGCAATCCTCGGTGGTATATCCGCCCGCACATTCATTCTGCGCGCTCTGCATATCCTTGGCCGCATAGAAATTCATATGCTCAAACAAGAACATGCCGCTGATGAGCAAAGCGGCCGCAATGCCTGCAAAGGCCGCGATTCTCCTTCTTCTCGTGCCAGTTTGCCGGCGGATTTTGCAAAAAGCTGGGGCGACAAAATCCGGAGCATCCACTGCGCTCTCCCGCAGGGCTCTCAGCATATTCTGCGCATGCTCCAGCTCGCTTTTGCATGTTTTGCACTCTTCCGCATGTGCGAGAAAAAGCGACCTCTGCTCCGCAGGCAAAGCATCATCCAAATAATCATCTATCATAGAGGAAAACATTCTGCAATCCATTTGAAACACCTCCTCTGCCCATTTAGACGCACAGTTTTCGCATAAGTTCCCTCATGCTTCCAAAATTTTTCGCATGAGCGCTACGCTTTCCGGCCCCGCCGAAGAGAGAATTTCGCAGCGGGCACTGCCCTTTTGGGAGAGCATCTGGTCCTGCTCCAGGACGCGCCTCAGCTGCCGCACCGTGCCATATCTGCCGTCATACAGCGTGCACGAACCGGACAAGCGCTGTTTTGCGATGGTTTGAATGAGCGGCGCGATAAAGGAGTAATGCGTGCACCCAATCACAATGCCCGAAACGGGCTGCTCGGGAAATTGCTCAAATTTTTTTTGCAGATACTCGGCAATCTCCTGGCTTTCAAACTCCCCTTTTTCCACCAGATCTGCCAGCCCTTTGCATGGAATCTGAATCAGTCTGTCTCCGCAGCCAACCCGGTCTACCAGCCTGTGATAGCGCGCGCCTTCTATCGTAAACGGGGTCGCCAAAACCAGAATTTTTCCTTCTTCTTTGCTTTCGCTTGCCGGCTTAATGGCTGGCTCTATGCTGACGACAGGAATCTGATAGCGCTCTCTCATGGCGTGGATTGCCGCGCCCGTGGCCGTATTGCAGGCCACGAGCAGAGCCTTGACCCCCCGCTCAAACAGCCGATCACAACATGCAAAAGAAAGGGCGCGTATCTCCTCTTCGCTGCGTTCTCCATAAGGCGCATGTGCGTTATCGCCATAGAAAATAAAATTCTCTTTGGGAAGCTGCTCTCTGGCGTGCTTTAATACGCTAAGGCCGCCTACGCCCGAATCAAAAAAGCCGATTGATAACTCTCTTTTCTCCATATCTTTCCCGAAAATATTCATATATTCGCGTCTGCCATTTTCTATTTCCTGATGCCGCGGCAAATGCCCGCGCACGGCATCACTTCAAGAACATTATATCATGATTGAAAGCAAGCGCAAGTAAATAACAATAAAGCACGCTGGCTCTTTGCCGGCATGCTTTATTGGCCTCAGCGGCTTATTTGGATTGTCTCGTTCATTGCCTTTGCAACATAAGGAATTGAGTTGAGCGCATCCTGCAGAGTATTGGCATCATGGCCAACCTCGATCAGCATACAGTATTTGCCCACCTGCTGATTATAGCGCCCTGTGCGGATGCGCGGCGCTTTGCAAAGCCCTTTGGCATATCCATTGAGCTTGCTCGTGATGTTCTCCGCTAAGGCATTGTTGGTATCAAAATCCGGCTTATCGTCGTATTTTTTCCCTTGGCCGACAACAAACATCACCTTCGCACAGCACTTGCCGTCAACTTCCACCACGTCGTTTTCCATATTCTCCAGCCCCAGTGAATCCCGGTGCACGTCGATAAAGATCTGGATTTCCGGGTATTTTTCCTTGTACTGCTCAATCGTGGCCAAAGAGCGATCATAAGCTGTAGTCAGCTTGGGCGGCTCGTGGTCTGTCGTGTCGTGAATCACAGTATATCCATAGCTCTCCAGGCAGGTTTTCAGCTCTTCACCAACCCGCACAACGCTCTTTTCATGATCCTTGGTCCGGTCTGTCCCGGAAGGCTCATAGCTGTCTTCCGGCGTCTGCCGGTATGCCTCATTGGTATGTGTGTGATAAATGAGCACGTTCACTTTGCCCGAAACCGCATATTCTCTATCCTGCCCGCCCTCCTGGCTGGGCGGCTGGATTTCCTGTTCCTCTTTTGGCGAAAGCCAGTCCGAGATGTTTCCATCTGCGGTAACTGGAATGCTCTGGTTTTCACCCTCCCCGGGAATCAGGCTGCCGCTGAGCTCAGGCGATTTTTCCGGGTAAAGCCGGAGCAGTCCATCCGAAGCAGCCAGCGCGCTGCCTCCAAGCAGGCTTTGAACCGATAGGCATAACGTCAGAAAGAAGAGCATCATTGCTCCTCCGGTCAGAATCCGCGAAGAATTTTTCATGGCTTTTCCCTCCAATTATCCCTATTCGGAATATCGGGGTTTTAGCACTCCATGAGGTTATCTATTTTCTCCTGCGGGAAGTCTGGATTGAGCGCAAAGTTCAGCGAAAGCGCCAAAAGCACCGCCGTCTTTTCGGATAAGATATCGATATTTTTGGGCGTAACGATAAGTTCCGCTCCATTCGCAGCCTGAATTGCCGCAAACAGCGCCTGAATATCCTCCTCTTCCACCGTCTTGTCAAAAGCCGCCTCCAGCAGATCGCAGGCAATGGTGGAGGCGTAGGTCACCATCGGGACGCCTATGGCGATAACCGAAGCGCCAAGAGAGCCCTGCGTCAGCTCCTTTCTATGGTTCCCCAGGCCGGAGCCTGGCGCAATCCCGGTATTGGAAATCTGTATGCTGGCACCAATCCGCTCGGTTTTGCGGGAGGCCAGCGCATCGATGGCGATGATCACATCCGGCTTCACCTGCTGGGAAACACCGCGTATCACTTCTTCCGATTCCATTCCCGTTACGCCCAGCACCCCCGGGGCAATCGCCGAAACACTTGCGACGTCCTCTCCAGCAATTTCTGGGAGGTTCTGCTTGATATGCCGGGTTACGAATATCTTTTCGCATACTTTTGGTCCCAGGGAATCCGGCGTAATCCTGCGGTTCCCCAGCCCGACCACCAGAGCTGTTTTGCCTCCTTCTGCGCCAATGAACTCCTGCATCACATCTGCAACGCTATGGGCAGCCTCTGCCAGATCCAGCGAGTTTTTCAAAGAGACATCGCCCACTTCCAGCGTGAAATATTTCCCCATAGGTTTGCCCAGTTTTTTGGCCCCTTCCTCGGAATCGACGTACACTTTTGTGCAGGAAAACCCGCCGACTTCCTCGCTTTGCATGCGCACTCCCACCAAAGCTCCGGCATCTTCATTCAGCTCGGAAGCGAGATCCGTTCTGATATTTCGCATTTACGCACCTTCTTCTCTTTTTTCCTATAGTATAGGCAGAATAATGAAAAAAATCCCTTGCATTATGCAGGCGAGTGTGATAGTATTTTTACTGTTGAATTCGATTATTACGATAAGGGGTGAAAAAATGGCTAATATCAAATCTGCGAAAAAGCGCATTAAGGTCATCGCGAAAAAATCCGAGCAGAATCAGAGCATCCGCTCTGCTTACAAAACGCAGCTGAAGAAATTCGATGCTGCTATTGCTGCCGGCGATGCCGATGCTGCAAAGGCTCTGGCGAGCGAGACAGCAAGCGTTGTGGATGGCGCCGCGACCAAAGGCATCATTCATAAGAACAAAGCAAACCGCAAAAAGGCCCAGATTTCTGAGAAGCTCGCATCGCTCTCGAAATAAGGGAAAACAGCCTATAAAACCCCCCTGTTTTATAGATGTGTAAACAAAAAACTTCCGGCCACCCTCCGGAAGTTTTTTTATTTTTCTTTTTTTCTATGCTGCCCCATAAATGCGCAGCATCGCCGTCTCGATCCCTTCTGCCCCTCCGCCGGATTTGATGGAAAAATCGATGGCTTCCAGGGTTTTCAGCGCCTGCTTTAATTGCAGCATAGTGAAATGCGCAGCATCCTCGCATGCCAGCTTGGCCGGATACTCCTTGATGCCCGCCTTCTGCATTTCTGCAACCGCCATGCGCTGCGTCCATCCTGCGTTCAGACAGGACTTCGCCATATAGATCGGCGAAATTTTTGAAATAATCAGGCCGATAAACCCGGCAAAGTTCTTCCGGTCCCGCTGTACTTTGCGCAGGATATCCATAGCCTTGGCATACTGCCCCGCCATCATCAGCTTATGGAAGCTGAATGTGTCGTACTCCGTGGATGCGGAAAGAATGGCTTCCATCCCCTGCTCAGGCCGCACAGACGGATAAAACCTCAGCTTGTTGATTTCATTTTGGATGGCATACATATCACTGCCGCAAACCTCATAGATCAGCTCCGCAGACTGGCGCGGCAAAATCACACCCTGCTTTTTGGCCGAGCTGGCAATCCAGCGTAGCATGGCGGCATCTGCCAGAGGATCGCACTGCACGCAAACCGCCTTTTTCATCAGCGCCTTTGTGAATGTCTTCCGGTTATCCAGTTTGCCGTGCTTTATGACAACAAGCTTAGTATATTCCGGCAAGCCTTCCAGGAGTTCCGGCATCCGGCTGTTTTTCTCAAAAAGATCCAAATCTTCCAGCTGAACCACCCGGTGCTCCGCAAAACAGGGCATTTGCCTGCACATATCAGCTACCTCGCGGAAATCCGCCTTTTCCCGGTAAACCGTATAGTTAAAATCAAAATTTTCCACCCGCAGCTCGCTGACAAGCTGCCTAGCTGTTGTATCCACCAGATATGGCTCATTTCCATAGAGGAAAAACAGCTGGCCTGCCTTATATTCTTTTCGTTTCCGCAAAAACTCAGCCGCTTCCATACATAGCCTCCAATCTCGTGTGCTTGCCAAAATGCACGGTTATTTTTCCCGCCTCGTATAAATTGCAGATCTGGCGTTTGCCGTCGTGGGAAACCGGCAGAGCCGTCCCCCACTCCGGGATGCGCAAAATAAGATATTCACATTCGATGCCCTCAGAGAGTGCAGTGCGGTCTGCACCTTCCCAGTATAACACATCTGCCTTCTCTTGGCCATTCGGCCCATCCTCGGAAAGATCCATCAGGCACACACAGCGCCCGTCTATCTCCACACGAATCTGCTCAATCATCTGGTGCACCTCATGGTATGTGATAAAAATGCGGCAGCGCGGACTGAGCGTCAAAATCGTGCTTTTCATTTCCGTGCATGCAATGCCATAGCGCTGTTCCAGCACTCTTACCGCATCCGGCGGGGCCAGAACCTCCCCAGTATGCCCGAATTCCCAAAGCCGCTCGACTCCCTCCGTATGCCGCTCTTCTTTGGAAAGGCAGATGGTGTATTGCGGTGCATAGCCATTTTTGATCACATAGTCGGCACTGCTTCTGCCGGCCGCCGTCCCAACCACAGCGCATGCGCCGTTTTCTGCCCGGATAACCGCGCTCAGGCCATCTGCATTTAGAAAATCGATCTGAATCCCGGGGCTGGAAGGCAGAGGAAGAAATGCCGCCACCGCCATGACGACAGCGAAAGCACCCGCGCATATCACCTTTGGCTTTCTGGAAAGAAAATTTCTGCGCGAAAGGAGGAACAGGAGCAAAAACCAGAGCAGCAAAATGAGCGCCCCTGGGCTGGGCAGTGCCAGCGCCGCCCTCTTCCAGATTTCCGCGCGCCCGGCAAACGCCTTCAAGACTCCAATCAGCTCGTCTCCTATCGCTCCAAGGAAAGATACTGCCTCTCCAAACGCGCCATAAATCAGCGTGAAGATGGTCAGGATTGGGAGCAGAAAAGAAGTATACAGCGTTACAAACAGATTTGCCAATAAGGAAAATGCCCATATCTTATTTTCCTGGCGAATGAGCAGCGGCAATAAGCCGATATTGAGGCAGAGCACGCTGGCCAGGGCTTTGGACAAAAAATCCGGCTTGATGCGCGAAAGCAATTTTTCAAAATAAGGCATCAGGCAGATCAGCGAAAAGACCGCGGCATAGGAATACTGCACGCCCAGATCGTAAACTTTCGCCGGGTTGGGCAGGATGGTGACGAAAAAAGCCAGTGCCAGAAAAGTCAGTTCGTCGCCCTGCTTCCAGCAGATACTGCAAATTTTCAGCGCACCGTAGTAAATCGCCATTCTCCAAACCGCTGTGTTCTCTCCAAAGATGAAAAGCAACAATATGAACAGCAGAATTCCCGCTCCATCGCGCCATTTTTTCGGCACATGACAGAAGAGCAGAAAGCGCTCTAAAAGCATGGCAAAGAAAAACAGATAAATGCCCGAGACCGAGAGGATATGCCCAATATCTGCCTGTTCAAACTGCGCGGCAACTTCCGGTTCCAGATCCCCGTTCTCCCCGAGCACCAGGCTTTGGGCCAGAGCAGATTCCGCAAACAGACCTTTCATCTGCGCCCTCATCCAGCGGTTCACCCCATGAAAGAAGGAGGAGATATCTTTTGCCTCTCCAATTTTCTGATCGGTAAGCGCTGTGCCGCGCAGCAGAACATTTTGTGAGCGGCAATAGAGAAAATCATCAAAACCCTGCGGATAATCTGCCCGCTCGGGAATGCGCAGATTGGCCTGCGCGATGATATAGTCGTCCACCTGATAATCCGACTGAGAAGAAAGAAAAATTCCGCCCGCCAGCTCTTCTTCCCCTATCTTCACCTCTCCCAGGCGATAAAGCACATACCCTTCCTTTTGTGTTTTGCGCTCAACCCGCCCTTCCACCACCGCGCCATGCTCGAGATCCATCTGGGTGTAATCGATGCAGAGCGCATGCCGCATCGAGCCAATGCCGCAGAAAAAGATGCTAGCCAAGAGCAGGAAACCCGCAAAACTCCGGCGGTAACAGCAGAGAAACCCGAGAAACAGGGCTGCTGCCACCGCAAAGAAAGCGGCGCAGGAAAACTCCACTGCTCCGCCCAAAAGCAACCCCAACAAGAACGCGATGGCCGCGAGAAACAGCGGACGCCGCGCCGTCAGGCTGCAATATGGAAAATGATCTTGCAAATTAAATTTCAAAAGTCATCCCACTCTTTGCCAAAATCGCTTCTTTTGTGGCTTCCCGGCGAATCTGTTCCCTCGTATACAGCGGAGAGAGATGCGTCAGAACCATCTTTCCCGCAAATCTTCCAACTTCGCACGCCTGTCCTACGTTCATATGCGGCGCACCTGCTCCGGCCTGCGCCTCCAAAAGCCCCGCATCCAGCAGAGCAAAATCTGCCATTTCCGCCAAACGTTCAATAGTCTGGTTGCGCGTCGTATCTCCCGAATATAGAAAGCAGGTTCCCTCTTCCTCTGCCATGACGGCGTATGCCTCAACCGGGTGCGTCATTTTGGCAAAAACCAGCTTCATCTCCGCAATTTGAATTTCCAAATCATCCCGAATCGGGTGCACATCAAAGGCAGGAAGCGCATATAGCTGCGCCAGATTTTCCGGCGTTTGGGGCAGATAGAGCGCCGGCTTTTTGGGCAGCTTCAGTTGGGAAAGTGCGTAGCCCAAAATCTGTAAATCCGAGATATGGTCGAAATGCAGATGCGTCAGTATCACGGCGTCTATCTCAGAGATCGGCAGATATTGCTGCAGCTGTGCCAGCCCGCCGTTGCCCAAATCCAGCAGAACATTGCCGCCGTGTTTTCCCTGCAATAAATAAGAGGAGCAGGCGCCGCCTGCCGGAGCAAACGGGCCATACTCCCCCAAAATCGTCAGTTTCATGAAATCTTCGCTTTCTCTGCCAACGCAAATTTTTTCAGCGTGTACCACACAGGCGCCGAAATCACAACGCCGCCTGCCAGCTGGATGAGGTTGCCCACGATGGAAGCGGCCGCCGTAACAACGCCAAACATGACGCTTTCGCAGACAAAATATCCCGCTGCCATGACAAGCCCGGCCGCAATGCTGCCCAGCAAATAGCCTTTGATCGTCTTGCTCTTTTTGAAAATGAGCATCGCAATCAGCGCCATCGCTGTTTTGACCAGGAAAGTCGGGATCGCATAAACTGCGGCGCCGGCCAGAATATCCGCCAAGGCGCTGCCCAGCCCCAGGGCAAGAGCCGTTACAACGTTACAGCTAAAAAAGCTGCCCAGGTAGACGACCGAATCCCCCAGATTGACATATGCGCCCTGCGTCATGGGAATTGGCACGCGCACCGCAAAGGTAACCACACATACCAGCGCCGCAAGGATTGCGCCAACAAGGATCTTCCGCAAATTTTTGTTCATAAAAATTTCCTCCTTTTTCTCAGCTTAGCTGAGATAATTTTTCCTTGATCAGCTGAACTGTCCCCTGCTGCGTGAAAGTCCTCGCCTGGCGGATCGCGTTCTTGATCGCCTTGGCATTGGAGCTTCCATGCGCCTTAATAACCCCCGAATTTACTCCCAGTAAAAGTGCTCCCCCGTATTCTGTATAATCCATCTGTTTTTTGAAACTTCTTAGTGCCGGCTTTGCCAAAACTGCGCCGATTTTATAGCTGGTCTTTTTCATAAATTCCCGCTTAAGCATCGTGGAAAATGAGACGGCGCACCCCTCCATCAGTTTCATCACGACGTTGCCCACAAACCCATCGCAGACGATCACATCGCAGGCTCCAAGCGGCAAATCCCGCGCCTCGACGTTGCCGACAAAGTTGAGATCCGCCTTTTTCAGAAGCTGATATGCCTCCTTCGTCAAGGCATTTCCCTTCTCCTCTTCCGCCCCATTATTGACCAGCCCCACGCGCGGGTTTTGGATCCCCAGCACTTCGCGCATATAGATGCTCCCCATCATGCCAAACTGTTCCAGCTGCTCCGGCTTGCAGTCCACATTTGCGCCGCAGTCGATGAGCAGGGCACAGCCCGTGGCCGTTGGGATCACCGGCGCCAGCGCAGGGCGCAGCACATTTTTCGCCCGCCGGACGATCAGCGTCCCTCCGGCGACTGTCGCGCCCGTGCTGCCCGCAGTTACGAAAGCATCGCCCTTGCCCTCGGCAAGCAAGTTCATCCCCACCACCAGCGAGGAATCCTTCTTGGTGCGCACGGCATTGACCGGCGGCTCTGCCATCTCGATTACTTCAGACGCATGGACGACGCAAAGGCGCTCTTTGTCGTAAGCATATTCCGCCAGATGCTTTTCCACAAGCTCCCGATCGCCAACCAGCTGAATTTGAATATCAGGATATTCTTCCAGAGCCAAAACTGCTCCTTCTATGATTGCCTTTGGCGCGTTGTCCCCGCCCATTGCATCTAAAATAATTCGATACATACTGCCTCCCAAAACTCTATGAAAACAGCTCCGCGTTGGGAGCTGTCTGCCGATTAGCGCGTATATTCGCCAAATTTTTTTCGGAACAGGATATAGTAAACGATCAGCACCACAACGCAGGCACCGATAGAGGCCAGCAGCACGATATCCTGCGGGAAAAGGTTGAACGCCTCAAAAATGCCGCTGACAAAGAGAATCGCTCCAAGAATGAGGGTAATAACCCGCAATAGCTTTTTCGCATCCTCCTTCACTTCATCCGGCAGGCGGTTATTTTGGTATACATTTCCTTTTCCCGAGATACCGGCATAGAGCAAATAGGCTCCAATGGCGATATCCATGATTATTACGATATCAAGTGTTTCCATAATCCCTCTCAAATTTTATTGATCTTCATGCCATCCGCGCCATCTTTGATCTCATAGCCTTTTTGCTTCAAAGTATCGCGGATCTCGTCTGCCAGCGCCCAGTTTTTCTGCGCTCTGGCCTCAGCTCTTTGTTCTGCCAGCGCCAGAATTTCCTCAGGAATTTCATCTTCTTCCTTCCAGAGCCCCAGAACATCCAGCAGCTCCCGCAAAATGCTTAGGCATTGCTCTGCCAAAGCCGCGTCTTCATTTTCAGAAGTCAGCGTATTGATCTCGCGCACCAGCTCAAAGATGACGCTGACAGCATCTGCCGTATTCAGATCATCGTCCATTACGGCGATAAAGCGCTGACGGAATTCATCCAGCCCCGCTTCCTGCTCTTTCCCCTTCTTCTGCGAGGAGATAAGATAGTTCAGGTTCTCAACGCAGTTGTAAATGCGCTTTAAGCCGCTCTCGGCCTGCTCCAAAAGCTCCGCCGAGAAATTCAGCGGGTTGCGGTACTGCGCGGAAAGCATGAAAAGACGCACGGCGATGGGCGCATACTGCTCTGTGATCTCCCGGACTGTGCGGAAATTGCCCAGAGACTTGCTCATCTTCTTATTGTCGATATTGATATAGCCGTTGTGCATCCAGTAGTTTGCAAAAGGCTTGCCCGTCGCGCCCTCGCTCTGGGCGATCTCGTTTTCATGGTGCGGGAACTTCAGATCCTGGCCGCCTCCATGAATATCCAGCGTATCGCCCAAAATCTTCTGGCTCATGGCGCTGCACTCGATATGCCAGCCCGGCCTTCCCATGCCGAAAGGGCTTTCCCAGGCAGGCTCACCCGGCTTCTGCGCCTTCCAAAGCGCAAAATCCATCGGATCTCTTTTGACATCGTTGATCTCGATGCGTGCGCCAGCCTCGCGATCCTCCAAATCCTGACCCGAGAGCTTCCCATATCCCTCAAAGCTCTTCACATCGTAATAGACATCGCCATTCTCCGCGAGATAGGCATGGCCTTTTTCGATGAGACTCGAGATGAGCTGGATGATATCATCAATATGCTCGGTCGCCTTCGGGTGCACCGTTGCCGGCCGCACATTGAGCGCCTGCGCATCTTTGAAATACTCCGCAATAAAATGCTCTCCCAGCTCTTTTACGGTGATCCCCTGCTCATTGGCGGCGCGGATCATCTTGTCGTCGATATCGGTAAAGTTTTGAACAAAAGTAACCTGATTTCCCCGGTACTCCAAATATCTTCTTAATGTATCAAATACAATGAGCGGCCGGGCATTGCCAATGTGGATAAAATTGTACACCGTCGGGCCGCAAGCATAGATTTTCACTTCTCCTTCGTGAACTGGATGAAACTCTTCTTTTTTGCGTGTCATTGAGTTGTAAATTCTCATGCATCCGCCTCCATTCTTAATCTATTTTATTATATCATCCGGCGCCAAAAAGTCAACGAAAGCGGCTTTTGCACGCATAAAAAAACTGCGCTCCAGGCGCAGTTTTTTGTCGTTTTAAACTAGATGGCTTTTGCATTTGCCAGCAGGTAGTCCTCTGCCTCTTTGCTCCAGAGGTTGTTGTGTCTTGCGCAAATATCAGCCAGATCCTGATAGAAGGGATCGCTCTTGCCAAGCTCAGCAAAATCTGTAATGGCCGTCATGGGCATGGAGATCTGCGCATAGACCATCTTTTTGCCGCCGGGGATCTTCGGGTAATTCAGCAAGGTTTCTGCCGCCGAATCCAGGCCGCCGACATGCGTGATCATCGCAGCCGGGTTGATCTTGCCCGCGAAGGACATATCCAGCGCTTCCTGCATATCGTCGTCGTTGCTGCCCGAAGTGCCGAAAATATTGACTCTTCTGTAATGCACTTTGTGGAAGTTGATATTGGCGCTGAAATCGTGGTTGATGGGGCCTGCGAAGAAGTTCATGCAGCCGTTGTCTCCCATAATCTCGTGGCCCTGCTCCAAAACAGCGGATACCGGCGCGAATACGATAACATCGTCATAGCCCTTGCCGCCGGAGAGCTCCATCAGCTTATCCGTGCCGCCGTTTGCCTCTTTTGCCGTGTTGACATAGTGCAGTTCAATGCCCAGCTCTGCCGCATGCTCTACCGTATAGATGGAGGAAGCGCGCGCCAGCCGCTCATCATTGATATCCGTAACAACCAGCAGCTTGGGAGCACGATCGCAGTGCAGCGCATAGTCGATAGCGCCGAATCCCATCGGGCCGCAGGATGCCAGAAGCGCCAGGTTGCCGCCCTTCTTAGTGCCCATCTCATGATGATAAACTGCATAATCCGAATGGAAGCAGCTGTGGTAGCCGCTGATGATGCAGGCCATGGGCTCGGAAACAGAGCCGTAGAAATATGCCGCATCCTTATCATAAGGGATGATGCAGTCCGCTTCGATGACGGAATCCGGGATATAGATGAACTGGCTGTTGCCGCCGCAGAATGTGCAGCCATAGCCAGCGACATTGCTCTTGCCATCCAAGCCGAGCTTGATCAAGCACTTATCGCCTTCGCTGTATTTGCCTTCCCACTTTTTGCCGACTTTGTAGATCTCGCAGCAAAATTCGTGGCCCATAATCGAGGGATTTTCCGCAATATCTTCCGGAATTGCCCGGTGTGCCGTGCCCTGCTTAATGGCCTTATAGGTCGACATGCAAACGCTATCGCAAATTACTTTGCAGATAATATCGTTTTCCGTCATCTCCGGCAAATCAAACTCTTCAAACCGTACGTCATCTTTGCCATGCATACGAACGCCCTTTGTCTTCATGGAACCAATCCTCCAATTTCAAAATTTCTCTTTATCTATCATAATACAAAGCACGATAAAATTCAAGTGCAACTTCCTTCCATGGCTCAGCAGATCTGCCTGAGCTGGAAGCCCAGATAATCGCAGGAGGTCAGAAAATATTCCACGCCGTCAATGGCGATATTCTCATACTCCTCTTTTCGGATATACTGCCCGTGCAGATGCCCATAGATCACCTTGCGCGCGCCCGCCTCGGCATAGAGATCAGTAAACTCGCTTCTCTCGTGGTTTTGGGAAAAAGGCGGATAGTGGCAGACGCCGATGAGCTCCCCGCCCAGTTTCTGCGCCGCCTTCTGGGAGAGCCTAAGCCGTTCCAGCTCGCGCGCAAAAACCTTCTCATCCTGCGCGTCAAAGTCTTCTGCGCCGCGCTGTTTCCAGCCCCTCGTCCCAAAAAAAGTATAATCGCCCAGCCGAACCGCGTCGTTTTGCAAAAGGTACGTCTGGTTTTCCAAAAGCTCTCTGGTCTTTTTCAGCGAGCCATGCCAATAATCGTGGTTGCCGCGAATGATCACCTTCCGGCCAGGCTGCCGGCAAATGGCCTTCAAATCAGGCAGCGCATCCTCGTAGCTCATAGCCCAGCTCAAATCTCCCGCGATGATGACGGCATCTTCCGGGGCGACGCACGCTTCCCAGCTCTTTTTGATTTTCTCCCAATGCCCTGCCCAATGCTGCCCGAAAACATCCATGGATTTGCCCTGAGTCAGCGAAAGATGCGGATCTGAGATAGCAAAAACTCTCATTCCACTGCCTCCGCATTCAGCTCCGGCAAATACCGCTCCAGATAATCCAGCAATTCCTGCTTTCCATACCCTTCTTCTGAAGAAATGGGGATAATATCATAGGCAAAGGAGGATGGAATCTCTTTTCTCTTATGCACCGCTTCATTCTTGCGCTTGGATTTGGCAATTTTATCTGCTTTGGTCAGGCAGACGACATAGGGAATGGCGTAATACTCGATATAATGCAGCATCGCGATATCTTCCTTGGTGGGCTTATGGCGAATATCCAGCAGCAAAATAACCGCGCGCAGCTGTTTGCTGTTTTCAAAATAGGTGCGCATCATCTCGTCCCAGGTCTCTTTTTCCGCCTTGGAGACGCGCGCAAAGCCATAGCCCGGCAGATCGACCAAATAGAACTGCTGGTTGAGCAGGAAGAAGTTGACTAGCCGCGTTTTCCCCGGCTGTTTGGAAACGCGGGCCAGCTTGTTGTTATTCGTCAGTGCATTGATGAGCGAAGACTTCCCCACGTTGGACTTCCCTACAATGGCGATCTCCGGAAACTCCTGGTTGTTATAATCTTTTTTTAGTTTTGCGCTGCGCACAAATTCTGCCGTCCTGATAATCATCTCTGCTCCTCCAATCCCAGCTGGAACACTTCCTCTATCTCCCTAACCGGCCAGAACCGAACCTTGCTGCGCACTTCCTGCGGAATTTCCTCCAAATCGGCCTCATTATCTTTTGGAATGATCACATTTTTTAGCCCTGCGCGAACAGCCGCAAACACCTTCTCCCGCAGCCCGCCAATGGCCAAAACGCGCCCAGTCAGCGTAACTTCCCCGGTCATGGCAAAATCACCCCGCACTTTCCGGTTCAGCAGCGCCGATGCCACTGCCAGTGTCATGGTAATGCCGGCAGACGGCCCGTCTTTTGGGATCGCCCCTTCGGGCACATGAATATGCAAATCCTTCTCTTTATGGAAGTTGGCATGGATGCCCAGCTGCTCTGCTTTGGAGCGGACGACGGTAATGGCCGTCCTGGCGCTCTCTTTCATGACGTCTCCCAGCTGCCCGGTCAATTCCAGCTCGCCGCTGCCCTCCATCACGCAGACCTCGATGGGCAGCGTAACACCGCCATTGGCTGTCCAGGCAAGCCCAATGGCGACGCCGATGTCGCCCCGTTTGGGCAGGTTTGTCTCCAAAAAGTGCGGCTTTCCAAGGAACTCTTCCAGGTTTTTCTTGCCTGCGACAACCTGCCGGCCCTCCTCCAAATAGCGCTTCGCCGCCTTTCTGCAAATTTTCGCGATCTGCCGCTCCAAGGCCCGGACACCGCTCTCCGAGGTATATTCCGCGATCATCCTTTTGAGCGCCGCCGGCTGAATTTTGAGCATCTTATCGCTCATGCCGTTTTGGGCGATCTGCTTGGGGATGAGATGCTTTTTGGCGATCTGCTCCTTCTCATACGGCGTATAGCTGGAAAGCTCGATCACCTCCATGCGGTCATAGAGCGCAGGAGGAATGCTCTGCGCGTCGTTGGCCGTCGCGATGAAGAGAACCTGGGAAAGATCCAGCCCAATATCCAGATAATTATCGCGGAAATCGTGGTTTGTCTCGCCGTCCAGCACTTCCAGCATGGCCGATGCCGGATCGCCGCGGTAATCGCTGCTCAGCTTGTCAATTTCATCCAGAAGGAACACGGGGTTCATGCTCCCAGCCTGCTTCATGCCAGAGGCAATGCGCCCGGGCAGCGCACCGATATAGGTGCGCCGATGCCCGCGAATCTCGGATTCATCCTTCATGCCGCCCAAAGACATGCGCACGAATTTTCTGTTCAGCGCATTCGCTACCGAGCGGACAATCGAGGTTTTTCCGACTCCAGGCGGCCCCGCGAAGCATAGAATCGGCCCTTTCATATCTTTTTTGAGCGTCAAAACCGAAAGGTATTCCAAAATCCGCTCTTTGACCTTTTTCATGCCATAGTGCTCTTCATCCAGCACTTTCTGGGCATGCGGCAAATCCAGAATATCCTCTGTATATTTCCCAAAGGGCAGGGAGACAATCCACTCCAAATACGTTTTGATCACATAGTAATCCGGCGACTGCTGGCTGAGCCGCGAAAGCCTGGAGATTTCTTTCAGAAGCTTTTCCCGCTCCTCTTCCGCCAAAGGCAGCTCGCGGATAATTTCCCGAAAGCGCTCCAGCTCGGCCGTATCGTCCTCATCCTCGCCAAGAGATTTTTGAATCACGCGAATCTGCTCGCGCAGATAGCTCTCTTTTTGGAGCTTTTCCAGCTGCTGCTTGGTTTTTTCAGAAATCTCATATTCGATTCCTGCAATCTGGATCTCCCTTTGGGCAATGGAAAGAAGTCTTTCCATGCGCGCCAAGACGTCCAGAATCTCCAGCACTTCCTGCTTCTCTTCCAGATCTTTGAGCATATTGAAGGCAATGGTATCCGCCAGCCTTTCCGGCTCGCGGATTTCCTGCAAAGCAAGGAGCGTTTCCGCCGGTATTTGCCCGGAAATAGAAGCATAATTGCGGCAGCTCTCCAAAAGAAGGCGCATATAGGCGCTGCTCCGCTCGCCGCGCTCCAAAAGCTGCTCTACCGGCAAAATACGCGCCTCAAAGTGTTCTTTTTCTTTTTCCAGCCTGATGAGCCTTGCCCGGTATTGCCCTTCAATCAGCACGCGCGCCATCTGGTTTTGCAGACGCACAACCTGCCGCACTTTGGCGACAACGCCAATCTCATAGAGATCTCCCTGCCCCGGCTCCTCCAAATGCGCGTCCTTTTGCGCCGCAAGAAAGATCTCCCCGGTCCCTTCTGCCGCAGCATAGACTGCCGCCAAAGAGGCGGCCCGCCCAACTTCGAAGCTGAGCACGGTATATGGAAACGCCACAAGCCCCCGAAGCGGCACGACTGGCAGCGCAATCAAATCCTGATTCATGCAGTATATAACCTTTCTATCTTGATGCTGCCCCGCCTTTTCTCATCCCAGGCCGGCTGCCATTCTATTATAATATAAATTCACTTTTCACACAACTTCCAAGGCTCACTGCCCGCGTTCCATCAAAAAAGGATGCAAAGAGCATCCTCTCCTAAAACCGCGGGGCAGCCGGCGCCCACGCGCTAGGCCTGCCCCGTCAATTCCCGCACAACCTGAGATGCCAGCATAAGCCCGGCCGCTCCCGGCACAAAAACTGCGCTGGCCGGAACGCGCTTGCGCCCTGCCTGCCCATCCAGAGGCAAGGGAGTGCGCGGCATTTCTTTTGAATAAACCACTTTCACATCCGTTATCCTGCGCGCCCGAAGCTCCCTTCGCATGACGCGCGCCAACGGGCAGACGGATGTTTTTTCCAGCCATGCAACCTCGAGCTGCGCCGGATCCAGCTTATTTCCCGTCCCCATACAGCTGATCACCGGGATATTCGCCTGTTTTGTACGCAGGATGATCTCTATCTTTGCCGATACGGTATCTACCGCATCGATCACATAGTCATACTTTGAGAAATCGAACTGTTCCGCCGTTTCGGGAAGAAAAAAGCAACAATGCGCCTGTACCTGGCAGGAAGGCGCGATGGAGGCAATGCGCCGCCGCATCACATCCACTTTCGCGCTGCCGATCTCCTCCTGTGTCGCGATAATTTGCCTGTTTAAATTACTCGTGCTGATCACATCGTGATCGATCAGCGTCAGCGCGCCAACCCCGCTGCGCGCCAGCGCTTCCACGGCATATCCTCCGACGCCGCCAATGCCAAAGACGGCGACATGCGCCTGCCTGAGCCGCTCCATCGCCGCTTCTCCCAGCAGCATTTCCGTTCGGATGAGCCTTTCGCGCTCTGTTTGCTCCTGATTCATCTTTCCCCCGCCTCTGTCTTTTTCTCCAGTATAATTGCAGCATCCCGGGCTCGTCAAGCGCAGGCGCATAACCGCCCGCCGCGCGGCATATCCATGAACGCAAAAAAATTTAAGGGAATACTGGCAAATCAAAGGAGGGATGATAAAATAGAAGCATATCAAGACGTTTTTGGAGGCCTAAGCATGACGCTCGAATCCATCATGAATTACAATATCGGCAATTTCACCGCCGGAAAGTTTCTTTCCGCCCTGCTAGTGCTGCTGCTCTGCCTTATCTGCACGAAAATTCTGGGCAGGATCTTTTCGCGCATCATTGATCGGCTGAAATTTGAAAAGAGTATGCACACCTTTCTCAAATCCATCCTCAAAATACTGCTCTATACGCTTTCTGCCATTCTCACGGCCAGCAGCCTTGGCATCAACGTCAGCGCTTTCGTGGCCCTGCTGAGCGTCGCCGGACTGGCCGTTTCCCTGGCAATTCAGGGGCTGCTCTCCAACCTGGCCAATGGCCTGACGCTTCTGGTCTCCAAGCCGTTTGTCGTCGGCGATTATATCGAGACAGAGCATGCCGAGGGCAAAGTCAAGGATATTCGCCTGATTCATACGCTCATCTGCACCTCGGATAACAAAGACGTTTTCCTGCCCAACAGCGAGGTCGTGGGCGGCAAAATCATCAACTACACTAGAGAAGAACGCAGGAGAATCGATCTCAAGTTTACCGTCTCGTATGACGCGCCCATAGCGAAAACCAAACAGGCGCTGGAGCAGGCCGTCTCGCAGACGCCCGGCGCCCTGGCCGAGCCGGAACCTTATTTCAATGTCTGCGCGTATCCGAGCAGCGGGATTCAGTACAGCATGATGGTTTGGAGCAAAACCGAGGATTACTGGAATGTGCAGAGCGCATTATTAGAGCAAGTAAAGCTCTGCCTGGATGACGCAGGCATTGCCATGTGTCAGGAGCGCCTGCAAGTTCAAATCAGCGAAAAAAAGTGAATGAAAAAAGCTCTCAGCGCTGAGAACTTTTTTCATTGCTGGTTATTCATTTTCAAAAAGCGGCGTGCTGAAATAGCGCTCGGCTGTATCCGGCAGCACAGTTACCACGGTTTTGCCCTTTCCCAGCTTTTTAGCCAGTTTCAGCGCCGCGGCGACGTTGGTCCCGCTGGAAATGCCGCACATGAGCCCTTCCAGCCGCGCCAAATCCTTGGCCGTTTGAATCGCCTCTTCATCCGAGACGATATAGATATCGTCGTAAATGCTCTGATTGAGATTTTCCGGAATCAGCCCGTCGCCAATTCCCATTTGCAGATGCGTCCCCACCGTGCCGCCGGCCAGGATCGCTGCATTTTTCGGCTCCACCGCCCAGATGACGATCTGCGGATTCTTTTCTTTGAGCGTCTCTCCAATGCCCGTGATGGTGCCGCCCGTGCCCACTCCCGAGCAAAAACCGTCGATAGGCCCGCCCACCTGCTCCAGAATTTCCTGCGCCGTCTGGATGCGGTGCACCATCGGGTTTGCAGGGTTCATAAACTGCTGCGGAACATACACCTTCGGGTTCTCTTCCTGCATCTTCATAGCCATGTTCAGGCACTGCTCGATACAGTCGCCAATATTGCCGTCGTCGTGCACAAGGACAACTTCCGCCCCATAATGCCGCACGAGCTTTCTGCGCTCTTCGCTCACGGAATCCGGCATGATGATTACCGTTCTGTATCCCTTGACGGCGCCAATCAGCGCCAGCCCAATCCCCTGGTTGCCGCTTGTAGGCTCAACGATCACCGTATCCGGGCCAATGAGCCCCTCTTCTTCTGCCTTGGTGATCATGTTATAGGCCGTGCGCGTTTTGATCGAGCCGCCCACGTTGAGCCCTTCATATTTCACTAAAACCTGCGCGCTGTCCGGCCCTGCCATATGGCTGAGGCGAATCATCGGCGTATTGCCCATAGCCGCAAGCACATTCTCATAAACCATGCGAAACCTCTCTTTAAGCAAAAATACAAAATCATTCCATTTTCATGCTATATTATTATATAACGCAGCGGTATTTTTTGAAACAATTTTCTCAAATTTTGCTTGGCATAATCTGCGCGCCGCGCTCCATACTATCAAAAATGAAAGGAGCAGCAGTATGTCAAAAGAAGAAAAACGCAGAAAGTTCAGCGAAGAATCCTCTGATCCATTTTACGACGTGATGAAAACCGCTTCCACTACGGAATGCACCGGGCTCGTCCCCTCGGGTATTTTAGATGAATCTGAATCCGAGGCGTATGGCGAGCTATATTCCATTCATCCGCCCAAAGCGCCGGAGGATGGCGAAGAACACTTCATTCACTAAAAAAGAAGCCAGCCCGGCTTCTTTTTCATTATGCCATTTAAAAAGGCCAGATAAACTGGCCTTTTTCATGTTATGTATAGCGCCGCATGGGCTTTTTTGCCACTCTCTTGCGCCGCGCCTTCTTTTGCGCGCTGGATTTTCTCCAGGAACTGCAAAACGCTTTGCGCATCAGATCGGCCGGGAGAATGAGCATGGAGATGAGCAGTGTCAGCCGCATTTCCCTGACGCTCAGGCCAACCGTTCTGAACAGCGGGCCGCCAAAATACACCATGAGAATTTGAATCAGGATGACGGACACCATGATGAACAAAAAGGCCATATTCCTGCGCAGGTTCGCAAACAGGTTGATCCTGGGCGTTCTCGCATTGAAGGCATTAAAGACACCGCTGAAGATAAAGAGCGTAAAGAACGCAGTCAAAAATGGCAGCTGGCTTTGGCTGTATCCGAAGAAATCCTTCATCGCGGCAGAGCACAGGAAAAACAGGCACAAAGCGACGGTGAAAAGCCCATCGAAGAAGATCTGCTGGGTCATAGCGCGGTTGAGCACGGGCTCCTCCCGCCGTTTTGGCGCTTCTCTCATAAACTCCGGCAGCGGCGGCTCCCCGGAAAAAGCCATGCCTGCCAGCGTATCCATGATGATATTGATCCAAAGCATCTGCATGACGGTAACCGGCGTATCGATGCCAATAAAAGGCCCGATGATAGAGACGCTGACAGCGCACAGGTTCATGGTCAGCTGATAGACCAGGAATTTGCGGATGCTTTTGAAGATGGTGCGCCCATAGAGGACCGCTTTGGCGATGGATGCGATGTTGTTATCCAAAATGACGATATCGCTGGCCTCTTTGGCGACCTCCGTGCCGCTTCCCATGGCAAAGCCCACGTCTGCCCGTTTGAGCGCCGGAGCATCGTTCATGCCATCCCCCGTCATTCCGACAACAAGCCCCGCTTCCTGCGCAATGCGCACGAGCCTGCTCTTATCCGAGGGCAGCGCCCGGGCAACAACCCGGATATTTTTTAGGCAGAGGCTGAGCTGCGCATCCGTCATCTGCGCAATTTCATCGCTGGTCAGCACAGCCTTTTCCTTATGAAGCCCCATGATCCCAAGCTTTGAGGCGATTGAAACGGCGGTTTTTCTGTTGTCCCCTGTAATCATGACAAACTGGATGCCCGCGTTTTCAATTTCTCTTATCGCTCCTTTGGCCTCTGGGCGCAAGTCGTCTAAAATGCCCACCAGCCCAAGCAAGGCCAGATTCTCAAAATCTCCCTTTTCCGAAACAGCCGAACTGGAGATAGCCAGCGCCAGCACGCGCATCCCGAGCTCTGTGAGCGCATCCCATTTTTTCTGTATCTTTTCTTTGGAAATCGGGCAGTATTTTCCCTCCGAATCCAGATACCGCGTGCAGTGATCCAAAATCTTTTCCGGCGCGCCTTTGATAAAATAGAGCCGTTCCTGGCCGCGCTGCACCTCTGCAACCGAGAATTTGCGGCTGCTGTCAAAGGGAATCTGCGAGATCTTCTGGTATCCTTCCGGCGCCCCCGCCGGAAGCACCCAGTTGAGCAGTGCGCGGTCCGTCGCATTGCCGCCCAGCGCGCCCCCCTCCGAGCGGGAACTGGCAGAGTTGAAAATACTGCTGAGCAACACTTTCTCTTTGAGTGCACCCGCCTGCTCCAGTGCCTGAAAGCTGGCGTATTCCTTCCCATCGCCTGAGACAAACTGGGAAACCTGCAAAATGCCTTTTGTGATTGTCCCTGTTTTATCCGAAAAAAGAAGATTCAAGCTCCCGGAAGTCTCAATTCCAACGAGTTTGCGCACCAGGACATTGTCTTTCAGCATGCGCCGCATGTTGGCCGAAAGCACGATGGTGATCATCATGGGCAGCCCTTCCGGAACAGCCACAACCACTACTGTAATCGAAAGCGTCAGCGCATGGAGCACTTGATCGATGAGCCAAGGCAGGTTCTGCATCGCCGCCAGCATCTGGTTCCACTGCATCCCATAGTCCATATAGAGCGAATGGAAGAGATCCGCAAAGCCCACCAAAATGGCTGCTGCCATTCCAATGTGGCTGAGTATCTTGGCCAGATGGTTCAGGCGGACGCGCAGCGGGCTTTCCCTGGTTTCTTCCTGCATTTCCAGCGCCATGCTGCCATACATCGTATGCTGGCCCACCATGCAGACTTCCATCACGCCTTCGCCATCCGTTACAATGCTTCCCCTGAAAAGCTGGTGTTGGGCAGATAAGCTCCACTGCCCTTTTCTGCGTCCCGACTTTTTCTCTGCCTCCTTGCTTTCCCCGTTCAGCGCAGCCTGGTTCACCATCAGCTCGCCCGAATGAAGGACACCGTCTGCCGGAATGCGCTCTCCCCTTTCCAGAAGAACGAAATCGCCCACGACAATTTCCCCAATCGGAATATTTGCCAAAGCGCCATCCCGGATCACCCGGCAATGAATTTGCTCTGCCTCGGCCTGCATTTTCTCAAACGCCGCTTCGCTTCCATATTCCGAAAGCGTCGAGACAAACGTCGCCAGAAAGACTGCAACCGCAATTCCCACCGATTCATACCAGTCTGCCGTTTTGATCAGCATCACCACATTGACGCACAGTGCGGCCAACAGGATCTTAATGAGCGGATCCCCAAAGTTGCTCAAAAACTGGCGGAAAAATCCCCGCTTCTTTTTGTGCGGCAGAGTGTTTTGTCCATGCTCTTTGCGAGAGCGCTCGACTTCCTCGGCGCTTAGCCCATGTAAGGCCATATAATTCTTGGATGAAAGCATCTTTTGTTCTCTCCTTCACGCAGCTTGTTACTCATCTATATGCGTTTCACAGGTTTGTTATCACACAAAAGGCGAATTGTTTTCTAGGCCGCATGCGCTTTGAGAGAAGTCTATTTTCCCTCCAGGGCTTTCCAACTGCTTTTCTTATGTTTACAAATTGTTCATTTTATAGTATTCTGGCATTAGCTGTTTCATTGCCAGAAAAATACTGTTTCTCCCAAAAGCTGACAACTTGATTCCTTTCTCATTTGGCATGGCTTTTCTGAGTATTTGGCATGAAAATATTCAAACAAAGGAGAACCTCTTATGTCCAAAAAGAACCAAGTTATTGGCTACTTGCCGGATGAGCGCCCGCCGTTTTTCAAACTGCTGCTCTATGCAATCCAGCAAGTCATCGTCATGTTCCCGGCCACGGTAACAGTCGCTCTGCTCACGGGATTCCATATCTCAACGACGATTTTCGCAAGCGGCCTTGCGACGCTGTGCTTTTTGCTCATCACGGGCAAAAAGCTCCCGCTCTACTATGGCTCGAGCTTTTCCTATCTGGCCGCAATCGGCAGTTTGATGGCCAGCGAAGCGCTTGTCGGCGCATCGCTGGATGAGAAGATCGCTGTGGCGCAGTTTGGCATTATCATGTCTGGCTTCGTCTCCATCGCCGCCGGCCTCATCGTCAACCGCTTCGGCAAAAACGCCGTGGAAAAGGCCCTGCCCGCCAGCGTTACTGGCCCCATCGCCATGATCATCGGCCTGACGCTTGCCGGAAATGCGCTGGGCGATGCGACTTCTGCC
>CAJUPM010000006.1:0-26669 GCA_910588425.1 uncultured Christensenellaceae bacterium | reverse complement strand
CACAGGCGCAGCAGCAGCCGGAGATCCGCAGCTGGTCTCCAATATGGCGCTGCTTGTCGCCCTCATTACGCTGATCTCCACGATTCTCTTCTCGGTCTATCTCAAAGGCGTGCTGGGCCAGCTTCCTCTGCTGCTCGGCCCCATCGTAGGCTGTGTCGCCGCGCTCATTATCTCGCTCACAACCGGCGTCAACCTCTTCAAACAGGTTCCGGCTGATGTCGCAAGCGCTGGCGTTTTTGCACTTCCGCATATCACGCTGCCCAAGCCTTCCTGGATGGCTGTTGCGGCAATTATGCCCGTCGCCCTGGCGACCATTCCGGAATCCACCGCGCATGTTTATCAGCTTGATATTTACGTCAACGACCTGGCCAAAAAGAAAGGCTCCGAAAAGCGCTATGACATCGAGAGCAAGCTTGGCCTCAACCTGATCGGCGACGGCATTGGCGATATGGTCGCCGGTGCCATCGGCGGGCCTGGCGGCACCAACTACGGCGAAAATATCAGCGCCATGGCCATCACCAAGGTCTTCTCCATCCCGGTGCTGATGGCCGCGGCCGTTATCGCAATGGTCATCTCCTGCTTTACGCCCCTTGTCGGCGCTATCTACTCCATCCCAACGGCGGTCATCGGCGGCCTTGAGATTTTCCTCTTTGGCGCTATTGCGGCACAGGGCGTCGCCATCATGATCGATAAGAATGTCGATATGTTCAGCTCTAAGAATATTGCTGTCATCGCGTCTATCATGATCATCGGCCTTGGCGGGCAGTATGCTTTTGGCGGCAATATTCCGTTCTTTGGCATAGAAGTTCCCTGCGTGGCAGGCGCGGCTATTTTCGGCATTCTGCTGAATCTGCTTCTGAGCATTGGCTCTAAAAAGAAAAAAGAAGATGCTGAATAAATAGGAAAATAAAAAACTCCCGTATATGGGAGTTTTTTATTTTGCAAAAGTTCTCCTATTTTCCTAATAAAGAAAAGTCAATTCCTCACTATCCATAGTGAAATTCGGCGTTCCACTTGAATTTATCTTGGCGTAAGTAAAAAAACGCCACTGATATCCATATTCAGAAATCAATAACGTTTTTTATGCTGTAACTTTTTATAGATTTTCTGTCATTTTGGTTTTCACCTTATTGAATCGTTAATCCTGTATTCGCGCTTATAATCACTCCCACATCCTGTATGCTTCCGCCGGCAGCAATTCTTGCATTATAATCCACCGAGGAAATATGCAGAGTATTTCCCTGCACCGAATATTGCCCATTCCACCCATCAGACAGAGAGATATCGCCGCTAAATCTTAAATCTGCTTCCCATCTTTCACAAGGCTGGTTGGATATGTTTTTTACTGTCAGCGCATATTGATAGAATTGCTCCCCATTTGCTTCCCAGCTGTTTACGAGTAATGCTATAACCTCTACCTTGCCGCTCTGAACAGCCGCGCTCTGGCTGCTGCTTGGTACGTCCACAGTCTGTCCGCTGCCTAAAGTCGGCTTCTCTCCCGTGAGAATATGATATAGCCATTTGCCGGAATCACTCAGATCTTCCTGGGAAAACCCCGAGGTTTTCTCTACTGTGCTTTGAAAAATTGCTGAGGTCTCCGCCTTATTGGAAATATTCCAGGCCACATAGCTGACCTTATATTGATTCATAACCTGCACCCAAGCATTTGCCTGCGCCTCGTCAATCCCGCCGTTTCCGCTGGCGTCGCAGATTCCATATTCGGATACGAATATGGGAAGGCCTGCATCTATCGCCCCTATCATCCGATTGCGCAGATCATCCTTATGTGTCGCCGCATAGAAATGCAGTGTATACATAATATTATCATAACCGGCAATCGGGTCTGCGGCTGCCTCATCGACATACTGAGACCAGTTAGGCGTCCCCACCAAGATCACAGCATCAGGCGCATTGGCGCGAATAACCGGTATTATCTTCTGTGCATATGTCTTGATTTCCCCCCAAGAAGTGCCTCCATTCGGCTCATTGCAAATTTCATAAATCACATTATCATAACCGGAAAATTCCTGTGACATTTGGGCAAAAAAATCTATTGCTTCCGATGCATGCTGATTGGGGTTTCCATCCGATAAAATATGCCAATCCACAATTACATACATATCCTGGCTGCTTGCATACTCCACGCCGGCACGCACCAGATTTTTCAAATACTCTTTATCCCCATCTGTGCAATAACCTCCGGATTCTGCTGTATACATGGCAAGGCGTATCACATTTGCCTTCCATTCCCGGCGAAGCTGAGCAAAAAACTCCTCATTAATATATTGGGGATAGAATGATAACCCATGTGTGCTTAAGCCTCGCAGCTGCACAGCTTTCCCCTTCTCATCAACAAGCTGTGTGCCCTCCACAGAAAGTTTGCCGCAGACAGCAGGCGATGAGATATCCGGCGTTTCTAGTCCTGCCTCTTCTGCTTCCTGATTCTCCTCTTGCTTTCTGCTGTCAGGCTGAACATCACCTGCACGCTCCTCCGTCTGCTGACTATCTGCCATAGATACTGCTTTTCTTCCACATGCTGATAAGCAGAAAACCACAAAACATAAACACATAATAACAGCAATAATAGTTCTGTCTCTCTTCATAAGTACGATCACCCTTTTCATTGTACTGCAAGACGCAATGCATTATCAAATGCATTTTTTATTTCATTAAAGCTATCTTTCAAATCGCGGGTATGGCTCTCAATAACTGAAATATCGCTCGAAATATATGTTTTATTTAAAATAGGAAACTCGTTTTGCAAACACAAAATTGCCTGTCTATTTTGTCAAAACACTATAAAAAAGGAACTAGCGAATCTAAAGGTTCGCATAGTTCCCACTTGGTGGAGCCGAGGGGAGTCGAACCCAATGAAGCAAGTTATAGCCACATATAAAACATACTCAAAAGCGCATGGTTAAGCCTTTTTTACACTTTCCTGTAACTGCCTAATTTATAAGCAAAAATAAAAAGTGCACCAAAAATTGGCCTTGCCCTACTAACAAATAATCTACAATATCCTATCATCAACATTCAAATATTCTTTTTAAAGCACTTACACAATTTGTGTAAAAATAAATTGATGCATTACACGTAATGTGATAATATGAGTAACATAAAATCACATTACGAGGAGGCAGTGAAATGCTTGATATGAGCAAATATGCTGGGGTGCAGAACCCCCAGCTGTATCAGGAAATTCTGGACAAAGAGCGCAAGCGGCAGCGGGGCGGCGCCCCGCCGCATGAACCGGAGTATTCTACCTCATCATCTTCAAATTGGACACGGCAGCAAAAGCAAAATGCGGTAGAACTGATGGGCAGAACGCAGTCTACTAACCTGTATTCTGACCTATATAAGGGTGTGCACGGGGACAGACAGGTGTATGCCCCAAGGCCAAAGCAGGCGCGGGAGCCGCAGCCCGGTGTCTATGTGGATACGAGCAACGGTGAGGTGAATTTCACAGAAATTTTCAAGGGCATTGGTGAGGCGGCCATTGATTATGCTCAGACGGGCGAGATGAAGCCCTATGTGATTAAAGCGCCGGAACCTGCCGCACAGGAAGAAGCGCAACTTCAGGATGAATGGAGCTATGAGCCTGCCTTCGTAAATGAAGATGGCACTTATCAGGGGCCGATGGACTGGCTGTACTTCAAAGAAAGCAGCGAGGTATTCAGTCCTAAGAACCAGGCGATTGGCTTTGCCCTCAGAGAGGACAGCATCGCGGCAGATGCCTACGCCCAAAAGGGCTGGGGCAATGAAGTCATCGACATGAACACCGCGAAAGATTACTATGACGGCCTGCTGACGCCCGAAGAAATCGCGGCGCTCTCCCCCGAAGAGATGGAGGCAATCCGCACCTGGTGCCAGATGGAAGAAACCCGCCGGGATATGTTTGAGCAGCTTCTCAATTACGGGGAGCGGGGCAACTACACCTGGGAGAACCTCGTGACACATATGGAAAAGATGACGCAGGTCATCAAATATGACCCCGCTATTTTCCGTGAAAGCATCTATGGAACATATAAATTCCTCCGAGGCAATGCGGGTTTCTTCCTTTCTCCGGTGGAATGGTCGCTGGGCAACACAATGGAGTCGCTGGCGAATACCTGTGAACGGGCAGGTATGGATGAAGAAGCGGAATGGTTTCGCCAGCAGGCGATTAACATCAAAACCGAAGCCGGGCTGGAGTGGCTGGATGACAAGATGGCGGAATGGCTCAATATCCGCAAAGGCTCCGTTCAGGAAGGAGATAAGATTGAGCAGTTCGGGAGAAAAGCAGCCCGTGCTGGGGCAACGCTCCTGTTGACCTTGAATGGTGCTCCTTCCTGGGTTGCAAACCTGCTGGGCGCTGCCGATACCGCGATTCAGGCAACCGCCTCCGTGTATGAAGAAACAGGCGATGCGAAGGCAGCCAGTGCCTACGGCAACTTAATGGGAGCCCTGGATTTTGGCATTGGATCTCTTTTAGATGCGCTTAAGCTCGGGAAAAATTCCAATAATGCGATAACCAAACATATCACGGATGTGCTTTCGGGCAGCGTGGCAGGCAAGGCTTTGATGGTTCTGTTAAATATCAAAAGCGGCGCGGCTCTAAATACGCTGGGGTATGGCATTTACAGAACAATAGAATATTATGTGCTGGGAGGAGAAAAGCCTGTAAGCAGGGAGGAAATCGCAGATACTTTCGCGAAGTTTTTACAAATTGAGTTTGTATATGAAATCATTGTCGCCATTTTCGGGGGGTATGACAGCCCTGAAAGCTCCAAAGGTGGGAGTGCTTCCGGAACAGAGGATGCAGGCACGCGGTCAGGGAACACCCAAGCTGGCGGAGATACGGAGCAGCCTAAAGGTATGCTTCCGGGCACAGTTGACCCAGAGCAGGCGGGAAACCGGCAAAGCGCTGGCCGCCCCTCAGGAACAAGCGATGCAGATGCTGCCCCGCCCTGGATGAGCGGCGGCGCAGCCGGGGACGACGGCCTGACGCCAAGTCAGGAGAAGGAGTTTGTCGATGGCTTCACTGGCCAGGGAGATGTTGATACAGATTCCGCGTCTCACATCCCGGCATCCGGGAAAGGCGCGGGGAAAACAGAGGCTCCCTTTGACGATCCGCCGCAATCAGGGTATCATGGAGAAAAGGTACCGCAAGGTCAGGAAACTCCTGCCCCGCCAAGAGAAGGTGATACATCAGACGGCGCTTCTGCCATTTTCGGTGATGCCGAGGCTGAGGATAAGCGGGGGTATTCGAGTGAGGTAGACTATACTCCTAATGGTGTTGGTTCCAGTATTACCACCAATACCGGCGAGGTTCTGGACACTACGCCCAGCAAGACACATTTCACTACTAGCAAAAACCCTGGGTTAAACGGGGAGCCAAACTCTAGTGTGGATATTGTCGATTCAAACGGAAGGCTAAAAACCAGAAGATGGTATAATGAGAATGGTCAAGCAACAAGAGATGTAGATTTTACAAATCATGGTAATTCAAAATTGCACCCCACTGTACCACATGAACATCATTTTGAATATAACCCAGACGGCACTTTTAAATTTAGATAGGAGGGACAAAATGAAATTTGAAGAATTTAAAAATTTAGTGAAACATGGAATGGAATATAATTTTTTTGTTGAAGGAAAGGAATATTGGATTAGCTATAATAGCGATGGATTCTATTTGACTAGAGTAGAAGATGAATTTACACAAGAATTCAGCTCTTCAGAAAATCTATTTGCTAAGGCACGTATCAACGGAAAAAGTTTAGAACAGCTTTGGAGCACAATAGAGCAGTATTGTTAACTAATAGAATACTCTCACTAGAAAAATTACATTTCTGGTTCACGCAGTAAATTTCAAATAAGAGGCGGGGCATTTGCCCCGCCTCTTTCATACACCAACAGCAAGATGGGGACGTATCCATCATCTCAGGTACTCTTGCGAGTGTGCGGGAGCCTTTCCGACCTTTGCTGTCAGACCTTGATGATTATAATTTTAGTTTGTTATGCTACAAGCAAATTAAGATTTTCCTTCTTGTACCGCTCACTCCAGCGAATCACTTTTGCTTCATAGTTAGAAAAACCTTCCTCGATTCCTTTTGTAATATTATTTCGATCATTAAGAAATACAATAAGTTGGCTATCCCTTCTACGCACCCCTTTTGTGTCGTTCCACGCAAAAAGTATATTTCCCATACTTGATTTATTTGGGTTATTAACCGCCTGACATAGTCTTTCCGGCTTATCCTTGCTTCGTTGCAACAAAAAATCATAATTATGAGAAAAACCCGATACTCCTGTAAATTGGACATTCTCCGAACAATAAATATCCTGTTCATTAAAAAACTCTTGTATATCGTCCAAAAAAAGAGAAGCAACCTTAGCTTTTGAAGTTATAAACATATCATCTATACGGAGCATTGCTTGAATAAAGAGATGTTTTTTTAATGCAAAGTCATCTACCGATGCCTTTGTTATTAATTCATCTCCATCAAGCGCTACGCCATATTGATTCAGAATCCTTTGCAAATAATTTTTACGATTGGAAGTAAATTGAAATCCATTAGCTTTTAATTCATTTATTGTTGCGCAGTCATCGGAGAAATAAATATTCCGACCTTCCTGTCTAACATAAATTTGCAAATAGTCATTTCTATTATCTAAATAAGGAGTCGTGATTTCGTAATATTCTCCAATTTTATCAAATGTTATTTCTCTTTTTAACCATGCTGCATACTCATTAATTAACTCCTGAATATCCAAATCACTCACCCCCTCTTGCTTTAACTATATAAACTTGGTTTGGCAAATAACTTCCGGGCACTCAATCACATTAAATTTTTTTAAAAAACTGATTGTATTTTCGGCAAATTTATCACTTTCAATGTTCTCAGCTGGAAATGCCCATGCACCCCCATAATTTTCACTATAGATATGCCAGTGATTCCCTAAAATTCTTTCTCCATCGGGATTAATATGCACATTTGAGGGACTAATATGCAATTGTAATAACATTATACCAGATTTTTGGATGCGAGCTCCAAAATTATACTTAAGTTGATTAATTTTTCCCTTATAAATAGAAATTGTGAAGATATCTTGATTTGTATCTCCAACAACATCAAATTGTTTCGTTCTGCAAGTGAATGGAAAATTTATAATATTTTCTAGTGAATGCTTAACCATTTCTAGCAATCGTTTTGCTTCCGTATCAGTAATCGTTACACTCAACACAATCACCTCCAGTATTAAAACCAAGTTTAGCATTCCACAATTAGCTTTTCAATAAATTTTATGTACCAAAAAAACGGGGCTTCTGCCCCGTTTTTCATTACAACTATACACTATGCTCAATCTCTTCAATACGATGTAGGTTTCCCTTAATTTTCTCCTCCACCGCGGTCATGCGTTCCACAAGGTTGTTGTGCAGCTTTACTTTTTCCTCCAACTGCTGTAAGCGAAAATTCGTCAGCCGGGAAGAGGCGAAAATGCCGCCAAGCGAACCAATCAGCGTACCCGCAAAGCCAAGGATAGCCGTCAGGATTGCTCCGTCCATTCCTACTCTTCCTCCTTTTTGCCCAGCTGTTTGTAAATCTGGTTTGCATAAACACTGCACCCCGCGCAGAGAATCCCTTGCACCGCTCCCATGAGCAGGCTTTGCATGGCATTGTATTCCGCATCTCGGAACACCAGCAGCCACGCCGCACCCAGCAACGCCCCCAGAAGACCAAGCCCCAGCGGGATATACTTGTTTGCAAACACCTCTGCCCTTTTCAACGCCATTCCCATGAGATACAGCACAGGAATCAGTGTGAGCATCTCCGGCCGAATCAGTTCCATCATATCCATTTTTCTTTCTCCTCCTGTTATGCGTTCCACTTGCCGCCCAGTTTTGCGCAAGTGTCTTTTCCAATAATTCCGTCCGTTTTCAGGCCATTTGCTTTCTGGAAGCGCATCACTGCATCGCGCGTCCCATCCCCGAACGCTCCATCAGCACCACTCTTCCCACAGGAATAGCCCCGGGCAATCAGCACATTTTGTACCGCACGCACATCTTCCCCCTTCATCATGGGTTTTGTACGCTTGAGCAGCCTGGAAAGCTTCCAGCTGGCAGAAGGAACCGAGGCGGCTGCTTTGCTACCCTTCCAGATGCCGCCCAGCTTCTTGCAGGTGTTTTCTCCTACAATTCCATCATCTGCGAGCGCATTCGCTTTCTGGAAGGCTTTGACCGCACTCTCTGTGCCTGCGCCAAACTGGCCGTCCGCGCCGCTATTTCCACAGTGATAACCCTTGAAAATGAGCGCATTCTGTACTGCTCGCACGTCCTCGCCTTTCATCATAGGGCTTGTCCGTTTGAGCAGCCTGGAAAGCTCCCAGCCAACAGGTGCAGGCTGTGCAGCTGCCGCGCCTCCCTCAATCTCTGCTTTCAGAAAAGCAGGCCGCCCGAAAGCATTCCAATATCCGGCCTCGGCGTTTAGCGGACGCTTTACCACGCCATAATCCCGGCCTTTTGCCTCAATAACGTTCTTCTCTGCATCCACCACCACGCCCACATGATAGGCCCTTCCCTTGTTTGCACCGCTGGTATATACCCGGAATACAAAGTCTCCTGGCAACAACTGCGACTCGGAGAGCTGGCCGCACATCCCTTTCAGGCCGTGAGCGGTTGTATCGGATTTCAGTATGCCCTTCAAATTTTGGAAGAAGTACATGATAAGGCCAGAGCAGTCAAACGCCCGAAGCGCATTCTTCCCCTCTGCCTTACGTTTTTTCCAGAGCGCGATAGCCCGGTCTGCATTGTTTCTGCTGGTCTCCATCTGACGGATCCAGTTCTCAGAGATGACCTCTCCACCCTGTCCCTGCGCGCCCCAAACATAAATAGAGCCGTTATTTTCCTGCACTTCCAGATAGTTCAAAAATTCTTGTAATACTCCCATTCTGTTTCCTCCGTTATGCAACCCGAATCCACTTTCGCGTTACAACATATGGCTGCATGTTATTGCCCTCATCCGTTGTGCCGCCAAGTGCCATAGCCCGGGTTTGCGTGTATGGCGTCTCTATCGGGCCAAGTGCTGCCCCCTGCGAAAAAGTGGCATATGTGTCAGCGATGTATTCTATACCAGTACCCTTCTTGTTAGTATATCGCAAGACAACCGGCTGATTGGCATACCCACCAATTTTGGCATAGCCGTCATTTTCCAGCGAATATTTAGCCGTTTTGCTGCCACCAGTCTTTCCCACTTCATTAAAATCAGCGTCATTCGGATCTATGCCAACAGTCGTTCGCCCCTGAGCATATGGCTGCCATGTCCCGCCAAAAACTTCGTTCGGGTCTACTCCATTTCCAAACTCAACTACTCTGCCAATTGGATATATCAAATCAAATAGCTGCGCCAGATCTACTTTTTGATTTAGCTCTGCCGCTCCTATCGTGCTTCCCGCCCGCTCAGGAGTGTAATTTTTAACAAGGCGCACCTTCTCCTGAACAACATCTCCATTTTCATTTAAGAGAGAATACCAACGATACCCATCTCCACCAACAATTTCATCTACAAACTGAGACATTCTTCCTCCTAAATTCTAATTTCTCTCCCGAGGTCATATGGAAGTTCCTGCTTCCCCGCATTTTGGCTGGAAAATGCACGGTACAACAACAATAGATTCTGTTCAATACGATTTAAGTCTTCATGTGTCCATGGCCTTCCATTTCCATAGAAATATTTCCTTCCCCCAAATCCATTCGGCAGATAATGATCATCAGCCAACCTTTGCATGTTTTCTTCTATGGTGTTAAAAAAGTCAGCATGAGGAATATCGGCTATCGTGTATTCGCCCATGGGCAAAATGGAAAAAGCTCCATACAAATCGCTTGCCATCTCATAGAGATATGTAATATTCCCCTTTATTCGTATATAATCTGGGTCCAAATTAAAGTAGTCGCTTTTCTCCCAGTTCGTCTTTGGCTCCACCCACTGGCTCATTTATTCTAGCCTCCTCAACCGCACATGCCCGATCTGCCCGGGCGCTGTGTTTTTCACCGATACCACCCTTGCAATTTGTTTTTTTGAAAAGGCCGTATCAAGATATACAATGTCGTTCGCCTCTAACCGATAGTCCTGCCGAACGTCAAAGTCATAAACATTCCTTCCTTTTAAGTAATCAGCTATCCACTCTCCCACCTCTCTTGCCCATCGGCTGTCAGTAATGAGCGGGTTGTCAAAAGTACATGTTTCCCCATCCCTTTCTACAGGAATAAGAACGCTCTGCGCCTCGTCTATGATTTTATAGCCGCTAACTGTTATCTCTATCTCCTCTGTTTCTGGTGGTTCCTCGCCAATAAATTCAACCATAAAATGGCATTCCTGCGCCCACATCTCAATTCCCGAAAGATGCACATTTCCTTTTGTTACAGCAAGAGAGAGCTGCGTCGCCGGGGCATATTCAATCGTAACCGTTTCTCTATCTTTCACTGTGATTGTTTTCTTTGCTATCTCTGTTTCCGATTGTTCTGCAAGGTATGAGTGGTAGATGACCTCCACATTTTTTACTCTGGCTTCCTTTGTTACAGGTGGTTCAACAATCGCTTGAGAAAAGTCCAGCAGATAATCATTCACATACCCTTCTCCTATGCGGGCAAGAGAAAAGCGCGAAAACGGCTGGTTCATGCGTATCGCTTTGATTTCGACTCTGTCAAATCCAGATACATAATGCGAAACTGTGTACCAGGCGCTATCGTTATTGCGAACCTCCAGTATATCGACCTGCTTTTCGCCGTTATAATATTCAACATTGAATGCTGTCGGGAATATCTGGTTATTCACATCAAATAATAACTCGAACTCATAGTTTGTATATTGGTGAGAATATTGGAGTGATACAGCTGGCAGCACAGAAAACAGCCCTGTTTCATCGGAGATCAGCTCACTCACAAATCCTGTCTCCTCATATTCCCCGGCGTCTGGCAAAATAATATTCCCTTGTCCGGATAATCTCCACCCATATGGCTCAAAAGTAATATAATGCCGTGGATTCATTCCGTTTGTCATTGTTGTCAGGCCGCTCAGACTTGAATAATAAATAGGCTGTTCGGCCGAAATTTTGACCGTAGGATTTAGCTGAGTCTTCAGTTCTATCGCCCCATCTACATCACTTCTCAGCACGCATCTGCCTGCCGTAGCAATTAACTGCAAGCATTGATTATGCGGCAGTTTCGGTAAGGGCGCAAAGGTAGTTCTGTTTTTCAACGCGTCGTCCAATTTCCATTGCTTTGGCCGGTTATATTTTTCCGCATAGGCATCTGTCAGAACACTCTCTGCCATTTGATACAGGTTCGTTTGCAACATATCACCCTTATAATAAGTATCATTTAGCAGAGCAATGGGGCTTTGTGCTGAAAACTTTGCGCTGGTAGCACTTATCGTTGGCGAACCTGTATTCAAAAGGCTTGTGGCCTTCACCCACTCTGTGGCTCCATCAACATTCACGCCGTAATATAGCGTTACTGGCTGTTCCTCTTCTAAATACTCCCACAGGCCATCAGGGTTATCGGCATTATAGCGCTTGTCCATATTGATAATCTCGAAAGACAAGCTGCTTTTAGGGAGAGTCGCGCTAATAGGGTTCACTTCTTCTTGATGTTCTGTGCTTAAAATATCCTCTGTTAAGAACGTCTGCGTCGCTCCAAACCCTATTTTGTCCACACGCAGCCTTCGGAACGGCTTGTGCATAGCAGAGAAATGCAGAAATAGCAGGTTAAAACCATCGACAAACTCTGGCGTTACCAACATGTTCGCCGATGTAATTTCGACCTCTTCAGCCACAATAAAATGCTCATTATTGTATGCCTCGAAAAGAACTTTTTCTGGGTAGCAATCATCCTCAACATCAAAGTGGAAAGTAAATCCCAGGAAACCATATTGCGGCTTTGGAAAGCTGATTTCAAGAAGGATTGTTGTTGCAAACTCTCCATCCTCCCCACACATTAGCTCAGTTGTCCACCCTTGTTCTACATACGCTTCCTCATCTTCAGGCTCTATCAGAAAATCCCTGTCTAGGCGATAAAATCCAGGCTCAAAAGTTACGTATCTGCTGGAAGTATCGCCTGCATTTATCCCCGTAATATTGCTCCAGTAAAGAGAAGAACTAGGCGAAGACCTAGCTGTGTCCGAGGCCTCTACATTATAAATATTAATATCTACTTTTATTTGCGTAGGCGGCTGGATTAGACCGCTCATAAGCTGCTTATATTCTTGGCTTACTTCTCTCATATTTTATAACCCCGTATCAACTACATTCGCCTTGCAATCCAGCCAATATTTCGGCCTCCCGGTATTTTTATCCACCAAGAACGGCCTCGCACTTCTATCGCCTACATAAAATGTTCTCGTAACCCAAGCATCCTCCATCATATGAAAGTATCTGATAGGGAAAGTAAAGTTTTTATCAAAAATTTTGAGCATGGCAGACCAAGTTTCAGGCGTCAAAACATTCCATGTCAGCTCAACCTTTCCTTGGTCTCTGCCAATTTTCTTCGCTCTCATAACGCCGTCGGCCGTGCGCGCAGAGTCGACCGTTGTAAGAATTGTTTGCAAACCGCTTTCTTTGCTTGGATACGGAAAAGCAGTGTTCATAATGTAAATAAAACCGTTATACATTCGCGAATCCTCTCATGCCGAAATCATACCCCTTCTGTGCGGCAATTTGCTGCTGGTTTCGATATACTGTCTCGCCGTCCAGCGTAACAGTGATATTTGCGTTGATTTCCTTCGCCTCGCCCTCTTGCGCCGATTTAACTGCCTGATATACGCCCAATGCAACAGCCTCCACGATCTGGTCGTTATTTGCGACAGCTGTTTTGTTTCCGATAGAACCCACCATTTCTGCGCCGGCCTCTCTCGCAATAAAGAGCTGCCCCGTAGATGGATAACCGCCCTGCTCAAACCTAGGAATAGAAACTCTCCCCATGGGCGTAAACGACATCTTTCCTTGCGAATTGAAACTAACGCTGTTCATAGATTTAGACCAGTTGCCCAGCATGTCATTTACCGCTGTGCGCATCTTCCCAGTCCATGAGTCAGTTTTAGAAAGGACCTTATTGAACACCTTCTCAAAAGCAGACGTCAAAGAATTGTCGCCTCGCACTTTATTTGCGAGCTCTTTAAACAGATTGTCAAAGCCGGAGGTACTTCCACCAAACATCGTCTTAAAGGCATCCTTAATAGAAGAATCGTTTCGGATCACACTGCTTGTTTTCGTAAGCATGGTGCGAATGGCATTCTCAACAGTTTTGTCTATTGTTACTGTATGAGCAAGTTTTTGAACAATATCCTTCATTGCAGATTCATATTTCTGCTTATTATTAGAAACAAGTTCCTTGCCGTCATTCATCAGCTTTGTTATGGTCTCGGCGTAGCCGCTTTTGCCATTCAAAACACCCTGTTTGACGCCATCCATCATGTCTTTGCCATATTTGGTGAACGCAGAGGCTTTCATCTTGTTATCAAGAGACTTTTTAATGCTGTCAGTCAAAGCAGTTGCTATTGCCACAGAGCTCGTCCCACTGTTTTTTGCAGATTTTTCTATTACATTCTCGATGGAAGTCAGAAGCGCTTTAGAAACTTCCTTCGCCGCGTCGTCTATTCGACGCATTGAAGTATCGTCAGTCATACCCTCAACAACGCCCCAAGTTACATACTCGCCCGGCTCGATCATGATCCGAGCTGGAGACCCTGCCTCATTTGCTCTGTTCGCGGCCATTTGCATGTATGAGGCCAAATGTTCAAAGCCGTTGTCCATAAAAGACTGTGCGCTTGAGTCAGTTAGCCCTTCACCCACGCCTTGAACCAATGTTTGGGCAACCCCTGAACCGGCATCAATCGCTAGTGCTCTGGCATTATCCATGTTACCAAAGGCGGTATCTAGTTCTCCTAGCATGTCCTTATTATTTGCAATAATTTTGTCGTAAGCTTTTTTGTATTCCTGGTCATAAAAACCCATCGCCTCTTCCGTCACTTGGGTTATTACAGCAGTGTTGCCGCTTGCGCAAAGCTGGGCGAAATCTTCATAACCATATTCTTTTGAAAAGGCATCTTTCAGTTCCCCGACCTTTTGTTTGGCGACTTCTGCGGCGCTATCACCCATGGCGTCGTTAATGGAACCCATAATGGTACCCTTCGCTTGCAAATAAAGTGCATCAATGTCAGCAATCTGGCCTTGATACATCTGTTCTAGCTGCTCTCTCATAACTCGCTTTACGCCTTCAACATCGCCCTCAACTAATGTGGGGTCAATTTTTGTTGCTTCTGCAACTATTTGTTTCCATTGCGGCGAGTCCATCTCGACTTGAGAAAACATAGTCTCCATATCTTTCTGCATCTGATGATAGGTATCAGTAGTGTTCTGATATGCCGTTGCGGTGGTTTCGTCCAAATTAGAGAGCGCATCCTGCGCTAAATTAGAACCATCCACAAATGAACTAAAGTCCATGTTCGCATAACTGTTTGCCAAGGCCTCAACTTCGTTTTTGGCTGTCCAAGAAGAGTCGCTTAGTCCATAAATTTCATTATTTAAATCGCCTATTTTTGTCATGAGTCTTGCCGCGTCCTCGTTGTACGTTGCAGACGATTCATCAAGATTATTAAGTTCAAGGGTTGCAGCCGCTAATTCAGCTTTGCACTCCGCTACTCGAGTGTTCATATTTGACTCTAATAAATACGCAATATTTAATATGGACTTGTAATTTTCTTGCGCAGCGCCAGTTGACGTTCTAATAGCGTTAGTCAGTGTTTCGCGGAAGATTGATGCAGAAAACGTAATCTTTTCTTGCGTCGCTTGTAACATCTGATCGAGAGAAGCGATCATAGTGCCAATCTGTTCTTTTGTAATTGTCCCTGTTGCCTCCCAAGCCGTCGAATATGTTAAAACGGTATTATAAGAATTTAAAATTGTGTCGTCGAGCTGAGTAATTTGGTTACAATATTCCGCTGTCCTTGCACTAAACGCGCTCACTTGTTCAATAGCTCTTGCTATTTGATCGCAGTATTCAGAAACAAGGACGCCTCCATTGTCAAATACTCTTGTATGAAAAGCATTATCCACTGTTTCAGAATATAACTGTTCCTGTGCCAATCTATATCCCACGATAACGCCAGTTAATGTCCCGACAGCTGCAATTACCCATCCAACAGGCCCTAATAACCCTGACAAAACTGCGCCGGCTGCGCCGATGCCGACCACTAATGAACTAAGCACACCTAGCAACCTATTACCAGACAAAGTAAAGCTGTACATCAGAGTGGCGGAACTTGCAAATGACGCGGCAAACCCTAAAACCCCTGTTGCAACTTTGCCCATAATACCAGAAATGCCTTTTTTGCCTCCAAGCAGGTCTCTTAGGTCTTCGAACTTATTAATCGCTTTCACGACACCCTTCGCGGCCAGTGTAACACCAAGAACTGTCGCCAAGGTCTTTATTAACGGAATGAAGCGTTTTATTGACTTTGTAATTTCTTCGACCTTCTCGTTCACACCATCAAGCCCGCCAAGGAAATCATAGGAAGGCAGCTCATCAATCAATGAATCGACGCCGCTCAACCCACCAACTGCTGCCCCACCACTTCCGGAACCGCCGGAATCCTTGTCGCTTAACACATTCAGCTCATCAAAGGTGAGAAGAAGGTCTTTTCTGATCTGCTTTCCCGCTTTCTTGGCAGCGCCACCAATATCTCCAATTTTATCTGCCGCTGTTTCCGCCTCTATCCCAACGTTGGCCACGCTGGAGTAATCGAATGTCGGAAATTCATAGCCAACTAGCTTTGCCAACGCCTGCGCCGCTTGTGTCAAAACCTTTGTGAACGCAATAACATAAGGCAAAATTTCGAGCAAAATAGGAATTAAAATATTACCTAGCGCACGCTTTAACATCGTGATTTGCTGACTTAATACTCGCATCGCGTTCGCAGGAGAATTTATCGTACGAGCCATATCGCCCATAACGTTTTTTGATTGCTCCATGATCGCGATGTAGCGAAGCTGCGACTTCTCGGCCTGAGTCATGCTGGAAATATTCTTCTCAATCCCGTTTCGGTATGCAACCTGCTGTAATGTTGCACTGTCAAGCGCATAGCCTAAACGTCTAAGCGGTTCCATTTCACCCGCAATGCCAGATTGCAGTTTTAGCATAGCGTCATCAACCGAAATGTTAAAAAAGGAAGAAATATCATACCCAAGCTGTGTTAGGTTTTTGCTCATAACCGTTGCTTGGGAAGATACAGTTCCAAATGCAGAAACAATTTGCTGGAATACGCCTTGATTTTTCATAAAATCAGCTGCATCAATGCTTAGCGCATTCTGCACTTCATATGCGTAGGCTCTCGCAGATTCTGCTCCTTCTCCCATGGTAACGTTAAAGAGGTTCATATCTTCAACATAGTTGTTTGATTCACTTACGAAGTCGCCAAGTACATTCCACAGTCTTTTAAAAATTGTTGCATACGCCGCAAACTTCACCCTAGCATCTGACAGCACTTTATCAAACAGATTTTGCTCTTTCCATGCTTTAGCTGTAGATCTGCCCATAGAGTCGAGCTGCGAAATTACTCTTCTAATCTTTGTCGGAAGCGCATTAAAACCATTGGAGATTTTCTCCATTTCTGCGGCCAGTGGCTTGACCGCTGCGGCCGTCTTTTTGCACGCGTCTGCAAAGGCATCTAAAGTTTCATCATCTAGCTGCTCGGTAACGGTGGAAATTTTCGATAGCTGAGTAACAATGCTTCCAAGATTGCTTTTCTCGATATCCTTTAGTTTGTTTAGGCCTGTTGCGAGTCCGCCCAGTTTTGTTCCCACGGCGGTCATATCCATTGCGTTTATTCCAGGCATAACCTCTCGCAGCCGCTCAAGCTGATTTGCTACTGTCCTAATATTTAACTTTGGGGTCTCTACAGCGTTTAGTGCTTTTAAGCTGTCAGCTAATTTATTCAGAGCCGTATACGATGGACTGGCCTGCACGGTTGCATTTAATTTTGCTAGCTGATTTGTTACGCTTGTGAGGCCGATACCCCCTTTCGCTACACTGCGCACTCGTCCTAATGTAGCTTCAAGAGAGGCCAGTCCTCTTTCAGCAGAAGAAGAGCTGGCCGTTATCTCTATGTTAATTTGTTCGATTGTTGTTTCTTGGCTCATTGATGCCCTCCATTCGCACCTCTAAGGGCATCTTGCTATTAAATGATTGCGCCCACGCCGCTAGGCGGGCTTTTGCGTTCTGTTGTTTCCTCTTTTCCTGTCTTTCCGCATCCTCTTTTGTAAAAGCGAATGGTTCAGAGGGATAGGAAAGTTTCTGACTCCCTTTTTTCGCAAACATATTGCCAATCGTGGCTTCTATGGCCTTGCTAAAGTAAATGCCTTGCAGCCACGCTTCCTGGCTTTTCTCAGAAAGTTTAAGCCGATATGCTTTGCGGTAATAATAAGCAAGCCAAGGATCGTCGTCCCAGTATTCCTCTGCGCTCATTCCCATGGAAAGATAGAGCGGGAAACACTGATAGAAAATTTCGCGGTAGGAAGGCTGGGCTTTTACCAGCTCGCCTCCCACTTGATGTTTCCCTCGTTTTCCTCCGGCTCTTCAAAGAGCGCATTAACAGGCTCAGCGTACATCTCCATCAGCTTTGTAAGCAGCTCCTGCTTGTCCTGGAATTTATCGTACATTTTTTCAATCTCATCTCTGCGCACAAACCGATGATTTGCGAGAAACGCCCCGGCAAACAGCGTGGGCAGTGTGGTTACCGGCTTTGCTGTAAGATCATCTGCGACAAAGCCCTGCCGCTCCATTGTTGCGATTGTTTTCCGTGTAAATTCCAGCGTATAATCGTGGCCCTGATATTCAAAAATAATCTGTTTGTTTTCCTTCATCTTTTCTCCTAGAAAGGGCGGCGATGCCGCCCTGATTTAGCTTGCCTGTTCCTCAAATTTAATAGGTGTGGAAGGCGCAATCGTAATCGTCATATCGCGCACCTCATTCGCTCCTGCGCCAACGGCAAATACGGAAAGCTGCCCTTCAAAAGAAAATTTGCCATCGCTGCCGGTCGGCGTTAGCACACCCGCAGTTTCTGTCCCGCCAAACCAAACTGCGTATTTTTCATTTTTTCCATCCAGTTCCTTTAATTTCTTAAAATCTTCAAGATCGTAGTTTGTTGTAAACTCCAAAGCGTCCAGGGACTGAATGCCAGGAATAAACGTGCTCATCGGATCAGACAATGTCGTTATATCCAGCATTTCAGGCGCGCCGCCCAAATCCGGGAAATCCTTGATATCAACCAGCTTTTCATAAGTTGTTGTATCGCCGGAAGTCGTCCCTTTCATCAAAAAAGTTTTGTAACTCGAAGTTGCCAAATTTTTCCCTCCAATTATTCTCTGTAAATTACTCTATCTTTTCGAACAACAGCGCGATAGCGTCCTGTCATTCGATACACATTTGCATCGGCCATATTGGGTGTGCGAAGCAGTGATAGCCGAATAAACCCCAACTGACAAAGAACATTATCGACTTCTGCAATAATTTCTTTACATTGCGTCTTTCTTCCGCTTTCCGCATTGCTGTACGCATTCACCTCATAGGTTACTCTGGCGTGTAATTCCTCATTGTTCTGTGTCAGCGTTTTTGTAAAAACTGCATTGTCCATCTCGGTGATATAAACTGCAGGCAATGAACTGGGAACCTCGTTATATGAGCTTGTTACATAGATGTCCGGCCACTTGGCTTTTAACGCATCGTGAACAAGAGTAAATATTTCGTTTTCGATATCAATCATTTCCTAATACCTCTCGCACAACGCTTAAAACAGCATCTTCTATCTCCCGGCCTGCCTGATACATTGCCATCGCGGGGGGATTGCCTTTTGTAATGTAAACATCGCCTTTTTCCGTAGTTTTCAAATATTTCCCGTTTGTTCCCGGCTTCCCATAATACCCCCAGCTTCTGTTTTTTCCTTTACCCTGACCATATTCGCCATGTTTCATTGCAAACTCATTTGCCAGAGGGTGTTCTGGATTGTAAATGCCTGTTCCAAATTCAATAAACAGAACGCTTTCCCCCGAGGCCTGCACAGTATACTGACCTGGACCTTCCGCTTTTATAGAAAGCGACGCATCGTTCTCGCCATCGTAAGCCGCTACGGCAAACTTAACACTCGCTACTCCGAGGCCCATCTCTGCCAAACGTCTTGCGATTTTATCTGCTTTCCCCCTCAGGGATTGCCTGAGTTCTCGAACTGCTTTGATCGCATCATCTAACGTGTCAAGTTTTACCGATATTTTCACTTGCCAGGCAGCTCCTTTACTGCGATCAGCGTGCTGTTTAGGCTCTTCGCAATTCGTTTCACCACATAATTATGTGCTGTTTTCGGTGCTCTGCCGATCCACAAACGGCTTTCTTCAGTCACCGGGCAATCATCCGTGGTACAGAGGACAGCGGTATAGTCTTGGAATGCACCAAACGCCTGCTGAGAAACATCGCCTGTTGCAGGGGTGATATTCACGCGCCACGCCTTTGCGTCTTCGTATTCCAGCATCTCCTCTCCTGTCAGAAAACCGTCTGAGTCTCTGCCTTCACTTCTCCCGATATATTTCGCATAATAAAGCAGTCTTTTATTGCGTTCCAGGCACCTCATCCTATTACACCCACATATGGCACTATCTGATTGAGCAGAGAAGGCGAGATGCCCGCAGATTCATAAACGCGGGAAATCCCATTCTCACTATGAGAACTCTCGCCCTCTGCCCCTTGCTTGCTATACAGTTCAGCCGCAATCTGAATTTGTAGCATATCATATCTGGCCGGAACTTCCGCATCGTCAGGCCTTTCTACGGGATATAACCTATTCAGAATCGCATCACCAGCGCTATCCAGCAGCAGTTGCGAGTGCGACTCGGAAAGCGAATCTGGCTCTATCCAAGTATTTAATTTTTCTAGTTTTTCTTCATTCGACACTTCACAACTACTCCTATATTTTTATGCGCCTGCCGAGGTTACAGCTTTCGTAGGAATAGGCGCCTCTTCAGTATTTGCTACATATACCGTTCTGCTATAGGTCGGCTTAGCGAAGGACTGCGCAATTCCAGTAAACTTTCCATGGTACCACTCAGGGCCATGGTCCAGGCCGATCTGGCCGAACAGCTGATACTTCGTCCCAGCACCAACTTTTGCAAGCTCCTCAAGGAAGAAATTACCCTTGCCCGGAACTGGCTGATATACAGGCGAAATTACATCCAGATCAAGCATCAAGGCCGTGCCTTTAGGCAGGCATTCGCCAAGGTGCAGATAAACGATACCGAGCGGCGTTACGACGCTGGAAAGCTGGATACCGTTCATTTCTCTCGAAGCCGGTACAATAGACAGTCCATTCTGTACGGCGTCAGCGTTAATCTGGAACAACGTCGTCGCATCACACCAAAGGGCCAAGTTATCGATCGGCGCATTTGACTCCTGGATCTTCTTCATCATTTCTGCAATATCCCAAAGGCCGAGCGGCTTGCTGCCCATTGCCTTCGTATTGCTCGTAATCGCTTCTACCAGGCCACGCGTTTTATTTACTTCGGTATCTGTCTCGGCTTTGTTATAAGTACCGTTAATAAACGTATATTCAATATCACGCGCTACCTTCTGGAGCTTTACCGCAACCTGAAAATCCAGCTCGCTAATCGGGTTAACCTGCTGGTTTGCAATGTTAATCCCGGACAGCGTCCCCATATTCGACTGTTTTCCATAAGAAACGCCAACTGCTTCCTGGAAAATCTGTGTAACATTTGTTTTCTGGCTTCTGCCTGTAGTCGTTGCATCTGGTGCAGTCAGCGAAGCGCTCTCGCTAATGCTTGGCTGCGATCCAACACCACCGCCCGTGTATTCCTGCCCGGTTACGAACTCAACATGATTCGTAGTTTTTGCTCTTCCGCCAATCGCTGCCGAAAGTGGTGTTCTTGTGTTTCCTTTGTTAAACAGCATTCCGGAGTAATTAAGTACCCCGAAACTGGTGGCAATCGTGTCTGCCATTCTTCTTCATTCCCTCCTATTGTTCTTGTGCTAAACGCAAATAATATGCTGCTCCTGTAATATTGCCGGAGGCAAGCGCTTCGTCTGCCATTTTTGAAAAATTCTCTCTATGAGCGGCATCGCTTGCGGGCGGCTTAGGCATCTGCTTCATGAGTTCGGCTTTGAGCGCCTTTACCATGGATTCCTGATGTTTCCCTTGCAGTTCAAAAAACGAGCCAACATCGCCATCTGCCAAAGCACTTGCAGATTTTTCCGCAATCTCTTTATCGTAGCCTAACGCCAGCAATTTCGAGATATTATCAGAAACCTGCTTATCTCGCTTCAGCGTCTCAAGTTCTTCCATCATCGCCTGACGCTCTGCGGCTTCCTTTTCCCTTGCGGCCTCTTCATCTGTCATTTTCGTTTTCAGCTTGCGTTTGTAATCAGCCGCCTCGCTGGCATACTTATCGGCAATATCTTTTTTTACATACCCCGATAAATCCATCTCATATTGTTCCAGCGCGGCCACTTTTTCCTCTGCCGTCATTTCCGTATAGCCATCAATCTTACTTACGTCTATTGCCATCTTTTCTCCTTTGCGCTTAAGGTCTTCTCCGACCATACTTTTTGCCGTTTTTCGTCTGCTCTGACGCTGCGTTTACAGTTCTCTCTGAAAAAATAAAAGTGCCAATAAACCTTAATCATGGTTTACTGGCACTCTTAGTGCTCTTATCTTTTTGGGTTCCCGAATTATTCTGTATTTCTTTGTTCTTGGGTTTACCAGCAAAATTAGGCCGCATTTGCATGCAAGTTCCGCTGTCGATGATACCCTGCCAAGCAATCTGGAACAATTAGGGCATCGAACGTCAATCAACACTATTTTCTTCTTCAACCCTTTCGCCCTCGCTCTCATGCTTTTCCCCGACGTCCGGGCTATTTTGCGGGAGAAGCGCACTCATCTCTTCATGCCATTTTTGCCCCATCTGATAAACTGCTCCTGGATCGGTAAACATGCCGCACGACTGAAATGCTGTGAGAGGATGTATCTTGCTGTCGCCAAGCATCATCGTCAACACCTGCGCCTTGGAAAGTAAATTCTCGTAGTTCCGGCGTGTCAGCTTAATATCAATATCGCTTGCCTTCAACTTACTGTCCAGCCCCGCGACATTTTTAGCAATCAACAAGGCTGTTTTCAAAAACTCAATCTCTGACTGTTTGAAAGTAGTCTCTGAATCTTTCGCTCGGCCCTCTGCCGTATTCCAGCCATCGCGCTGATATACCGCACTGCCTGTATCGGAAGTGGAGCTTCCGCCATTTCTATTTGGCATCCCGCAATCGTTTAAAACCGTCTGATACAGATAATCAACGAACATCTGGACCTGCGCTTGGTCTAGCGCTTCACAAAGCTGCTTTACGTCTGCATTATCTCCAAATATGCTGATGCCTAGTTTTTCTTTGAGTTCTCCTGCATCCTCGTCCTCTATCCGGCAGTTTTTAAAAATCATGATCGCCTGGACAAATTGTTCGACTCCATCCATTCTGTTAGACGAAAGTCTGTCTAGCGCGTCCAGAATGCTCATTACTCCTTCGAATGCCCCTAGCCTGCTTTCATCTGCTGGATATTCAAAGAAATAATTCCTGTCGATCGCTATGGGGATTTCCTCTACATTGCTGTCTCGAATGATAAACTGGCGGCTTGGCGCATGTATGCTATAAAAACATGTCCCATCCCGTTTTCTATGGCGCATTACCCCGCCGATCACCGGGTTTCCAATTTCGGTACTATGGACCGCATAAGATTCTCTCGGGTCTAGCGTATATATCAAAAACGGGGCTTCGTCGCCGTCCGGCATATATTTGCTGTTTGGCAAAATCAGGCGATTCGCAATGCCGGTGATGTTCCACCACTTTGCCAGCGCCTTGTCTCCAGCGTGTTTCCCGGCCAAAAACATGTAATTATTCAGCTCTTCCAGGGCGTCTGTAATCCCTTCCCTCTTTCCTCTCTGAACGTACTGTACTGGTTCAGAAAAGCCATAGCCTACTTTAAATGCCACAATTTCATGCGCGTGGTTCTCTTTAATCTTATTGTTTATCTCTGGGCGAATCTTTTTTTCTCTTCCGTCAATCGGTGTGTTCCCCAGATAATATTCATAGAGGTATGAAATTTCCCGACTATTTTGTTCAAAGTCAGGCAGTGTTGTATTTAGAATTTCTAAAACATTATCACGCCGAATCTCGGTCTCATCAGAAACAATCATTTTTCTTCCGTGAAAACTAATAATATTCCACCTCCATTCCCAATTTTCTCGCCATCTCAACTTCTCTCTTTACGCCTTCCGATTCCTCTGAAAGCACGAGCAATTTATCACAGACCATCATCAAATCGAAACACAACTCCATCCCGGCGTCATACGAAATCTTTGAATACAAATGCCCAAAGGCATGGATCGGGCTGATATAGCAGTTTTTCAAATCGTTCCGTTGCAAGTGCTCAATAAGCCTTTCTGCCCGCTTGCGATTTTTATAGCTATTTCCAAATCTGTGTGCACAATATATCAGCATGGAATCTCCCTCGCGATAAAATCGCTGTGCTTATGATCGCCATATAGTTTCAAAATCTGAAGCTCGGGAGCTGCTGATGCTTCATACTCTTTTTTAATCGCGTACCCTCCAAATTCAAGCCCTGAATCAACAACGATCTCTTTATAACCCACGCGCGAGATTTTTTCGTTGTGTAAATCAACGCGTATCTTCCCGCGCGGGGTATAGCTTGGCGTGTGCGTATGCCCGCTAATAACAAAATCAATGCCGTCATAGCACATCGAATGCCGATGATGCTTTGCTGCTGCACTTCCATGGAGCACAACGCCTCCATAGCTTACTTGTTTCCGGTTCCTTTTTTCGCCTAAATTCACCTTCAAGATAGCCGAATTTTCACGGTACACGTCCTCAATCCCCCATCTGCAAAACACATCGTACATGGGGTTTATTCCGACTTCCCGGCTCATGCGCTCGCAATGGTTGCCCGGAACCCCTGCCAAGGTTTTAGAGGCCAGCGGCGCAAACATGCGGCAGAAGCATTCCTTTTGTTCATGCGGCATCATAGTCTGCTCATAAACGCTGGTTTTGCTATTCTTTAGCCCCATGTCCAGCATATCGCCGCAATACACAACATAGCCTAACTCATCATTTTTAATTTCTTCGACAATGGCCTCAAGCAGCCCTAAATTACACTGGCGTGAGCCAATATGCTTGTCCCCAATGCAATAGATATTGATATATGGTAAATCCTTGGGCAGCTTATGCACGATCATGATGTTGTCGTTCAGCATACGGTGTTTTCCTTTTTTCTTCTTTCCATGATTATATTATACCACTATATGTGAAATTCTCCAACTTTTTTACTCTCACTTCGTGTTAAAACGGTCTTTGAACAACTTTGGCCGTCCCTATCACTAAATCACGGATCATATTCTCCAGCATTGCCATGCCGTCTGGCGCGTCATCGTGGGCGTTCTTTCCGGAACGGGTATATGTGGTGAGTTCCTTCATCATTTTCCCATAATCGCTGCTCGGTTTGTACAGGCTCCTGTGCTTGAAATAGAAATGCTTTATAATATTGTCAGATGCCATCTCAATCCTGGTATGCTTATTCGCAATCGAGCGTTTCAGCGTAATCGATGTGTTCCCGCCTAGCCTTTTTACTTCCTCTTCCACATCTCTTGCATAATATTCTCCTGCATTGTTGCTCTCGAACTGTGCCCTGGCGACTTTATGCTGAAACAACATTTTTGCGCATCTTGGTTTTGTTACTCCAGGTGCGCCGTTATCAAACACACAGTCCTCTATAAAAACATCTTCTCCATACAAATACGCAACCGGGAGCATTACGCTGTCAGAGCCTTTATCTGCCGTATCGCAAGCGGCGATCACGGCATCTGGTGCTTTATCCGGCGGGAGTTTAAAATAACGGTTTAGGCTCTTTTCGGGGAACATCAGGCCTCTTGCCTCAAACGGCTGCTGCTGGAACTCGCTTTCCCATTGTTCTTCTGACAGCATGTCCCGCTCATGGCGCAAATACTCTGTTGTGAAAATTTTCTTTCCATCACGTTCATGCTCATAATTGCTTTCGTCGGTTTCGATGTCAAGCGCCGGGATCTCTATTGCTCTCCACCTCCAGCCCATATCGTCAGCAATTTCCTGCAGTTTGCCGATAGGATCATACAGGCTGTACCTCGTGCCTGCCGCAACGATCGGCGTTCCCTCAATTCGTCTGCCTAAAACATCGCCTCTCAGTACCTCCCATTTTTTATCCAGCCTGTTTCTGTCAAGAGCTTCCTCCCGGCCCTGCACTAAGTCGTCAAGATACAGTAAATTTGTTGCTTCCGAAAGGCCGACCTGCGATGCATCAATGGATCTGCACATAATCGTCGGAAAGCGCTTTTTTGACTGTAAGTTTATCACCTTTAAATCAGCGTTTGTCCCCACAACACGGCTATTCTCAAACACATCGTGATGCAAGTACTCATTGCCATCGAGCAGGATCTCTAAGCACCCATCATAAAACGATTTTACCAGCGCATCGCCTGTCCCCTCCATCAGCGTGCTTCTTTCGGGATGCTCCCCGCTGATAAAATTCACATAGTTTATGCCCGTCTGAGATTTTCCTGTTCTTTTTGGCTGAGAGATAGTAAGCAAATCGAGTTTGCCATCATGCACATCTTGGTAGGCCTCTACCATGGGCGCAAGATACTTCATACGCGGCTGATAAAACCGTTTCGCAGGTTCTCGGTTCCACTCGATATAGAACAAATAATCAGAGAACGATCCATTCTTTGCACCGAGTAAGTAGCTTTTCCTCTGTAAATCATAAAGCTGTTTGTTCAGTTCAAAATCTCCAGAACTGCGCAGCAGCGCCGCCGTTCGTTCCCGAACTTCCAAATTAAATTTTTGTGCTTTTTCTTTGTTCGTGTCTGACAAAATACGCACGCACTCGAACAAATCTTCCCAAACATCAGCATTGTGTGGATACTGTTCTGCCTGCCTCTTTATTTTTTCATATAAATGTTCCAAATAAAAAATGCTCACCTCGCCTATTTCCATGGCGCGATGAGCACTCTAAAATTATATACTGTTTTTAATAACGCCGCCCTGTGAAAAATACTTCGTATGAATCAAAATCTTCGCGGCAGGATAACTCCACATTTTTTGTTTTTCCTGGCTTTAATTCATGATCGTCGTCCGTGGCATAGCTAAAATCATGGCCGACAGCCTGCCCGCCGTTGAAAAACAAAACATTGGCTTGGACAAATTCTGCTGGCTTTTCGCCATTATTCGTGATCGACAATATCACCTTGCCCTTTGTCTCGCTCGCCTCATAGCTAAGATCTGAAAGCACACACTCATACAGATCTTCTTCCTGCGCCGAAAATTCGTACTCCATTTTTGCGTATGGCTCATCCGGCATAAACCAAAGCAGAATTTCATGCCCGCTCTCGACGGCCTCCTGACTCCGGCTTTCCGCTCCTATAATGCTTCCTGCTTCGTCATAGAGCGTGAAATCTGCGCTAATATCCAGATCGTATTCAGAATTATTCTTTACCGTTACAAACGCATAATTCGCATAACGAGAATTATACTGAAACTCCCGCACTTCCAG
>CAJUPM010000005.1:68571-95239 GCA_910588425.1 uncultured Christensenellaceae bacterium | reverse complement strand
TTATAATATATTGGGGGTATGGGGGCCATGCCCCCATGGCTAAGAATGGCCCTTGACCTTCTCACCCCCAAAAAACAGCAGCAGGGCAGGCCGTGTTGGCCCGCCCTGCCCTGCCTTGCGTCTTTACTGCGCTGCCGAAAGGTCTGCCGCGGCGGCGTAATCCGCTGGGAGCGTCAGGCCGAGAGCGTCCAGAACAGTCTTGTTGTAAACCGGGGTGCTGGCCGCGATGACCGAAACCGCCATATCCGCGGGCTTCGCCTCGCCTTTGAGCACCTTGGCCGCCATGCGGCCGGTCTCCTTGCCCAGCTCGACGTAGTCCAGGGATTCGGATGCCAGGCAGCCGTTCTTGACCTGCTCCTCCTCCGAGCCGAACACAGGAATCTTGGCCTCGTTGGCCGCGTGCAGAACCACGCTTAAGTTATCCACCACGTTGTTATCCGTGAAGTTGTTGATGCAGTCGACCTTGTTTGTGATGAGCGTCTGCGCCGCAGTGCCCACCTCCGAAGCATTGGTTACGCCGACTGCCTCAATCTCAAAGCCGTAATTCGGGGCAAGCTCTTTGAATTTTTCCAGATGCGTTACCGAGTTGGGCTCGCTGGTCGTATAGATGATGCCGATTTTCTTTGCCTCGGGCAAAAACGCGCGAATCATCTTCATCTGGCCCTCCAGGTTCAGGCTGTCTGCCGTGCCCGAAGCGACCGAACCGGGCTTTTCCAGGCTCTGGACGACGCCCGCCGCCACCGGATCCGAAACCGCCGAGAAGATGACCGGGACGCCCTCTTCCTTCGCCGCGCTGTAACAGGACATGGCCGCGGGAGTCGCGATGCCGCAGAGCAGGTTATACTTGCTGGTTACCATGTTTTTGGCCTGCAAATCTGCATTGGAGACCTCGCCCTGGGCGTTCTGGAAATCGATGGTGAGGTTCTTGCCCTCTACCAGGCCCTCTTCCTTCAGACCCTGGACAAAGCCGTTGTAGCAGTTATCCAGCGAGGGATGCGCCGCAAACTGGATGACGCCGATTTTATAGCTTTCGGCCTCGGGAGAAGCGCTCTCGCTCTCCGCGGGCACAGCCGGTTCGGATGCGCCGGGGACGGGCTTGGCGCAGGAGACCAGCAGCAGCGCTGCGACGAGCAGCATAGAGACGATGGTTGCAATTTTCTTCATGTTTCATACCTCCAAAAAAATTTGAGCGAATTTTGTGCGGAGGCAATAAAAAAACCCTTGCCCCCATAACAGGGACAAGAGGTATACTCCTGCGGTGCCACCCAGTTTGACGCAAAAAACGCGCCCACTCAATTCACACTAACATGTGATACAGTTGTTAACGAAGCTGCGGCTCCGTCTCCCCTACTGGATGCAATGCATCGTTTGGTTCGCCCTCGCAAGCCCATTCGGCCTTCTCCCCTTTACCGCACTCCCACCATCGGCGGCTCTCTACAAAAGCTTTGAAAACTTACTCCTCTTGCTCATCGGTTTGTTTTGTTAGGGATAGTCTAATCCCGAAAAACGGATTTGTCAAGATATTTTTTCAGAAAATTTTCCGCTCCTTTTCATACTATGCGCTGGCAGGGCGCGCGTGCGCGAGGTTTTGGGAGGGCAGGGGCGGCGGGGAGAAAGGTCAAGGGCTATGGGTAATCATGGGGGCAAGGTCAAGGGCCACTCTAAAACATGGGGGCAGGCCCCCATACCCCCATGACTGGGAAAAAGGAAATGGCAAAAGAGATTTGTGCGGCGCGGGCGGGATGAACAGTTGCGCATTCCCGTCATTCGGGCGCAGGAACTGTCTTTTATCGGCTGAAATCCAAAAGCACCGCCGGCTCTACGCCAAGCGCATCTGCAATGCAAAAAAGCGTCTCGATGGAGAGCGGCGATACCAGGCCGGGCGCTTCCACCTGTGCCAGCCATTGCCTGCTGATATCCGCCGCTTCGGCCAGCTGTTCCTGCGAAAGTCCTCTCAGCCTGCGATAATATGAAATGTTTAACCCGATTTTGATAAACCGTTCGTTGCGCAATTTCCCATTCATTTCCAACATTTTCCTCTGAGCATTATATTGCCCGCAGCAATGCACATGGAAATTCGCTTGCATGTGTCTGCTATTTGCCGCGGCACAGCACACCTATGCGCTTATCTTGCAATAAGCATATACCAAATTATGATTCGGAATATAGGTTCACCATCCGGCGATAATTTCGACTACAAAGGTGATGTTATGAAAACAAAAACCTGCTGTTTTACAGGACACAGAAGAATGCCGCCTGCACAGTATAAAAACATCGCAAAGCGGCTTAGAACTACGCTTTCCCCGCACTCTTCTTTTATTATCCCCAGTAAGGGGGTATGGGGCGAAGCCCCATGATTAGGAGCGGCCCTTGACCTTGACACGCAGAGCACGGGAGAGCATTTGCCTTCTGGCAGATTGGCCTTCAGCGGCGCGGACGGGGCCAACAGTTTCCACCTTTCTGTCATTCGGGTATAGAAAGCGGCGCGTGCAGGGCTGGCAGGTTACTGCGTCCTATCAATCGGGTATAAAAAAAGAGAGCAGGAATGCTCTCTTTTGGTCGTTTTGCCTTATTCTGCGATGGGCGCAATCTGCTCCTTGCCGTAGCCATAGACATTGCGGTATTTGTAAATCAAAAACATGCACAGACAGAAGCTGATAAACTCGCCCACGGGAGTCGCCACCCACACGCCCGTCAGGCCGAACGCGTAGGAGAAAGCCACAGTCAGCACGACAGTGAGCACCATGTTTCTCATGACAGAGACGATGGAAGCCACTTTGCCGTTGGAGAGCGCGGCGAACATGCCCGAAGTCGCGATGCCAAAGCCGTTGAAAAGGAAGGTCAGCGCATGGATATGCAGGCCATCCAGGACGATTTGGAACAGCTCGGGCTCCTTGGCCTGGGTGATAAAAATGCTGATGAGCGGCTTTGCCGCCAGCTCGCAGATGATCACCGTGGCGCAGTTGGCCACGGCCAGGAACGTCAGGCTATAGCGCACAAGCCGGCGCATCATCTTGTGATCCTGGTTGCCGTAGTTATAGCTGTAAACGGGCGCGATGCCGTTGGAAAAGCCGATAAACATGGACGACATGATATAGCCCAGGTTGCCGATGATGCCGTTTGCCGCGACGCCGTCTTTGCCGATGAGCCGCAGCATGGTCGCGTTGATGATAAAGCCGGTAACGGCCATGGCCACATGGTTGAGCATCTCGGAAACGCCGTTTTTGCAGGAATGCCCGAGCAGGCTGCCCCAGTTCTTCGAAGGCTTTGCAAAGTGCACGGCGTGCTTTTTGTTGCAGTAGAAACAAAAGCCCAGCAGGCAGGTCGCGAGATCGCCGGCGGCCGTGGCCAGGGCGACGCCCATCACCTCGAATTTCAGGACGACGATGAACAGCCAATCCAGGAAGATATTGACCGCGCCGCGCAGCACTGTGCTCACAAGGCCCATCTTGGGCGCGCCGCTCGTGACATAGAAGAACTCAAAAATCGGCGAGAGCACGGAGAATGGCATCGTCCCGATGAGCAGATTGCCATAGACGACACAGTAGCCCATGATGGAATCATCTGCGCCAAGAAGCCGCATGATGGGCTCCATAAAAATCACACAAGGCAGCGCCACGATTGCCGCGACAATCGCCGCGATGATGCAGACGCTGGTAAAATCCCGCCGGGCTTCCTCGGGCTTTCCTTCCCCGATTTTCTTTCCGGCGATGGCAGAACCACCCGTGGCAAACATGATCGCGATGCCCCAGGTTCCCATGATGATGGGAAAAGCAATATTGACTGCCGAGAGCCCATCTTTGCCCACAAATTGCGAGACAAACAGCCCGTCGTCGACAGATTTAAACAGTGCCATAAACAGCGACATCGCCATCGTTGGCAACACAAAGCGAATCAGCGGCCAAAACTTGAACTTAGTGGCAATCCGATTGTCCGCTGCAGAGACGCCCTTCGGGGTCTCCTGGATTGCCTCCAGTTGCGTATCCATTTCACACCTCTACTTATTATTCCGTATCTAGATTTGTTAGCTAACTCTTTCAGTCTAACAGAACAAAAATGCAATGTCAAATATTTCGGAGGAAATCTTGCGAAAAAACGCCGTAAAACCGGCTTTTTCCGGCTCTGCCTCCCCTTGACAAGCCCGCCCGGCCGCCGTATGCTAAAAGAAAACCGGCGCCAAAACGGGCGCTTTCTTCAAATTATGTGAGAGGGGATTTGATTATGCTGGAAGCCATCATTTCCGCCGTGCGCGAGGCCGGCAAAATTATGCTGGGCGCGCACGCCGGGCAGGAAGATATCTCGTCCAAACAGGGCAAGGCCAACTTCGTCACCAAATACGACGTGGCCGTGCAGCAGTTTTTGCAGGAGCGCCTGCAAAAGGCGTTTCCAAACGCCGCTTTTTTGGGCGAGGAGGGCGAGAGCAGCGTTTTGCCCGAAAAGGGCGATGTGTTCATCGTAGACCCCATCGACGGGACGACCAACTTCATCACGGATTACCGCCACAGCAGCATCTCCGTCGGCCTGGCCCGGGACGGGCAGATGCAGGCCGGGGTGGTCTATAACCCGTATCTGGGCGAAGTGTTTGCGGCAGAGCGCAGCCGGGGCGCGTTTTTAAACGGCGCGCGCATCTCCTGCGGCAGCCGTGGCCTGGCTCAGGGCACGGTGGGCTTCGGAACCTCGCCCTATCACCCGGATTTGGCCGATTCGAGTTTTGCACTGCTGAGAAAGGTTTCCGAGGTTTGCCTGGATATCCGCCGCAGCGGTTCGGCCGCGCTGGACATCTGCTATGCTGCCGCCGGCCGCACTGCGCTCTTTTTCGAGATGGTGCTCGAGCCCTGGGATTACGCCGCGGCTAGCATCATCATTTCTGAGGCGGGCGGCGCCTGCACCCAGATAGACGGCAGCCCCATCACGCTGGACAAGGGATGCTCGATTCTGGCCGGCAACCCCACCGCCCGGGCGGATTTTGCCGCGATGGAGAAGTAGGCGGGGGAAGGAAAAGGGCAAGGGCGGAAGGTCAAGGGAAAAGGGCAAAGGTCAAGGGAAAAGGGCAAAGGTCAAGGGCCATTGGTGAACATGGGGCAAAGCCCCATACCTCATTGGGGGAAAATAAAAAAGGATGGCGCGAAAAGAAAGTTCGTGCGGCAAGCAGAGATAGGGCAAAGGGAAATGGTCAAGGGCTGTTGGTGAACATGGGGCAAAGCCCCATACCCCATGCTTTGAAAATAGGGCAGTGCGGAAACAAATTTGCACGGCGGGCACGCTATGCAAAGAACATTCGTCCTCTGCCTGACTTCCGGCGGTGCGGACAGAATTGACAGATTTTGCTGTCCTGCCATTCGAATACAAAAAGCGGTAAGCAGAGACTGTGCGAGCATTTGCCTCCTGGCAATCCAGCTTTCGGCTTCGCGTGCAGAATTGACAGCTTCCACCATCCCGCCATTCGGGTACAAAAAAGCGGCGCGGCGATCCGCAGAGAACGGGAGAGCATGCACTAACTGTCAAACCGACTTTCAGCGCCGCGGGCGGGACTGACAAATTCTGCTGTCCTGTCATTCGGGTGTGCCCTCCGCAGGAGAGCATTTGCTCCCTGGCAAGCCGACTTTCGGCTTCGCGTGCAGAATTGACAGCTTCCACCGCCCCGCCATTCGGGTATAAAAAAACTCCGGCAAAGCCGGAGTTTTTGTTTTACTTCTCGTCTAAAATTTTGGCCTCTTCCACAACCCTGCTGGGCACCTGGTCGAACAGCGTGGAAACCGAGACGCGCTCGTGAATGCGCAGCACCGCTTCCGCGAACAGCGGCGCCACCGAGACCGTTACCATCTTCTTGGAAGCCGTGATGAACGGGTTCTCGACGGTATCCGTGCTGATGAGCATCTCGATGGGGCTTTCTTCGATGCGCTTCACGCCCTTTTCCCGCAGCATGTTGTGCCCCAGGCAGGCGAGAATGCGCTTCGCGCCCTTGGCTTTGAGCACTTTGGCGATATCGGCCAGCGTTCCGCCGGAAATCGTAAAATCGTCGACGATCATGCAGTCTTTGCCGTCCACATCGCCGATGAGCTCCAAAATCTCGGCCTTCTCATCGTGGGCGACGCGCGTCTTATCCCCGATGGCCACGGGCGTTCCCAGGTAGTCTGCGTATTTGCGGGCGGTTTTTGCAAAGCCGGCATCCGGCGAGACCACCACCAGGTTTTCCGAAAGCCCCATACCTTTGACGACCTCGCAAAGCATGGGCAGCGAATAGAGGTGATCCATGGGAATGCGGAAGAACCCCTGAACCTGCGGGCTGTGCAGATCCATCGTGATGACGCGGTCTGCTCCGGCCGTCTCGATGCAGTCTGCGCAGACTCTGGCGCGGATGGAAACTCTGGGCTCGTCCTTCTTATCGCCCTTGGCATAGCCGAAATACGGGACGATGACCGTAATCGAGCTGGCGCTGGCGCGCTTGAACGCATCGATCCAGAAGAGGATTTCCACGAGCTCGTTGTTCGGGTCCAGCCCGATGGGCTGAATCAGATACACATCGTGATCCCGCACCGTCTCCTGAATGCGCACGAAGATATTGCCATCGGAAAAGTGAATCACTTCGCTTTTGCCAAGATCCGTCCCCAGATATTTGCACATCTTTTTGGCAAAGGAGCCGCCCGTGCTCCCGGCAAATATCTTGATGATATTTCCTTGTTCCAAATGCATTTTCTACCTCTTAATCTCGCAAAAGAACCGCTGAATTTTCGTGGTTTATCACTTTCTAAGTATACCACAGCGCCATTACTTCTTCAACAGCTTTTGCCCATTTGCAAACAAAATTTGTACGGAGGAATCCACCTTGCCTCCGCCCCGGCGCTCTTTGCCCACAAACGTGCCTGGCCGGAAGGCGCCGTGGGCATCGCTGCCCTGGCTCAAAAGCAGGCCGCGCTTTTGCCCTTCCTGCGCAAAATAGGCGCACTCCTCGTCCGTATGCAGGGGGTAGAAAGCCTCGATGCCATCCAGCCCCTCGGCGGTCAGCCTATCCAGCATAGCCGGGAAATTTTCCGCATAAGCCAGCTTGGGGTGCGCCCAGACGGCCTTGCCCCCGGCGGCATGGATGAGGGCGATGGTCTCCTCCTCGCCCAGCCGGAAGCGCTCCACAAACCCTGCGCCGCCGCGGTTTAAAAACCGCGCAAAGGCATCCGGGATATCCGCGGCATAGCCCTTCTGCACCAGTTCGGCGGCGATATGCGGACGGCCGATGAGGTTGCCGCCGGCGTGGGAACGGATGGCGTCTAGGCTGATCTCATACCCCGCCCGGCAGAGCTTCTCGGCCATCTCCCCGGCCCGGGTCTCCCGGCGCTCGGCCAGCATCCGGCAGGTTTTGGCGAACTGCTCGTGCTCCAGGTCGACGCCGTAGCCCAGGATATGCAGTTCCCCCGGGTATTTTACGGAAAACTCCACGCCCGGGATGGCCTGCACGCCCAGCTTCCCGGCCTCGTCCAAAAACTCCTGCACACCTGTGATGCAGTCGTGATCCGTCAGGGCGGCATGGGTCAGGCCGGCTTTTTGGCACTCCTGCGCCATCTGCGCCGGGGTCTGCGTGCCGTCAGAGGCGGTGGAGTGCATATGCAGATCTACTCGCATTGCTTCTTGCTCTCGGCTTTAGCCATAAATTTGGCGCTGTCGATGACAAAGCGCTCGTGCTCGGCTTCGGCAACCTTTTCCGCCGCATCGAAGGCCTCGATGAAAAAGCTGAGTTTTCTTCTATCCACGGCCGTGAGCCTGGCCGTCACGCGCACCTGCATTCCCAGCGGCGTTGCGGCCAGGTGCTTCAGGGCGGCGAAAGTGCCCACGGTGGACTGCCCCTCCTCCAGCATGGGGGCGACGCTCTTCCAGGCGGCCTGCTCCATCAGCGCCAGCAGGGAGGGCGTGGCGAGCACTTCGGCCTGCCCGCTGCCCATTTGCCGGGCTGTCATAGGCTCCGTAACCTGCGCCTTGATGGTATATTCTGTTCCGATTTTTAATTCTGCCATTGTTTTGCTCCTCTGTTTTGCTAGGCATATTATAGCACGTTCGGCGGGCGATGGGTAGGGCGGGGAAGAGGGAGGCGGGAAGGGGGAGGGCAAGGTCAAGGGCGATTGGTAAACATGGGGGAAGAAAGTTAAGGGCCATTCTTAAACATGGGGGCATGGCCCCCATACCCCGCATAAGATGGGAAATGCACTGGGGGATTAGCTTGCCTGTGTTGCCTGAAAAAGGTCAAGGGCCATTCCTAAACATGGGGGCACGGCCCCCATACCCCCCTTACGATATTATAATAAGGGGCTTTTGCGCCAAGAAAGCATGTTCGGTGGGCACATCATGAGAGAGCATTTGCCCTCTGGCAGGCTGGCTTCCAGCGGCGCGGGCGGGGATGAAAATTTCTGCGATTCTGTCATTCAGGTGCAGCGGCGCGGGCAAGCACATAATGAGCGAGCATTTGCTCTCTGACAAACTGGCTTCCAGCGGCGTGTGCAGGGATGAAAATTTTCGCAGTTCCGTCATTCGGGTACGGCGCCGCGTGCAGGAATGGCAGGTTTCTCATTCCTGGCAACTGGGTGCCATACCCCATGGAATGACGCATTTGATTGGCGGGAAAGTGCTGGTATTTGGTCTTGACGCGATGATAGGAGGAAAAAAGGGCGGGATTTAGACATGGGGCTTTGCCTCATGCCCCATAAAAAGGCGCATTTGACTGGCGGGAAAGTATTACTATTTAGTCTTGACACGGCGATGGAAGCCAGGTGCGGAGATTGGCGCCCGCTCGGCGGCTCACCCGCTTGACGCGGTTTTCTCCCGGCCTTATACTAATATTATCCAGTTATTTTGATTTGCCCGGAGGCGGCCATGCCAAAACACATTCTCAGGATTTTAATTTGCGGATACGCCTGCATACTCTGCGCTGCCGCGGCGCTGATTTTCGCCCTGCCCACGCTGGGCATTTCCGCCAACCGATATTCCTTTGCCTGCATTGCCTGCGCCGGGGCATTTGGCCTGCTGGCCGTGCTGGGCGGGCATCTGGGGCGGGATTTCCGGCTTTGGCAGGGGCTGGCGCTGCTGCTGGGCGGCGTGATTTGGATTCTCTTTTCCATTCGGCCGGAATTTATCTGGTTTTCCGCGTTTTTTGGCCTGATGATGGCGCTGACCGGCGGGGCGCTGGCGTTTTTGCGGGGCGGCCGGTTTGCCGGGTATCTCGGCCTGGCTTACAGCACGATTTGCGCTCTCATGCTTTTTATGAGCGGCATCGCGCTCTACCTGGCCCGGGACGCCGTTTTCTCCGAGCTGACTTACCTTTTGCAGAGCTTTTTGGCTTTCTGCGCGTTTCTGCTCTGCGGCCTTTGCGTGTTTTTCCTCTCCAGGGAAAAGGGCAAGGACAATGGGTAGAAGGGCCAAGGTCAAGGGCCATTCTTAGCCATGGGGGCAGGCCCCCATACCCCCTTTTTTGAAAAAAGGGAAATGGGAGCGCGCATACGCCGCGTGCAAAATGAAAGAATTTTTGCGGCCCCATGATTGAAAGGAAACTTCCGCATTTTTATAAAGAGAAATAAAAAAATAGGCACATGCCTATTTTTTAGTTTCTCTCATTTGTCAGCCCCGCCAGATAATCCAGGCTCACACCATAATATTGCGCTAAACGAATGGCGAAACCCAAAGGAATATCGCGTTCAGCAGTCTCATAACGAGCATATGTGGTCTTATACATACCAAGCTCCTCCGCAAGCTGGCGCTGGCTCAAATCCGCATCCTCTCTTAAATCTCTGATTCTTCGATAGCGCATATTTTTTCCCTTATATATAACTTTTTATTGACATAGTACACCAAATGGTGTTTAATTAAGGTAATTGAACACAGATTTGTGTTCAAAAGGTTATAAATTAAGCCGAAAGGAAAAAATTATGTTTCAAATTAAAAGATGGAGGCATGGAGCCAATCTTCCGCACACTGTCCGCTTTCCAGATGAGCTTTGCGAATCTCTCGCCCAGATTGCACAGGATAACGACGTCTCATTCAATTCTTTGGTTATTCAATGCTGCAACTATGCAATACGCAATATAGATAATACGGACAAAGAAGAAGAATAAAACACCCGAATGACGGGACTGCGGAGACTGGTTGTTCCGCACGCAAAGCCGCCAGTCATTTTTATTAGGGGGCAAATGCTCGCACAGAGTCTGCTCACCGCACGAAATCTATTCCCGCACTGCCCCATTTATCATCCCTCATTGGGGTATGGGGCGAAGCCGCACCCGAATGACAATACAGCAAAACCTGTTATCGCCGCACACGGCGCTGTCGGTTAATTTGCCAAAAAGCAAATGCTCCCGCTATTTTATTTCCCTCATCGGGGTATGGGGCGAAGCCCCATGTTTACCAATAGCCCTTGACCTTGCCCTTACCCCCGCTTTTTCCTCCGCGCCCCGGCGCGGGCCAGCGCCAAAGCGCTCAGCGTGAACGCGCACAGCAATCCGAGGCCCACCCAGAGCAGGCTGTGCAGCAGCTCCAGCCAAAGCCCGCTGGGCCGCACCTCTACCTGCACTGCCCGGGTTACCCGGCTGTAATTTCCCGTATCGGCAGGGGTATAGACCGCGGTGTAGCCCTGCGCGCCCAGACGCAGCGCGGCATCCGGCTCGGCCCACGCCCAGCCCTCGGGCAGCGGGATATCTGCCAGCTTTTCGCCGGCCTTGTATTCCCGAGATTCCAGCTTGGGCGTGGAGACCTCAGGCGAAGCCTTGGCCACCACCAGCGGCACTTCCCGGCGCACCACGCCGGCCCCGGCATCCCAGCCATCCTGGGCGGAGTAGTCGTAATTATCCGTATCCCTAGGCGTATACACGGCGGCGTAGCTCTGGCCGGACGGCACGGGCACGGCATCCGGCTGCTCCCACGCCCAGCCTTCGGGCAGCGGGATATCCGAGAGCGTTTGAGCGGCGCTGTATTCCACGGGCTCGGACAGGGGCGTCTCCACCTTGCCCACGCCCTTTTGCAGCTGCACGCGCACCCGGCGCACCACCGCTCCCCGGGCGGCATCCCAGCCCGAAACGCCGGTGTAATCGTAGTTTTCCGTATCGGCGGGGGTATAGAGCATATCGAAGCTCTGGCCATCCTCATCCCAATCCAGCATGAGGCTGCCGTTTACAAAGGCAAAACTGCCCGGCTCGCCCGTCTGCTCAAACACCGCAGAGCAGAGCGGCTCGCCATAGCGCACCTGGGCAGTCTCCGGGAACTGCACCTCAAAGACCAGCGCAGGCAGCACCCTCAGCGGCACTTTGCGCGTCAAAATCTGCTGGTCAGAGCCGTTCCAGGCGTAATCCTCCGGGTGATCCGGCAAAAAATCCACCGAGATGAGCGCGCCGTTATCCAGCACATTGGGGCAGGAATCCAGGCTCTCCTGACTGCTGATCACAAAGCGCCCCAGCCCATTGCCGCCGGCCAGCTCGGCCTGCCCCAGCTTCTGGCCGTAGACAACCACGGCCTCCTCCGGGAACTGCACCCCGGTTCCGGGGTAATCCGAAGCGGCGGCGTCAAAGACGCTCCTTTCGGCGCATTGGCGCTGATAGAGCGTGAGCGTCTGCTCCTGCGCATCGCAAATCCACCAGGTGAGCGGCTGGCCCTGGGCATCCCGCCCCAGACAGACGGCCTGATTCTTCAGACACCCACACCCCCCCCCGGTGCCAAAAATCGAATGTTCACACCAGGACGCGGCCAGTGCCTCGGCCTGCGCAAAGACCAGCGGGTTTTGCAGTTTCTTATTGCGGTGCAAGGGCTCCGTGGCCCGGGCAAAAGCCTCGCCCTGGGAGGCGGGTGTCTCCATCCAGATGCTCCAGCGATAGCCCGAAAGGCGCTCGGCCTGTTGGCCCAGCGCGCCGATGGGCAGGGCGATTTCCTGCTGGCCGTCCGAGCAGATGCGCTGGGCGGCCATGAGCACGGGGGCATCGCTCTTTGATTGGCCGGCATAGGCGCAGAACACGACGTATGCGTCTTTTTTGGCGTTTTGCATACCGCTTATCAGGATAACCCCATCCTGAACGCGGCAGGAAGAGAGGGAGAAGGCGGTCTCGTCCAGCGTTTTGAGATACAGCCCGCTTTGGCCCGCATCTTCCGCACACAGCGCGCCGCCGCCTGCCGCGATGGCTCCGGCATCGGCCATGGCCCCGAAGGATACGCCCTCCAGGCTCACCCGGCAGACCGCCGCGACGCCCCGCTCTTCCCGCAGCTGCCCGGCCAGCACCTGGCCGTCTGCGCTGGCAAACAGCGCCTGTTCCCGCCCGGCGGACGTGCGCAGCCAGGCTCCGTTTTCCCCGGCGTCCCAATAATCCCGGGGGATGAGAAGGGCTGCATCTTCCTCCCCGCCGCCCAAAAAGGCATCCGGCGCCCAGGAGATTTGCCCCGCGGCCGCATCTGCCGCCGGGAGATAGAACACGTCCTGCACCTGCTCGGTCTGGCCGGTTTTTTCGTTTTGCACCGCGACGCTGGTGCTCAGCAGGGCGGAGAGCTCGCCGGAGGTGAAATGCGCCTCAAAGGGAGCGGCGCTCTGGCCGGGGCTGGACTGGACGGCGAAATTCTTGCTCCCACCAGAGCGCAAGCCGCCGTTCAGATAGGCCCGGATATCGCTTCGGCCATAGTGGCTGGCAAAGGCGGGCTGCCAGAGCGCCTCGCTCTCGGCCAGCGCGTCCGCCGGAAAAAGCGCACAGCAAAGCAGAGCGCAAAGCGCCCAGGCAAGTGCTCTGTTTTTCCAGCCGCGTTTTTTCAAGGCAGATTGCTCCTAACCGTTATTTGTGCTTTTATTTTAGCCGCCCGGGCCGCAAAAAACAAGAGCTCCCGGCGGCTCTGGGGCCTGCGGGAGGTTTCAAGTTTGTAAAATATCGTCAAATTTGTGAAAAAAGGCAAACTAAGACCGCAGCACGGCGTTCCTCTGCGGCCTTCCCTTCCCAACCGAAACTTTATTTTCAGTTTAAAACAAAAATTTCCACATATCCAGCATTTTGAAGCTCATATACCCAAAGCCCGATCCCAGCAGAACCCCGGCCAGGACATCCGAAGGGTAGTGCACATACAGATACATTCTGGAAAAGGCGATGAGCGCCGCCAAAACCAGCGCGATGCTCCCCAGATGCCGCTCGGCCAGAAACAGCGCCGTGGCCGCGGCGAAGGAAGTCAGCGTATGCCCAGAGGGAAACGAAGCATCCCTGGGCGCCCGGATGATGAGCTCCAATTCCGGCCGCTTCGCAAAGGGCCGCGCCCGGCGAAACACCGGTTTTAAGATGAGGTTGCCCACAATAAGCCCCATGGAAAGCGCCAGCGCCATAGAAAGGCCGGCCATGCGGTAGCGGGTCGTGCACAGGAAAACGCCGATGGCGCAAAGCCAGATGAACCCGCCGTTGCCCAGCGCCGAAATGAGCGGCATGAGAAAATCGCCCAGCACACAGCGCAGGTGCTTATGGATATAATCCAAAATAGAAAGTTCCAGCTTCAATTCTTCCTCCAGTGCACAGCGTTCGGCCATTTGCGGCCGTGGCATTATCATATCACAAGTTTCCCGCCCCGGCAAGCCTTTGGCAAACATCGGAAAAAAGGGGAAAGGCAGGGGGCGAAGGGCAAGGGCGGCTCTTAGCCATGGGACAAAAGCGCAAGTTCAAGCGCCGCTTCTGGCCATGGGGGCACAGCCCCCATACCCCATTACTATTATCATAATGGGATTGTGCGGAAAGAAAGCGCGGGCGGGGGCAGAGAATGGGAGAGCATTTGCTCTCTGACAAGCCGGCTTTCAGCGCCGCGTGCGGGAATGGCATTTTTCCCATTCCTGGCAATCGGGTGCGCCGTGCCCCCATGATGACCCATTGACTTTGACCTTGGGCGCGCACTCACTCCCGCCGGGTGTGAACATTATAGCATCCTGCCGCCAGAGCACAACAGTATTTTTGCGGAATATTTTTTTAAGATTAGCGAAAATCGCTTTAGCTGGCACTTTTACGCTTCCGGGTCCAGCCAGAAATGCCCGAGGGAGTGCTCCTGCCAGCGGCCGGCGGGAGCGGAGGGCAGCGGCAGAAGGGGCGGGATGGGAACGGCAGGATCCGGCGCGGGCTGGCAGGCCAGCAGGCGGCGCGTATACGGATGCAGGGGGCGGGTAAAAACCTGCTGCGCACTGCCCAGCTCCACCAGCCTGCCCTGCCACAGCACGCCCACCCGCCGGCAGATTTTGCGCACCAAACCCAGGTCGTGCGCGATGAGCAGGCAGCCCTGCCCTGCCGCCGCCAGCTTCGCAAACAGCGCGGCAACCTGCGCCTGCGCCGGGGCATCCAGTGCAGAGAGCGGCTCATCCGCCACCAGATAGCCGGGGCGCATGGCCAGAGCCCGGGCGATGGCGACGCGCTGACGCTGGCCGCCGGAAAGCTCGGACGGATAGCGCCAGAGCAGCTCCTCCGGCAGGCCGACCGCGCCCAGAAGCTCTGCCGCGCGCTCTTTTGCCCGGCCTTTTGACCCAAGCGTATGCGCGATGGCAAAGGGCTCGCAGAGAATCTGCCAGACCCGCATGCGCGGGCTGAGGCTGGCAGAGGCGCTCTGGAAGAGCATCTGCACCTGTTTTTGGCGGGCTTTTCGCTGTTTTGCCGAAAGGAGGCGGGCGTCTGCGCCCTGGTAGAAGAGCTGGCCGGGGGCAGGCTGATACAGCCCTGCCAACAGGCGGCCCAGCGTGGATTTGCCCGAGCCGGATTCGCCCACCAGCGCGAAAATCTCCCCGGCATACAGCCGCAGGCTCACGCCGAGAAGCGCGCGCACCTGCCTGCCCCGGCGGGAAAAGGAATGCGAAAGGCCGCGCAGTTCAAATATGGGGGGCTGATTCTGCAAGATATCCCTCCTCTATCACAACTTTGCCCTGCCGCACCCGGACGGGCGGGGGCTGGGGACGGCGGATGGCCGCCCAGTGCGTCTGGCTCAGATAGAACCGGGGCTCGGACGGGGCTTCGGCATTGGCCTGGGGGCCCGCCTGCTCCGGATGGTCTATACGGCTATTCTGGGGCAGAGCGGCGCCGGACGGCTCTTCCGGTGCTTGTTCCGCAAAAAATTGCTCTGGCTGGACGGACGGCGCGCAGTCTAGCGGGGCATGGGCGGCGCCTCCCGCTTGCAACACATGTCCGGCAAAACCGGCCGAACAGGCGGCGCTGACCGGAGCGGAGCTTCCCTGCGTCTCCGGCACAGTTTGGGCAAGCCGGGCGGCAGGCTTGGACGCGCATTCCTGCTTTTTTGCGGCACCGAGAACAGGCTCCGCCCCGGGCAGAGTGCTGGCGGGGGCGTTTTTGGCAGGCACCTGCTCAGGCGAGGCCGTGCCCGCCGGGGGTGCGGAGCAATCGGCCAAAAAGCGCTGGGATTCGGCGCCGGACGGCAGGGGCGGGGTTTGCCAAAGGAGCTCTGCACTCGCTTCCCGCGGCATCTGCTCTGCCCCGGGCAGAGCGGCCAGCAGGCTCCAGGTATAGGGGTGGGCGGGCGCATAGAGCACCTCCTCCGCCCGGCCCTGCTCCACGAATCTGCCTGCGCGCATGACGGCGATGGTATCCGCCAGCTGGGCGGCCACGCCAAAATCGTGCGTAATCAGCAGCATGGCCATGCCAAGCTCCCGCTTGAGCCGCGCCAGCAGCTGCAACACCTTGGCTTGCACCGTCGCGTCCAGGGCGGTGGTGGGCTCGTCTGCGATGAGCAGTTTTGGCTGGCAGGCCAGGGCTACGGACAGCGCCGCGCGCTGAAGCATGCCGCCCGAGAGCTGGTGCGGATAGGCGAAATAGCAGGACGGCTCCAGCCGGACCAGCTCGATTAGGCGCATCGCCCGCTCCTTTGCCTGCTTTTTACCCGCCTTTTCGTGCACCAGGATGGCTTCGGCAATCTGCGCGCCGATGGGAAAGGAGGGGCTCAGCGCCAGATGCGGCTCCTGGAAGAGATAGGCCATCTGTTTTCCCCGGATTTGGCGCATGGCTTTTTCCGAAAGCCCCAGCAATTCCCGCCCTTCCAGCCGGATGCTGCCCTGCGCCCGGGAGCTGCCCGTGCACAGGCGCATGAGGTTGCGGCAGAGCACGGTTTTCCCGCAGCCCGACTGCCCGACAATGGCCAGCGTCTCCCCCTGCCGCACGCAAAGCGAGACGCCGTCTACCGCGGCGAAGGGCCCGGACGGGGTTTCAAAGCTGACTTTGAGATTTTCTGCTTCCAGCAGTGCCATAGCTCTCCTTTCTATACCCGAATGATAGGACGGCAAAACCTGCCAATTCCGCACGCGGCGCTGGGGGGCGGTTTGTCAGAGGGCAAATGCTCTCTCTTTCCATGCGGAGCCAAGGTCAAGGGCGGTGGGTAATCATGGGGTTTCACCCCATACCCGATACTTGGGAATAAATTGGCAAAATGAAGATGCTTTCCTATCTTACATGCTGTCTATTTTGGCAAGGTCAAGAACAAGTTCAAGGTCAAGGGCGAAAGGGCTTCTATTTCATGCAAATTTCAAAGGCTGTGCAGAATCCGACCAACTGCTTGTTCATAAACTTTTCTTCTTGTTACTTTTGGCGCTCCTGCGGAGGGCACGCCCGAATGGCGGTAATGCAAATTCCGCCATTACCGCACGCGCCGTCTCCATATGCCGTGCGCAGCACCGTGGGGGTGGGAGTACGAGAGAGAAAGCAGGGAACCGTCAAACTCTGCCGCACAAGCGATTTTGCAAAAAACTATAAGCTGGTGCGGCCGTACAGACACCCCCACACCCCCGGCTCTGTTCATTCCTGGTCTCAAGTTTTCTGATAGGAAGAGCATCCATTGCTATTCCCGATTGCTGGGATGCAGGAGATTGTCAGTCCTGCCCGCGCTGCCGAAATCCGGCCAGCCAGAGGGCGCATACTCGCACATGCTCTGCCCGCCGCACGCATTTTATTTTCACACTCTCCCATTTTATTATCCCCAGTAAGGGGGTATGGGGGCCCCGCCCCCATGATTAAGAATGGCCCTTGACCTTTGCTCTTTTGCCCCCTAATCCAGCTCCCACTCGGCGACGTTCCAGAAGATGCCCACGCCGTGATGCCCCAGAACGGTATCCTCGCGGATGCCCTTCAGGCCGGGCGCGGCGGCATATACCGCATCCACATAGGCCAGGAACGTGTAGGGCGGATTGGCGGCCAGCGCATCCTGAAACTCCGCGTACAGCCGCAGGCGCTCCTGCCCGTCGCTCGTCTCCCGGGCCTGGCGGAGCAGCTCGTCCACCTTCGCATCCGAATAGCCGCTGTAATTGGCGCCTTTGCCCGTGCCAAAGACTTTATAGGTGTGATCGTCCGGGTCGAAGGGGCTGCCCCAGCCGATGAGATAGGCCTCCTGCCCTGCCCAGTCCACCTGGGCATCCACCTGCACGCGCACATCCGCGCCAATCTCCCGCAGCTGCTGGGCGCAGAGATTGCTCATATCGATGCGCACCTGGTCGCCCTGGCTGTTGTGGATGACGAACGCCAGCCGCTCGCCGTCCTTCTGATAGAAGCCATCCTCGCCCCGGCTCCAGCCCGCCTGCTCCAAAAGCCGCATGGCCTTCTGCGGGTCGTACTCGTATTTCTCCATATCCGGGTTGTTGTACGGCCCTTTTTGCAGGGGAGAATAGGCGGCCTGGCCGCTGCCCCGGAGCACGGAATCCACGATGGCCTGGCGGTCTGCCGCATAGCTTAAAATCGCCGGAAGCTCTGGGTGGCTTGCGAAAAAGGCGCTGTTAAAGTTGTATAGAATGCCGCGGTAGTCTGCGGTCTGCATCTCGTAGAGGGCATAATCTTCGTTGTCCCGCAGCAGCTCGGCATCCTCGGGCGTAATCTGCGCCAAAGTCAGCTCGCCGCTTTGCAGCTGCAAGGCCCGGGCCCGGGAATCCTCCACAATCTTGAAGATGATTTTCTCGATTTTGGGCGCGCCCCGGTGATACTTCTCACTTCGCACGAGGGTGATGCTCTGCCCAGCATCCCAGCTTTCCAGCCGGTAGGGCCCGGCGCCGACGGGATGCTGGTTGAAGCTGTCTGTGGCCAAATCCTTGCCCTCCAGCAGGTGCGCGGGCAGGATGCCCATGGTCAGGTAATCCAGCATGGCGGCGTTGGGCGCGGAAAGCTCAATCTCCAAAGTGAAGTCGTCCGGCACGCGGATGGCGGTGATATCCTCGTAGTTGGAGGCATTTTCCGAGGCGTTGGCCGGGTCCATAATGGCCTCCAGCGTGAACTTGGCATCCGCCGCCGTCAGCTGGACGCCGTCGTGAAAATACACATCGCGGCGCAGGTGGAAGGTGTAGGTATTGGTCGCCTCGTCGAACTCCCACTTCTCGGCCACGTCCGGCACCACCCGGTTATCCTCGCCGTGCGCCGTCAGCCCGGCAAACAGCAGAAGGTTGATTTCGCCGTGCTCATACAGCGCCGGGTTGATGGCTGTATAGTCGCCGCTGCCGTAGACCAGAGGTTTTGAGGAATTCTGCGCAGGGGCCTGCCCGCAGGCCGCCAGGCTCACCGCCAGCAATGCGGCCAGAAAAAGTGCTAAAAATTTCTTCATATAAAGTTTCCTTTCTATTGAGAGGGGCGGCGCAGGGCGTCTGCAAGCCGCAGGAAGCTGAGCAGGCAGAGCACCAGCACTGCCCCGGGGATGAAAATCATCCACCACTGCCCTGTGAGCAGGGCGCGCTCGGAGGCCTGAAGCAGGCTGCCCCAGGAGACGGCCTCCACCGGCAGGCCGATGCCAAGAAAGCTCAAAGTGGCCTCCAGGCCGATGGCCCCGCCGATGCCGCTCACCGCCTGGAACGCGATGGAGGAGAAAAAGGCCGGGGCGAAATGCCGGAAAAGCAGGTAGAAAAACCCGCCGCCCATGCTCCGGGCGGCCAGGATATATTCCCGCTCCCGCAGGCCGCGCACCTCGGTGCGCACGATTTTGGTGATTTCCATCCAGCTCGTGCCGCCGATGACCAGGCAGAGCGTCCAGATATTCGCCGGGCCCAGGGCGGCTTGCAGGAGGATGGCCAGCAGGATGCCGGGCAGGCTGAGCAGCAGCTCGGCGCCCCGCAGGAGCAGCTGCTCCAGCCAGGCCGGGCAGAGGGCCGCCAGGCAGCCATACGCGCTGCCGATAGCCGCGGAAATGGCCGCCGCCCCAAGGCCGATGAGCAGGGAAGTGCGGCCGCCGTGCAGGAGCATGGCCAGGACATCCCGGCCGAGGGCGTCCGTCCCCAGCAGATGCGCTGGGCCGGGGGGCTGAGCCACCACGGCATAGTCCATATGCCCCGCATCGCCCGGGGCCAGCACATCTGCCAGCAGGCAGAGCAGGGCCAAAAGCGCCAGAAAAACCAGGGCAGGCCAGGGCGGCCTGCGGGACGCGCCGGAGCGCGGGCGCCTAAAAGAATGCCAAAACTGCCTAATCATGCCGCGCCCCCTCTCTTTTTGGGTATCCGCTGGGAAGAGGGCGCCGCAGGCTTGGGCGCAGACACAGGGCGTGCCCGGCCAAACCGCCGTGCTTTCTCTCCCCGCGCAGGGAGTAGACCGAAAGGGGCGGCGCATGTCGGCCAAAGAGCCAAAGCAGGCCGGAAAGCAAAGGTTCTGCCGCACACCCCCTTTTCATGCAGAAGGCAGGCATGAAGAAGCACTGGCGGCTAAAATACAGGGCGGATCCAACGCACATCCGCCCAAAGAGCGGGGGTTTTACAGGGCGGGACAGCCGCCCAGTTATACCGTGCCCGCGCTCTTCCTCACGCGCAGATGCGCCAGGCTTGGAGCTAAGCCGCTGATATTGAGAGGAAGGCAGGAGCCGCAGATGCAGGCCATGTTGCGCCCGGGGCAGGTTCCGGCCTTGCTTTTCTGTTTGCCAAAACTGCCTAATCATGCCGCGCCCCCTCTCGTCTCAGGCGCGGGTCTGCCCAGGCTGAGAAAAGCTCGGCCAGCAAACTGCAAAGCACCACCAGCGCCCCCGTCAGCACGCAGAGCACCAGCAGGAGGTTGTAATCGTGATACTGAGCGGCCTCGAAACACAGCGCCCCAAGGCCGGGGTAGGAAAACACCTTCTCCACCACATACGCTCCGCCTGCCAGATGCGGCACGGCCAGGGCGGCCATGGCCAGCAGGGAGGGCAGGATGGCCCGAAGGCAGTGCCGGTATAGAATGCGGCGGCGCGGGACGCCCTTTGCCCGCAGAAACAGGACGTATTCGCTCTCCAGCTCGCCCAGCAGGCGGCTGCGCACGAGATAGGCGTAGTGCCAAAAATGCCCCAGGGCGATGGTGCACGCGGGCAAAACCAGATGCCGCAGGCGGCCCGGAAGGGAGCCCGCCGCCCCGATGGGATAGGCCCCGCTGCTGGGCAGCAGGCCCAGGCGCACGCTGAACACCGCGATGAGCAGCAGCGCCAGGAAGAACACCGGGATGCAGGAGAGCGCCGCGCCCAGGCGGCAGAGCAGGCGGTCTGCAAAGCTGCCGGCATGAGAGGCGCAGTAGATGCCCAGCGGGACGGCCAGCCCGAAAGTCAGCAAAAAGGACGCGCCGCCCAGCACCAGCGTATTCTGCCAGCGCCCGCCCACCACAGCCAGCACATCCCGTTTATACTGGAAGGAGATGCCAAAATCTCCCGAAAGCGCGTTTTTCACCCAGATGACAAACTGCGCCGTCAGGGGCTGGTCCAGCCCCAGCTTATGCTCGGCCGCCGCCCGGGCCGATGGGCTCATGCGTTCCACGCTCTGGCCGTAGTAGGCGCGGAGCGGGTCGCCCGGGGCCAGGCGGGAGAGGAAAAACACCGCCGCGACCAGCAGGAAAAACAGCAGCAGCATTTGCGCGGCTTTTGCCGCAATGGCTCGGATTCGCATGGCATTCTCTCCTTTCTTTGGGTTTGGCGCGGTTAGGGCAAAGGGTCAAGGTCAAGGGCAAGTACGGAAGGGCAAGGTCAAGGGCAATTCGTAATCATGGGGGCGGGGCCCCCATACCCCGTTTTTAAGGCAAAACAGCTTCGCGCGCAAATGGCGGAAGGGCAAAACCATGGAGCAAGAGCAAAAGGTCAAGGGCGTTCGTAATCATGGGGGCAAGCCCCCATACCCCCTACTATATGATCCAAATGGGAGAGCATGTGCCTTCTGACAAGCTGATCGTCAGCGGCGCGTGCAGAGTTGACAGGTTTTGCCATCCTATCAATCGGAAATAGTAATGGACGCTCCTCCCGCCAGCAAACTCGAGGCTAGGAATAAACAGAGCTGGGGGTGTGGGGGTGTCTCACACGCGGAAGATAGCCCTCAAAGCACTTGCGCTCTCTGGGGGGTGATGGCCTGGCGGCCATCACTGTTATCCCGCAGGTGTGTCCACCCCCACGGTGCGGCGCACGGCATATGGAGGCGGCGCGTGCGGCAATGGCGGAATTTGCATTGCCGCCATTCGGGTGTGCCCTCCGCAGGAGCGCCAAAAGTAACAAGGCAAATCCCTTTTGAACAAGCGGTTGGTCGGACTGTGCACAGTTTTTGAAATTTGCACCAATAGGAGTCCTTTCGCCCTTGACCCTAGATGCACCCCGGCTCGTGTCCATCGCCGCAGAGAACGGGAGAGCATGTACCTCCTGACAAGCTGACCCCCAGCACCGCGTGCAGAACTGGCAGGTTCCATCACCCCATCATTCGGGTATAAAAAAGCATTTCCCCGCGAAATGTTTTCGCAGAAAAATGCCTTCCTGACATAGTTATATGGATAAAAAACAGTCAACCCCGGCGCTGGCCGGGCGGCCCTTCCTGAGCCGGTTACCTGGTTATTATAGCAAAGCTGGGCAGGCGCGTCAAGGTTTGACAAGCCCCCTCTCGGCCACTATAATAAAAGTAAGCAGTATCAGGAAGATACCATTTTGCCAGGAAGGCCGCGCCATGGGCGCCCGTTTTCGTGGCTTTTTTTGTCATCAGCATAAACAAAGGAGAGAGCATGACGCTGGAGAAATTTTTCAGGGAAAACCCCAGGGCCGCCGTCGCCTTTTCGGGCGGAGTGGATTCGGCCTACCTGCTCTGGGCGGCCAGGCAGTGCGGCGCGGATATCCGGGCATACTACGTCAAAACGCAGTTCCAGCCGGCTTTTGAGCTAGCAGATGCACAGCGGCTGGCCCGGGAGATTGGCGTGCCTATGACCGTCCTGCGGCAGGACGCGCTGGCCAGCGAGGCTGTGGCCCAAAACCCAGCGGACCGCTGCTACTACTGCAAGCAGGGTATTTTTACCGGGATTTTGCAGGCCGCGGCGGCAGACGGCTACACGCTGGTTCTGGACGGCACCAACGCTTCGGACGACGCGGACGACCGCCCGGGTATGCGGGCCCTGCGCGAGCTTCGCGTGCGCTCGCCCCTGCGGGAATGTAATCTGAGCAAAGACGAGATTCGCGCGCGCTCGAGGCAGGCCGGGCTGTTCACCTGGAAAAAGCCGGCTTATGCCTGCCTGGCCACGCGCATTCCCACCGGCCAGCGCATCACGGCCGGGCTTTTGGGCAAAATCGAGCGAGCCGAGGACTTCCTGTTTTCCCTCGGGTTTACGGATTTCCGCGTGCGCATCTTATCCGGCTGTGCGCGGCTTCAGCTGCCCGCAGAGCAGATGAGCCAGGCGATTGAACAGCGCGGCGCCATTCTCCGCGAGCTGGGCCCGCTGTTCGGCGGCGTACTGCTGGATTTGAAGGAGCGGTAGGCGGGGGAGGTCAAGGGCGGAAGGGCAAGGTCAAGGGCCATTCTTAGCCATGGGGGCAGGCCCCCATACCCCCTGTATTATAATAGGAATACAATTTGCAGGAAAAACGTGTGCGGCGGGCACAGCACGGGAGAGCATTTGCCCTCTGGCAGGCTGATTTTCAGCGCCGCATATGGCGACGGCAATTTCCGCCGCTCTATCATTCGGGTGCAACAGCGAAAAGGGGCAAGAGCAATTCTGATTCGCGGGGCAAAAGGTCAAGGACAATGAGTGAACATGGGGGCACAGCCCCCATATCCCCTTACGATATAATAGAGGCAGCGTGGAAAGAGAGGGAATGCGGCGGGCAATCTTTGCCGCCCTAAACCCGGCATATCCCAAGTATGGGGTATGGGGCTTCGCCCCATGGCTGCTAAACAGCCCTTGGCCAACCGAAACGGGAGAGCATTTGCTCCCTGACAGGCCGACTGCCAGCGGCGCGTGCAATGCCGACAGGTTCCACAGTCCCATCATTCGGGTGTAGAAAAGGAGAGAAGATGGAGAGAGAAAAGTTGCTTGCCCTGCTGGGGCAGGTCCAAAGCGGGGAAATCTCCCCGGAAGAAGCGCTGAGCCGCTTCCGGCTGGCGCCGTTTGAAGACCTTGGGTATGCCAAAGTCGACCACCACCGCTCCCTGCGCCAGGGCGCGGCGGAAGTCATCTACGGGCGGAGCAAGACGCCCGAGCAGATTTTGGGCATTGCCCAGTCTATGATTGCCGGCGGCGCGCGCAACATCCTCATCACCCGCATGTCGCCCCAGGCGGCGGAGCTGGTGGGAGGGGAAATCGAGCTGGATTACCACCCCATCCCCCAAATCGGCATTGCGGCGCCGATGAAACAGGAACTTCTGGGGGAAATCGTCGTGGCATCCGGCGGAACCAGCGATATGCCCGTCTGTGAAGAGGCCGCGCTGACGGCCGAGGCGCTGGGCAGCCACGTTACCCGGCTTTACGACGTGGGCGTGGCCGGCCTGCACCGCCTGCTGGCGCATCTGCCCGAGCTTTCCCGGGCGCGGGTGGTGGTGGCGGTGGCCGGGATGGAAGGAGCGCTGGCCAGCGTCATCGGCGGGCTGGTAGACTGCCCGGTCATCGCCGTGCCCACCAGCATCGGCTACGGCGCAAACTTCGGCGGGCTCTCCGCCCTGCTTTCCATGCTCAATTCCTGCGCCAGCGGGTGCAGTGTCGTCAATATCGACAACGGATTTGGCGCTGGCTTTTTGGCCAGCCGCATCAACCAGATGGAGGGAATTAGATGAAAACGCTGTATTTACAGTGCAATATGGGCGCGGCAGGCGATATGCTCATGGCCGCGCTTTACGAGCTGCTGGAGCCGGGGGCCCGGCAGGAGTTTTTGCGGGATATGAATGCGCTGGGCATCCCGGGCCTGGAGGTCGCGGCAACCCCGGCGCAGAAGTGCGGCATTTGGGGGACGCATATGGACGTGCGCATCGGCGGGCAGGAGGAGCACAGCCACGACCTGCCCCATGGGCATTGCCATTCCCACGGCGAAGGGCAGGAGCATGGACACTGCCATAGCCAGGAGCACGGGCAGGACGGAGCGTGCGGATGCCGCGGGCATGAGGAGGATGAAAACCTTCACAGCCACGGGCACGGCGAGCACTGTCATCATGAGCATCATGGGGAGTGCCATTCCCACGAAGAGGGACACGACCACTCCCACGCAGAGGGCGGGCACTGCCACCACGGTGAAGAAGCGCACGAGCACGGCGATTCTCTTGCAGAGGGCGGCCATTGCCACGGTGGGAGCCACTGTCATCACCATGGAGATGGCGCTCACGCGCACTGCCATTCCCATGCGGAGCAGAGCCGCGGCCAAGCCATGCAGGCTCAAAACCAGGATTTCCAGCTGACCGCCCCGGCAGGGCAGGAGGCGGAAGTTTCTGAGCATTTGCATCGCCATGAGCAGGGCGGATGCGGGCATCACCACGGCGAAGAACACAGCCATTGCCACGGTGCACACGAGCATGAACACGGCGAAGGATGCGGCCACGCGCATACCCAAGAGCACACGCACTGCCATCATCACGGCGAGAAACACGAGGGCGGCCATGAGTGCGGCTGTCACGCGCATGAGGATGGGAGCATCCACAGCCACGCGCACGGCGGGCACTTGGGAGAGTGCCACTGCCACGATGAGGAAGGCCACGGGCATTGCCATTCTCACGATGGCGAACACACACACGGCGAATGCGGCCATCATCACAGCGGGGAGCATGGGCATTGCCATGGCGGCGAGGAGGGCCGCGAGCATGGCGGCCATTGCCATCACCATGACGAAGAGCATGAGCATTGCCATGGGCACGAGGGGGAACATAGCCATTGCCATGGGCACGAGCACGGCCACACGCACGAACACGGCCATTCTCACAGCCATTCGGGCATGGCGGATATCGAGCACCTGCTGGCGCATCTGCCCGTCTCCGGGCAAGTCCGGGAAAACGCGCTGGCGGTCTACCGCCTGATTGCCCAGGCCGAATCCCACGCCCACGGCCAGCCCGTCAGCCAGATTCACTTTCACGAGGTCGGCACCATGGACGCAGTGGCGGACGTGGTGGGGGTGTGTATGCTGATGGAGCGCATCGGCGCGCAGAAAATTCTGGCTTCAGCGGTGCATGTGGGCAGCGGGCAGGTGCGCTGTGCGCATGGGGTGCTGCCCGTCCCGGCGCCGGCCACGGCACATATTCTGCAAGGCGTGCCCACCTACGGCGGCGAGATTGCCGGCGAGCTCTGCACGCCCACCGGCGCGGCGCTGCTCCGGCACTTCGCCCAGGGTTTTGGCCCCATGCCCGCGCTCTGCGCTTCGGCCATCGGTTACGGCATGGGCACCAAGGATTTCGCCGCGGCCAACTGTGTGCGGGCGTTTTTGGGGGACGACGGCGCAGGGGAGGGCGGCCCGAACGGCGAAATTGCCCTGCTTTCCTGCAATCTGGACGACATGCCCGGCGAGGATTTGGGCTTTGCCCAGCAGGCGCTTCTAGAGGAAGGCGCGCTGGACGTTTATACGCTGCCCATCGGGATGAAGAAAAACCGTCCGGCCGTGCTGCTCTGCTGTATCTGTCAGCCAGACGCGGCGGATAAGCTGGCCGCCGCCATGCTGCGGCACACCAGCACATTTGGCGTGCGCAAGACGCTTTGCCAGCGGTATATGCTCTCCCGCAGTTTTGAGCAGGTGCAGACGCCCTGCGGCGCTGTGCGCATCAAGACCGGCCAGGGCTACGGCGTAAAAAAGAGCAAGGCAGAATATGAAGACATCGCCCGCATCGCCCGAGAGCAGGGCATTTCCCTGGCAGAGGCCCGGGCGCTGCTCAAATAGAAGTGCGCAAACAAAAAGAGCCTGCAAGGGCTCTTTTTTGCACAGGGGGAGGGGGAAGTTCAGGGGCAGGGGCTAAAGGGCAAGGGCGGTTGGGAAACATGGGGGCAGAAGGTCAAGGGCCATGGGTTAACATGGGGGCAGAGCCCCCATCCCCCCCATGAAAAGACAAAATAGGAGAGCATGCTCCGCATGGATGAGCGATTTTCAGCAGCGCACGGAATCGGCAGGCTCCACATTCCCATCAATCGGGTGCAGAAAAGCCCCCCATACCCCCATGAAAAGACAAAATAAGAGAACACGCGCCGGATGGATGAGCGATTTTCAGCAGCGCGTGGGGAATCGACAGGTTCCACATTCCCTTCATTCGGGTGCAGAAAAGCCCCCATACCCCCATTACTATGATAAGAATAGGATAGTGCGGAAAGAAAATGCGTGCGGCGGGCCACATGGTGAGCGAATATGTGGCTTCTGACAAGCTGGCCGACAGCCAGCGGCGCGTGGGGGGTCGGCACAGCATGAGCGAGTATGCACCCTCTGACAGGCTGACTGCCAGCATCGCGTGCAAAGATTTTAGCTTCCGCGTTCCCCTCATTTGGGTATGCCCTCCGCAGGAGCGAGCATTTGCTTTCTGGCAGGC
>CAJUPM010000005.1:51981-68471 GCA_910588425.1 uncultured Christensenellaceae bacterium | reverse complement strand
TGATTTCCGGCGCCGCGTGCGGCGATTGCAACTTTCTCATTCCCTTCATTCGGGTGTGCCCTCCGCAGGAGCGAGCATTTGCTTTCTGGCAGGCTGATTTCCGGCGCCGCGTGCGGCGATTGCAACTTTCTCATTCCCTTCATTCGGGTATAAAAAAAGATTTTTATCTGTTATCATAGAGGTATAGATAAAATAGCGGCGCAAAAAGCCATCAAATCACCGAAAAACTGTTGGCAAAGTAGGCCGCAATTTTCAAAAGGAGGGCGAATTGATGGAAGAACACACTTGCGGCAACTGCACACATTTCCGCCTGCACTACATCCGCCAGTCATGGGGGAGATACGACGCGCTGAACTATGGGCACTGCGTCTATCCGCGCTGCAAAAAGCGGGAGGTGGCCCATCCTGCCTGCCAATACTGGAAGCCCGCCAAACAGGAGGAGGAAGAGGATTTGCTTTCGGATTAGGGCGCTTCCTGCGCGGGGCACAGCTTCGCGGCCGCTTTGGCGCACTGGCCGCCGGCCTAAGAAACCCGGCTTTCTGCTTTTTGCGCCGGGCACCGCCGCGCCAAGGCGCCTTTCGGGTGTTCAAAGCCGAAATTCTATGATACAATACTCCTGCGGAGGGCACACCCGAATGATGGGAGTGTGGAAGCTAAAAGCTCTGCACACAGTGCCGATAATCATCTTGCCAGGCACATGCTCCCTCATGCCGTGCCCGCCGCACGGGCTGTCTCCCCGCACTATCCCATTCTATTATCCCGGTGAGGGGGTATGGGGGCTTGCCCCCATGTTAGCCCAAGGCCCTTGACCTTTTCCCTTCCCCTGACTGCAAAACACAACTGGAGGAAACTATGAACCAAACATCCCGCCTAAATCCCTCGGCCAAAGACGGCCTCTCGGCAGAGCAGGTGCTCGGCCAGAAGCAGGCCGGCCTGCAAAACACCGCGCCCAAGAAAATCACCAGAACCACCGGGCAGATTATCCGGGACAACGTCTGCACGCTGTTTAACCTCTTCAACCTGCTCATCGCCCTGGCGCTGGCGGCCGTGCACGCGTGGTCCAACCTGTTTTTCATGGCGATCATTGCACTGAACACGGCCATCGGCATTTTCCAGGAAATCCAGGCCAAAAAGCTGGTGGACAAGCTCTCCCTGCTCTCCGCTCCCAGGGCGGATGTGATCCGGGATGGCAAAATGCAGACGGTGGCCGTGGAAGAGCTGGTGCTGGACGACGTCCTCTGCCTGGAGGGCGGCCGGCAAATCTGCGCGGACGCCATCCTGCTGGAGGGGGAGATAGAAGTCAACGAATCCCTGCTGACGGGCGAGAGCGACCCGGTCTCCAAACAGCCGGGCGACCTGGTGCTTTCGGGCAGCTTCGTGCTCTCGGGCAAATGCCGCGCCAAAGTTGAGCATATCGGCGCGGCGGGCTACGCCACCAAAATCGCCGAGGAGGCCAAGGCGCACCGCAAAGTCAGCTCCGAGCTTCTGGCTTCCATGCGCAAAGTCACCCGGTTTACCGGCTGGTTCATCCTGCCGCTGGGCGCACTGCTCTTTGTGCAGGCGTATTTCTTCCGGGGCGACGCGCTGGCGGGCAGCGTCGTGGGCACGGCGGCCGGCCTGCTGGGTATGCTGCCCAAGGGTCTGCTCCTGCTCATGAGCATCGCCCTGGCTACGGGCGTCATCCGGCTGGGCAAAAAGAAAGTGCTGGTGCAGGAGCTCTATGCCCTGGAGACGCTGGCGCATGTGGACGTGCTCTGCCTGGACAAGACGGGCACCATCACCTCTGGCCGCATGAGAGTCGAGCGGGAGGTAATCCTAAAAGAGGATGCGCGCTTTGAGCCGCTGATGGGCAGCTTTTTGGCGCATACCGACGACAACAACGCCACGTTCCAGGCGCTTTCGGATTACTACACTAAGGGCGGCACGCTGATCCCCTGCGGCAAAGTAGCCTTCTCTTCCCAGCGCAAGTGGAGCGCCATGGCTTTTGAGAGCGGGGAGGTGTTCGTGGTGGGCGCGCCCGAGCGGCTCTGCCCGGATTACCAGCTGCCCGAGGAGATTGCGGCGCAGATGGAGGCTGGCGCGCGGGTGCTGATGGCTGGGCTGGCGGAGGGGGAGGTCTCGGCAAAAGCGCCGCTGCCTGCCGTTACCCCGCTTCGGGCGATTCTGCTCGCCGACGCCATCCGGGAAAACGCCCATGAAACGCTGGAATATTTCAAAAATGAGGGAGTCGCCCTCAAGGTGATTTCCGGGGACAACCCGAAAACCGTCTCGGCCATCGCGGCCCAGGCAGGGCTGGCTGGCGCGGAGCGGTATATCGATGCCAGCCTGCTGGGCGAGGCCGAGCTGGCCGCCGCCGCGGAGGAGTATACCGTGTTTGGCAGGGTCTCCCCGCATCAGAAAAAACAGCTGGTGCAGGCGCTCCAGGCCGCGGGGCATCAGGTCGCCATGACGGGCGACGGCGTTAACGATATTCTGGCTCTTCGGGAGGCGGACTGCTCGATTGCCATCGGCGAGGGCAGCGACGCGGCCCGGCAGGTTTCCCAGCTGGTTTTGCTGGAATCGGATTTCGCCGTGCTGCCCCAGGTGCTGGCAGAGGGCAGGAGAGTCGTCAACAACGTAACCCGGGTGGCCAGCATCTTCTTCGTCAAGACGATTTATTCGGCCATCCTCTCCCTGCTCTGCATTTTCATGAACACGCCCTTCCCCTTCCTGCCCATTCAGATTACGCTGATTGACCTGGCCATTGAGGGCTACCCGACGCTGTTCATGTCCTTCGAGCCGGACGGCCGCAAGGTGCGCGGGCGGTTTTTGCCCCAGGTTCTGCGCCGGGCACTGCCCAACGCGCTGGCTATCGTGGCGGATGTTCTGCTGCTCTGGCTGGCCGGGCCGGCGCTGGGCTTTGCCGGCGCACAGGCCGAGACGGCCATGTATCTGCTGGTGGGCCTGATGGGCATTGCCGCGGTCTTCAAATCCTGCTGGCCGTTTAACAAGCTGCGGGTGTTCCTGTTTACGACCATGAGCATCGGGTTCTACGCGGCAATTTACCTATTCCAGGGGTTATTGCAGGTTTCCCTGCCGGGGGCGGCACAGCTTCCGGCGCTTCTGGCCATCGCCGCCGGAAGCATTCTGCTGGAGCGCATTTTCGCGGTTCTCATCGGCTGGGCGGAGAAGAAAAAGGGAAAGGTCAGGGGCTAAGGTCAAGGACGATGGGTAAACATGGGGGCCAAGCCCCCATACCCCCATACGAAACAATCAAAATGGGAGAGCATTTGCTCTCTGGCAAACCGATTGTCAGCGCCGTGTATGGTTCTGACAATTTCTGCCATCTCGGCATTCGGGTATAAAAAAGAGCCTTAACAGGCTCTTTTTTGCTTTCATTTTATTTTTGCAAGATAATCCAGGGAGACCTGATAAAGCTTTGCCAGCGCAATGAAATGACGCAGTGGAATTTCCTGAATCCCTTTTTCATACCTGGAATAGACCTGCTGGGTTGTGCCTAAATACGCTGCTACTTCTTTTTGTGTTAAATCTTTGTCTTCTCGTAAATCTCTCAACCGCGGATAATACATAGCACCTCACCTCTTTACTGAGCATATCGAAAATTAAATAATGCTTATTGAGTTTACACCTTATAAGGTGTTAAATAGTATTATTATCTTTACGCCATTTAACGTGTAAAAAAGAAAGGATGAAAAAATATGTTTCAGATTGAAAAAGGGATGTATAGAGCCAATATTCCGCGCACCGTCCGCTTTCCGGAAGCATTTTTTGAGCGGCTCAGCCAGCTCGCGCAGGAAAACGGGATTTCCTTCAACCTCCTGGTGCTGCAATGCTGTCATTACGCGCTGACAAATATGGAAAACAACAATAAAACCAGCGAGGATACCGCTGGTTTTTGTTTTATGTAAGTTTTTTCTATTTATGTATTAACTTTCTATCCCAATAAGGGGTATAGCAGGGAAAGGGCGGCACAAAACGGGACAGCATTGACTGGCTGGCCGATCGCCAGCTCCGCGTGCGGCACTGACAGATTCCACCGCCCCATCAATCGGGTGCAGCGCCGCGTGCGGGTAAGCACAGCCTGTGCGAGCATGCGCTGACTGACAAACTGATTTCCAGCCCCGCGTGCAGGAATGGCAGATTCCGCCACCCTATCATTCGGGTGCAGCGCCGCGTGCGGGTAAGCACAGAATGAGCGAGCATTTGCCCTCTGGCTGGCCGATCGCCAGCTCCGCGTGCGGGACTGACAGATTCCACCGCCCCATCAATCGGGTGCAGCGCCGCGTGCGGGTAAGCACAGCCTGTGCGAGCATGCGCTGACTGACAAACTGATTTCCAGCCCCGCGTGCAGGAATGGCAGATTCCGCCACCCTATCATTCGGGTGCAGCGCCGCGTGCGGGTAAGCACAGAATGAGCGAGCATTTGCCCTCTGGCTGGCCGATCGCCAGCTCCGCGTGCGGGACTGACAGTCTCTGCCATCCCATCATTCGGGTATAAAAAAACCAGCGGGAACACCGCTGGTTTTTTGTTTCTATGGAAGATTCTTCCCGATTTGTATGAAGCTCTAGCCGTTCAGGTTGAAGGAGAGCATGATGTTGTTGGCGCCCTGGATATAGGCGTTGCCCCGGAGCATATAGTCCACAGCCAGGCTCAGCTTGCCCCAGCTTTGGCCCTCGGATTCGATGATGAGGTCCATAGACTTGTAATAGCAGGTGTAGCCCAAAATCATCAGCCGCTGGAAATCCTCAAAGTTTGCAGAAGGGGTCAGCGCCTCGAACCGGGCACAGAGCTTCTTTGCCTCGGCGGAAATCTCGGAGATGAGCGGCTTCCACTCCTCGGTATTATCGGCCTTGATGGTGTTCGCATCGACTTTATAGAGCAGGTCTGCCAGATTCTGGGTATCCACCAGAATCGGGGAAGCGCCCTCCAGGAAGTAATCCGCGTCCTGCTCTGTGATGACGGCGGTTTTGGCGCGCTCCACCATCCGCTCAATCTCCTCATCCGAGATGACCATTGCAGGGTCTATCGTGGGCTCGGGAGTGGGCGTTGGAGAGGGAGTGGGCGAGGGCGAAGGCGCGGCAGGGGGCAAAATTCCCTTGCCCGCGGAAAAGCAGCCCGTCAGCGCGAAGAGCATAACGGCGGCCAAAAACAGGCACAGCAGTCTTTTTTTCATCGTATCATTTCCTTTCATCATTTCCTAGCTACAGTTTAGCACGTTTTCCCCCATCCTGCAAATTTCTACACCCGATTGATGCGATGGCAGAATTTGTTGCTACCGCACGCGCTCCTGCGGAGGGCAATACCCGAATGACAGAACAGCAAAACCTGCCGGCGCCGCACGCGAAGCCGGAAGCCACTCATCCAGAAAGCAAATGCTCTCTCCTGCGGAGGGCATACTCGATTGATAGAATGGCAGAACCTGCTAATTCCGCACGCGGTGCTGGAAATCGGCCAGTCAGGGGGCAAATGCTCGCATAGACATGCCGCGCCGCGCGAATTCTTTTCCCGCGCAAATCTACTATAATAAGTGAGCGGGGTATGGGGCGGAAGCCCCATGTTGACCAATGCCCTTGACCTTCGCGCTCCCTCTTTTGAGAGTTGGCTTGCCCCATGATTACTCCCGCCCTTGCCCTTCGCTCGGCCTTGCTACCCCCTCTTCCGCGTCAGAAAAATTCCGACGATTGCCGCGATTAGGATTGCTGGCGCTATCCTGACAAACAGCCACTCAACTGCGTGAAGGGCCGTTCCGGCAATGGCGAGTTCCGGGTCGCCGTAATCCCAGCCCAGATAAGGGCTATGCAATACGACCAAGGCCGCAAAACCAACTATCACAGCCGCGCACAGCAAGACGCACAGCCAAAAAAGCATCTTTCTTCTGGCGGTCTTTCTTTGGGCGAGCTGCAAATTGATCACCTCCAGCTTTTCGCAAATGGCTTTTAAGTCGTCCGCCGCCGGCTGGGCGGCCGTCTCTCCAAGCAGAGTGCTGACGGGCGTTTCCAGCGCCTCCGAGATGGCGAGCAGCAGATCGGCATCAGGGACGGATAAGCCCTGCTCCCATTTGGAAATTGTCTGCCGCACCACATTCAGCTTGACGGCAAGTTCTTCCTGCGAAAGCCCTTTGGCTTTTCTCATTGCTTTGATATTTTCACTTAGCATCAGGGATGCCCCCTTTCTTTTTGAGACTATTGTATGCAAAACCGCCCGTTGCTGCAAGCAACGCATATTGACATTTTGGGTCATCATGGGCAAAGGTCAAGGGCGATGGGTAAACATGGGGCTCCGCCCCATACCCCTCACTGGGGATAAAAAGAGAGCGCAAAAGAAAGTTTGTGCGGCGGGCACGGCCTGTGCGGGCATTTGCTTTCTGGATGAGCGGCTTCCAGCACCACGTGCAGGGCTGGCGGTTTCTTCTGTTTTGCCATTCGGGTACGGAAGGTCAAGGACATTGGTTAACATGGGGCTCCGCCCCATACCCCGCTGACTTATTAGTATAAATTTGCCCGGGGCGGCGCGGTCTATGCGAGCATTTGCTTCCTGACTGGCCGATTTCCGGCTTCGCGTGCGGCGCCGACAGGTTTTGCTGTTCTGTCATTCGGGTACGGTATGGCCTCCGCAGGAGCGAAAATGCCGTGTGAGAGTTTTGGAGGCGGGGTGAGTACCCATATATATAGAATAAGAAAAAACTTTCAAATTTCCCAATTATGGTGTATAATAAGAGTGAGCAAAAACCAAGTTTGCCGGGCGCATTTTGGCAAAAGCCAGAAACTCCGGCAGGCGGGAGGGGAAGGCCGCGCGCCTTCCGAAGCGTGGGGGCGCTTTGCCCCCATACCCTCTTTCCAGAGAATTTGCGGCACCCGCAGGGGAAAAGGGCAAGGTCAAGGGCGATGGGGAAACATGGGGGCAAGCCCCCATACCCCCGTTGATATAAGAATAGGGGCAGTGCGCGGAGAAAATGCGTGCGGCGGGCAGAGAATGAGAGAGCATTTGCTTTCTGGCTGACCAATTTTCAGCTTCGCGTGCGGCGCTGACAGGTTTCGCAGTCCTGTCATTCGGGTATCGCGTGCGGAACTGACAAGCTCCGCCGCTTCATCATTTGAGCATTGCTCTTCGCAGAGGCGGGCACATCATGTGCGAGCATTTGCTTCCTGACAAACGGGTTAACTTACCGCGTGAGAAATCAAAAGATTACTGCATCCTAGCAATCGAGTATAAAAAATGGAGAAAACAATGCAAGAGAAAGAAAATCTGCAAAACCATCAGGAAAACGACTACGACGAAAGCCAAATCCAGATTCTGGAAGGGCTGGAGCCGGTTCGCAAGCGGCCGGGCATGTATATCGGCTCGACGGACAGCCGCGGCCTGCACCACCTGATTTACGAGGTTGTGGACAACTCGATAGACGAGGCCATGGCCGGCTTTTGCACGCATATCGAAGTAACCCTGACGGCCGGGGGCAGCGCCAGAATTAAGGATAACGGCCGGGGCATCCCCACGGGCATCCACCCCAAAACCGGGCGGACGACGCTGGAAGTGGCGGTCTGCATGCTGCACGCGGGCGGCAAATTCGGCGGCGAAGGGTATAAAGTCTCGGGCGGCCTGCACGGCGTGGGCGTATCCGTCGTCAACGCGCTTTCCACCAAAATGCAGGCGACCATCTGGCGGGACGGCCGGGTCGTCACCCAGACTTACGCCATGGGGCACCCGACTTCCGAGCTCACGGACCTTGGCCCTTCGGACGAGACGGGCACGCAGATCGAGTTCTTCCCGGACCCGGAGATTTTTGAATCCGTAACCTTTGATTACGACCTGCTGCGCTCGCGTTTTCGGGAGATGGCCTTCCTCAACAAAGGCATCCGCATCACTCTGCGGGACGAGCGGGGTGAAAAGCCGGTGGAACAGGTCTATGAGTTCGAGGGCGGCATCAAGAGCTTCGTCGAATACCTAAACCGCAACAAAACCCTGCTGCTGGACGAGACCATCTATATGTCCGGCCAGAAGGGCATGGGCATTGTGGAAGTCGCCATGCAGTATAACGACAGCTTCAGCGAGAATGTCCACAGCTTTGCCAACAACATCAACACCCACGAGGGCGGCGCCCACGAGACCGGCTTCCGCAGCGCGCTGACCAAGGCCGTGAACGACTACGCCAGGAAATACAACCTGTTAAAAGAGAAAGACGAGAACCTCTCGGGCGAGGATATCCGGGAGGGGCTGGTGGCGGTTATCTCCGTCAAGCTGCCCGACCCGCAGTTTGAGGGGCAGACCAAAACCAAGCTGGGCAACAGCTATATGCGCACGCTGACGGACAACATCGTCTACAACGGACTTTCCGAGTATCTGGAGGAAAACCCCAAAAACGGCAAGCGCATTGTGGAAAAGTGCATCCTGGCCATGAACGCCAGGGAGGCCGCCCGCAAGGCCCGGGACATGACGCGCAAAAAGAGCGGCGTATTCTCCATGCCCGCCAAGCTGGCCGACTGCACGAGCAAAGACGTATCCGAGCGCGAGATTTTCATCGTCGAGGGCGACAGCGCAGGCGGCAGCGCCAAGAGCGGCCGTAACCGCAAGACCCAGGCCATCCTGCCCCTGCGCGGCAAGATTTTGAACGTGGAAAAGACGCGCTACGACAAGGCGCTGGGCAACGCGGAAATCCGCGCCATGATTACCGCCTTTGGCACGGGCATCGGCGAGGAGTTCGACCTCTCCCGCCTGCGCTACGACAAAATCATCATCATGACGGATGCGGATGTGGACGGCAGCCATATTCGGACGCTGCTGCTGACCTTCCTCTACCGGTTCCTGCGGCCGATCATCGAGCAGGGGCATGTTTACATCGCCCAGCCGCCGCTCTACAAGCTGGCCAAGGGCAAGAACGTGCAATACGCCTACACCGAGGCAGACCGTGCCCGCATCGTGGCCGAGATGGGCGACGGCATCGACACCCAGCGCTACAAGGGTCTGGGCGAGATGGATGCTTCCCAGCTCAAGGAGACCACCATGGACCCAGAGCACAGGACGCTGCTCCAGGTCTCCCTGGACGACGCCATCGAGGCCGACGAGGTCTTCACCATCCTCATGGGCGAGGAGGTCGACCCGCGCCGCGTCTTTATCGAGGAGAACTCCAGGCTTGTGGATAAGGATACCCTGGATATTTAAGGAAAAGCGTTAAGGTCAAGGGCGAAAGGTCAAGGGCTTAGGGGTATTTTTGAAAAAATACCCCTAAAACCCCAAAAACTTTTGGGATGGAAAATGGGAGAGTATTTGTTCCCTGGCAAAACCGCTTTCAGCTCCGCGTGCAGGGCTGACAGATTTTACCGTCCTGGCAATCGGGCGCGGCAAGCCCCCATACCCCCTACTGGGAATAATAGAAGGGATAAAAAAATCTGTGCGGCAGGCAGAGCACGCATGAGCATGAATTTCTCCGGAAAAGCGGCGCTGGAGGCACGGCACGCAGAGACTGTGCGAGCATTTGTTCCCTGGCAAAACCGCTTTCAGCGGCGCGTGCAGTTTTATCAGATTGCTGTGTTCTATCAATCGGGTATAGAAAGCGTCGTGTACAGAAACGACAGATTGCACATTCCCAGCATTCGGGTCAGGAAGAAACGCGCTTCCCATCAGCAAATTCGAGGCTAGAAATGAACAGAGCCGGGGGTGTGGGGGTGTTTGTACGGCAGCAGGCGCTGAAAAGCTCCGACAATATAGCTTGTGCGGCAGGCGCTGACAGCTTCTACCAAACTCTCTCGTACTCCCACCCCCACGTTTTGGTTGCTTTTGCGCCAAAAGTAACAAGGCAAATCCCTTTTGAACAAACAGTTGGTCGGGCTTTGCACAGCCTGGGAGCTTTGCTCCAAATAGAAGCCCTTGAACTTGCCCTAGCCCTTCAAAATATACGGCACATAAGATAGAAACCATCTGCTTTTTGCCAATCCTGCAATTTTTGGAGCACGGGGGTATGGGATGAAACCCCATGTTTAAGAATGGCCCTTGATGCGCACAGCACGGGAGAGCATTTGCCCTCTGGCAAACTGACTGGCTGAGCGCGGGCGGCAGGCATAGACTGTGCGAGCATGCGCCCTCTGGCAAACCGGCTGGCTGAGCGCGAACAAGGCTGAAACTTTTGCAAATATATCAATCGAGTATGCCTTCCGCACGAACGGGGGCGCATTTGCTCAATATTAGACGGACTAACTCACCGCGTGCGGGACTAAAAGGTTCTGCGGATATCGCAATCGAGTGTAGAAAATAGAGGTAGAAAATGGACGAAAAAAACCAAAATCTTTCGAGAATCATCCCGGTAGACCTGGGCGGCGAGATGAAGAAGAGCTTCATCTCCTACGCCATGGCGGTTATCATCAACCGCGCGCTGCCGGATGTGCGCGACGGCTTAAAGCCCGTGCACCGGCGCATTCTGTATTCCATGGCCGAGCAGGGCATCACGCCGGATAAGCCGCATAAGAAGTGCGCGCGCATCGTGGGCGACGTGCTGGGCAAATACCACCCGCACGGCGATACGGCGATTTACGAGAGCCTGGTGCGCATGGCGCAGGATTTCTCCACCCGCTACCTGCTGGTGGACGGCCACGGCAACTTCGGCTCGGTGGACGGCGACGGCGCCGCGGCCATGCGGTATACCGAGGCAAGGCTGGGCAAAATTTCCATGGAAATGGTCCGCGATATCGATAAGGATACCGTCGACTTCATGGATAACTTCGACGGCTCCTTAAAGCAGCCGGTTACGCTGCCCGCCCGCTTCCCCAACCTGCTGGTCAACGGCACGGGCGGCATCGCCGTGGGCATGGCGACCAACATCCCGCCGCATAACCTGGGCGAAGTCGTCCGAGCAATCGACGCCTATATCGATAACCCGGATTTGACCGTCGAAGATTTGATCGACTATATCCCCGGGCCGGATTTCCCGACGGGCGGCCAAATCGTGGGCGTCTCCGGCATCCGCCAGGCCTACCGCACGGGGCGCGGCAAGATCCGCGTGCGCGCCAAGGCCGAGATCGAGGTGGAAAAAGACGGCCGGGAGCGCATCGTCATCACGGAGATTCCCTATCAGGTCAACAAAGAGATGATGGTGGCCAACATCCGGGAGCTGGCGCATGAGAAGCGCATCGAGGGCATCGCCGACGCCAACGACGAATCGGACAGCCAGGGTATGCGCGTGGTGGTGGATCTCAAAAAGGGCTTCAATGCCAACGTCATCCTAAACCAGCTGTATAAGCACACCCAGATGCAGACGACGTTCGGCGTCATCATGATCGCTCTGGTGGGCACAGAGCCGAAAGTGCTCAATCTGAAGGAAATCATCGTCGAGTATGTAGACTACCAGCGGGAGATCATCACCCGGCGCACGCGCTTCGACCTGGAAAAGGCCGAGAAGCGGGCGCATATCGTGGAGGGTCTCTTAAAAGCGCTGGACAGCATCGACGAGATCATCGCGACGATCAAGGCCAGCAAGGACGGCGGCACGGCGCGGCTGGCGCTGATGGAGCGCTTCGCTTTTAGCGAGGTTCAGGCGCAGGCGATTCTGGATATGCGGCTCCAGCGGCTCACCGGCCTGGAGCGCGACCGCCTGGAAGAGGAGTTCGCCGCGCTCATGAGCAAAATCGAGTATTACCACGACGTGCTGAATAACCCCTCCATGGTGGACGACATCATCAAGGAGGATTTGGCCGACATCGTAAACCGCTACGGCGACGACCGCAGAACCGAGATCACCATCGACGAGGACGAGGTGGACGCAGACGACCTCATCCAGGAAGAGGAGATGGTCGTCACCCTGACGCACCACGGCTATATCAAGCGCACGGCTTCGGATAACTACCGGGCACAGCGGCGGGGCGGCCGGGGCATCACGGCGCTGGCCACCAAGGAAGAGGACTTCGCCGAGGACGTTTTCGCGACTTCCACGCACAACTACCTGCTCTTCTTCACGACCAAGGGCAAGGTCTACGTCAAAAAATGCTATCAGATTCCCGAGGCCGGGCGCACTGCCAAGGGCATGGCCATCGTCAACCTGCTCTCGCTGGAGAGCGGCGAGAAGGTTTCGGCGGTGTTCCCGGTGGAGCAGTTCGAGGATGATTCGAGTCTCGTCATGGTAACGCGCCAGGGCGTCATCAAAAAGACGGCCATGAGCGCCTTCTCCCGCATCCGCCAGAACGGCCTGATCGCCATCGCCATCCGCGAGGGCGACGAGCTGATTTCCGTGCTGCGCACCCACGGCGACGACCGGGTCATCATCGGTTCCCGGGACGGCATGGCCATCGCGTTCCACGAAGGCGACGTGCGCCCCATGGGCAGAGTGGCTGTGGGCGTGCGGGGCATCAAGCTGAGGGAGGGCGACGAGGTCATCGGCGCATCCCGGCTGGAGGAGGACCAATACGTTGCCGTCATCTCGGAAAACGGCTACGGCAAGCGGACGGCGGCCGAGGAATACCGCGAGCAGACCCGCGGCGGCATTGGCGCCCGGACCATGAACATCACGGAAAAGACGGGCAAGCTGGTTTCGCTTCTGGCTGTGCACAGCCACGAGGATATCATGCTGATTAACGATAGCAACGTCATCATCCGCATGAACTCGGACGAGATTTCCGTGTTCGGCCGCTCGGCTCAGGGTGTGCGGCTCATGCGCATGGAGCAGGGCGGCAGGGTCGTCAGTGCCGCAAAGCTCCCGCCCATGGAGGAGGACGGCGCCGCGGAGGAGAGCGCCGAGGAGTAGAGGGGCGAAGGGCAAGTTCAAGGTCAAGGGCTTCTCTTAACCATGGGGGCTAAGCCCCCATACCCCCTTACTGGAAACAAAAAAAGAGTTGGTGCAATTTTGCTGTCATGCACCGGCTCTTTTTTATTTTCTGGGAAATAGAAAATTTACTTTCTTTTATAAGCTTTCCCGCTCTTCTATTTCATTGCAAATCTGGAAGAATTTATCATATTACAGACAAACGGAAGTTGCTCCGGCTATGGTGGGAAACTCGAGGCTAGGAATGAACAGAAATGGGGGTGTGGGGGTGTTTGTACGGCGGCACTATCTTACAGATTTTTCCAGCATGGCTTGTGCGGCAGAGCTTGACAGCTTTTTGCATCCTCTATCGCACATCCCACCCCCACGTTTTGGTTACTTTTGCGCCAAAAGTAACAAGAAGAAGTTTTTATGAATAATCAGATGGTCGGGCTCTGCTCTTTTCCGGAAATTTAGAGACAAAACCAAGCGCCCTTGAACTTGACCATTTTCTTTGCCCTTGCTCCCAAACAAAAAACCGGAATCCAAACCGCAGGATTCCGGCTATTTTATCTCTTGTTCCAGAGCATCGAACTCCGGCGTGCTGAAAAATTCTCCAAGCGTGATGCCCAGCCCATCACATATCATCTTAACCGTGAGTATCTTTGGATTCTGGCTTTTCCCATACAAAATATTTTTAATGCTGGAAGGCGGCAATCCGCAAACTGTCGCCAGGCGGTTGATGCTCATGTCTCGTTCTTCGCAAAGAAGCAAAATGCGGTTCTTAATTGCCGTAACAGTATCCATGCCAGCCTCCTCTCGACCTTTTTTTATAGAATAACCAATTTAGTTGGACTTTATAGGCTATGTGTGCTACTATTAGGCTATACATAGCCGAAAGGATACTGTTATGGAAGAAAAAACCTGTGGAAACTGCAAGCATTTTCGCCTGCACTATATTCGTCGGGCGCGGAAATACTCTCCGCTTCACTATGGGCATTGCGTCTATCCCCGATGCAAAAAGAGAAAGACCGAAGAGCCGGCCTGCCAGCATTGGAAACCGACCGAAAATGAAGATGAAATTGTTTCAGATTCATAAAGAGCCGTATGGTCCGCGCAGGCCCTTCACGATTCGCTTTCCAGAAGCGCTTTTTGAGAAGCTTTCTCGGCTCGCCCAAGAAAACGGAATTTCTTTTAACTTCCTTGTGCTGCAATGCTGCGATTATTCGCTGAAAAACCTGAAGCCATCCGAGGAAGAGTAGGAGAGCGTCAGAAAAAACGCCGGTTTTTGGCAGAAGGAAAAACGCACCTCCTTATATTCCAGTTTCTTCTAAATTTCCCAAAAAATAAAAAGAGCTGGTGCAATTTTATCGTCATGCACTAGCTCTTTTTTATTATTCCCAATAATGGGGGTATGGGGGCGCTGCCCCCATGTTTACCCTAAGCCCTTAGCCCTTCATCTTGTCGTAGCTGACCTCGTTGGCAATCTCGCCTTTCTGGAAAAAATCCGCGATGTTTTGCAGAGTAACCTTGGCGATGTTGTGCAGAGCCTCCTGCGTCAGAAACGCCTGGTGGGAAGTGATGAGCACGTTGGGCATGGTGATGAGCCGCGCCAGCGTGTCGTCCTCCACGATGTGGCCGGAGTAGTCCTCGAAAAACAGATCCGATTCCTCCTCGTAAACATCCAGGCAGGCCGCGCCCACCCGGCGGTCCTTGATGGCCGAAAGCAGCGCCTCGGCATCGATGAGCGCGCCGCGGGACGTGTTGATGAGAAAAACGCCCTTTTTCATCTGCGCGATGGCCGCCGCATCGATGATGTGATCCGTCTGCGGGGTCAGCGGGCAGTGCAGGGAAATAATATCGCTCTTTTCAAACAGCTCGGCCAGGGGGACATAGCAAATATCGCTGCCTTGGGCGGGATAGGGGTCGTAGGCCAGCACCTGCATCCCAAAGCCCCGGCAAATATCGATAAAGCAACGGCCGATTTTGCCCGTGCCGATGACGCCCACCGTCTTGCCGTAGAGGTCGAAGCCAGTCAGCCCGGAAAGGCTGAAGTTGAAATCCTTGGTGCGGTTATAGGCCTTGTGGATGCGCCGCACAGACGCCAGCAGCATGGCCATGGCGTGCTCGGCCACGGCGTGCGGGGAATAGGCCGGGACGCGCGCAATGGGAATTTGCCCGCTGGCCGCCTTCAGATCCACGTTGTTGAACCCGGCACAGCGCAGGGCCAGCAGCCGCACGCCGCACTCCTTCAGCTTCCCGATGACTTCGGCGCTGAGGTCGTCGTTGACGAAGGTGATGGTGGCGTCGTAGCCCCGGGCGAGATCCGCCGTATCCGGCCCGAGTTTGGTCTCGAAATACTTGATGCTGATGCCCGCCTCCTCGGCTAGTGGCGCGAAAGACTCCTTATCAAAGGACTTCGTATCGAACATTGCCGCTTTAATCATTCTCACTACCTCTTTTCATACTTTTTGGCTTAGGCTCTGCAAAAATGGAAATTTTATGCGGAGGGGAAGGCCAAGGGCATAGGTCAAGGACATAGGGGTATTTTTGAAAAAATACCCCTAAAACCCCAAAAACTTTTGGGATGGGAAAACTTTTTTTGCCCTCTATCCCATTATCACCATATAGTAAGGGGGTATGGGGGCATTGCCCCCATGATTACCCATCGCCCTTGACCTTCCCAACCTATGCAATCGCAAACCAACTTCCGTGCCCGCGAACCAGCATGGCAGGCCGCGCATTCCTATCATTCGGGTATGGCCGCCCGCCAGGGCTACCGGATAAAATTGGTCCGGCAGAAAGGCTCTTTCTCGGGGATGCCGAACTCCTGCTTGCCAAGGGCGATGCTCTTCATGAGAAACGCCATGTTGCGGGCCAGCGTGCGCATGATTTGCAGGCCCTCGCCATCCTGCACTGCCTCGCCCGGCGCGCCGCCGTGGATGCTGTTCCAATACTGGCTGGAAGCCACGGGCATACCTGAAATGGTGAAAAACTTGTTCAGCTCGTCGAACGTGGAAGAAAGGCCGCCCCGGCGCGCCGCCACCACGCTGGCGCCCACCTTCATGCTCTTGTCAAAGCCCGTGCTGTAAAATAGCCGGGTCAGCAGGGCGACCAGCGTCGCATTGGCAGAGGCGTAGTAGACCGGGCTGCCCACCACCAGCCCATCGCAGGCCTCAAACTTTGGCGCAATCTCGTTGACCAAATCGTCGAACACGCATTTGCCGGTTTTTTTGCAGGACATGCAGGCGATACAGCCGCGGATATCCTTTTGGCCGATTTGCACAAGCTCGGTCTCGATGCCCTCCTGCGCGAAAATCTGCTCCATCTCATGCAGGGCGATGCTGGTGTTGCCCTTTGCCCGGGGGCTGCCGTTCAGCATTAATACTTTCATTTTGTTTCCTTTCCAAGGCCGCGCGGCCTTTTTGCTTGCTTTGCTTTTCATCATAACACTTAAACCAAGCTTCACGTCAAGCTTTTCTATACCCGATTGATAGGGCGGTGGAACCTTTCAGCACTGCACGCGACGCTGGCAATCAGCCTGCCAGAGAGCACATGCCCGCGCACTCCTGCGGAGGGCATACCCGAATGGCGGGAATGTGAAATCTGTTAGCGCCGCACGCGACGCTGGCAATCAGCTTGCCAGAGGGCACATGCTCGCGCACTCCTGCGGAGGGCATACCCGAATGGCGGGAATGCGGAATCTGGAAGTTCCACTCGCGCCGCCAAAAGTCAGTTTGCCAGAGAGCACATGCCCGCGCGCTCCTG
>CAJUPM010000005.1:3972-51881 GCA_910588425.1 uncultured Christensenellaceae bacterium | reverse complement strand
CGGAGGGCATACCCGAATGGTGAGAATGCGGAATCTGGAAGTTCCACTCGCGCCGTCGAAAGTCAGTTTGCCAGAGGGCACATGCTCGCGCACTCCTGCGGAGGGCATACCCGAATGGTGAGAATGCGGAATCTGGAAGTTCCACTCGCGCCGCCGAAAGCCAGTTTGTCAGAGGGCAAATGCTCGCGCAAGTTTGTGCTTGCCCGCACGCGGCGCCAAGAGCCAGCTTGCCAGAGGGCAAATGCTCTTTCATACTCTGCACGCCAAGCGAATTATATTTTCACGCTATCCCATTCTAATCATATAGTAAGGGGGTATGGGGGCTTGCCCCCATGATTACCTCATCGCCCTTGACCTTACGCCTGGTGCACATACACCCGAGCCAGGCCGCCCTGCTCCTCCCTTGCCATGCAGAGAAACTCCCAGCCGTAGCGCTCGTAAAAACTCGTGTGCTCCGTGAGCAGATAGAGCCGGGAAATGCCCTGCGCCTTCATATCCGCGCAGGCGTATTCCAGCAGTGCCCCGGCTATGCCCCTCCGGCGCGCGCGCTCCTCCACATAAACCGCACAGATATTGGGCGCCAAATCCTTCCTCTCGTGAAAATCGTTCTGAATGACGCCCAGCCCGCCGACGATTTGCCCACCCTCCAGCGCCAGATACCAGGCGGGAACCGGCCCGCTCTGCGCCAGGCTCTCCTCCATGCTCTGCAAATACGCCTCCAGGGGAACACCCCATTTTTCGTGAAACCAGCGCGCTGCCTGCTCCTTTTTCTGCGGCTCATCTGCCAGCCGCATTATGCGAATCTCCATTTTTTCCCTCCTCTGCTTTTTTAAGCATAACATGGCCTAGCAGGCGAATCAAGCCAAACCGCCGCCCCAAGGCAATTTGCGGGTTTTGTAAAAATTTTCTTTTTACCCTATTGACTTAGTAGGTGAATAGCGGTATAATTCTACCAAGTTAAAAGGTAGGTGAAAACAACATGCACTTTCTACACCCGAATGACGGGGCTATGGAGCCTGTCGATTCTGCACGCGAAGCCGGAACTCCTGCGGAGGGCAATACCCGATTGATAGGGCACAGCACTCTAGTAGAACTGCACGCGACGCCGGAAACCATCTTGCCAGAGAGCAAATGCTCTCTCCTGCGGAGGGCATACCCGATTGATAGGGCACAGCACTCTGGTAGAACTGCACGCGACGCCGGAAACCATCTTGCCAGAGAGCAAATGCTCTCTCCTGCGGAGGGCAATACCCGATTGGCAAAACTGCAAAACCTGCCATCGCCGCACCCGGATGATAGAAATGTAAAACCTATCAGCCCCGCGCGCGGCTGTCAGCCAGTTTGTCAGTTAGCGCATGGCCGCGCAAGCTGCGCCCGCCATTCGCGCCTTCTTTGCGCACCATCCCATTCTAGTAAGATAGTAATGGGGGTATGGGGCGAAACCCCATGATTAAGAGCGGCCCTTGACCTTCGACCTTCGCATTTCCGCACCACGCCATTGCCCAGTAAAGGGGTATGGGGCGCAGCCCCATGTTTACCCATAGCCCTTGACCTTGACTTCCCCAAACCCAAACAGAAAGGAACCGATAATCATGAGTGAATACAAATTCGAAACCTTGCAGCTGCACGTTGGCCAGGAAACGCCGGACGCCGCCACAGACGCCCGGGCCGTGCCTATCTACGCCACCACCTCCTACGTCTTCCACGACTGCGCGCACGCCGCCGCCCGGTTTAACCTGACGGACGCGGGCAACATCTACGGCCGGCTGACCAACTCCACCCAGGATGTTTTGGAAAAGCGGGTCGCCGCGCTGGAAGGGGGCGTGGCCGCGCTGGCGCTGGCCTCCGGCGCCGCCGCCATCTCGTATACGATTCAGGCCCTGGCGCAAAACGGCGGGCACATCGTCGCCCAAAAGACCATCTACGGCGGCAGCTACAACCTTTTGGCGCATACGCTTCCCGGCTTTGGCATCACGGCGGCTTTTGTGAATATCCATAATCTGGAGGAGGTCGAGGCGGCCATCCAGCCAAACACCCGGGCCATCTATATCGAGACGCTGGGCAACCCCAACAGCGACATCCCGGATATCGACGCGCTGGCGGCGCTGGCGCACGCCCACGGCCTGCCCCTGGTTGTGGATAACACCTTCGGCACGCCCTACCTGCTCCGGCCCATCGAGCATGGGGCGGATATCGTCGTGCATTCGGCGACCAAGTTCCTGGGCGGCCACGGCACGACGCTGGGCGGCATCATCGTGGATTCGGGCAAGTTCGACTGGGCGGCTTCGGGCAGCTACCCGGCCATCGCCGCGCCAAACCCCAGCTACCACGGCGTCTCCTTCACCCAGGCAGCCGGGCCGGCGGCGTTCGTCACCTATATCCGGGCGATTTTGTTGCGGGATACCGGCGCGACGCTCTCGCCCTTTGCGGCGTTCCTGCTGCTCCAGGGCATCGAGACGCTCTCCCTGCGGCTGGAGCGGCACGCGGAGAACACCAAAAAGGTGCTGGAATTTCTAGTAAAGCATCCGCTGGTGGAGCGCGTCAACCACCCGGCTCTGCCCGGTCATCCCGACCACGCGCTCTATGAGCGGTATTTCCCGCGCGGCGGCGCCTCGATTTTCACCTTTGAAATCAAGGGCGGCCAGGAGCAGGCATTCCGGTTTATCGACAACCTGAAGATTTTCTCCCTGCTGGCCAACGTGGCAGACGTCAAGAGCCTGGTCATCCACCCGGCCACCACGACCCACAGCCAGCTGACCGACCAGGAGCTGGCCGACCAGGGCATCACCCCCGGCACCATCCGCCTCTCCATCGGCACCGAGCACATCGACGACATCCTCGCCGATTTACAGCGCGGGTTCGACGCGGTAAAATAGAGAGGAAGGGCAAAGGGCAAGTTCTAGGTCAAGGGCGGGTTCTTAACATGGGGCTCCGCCCCATACCCCATTGTTATATGATGATGGGCTAGTGCGGGAAGAAATCGCGTGCGGCGGGCAGGGCATACGGGGACAGCGTGTGCGGAAAAGCACAGCCTGTGCGAGCATGTATTGTCTGCCAAACCGACTTTTGGCCTCGCGTGCTGAACTGGCAGATTCTGCATTCCCCTCAATCGGGTACATACCCCCTCACCTGGATATGAAAATGGGTGGGCTGGCGGCTTCCGAATTGCCGGGACTGGGAATGTCAAGATGAAATAGTATCATTTTTCTGACAATTTGCTATACCCGAATGATAGGACACAGCAGTCTGTCAGCACTGTACGCGAAGCCGGAAGCCATTTTGCCAGTGGGCAAATGCTCGCGCATATTGTGCCCGCCGCCCAAACTTTGTTTTTGTACTATCCATTATAATAAGATAGTCATGGGGTATGGGGCAAAGCCCCATGTTAAGAAACCGCCCTTGACCTTTGCCGCACAGCACGGGAGAGCATTTGCCCGCTGACCGGCCAGCCGCCAGCACCGCATGCAAGAATAAAAGGTTCCCGGTTCTATCAATCGGGTATTGCCCTCCGCAGGAGCGCATGCGGCAATAACAGCTTCCGCATATTAATCAATTGGGTGAGGCATGACCCCACTCCTTAGTAATGGGGTATGGGGCGCAGCCCCATGATTACCCACCGCCCTTGACCTTACATCCTGAAAGGAGAAACTATGGCAAATATCTATACATCCGCCCAGCAGCTCATCGGCAAAACGCCGCTGCTGGAGCTTGTAAACCTGGAGAAAAAACTCGGGCTTGAGGCGAAAATTCTCGCCAAGCTGGAATATTTTAACCCGGCAGGGTCTGTCAAAGACCGCGTGGCGGCCGAGATGATCGAGCAGGCCGAGCAAAGCGGCGCACTCCGGGAAGGCTGCGTCATCATCGAGCCGACCTCGGGCAATACGGGCATCGGCCTGGCGGCTGTGGCCGCGGCCAAGGGCTACCGGACCATCATCGTCATGCCGGATACCATGTCCGTCGAGCGGCGGCAGCTCATGGCGGCCTATGGCGCGGAGCTGGTCTTAAGCGAGGGGGCGAAGGGTATGAACGGCGCCATCGCCAAGGCCGAGGAGCTGGCCTCGGAAATCCCCGGGAGCTTCATTCCCGGCCAGTTTACCAACCCCGCCAACCCGGATGCGCACCGCAAGACCACCGGCCCGGAAATCTGGGAGGATACGGACGGCGGCGTGGATATTTTCGTGGCCGGCGTGGGCACGGGCGGCACGATTACCGGCGTGGGTGAGTATCTGAAGGGCAAAAAGCCGGGGGTGAAGATTGTGGCAGTCGAGCCGGCGGATTCTCCCGTGCTTTCGGGCGGCGCGGCCGGGCCGCATAAACTGCAGGGCATCGGCGCCGGGTTTGTCCCCAAAACGCTGAACACCGCAGTCTACGACGAGATTTTGCAGATTACCACCGAGCAGGCGTTCGACACCGCCCGACAGATTGGCAAAAGCGAGGGCGTGCTGGTGGGCATCTCCTCGGGTGCGGCGGCCGCGGCGGCCATCGCTCTGGCAAAGCGCCCGGAAAACCGCGACAAGACCATCGTCGTTCTTCTGCCGGATACCGGCGACCGCTATCTCTCCACACCGCTTTTTGAGCAGTAGGAGGAAGGGCGCATGATGATTTCCACGCGCGGGCGCTATGCTCTGCGGTTTTTAATCGACCTGGCCGAACACCAGGCGGATGGGTATGTGCCCATGAAGGAGATTGCCGCCCGGCAGGGCATTTCCCTCAAATACCTGGAGCAGATTGTGCCCGCGCTGGCGAGGGCCGGCTATTTGCAGGGGTTATCCGGCAAGCGGGGCGGGTATCGGCTGGGCGTGCCGCCGGAGGAATGCCGCGTCGGCGATATTCTGCGGCTGACCGAGGGCGATTTTGCCCCGGTGGCCTGTCTGGCGCCCGCCGCCAAAGGCTGCCCAAGGCAGCAGGACTGCCGCACCATCGGCATGTGGCGCGGTTTTGCCCAGCTGGCGCACGATTATTTCGATTCCATCACCCTAGCCGATTTGATGCAGGGCTAGGGGAGAAGGACGATGAGTAATCATGGGGGCAAAAGGTCAAGGGCGGCTCTTAACCATGGGGGCAAGCCCCCATACCCCCTTACTGGGGCATGAGAATGGGATAGTGCGGGGATGAATTTTGTGCGGCAGGCAGAGAATGGGGAGAGCATTTGCTTTCTGACAAACTGGCTTCCGGCGCCGCGTGCAAAAATAAAAGGTTCCTGTGTTCTGCCATTCGGGTAGAGCGTCGCGTGTGGCAATAATACACTCCACAGCCCTATCAATCGGGTGCGGCACCGCGTGTAAAGCTGGCAGGTTTTTCCATTCTATCAATCGGGTATAAAAGAACAGCACAGAAGCGTCTGTGCTGTTCTTTTTCCTATCCTTCCTGCCGCTGTTTTTCCATACTGCATAATGCGTAGTTGCAGCATTGCAGAATCAAAGCGTTCATAGAAATGCCATTGTCCCGGGCAAGCTCGTCAAGATGCTGAAAAAGCTCATCTGGAAGGCGGATGGTTTTAACGCGGATTGCTCCTGCCCCTTTTTGAATTTCAAACATGGTTTTCCTCCTTTTTATACAGTTTTTTTGGATAAAAGAGTATAAAGTTATTATAGTACGCCGTCATTATGCCGTCAATATATTTTTTAACGGCATAATGACGGCATAATAGGATATAAGGGGGTGATACTATGACAACGAATACGGCCAAATTCACATTAAGAGTAAATGAAGAGTTATTAAAGAAATTTCGCTTTGTTGCAGATTATAATGCACGCTCGGCCAACCGAGAGTTGGAAATTCTTATAAAAAAACATGTTGCGCAGTTTGAGAAAGCAAACGGCGAGATAAAAATGGATGAAATTTAGTTTATTTTTTGACGAAGATAAAACAATAGAAAGAAAAAAGCTGATGCAATCTTTTTATGATGCACCAGCTTTTTTATACCCGAATGATGGGGCTGTGGAATCTGTCAATTCTGCACACGCTCCTGCGGAGGGCTATACCCGAATGCTGGGACAGTGGAAATTGCCAGCTCTGCACGCGCCGCTGCTAACCGGTTTGCCAGAAAGCACATGCTCTCCCATGCTCTGCCCGCCGCACAAAATCCATCCCCGCACTATCCCATTATGATAAGTGAGGGGGTATGGGGGCTTGCCCCCATGTTTAAGAATCGCCCTTGGCCTTACCCCTCCAGCCCGGCGTGCTTCTTGGTGTAAATCAGCCACCTAGTAAAACCGTAGCAAGTGTTGACCAGCATGGCGGCAACGGTGATGAGCATGATATACGTCCCGGAAGAGATGTACAAAACCGCGTAGAGCACCAGCGTGATAAACCACGCATACCACTGCTCGCTGTAGCGCAGCAGCAGCAAAATGCCGTTGGCCATGCCGAATGCCGCCGAGAGCGCATCCAGATACGAATCCGCCGCGCCGGGCAGCATGGAAATCAGATAGCCCACGCCAAAACCGAAGGCCAGAATCGCCAGAACTGCCAGCGCCCCCTGCTTCCAGGAAAGCCGCTTGACGACGGTCAGCTCCTGCTCCTGGCTGTCGGGATGGCGCGTCCACTGCCGGAAGCTGAAAATATCGATGGGAATCCAGAACAGCAGGGTAACGATAGCGATGGTATACCAGCCCATGGCCAGGCAAATGACCAGCTCGGGGAGCTCGATGAAGAAGATATCCACCATGAAGTTCCACTTGCTCTGCTTGGAGATGAGCAGCTCGCAGAGCGGGTTGGCCAGCGTCGCGACTACCGAGCAGACGACTACCAGCGTGTTGCTCATGTCGTCCAGCATGAGGTCGGGCAGGAAGATGATGAACAGCGCCGTCAGCAAAAATACAACGAGCAGATAGCCGATTTGGTAGGGCGTAAAAGATTTCAGAAACTGTTTCATAGCAAATCACTTTCCTTGAGGTATTTTTTGAGCCGCGGGAAGGCCCGCAGGCAGTTTTCGCAATAAATGGCAGAAAAATCCTTTTCTGGGAAAATCTCCTCGATGGTCTGGTCGTATTCGGCCAGCTGGCCCAGGTTGATGGGCGGGCAGAAATCCGTCCCGTAGAGAATCTTGCGCGCCATGCCCGGCTGGGAGTGGATGGCCGCGGCGAACGTCGCAATCGCCCCGGCCACGTCGCCGCCCTCTTTGGTGCCCGTCTCGTAGGCGCCCGAGAAATCCGTAAACAGGTTTTCATGCTGGGAGACGATGCGGATGCAGTCGGTAAACCGGGGGTCGTCCATATGCGCGATGATGAAGTTGACTTCCGGGAACTTCTGGGCAACTTTTCCGATATAGCGCGCGTCCGAGCCCTCCATATCGCCGTCTGAGGGCAGCACCAGCGAGCAAAGGCCGGTATGGAAGGTGACCGAGAGGCTGTGCTTTTTGGCGAACTCGTAGGCCGGCAGGAGGGCCTCGTCGCTGGCCCGGCCCTGCTGATACGTCAGGTAAATCTTCAGGCCCACAACTTTGTGCTTTTCCAGATTCGGCTCTATTGCCGCCAGCTGGGGCGGGATGGGCTGTTTTAAGTCGATGCAGGGGCAGAGGAACAGCCGCGGGTCGCTCATGACGGTTTTGGCGCAGTCTGGGTTGGCCAGGATGCGCTCTGGAAGCTGCATGACGATGGCATAGCCGCTCGTCCGGGAAAAATACTCGGCGCGGATTTGCTCGTTGTAGATATGCGTATGGCAGTCGATTTTTTTGCCGTTTTGATATGCGTTCATTCTATCTCCTTCTGTTCTGATAGGGGAAAGGTCAAGTTCAAGGTCAAGGGCCATTCTTAGCCATGGGGCAAGCTCCGTTAAGGTCAAGGGCCACTCTTAGCCATGGGGGCAAGCCCCGTTAAGGTCAAGGGCTTTTCTTAATCATGGGGGCAAGCCCCGTTAAGGTCAAGGGCTTTTCTTAATCATGGGGGCAAGCCCCCATACCCCCTTACTAGGGATAATAAATGGGATAGTGCGGGAATGGATTTTGTGCGGCTGGCAGAGGACGGGAGAGCATTTGCTCTCTGGCAAACCGGCCATCAGCGCGGCGCACACAAACAGTATGGATAGAAAGTAGGCTCGATAAGCAGAAAATGTGCTGGCATGCGCTGATTGACAGAATGATTTTCAGCAGCGTGAGCGGAACCAGCAGGTTTTGCCGCCCTGCCATTCGGGTGCGTGTTCCGTAAAAAAACGGGAGAGCATGTGATTTCTGACAAGCTGACTGCCAGCACCGTGTGCGGCAATGGCAGGTTCCACATTCCCATCATTCGGGTACAGCGATAGCAATTTTCACCGCCCCATCATTCGAGTGCGGCTGGCAGAGAATGGGAGAGCATTTGCTTTCTGGTAGACTGGCTTCCAGCACCGTGTACGGCAATGGCAGTTTCTGCATTCCCATCATTCGGGTGCAGCGGCGCGGACAAACATAAAAGGTTCTTGCGTTCTGCCATTCGGGTAGAGCTCCGCGTGCAGGGCAGAGCATGAAAGAGCATTTGCTTTCTGGTTGGCTGGCTTTCGGCGGCGTGTGCGGCGATAGCACATTTCACCGCCCTATCAATCGGGTGCGTGCTCCGCAAAAACAGGAGAGCATTTGATTTCTGACAAACTAATTACCAACGGCGCGTGCGGTATTGGCAGGTTCTGCATTCTCTTCATTCGGGTGTGCCCTCCGCAGGAGCGCCAAGAGATATTCTAATGAAAGAGGGGGGAGATGTCAAGCGAGGAAAAGAAACACACATTCTGCAAAATAGCCCGCAGACTAAAAAACTGCGAATGTACTTTCTTTGCAGAAAGGCCGGAATAAGGCGATAAAAAGATAAAATTTTGTGAAACTTACGGATATTTTGTAATTATAAAGGAGAATAGACAATTATTTATAGAAATAAAAAATCGGAGCAAGCGATACATAGCTTGCTCCGACGTGGAGTAACCCACCGAAATTGAACTGTTGTTTCGTCATTCATACGCGCTGTAGGCGCATAAACCGCAAAAAAGTGGTAGCGACCGAATCGGCGTTAAGAGGGCGCGCTTGCAAGCTCTTAGCCGATGGGAGCGTGCTTTTTTGCGGAAAAGGAGCGATGACGCAACGATTGAAAATCCCGCTCGGTTTATCCGAGCGGGATCATAATCGCGAAGTCCATCGCGACGTGGCGGAGATGGAGAGATTTGAACTCTCGCGACGCTTCACGCATCCTACTCCCTTAGCAGGGGAGCCCCTTCGGCCAACTTGGGTACATCTCCGAATCAAACACATATTTATTTTACTGCCGCAGCATCCTGCCTGCTCCGAAAAAAATGGCGGAGAAGGTGGGATTCGAACCCACGGTACCTTTCGGTATCACTGGTTTTCAAGACCAGCTCCTTAAACCCCTCGGACACCTCTCCGCATCGGGGCAAAGAATAGGGCCGCGCCTGGCGCAACACCTATGGCAAACGCCGTGATGAGGTTATGATACTGCATAAAGGCAAACCTTTGGTTTGCTTCCTATTTTGCATTGCGGCGAAGCACAGCAACGCGCAGTTCAATAGCCTCCCAGGCATCCGAAGCTTCGCTTCTGGTAATGCCGTGAGGTTATTATAGCATGATCAAGGGCAAGCGTCAGCTTGCTTCTTCTTTTCGCGGTGCGGCGAAGCGCAGCACCGCGCATGGTTCAATAGCCTCTCAGGCGTCCAAAGCTCTGCTTTGGGTAACGCCGTGAGGTTATTATAGCAATATTTTTTTCAGATGTCAACGCCCGCGCTCTGCACTTTTTTGCACACAATGTGATTGCACCGCGGCAAAACTCCGCATTTTCAGCCGTTTTTATAAAAAGTTATCCACATTCTATTTCCCCGGAAACATACCCCGATTGATAGGGCAGTGAAAAGTATCAGTTCTGCACGCGAAGCTACACCCGAATGATAGGGCAGCAGAACCTGTCAGTTCCGCACACGGCGCTGGAGGCCAGCCTGCCAGTGAGCACATGCTCGCACACTCCTGCGGAGGGCGATACCCGAATGGCGGGACGGCAAAACCTGCCAGTGCCGCACGCGAAGCCTTTCTATACACGAATGATGGAGCGGCTAAATCTTCCGATTTCGGCACACAAAGCCGGAAGTCGGTTTGTCAGAAAGCAAATGCTCTCCCGTTCTCTGCCCGCCGCTTTTCCTCGCCCGATTGACAGGACAGCCAAATCTGTCAATTCTGCACGCGAAGCCGAAAGTCGGTTTGGCAGAAAGCACATGCTCGCACATAATCCATTTCGCCGCACAGACCCTCTTCCCACGCTATCCCATCCTAATCATATAGTAAGGGGGATGGGGGCATTGGCCCCATGATTACCAATAGCCCTTGACCTTGACCCTTTTCCCCTCATCCTACCGGGGCAATCTGATGGTTCTCCGCGCGGAAAAACTGCACCCCGGCGAACCCCTCCACGCCCGCGGCGTCTGTCGCCGTGATAAAAACCTGATTCTCGCCGGTCAGCGAAAGCAACCGCTCCCGCCGCCCAATATCCAGCTCGGAAAAAACGTCGTCCAGCAGCAAAATCGGCGCCTCGCCCGTGGCCTCCTGGGCGATTTTCGCGCACCCAAGCTTGATGGCCAGCATGGCCGTGCGCTGCTGCCCCTGGGAAGCATAGAGCCGGGCGTCCCTGCCGTTGATTAAAATCTCCAAATCCTCCCGGTGCGGGCCGACCATGGCCGTGTGCAGTTCCTTCTCCCGGCGCTCGGCCGACTGCAGTTTGAAAGCGATGCTGTCCGGCAGATGCCCCAGCTCGGCGCAGGCACGGTAGCGGATGGCCAGCTCCTCGCCGCCCGCCAAAAACGAGAAAATCTCCCCGGCCGCCTGCTCCAGCTTGGCCAAAAACGCCTCGCGCTTTTTCATGATATACTCCGCGCTCTGGCAAAGCGCCTCGTTATATACTAAGAGCAGGGCGTCGTCTATCTTCTGCGCCTTCAAAATCTTGTTCTTGCTCTTTAAAATCGTGTAGTATTTTTGCAGTTCCAGGTAGTAGGCCGTGCGCATCTTGGAAATCTCGATATCCATCAGCCGCCGCCTAAGCTGGGGCGAGCCCTTGACCGTCTGCAAATCCTCGGGCGCGAACACGATGGAGTTGGCCACGCCCATCAGCTCGGCCATGCGCCGGGCGGGCAGGCCGTTCACCTTGATGCTGCGCCTGCCGTCCTTTTGCAGGACAACTTCCACCTTCCCATTGTGGCTTTTTTTGGAATACTCCGCCCGAATGCCGCAAATCTCGCAGCCTTCCCGCACCATCTGCGCACCAGAAGCGCCCCTGAAGGATTTCCCGCAGGAGAGATAGTTGATGCTCTCGATGAAGTTGGTTTTACCCTGGGCGTTTTTTCCGATGAGCACATTGACTTTCTTTGAAAAGCCATCTAGCTCCAGCCGGGAAAACCCGCGAAAGTCTTTCAGGGCGATTTTCCGTATTCTCATTTCTATACCCGAATGAAGGGAATGTAAAACCTGATTATTCTGCACGCGGCGCTGAAAATCGTTCTGTCAGATGGCACATGCTCTCTCATATCGTGCTTGCCCTGCATGCGGAGCTGAAAGCTATTTTGCCAGAGAGCACATGCTCGCACAGTTTGTGCTTACCGCTCGTGCCGCCTCCGCATGCCGTGCGCAGCACCTCCTGCGGAGGGCAATATCCGATTGACAGGAATGTGAAACCTGTTTATTCCGCACGCGTCGCTTAAAATCGTTCTGTCAGATGGCACATGCTCTCTCATATCGTGCGATAAGGGCCGCTCTTAGCCATGGGGGCACAGCTCCCATATCCCCGACTTTTATACCCAATTGATAGGAATGCGCAAACTGGCAGGAATGCACGCGAAGCTACACCCGAGTGGCAGGATAGTAAAATCTTCCAGTTTCGCACGCGGTGCCGATAACCGGCCAGTCAGAGGGCGTACCCGATTGATAAGACGGTGAAAATTGTCAGTCCTGCATGCGAAGCTGTCAATCATTTTGTCAAAGGGCGGATGCTCTCCCGTTTTCTGCCCGGCGCACAAACTTTCTTCCTGCGCTGTCCCAATTCTTATAAGTCAGGGGATATGGAGCTTGGCCGCACCCGAATGATAAAAATGCGGGAACTGCCGTTTCCGTACGCGCCGCCGGCAGTCATTTTGCCAGTGAGCAAATGCTCGCACAAACTGTGCGATAAAAGCTACCCTTAGCCATGAGGGCAAGCCCCCTTACCCTATCATTTACCCATACCAAGTAATTGGGTATGGGGCGGAGCCCCATGTTTACCCATCGCCCTTGACCTTTTCCCTTAACCCCTCGCCCCTAGGAAGCCACGTTGACGGGCACCACGAGATAGAGGAACTTGTCGCCCTCGATGGGGCGGATGACGCAGGGCTTGAGGCGGCTGTCGAACTCCATGAATACCTCCCTGTCCTCCACCACCCGGAAAACGTCCAGCAGATACTTGGCGTTGAACGCGATTTTGAGCACCTCGCCCTCCATGAAAATGGGCACTTCGTCCTGCGCCGCGCCGTATTCGGATGCCGAACCCAGTTTGAGCGAAGAGTTGCCAATCTCCATGCGAATCAGGTTGCTGCCGTCCTCCTTGGCCAGCACCAGCATCAGCTCCAGGCTTCTGGCAATCATCTTGCCCTCGATGCGCACCCGGGTCTTATACTCCCGGGGGATGATGCTCTCGTAGTTCATGAATTCGCCGTCCAGCAGGCGGGTATAGATGATGGTATCCTCGCAGGTGATGAAGCAGACGCTCTGGGAAAAATACAGGCTGATATCGCTGTCCTCGTCGCCGATGATGCGGGAAGCCTCTTTGAGCGTTTTGGCCGGGACGATGGCCCGAATCTTCTCTTTGCACGAGATGGGCGCGGAGTTTTTGGCCAGACGGATTCCGTCTATGCCCACCACGTGAATCCTGCCGGCATCCGGGTCTGTCTCAAAAAGCAGGCCGGTGAAAATCGGCTTGTCCTCGCCGATGTAAGCCGAAAAGGCCGTCTTGTCCACCATCTCCCGGAAAACCCGCCGGTTAATCGTGAGCTGCTCACCCTCCAGCGCCGGGAAAGAGGGGAACTGCTCGGCATCCATCTCCTGCAGGCTGGCCTTGCTGTTTTCCCCTTTGACGAGAATCGTCGAGCCTTCCCGCTCAAAGCAGATTTCCCCCGCCGGGAACTTGGAGACGATATCGTAGAAAATCCGCGCCGGAATGGCCGTCTGCCCCGGCTCGCCCACTTCCGCATAAATCGTCGTTTTGATGGCCGTGGTGGTATCGAAGGTATCCAGCGTCAGCCGCCCGTCTCTGGCGATGATGTGGATGCACTCCAGGATGGATTTCTGGTATTTTCCATATGCCGCCCGGATGACGATATTGATGCCTTTCACAAGCTCTTCTTTGTTGCAGGTAAACTTCATTTGTTCTCTCCTTTGTGATACCTATAAAATATAGAATATAGTAGTAGTAATAGTAGGGGCTGTTGATAGTGTCAGTTTCGCATTTTTTGGCTTACTGCCGCGGTTTTTCGGCGCTTCGCATTGTGCAATTCCTGTCCAAATACTGTGGCTGAAACGTGGAAAACTGCCCGGTTTTGTGTATAACTCCTCCTCGCCGCCTCATTTCGCACTGTCATTTTTGCCCTGCGCTCCCGTTTATCCACGCTTTGCGCACCGCTTATCCCAAAGTTATCATCAAGATATGGACAGGGGGAGGGGGAAGGGCAAGGGCTACTTGTAATCATGGGGCTCCGCCCCATACCCCCTTACTATATTATCATAATGGGGTAGTGCGGAAGAAAGCGCGCGCGGTGGGCGCATGATGGATAGAAAGCAGGTTTGGCAAGCACGAACTGTGCGAGCATTTGCTTTCTGGCGATCTGACTGTCAGCGCCGTGTGCGGAGATGACAGGCTACATTGCCCTGTCATTCGGGTGCGGCTTCGCCCCATACCCCATTACTATCATAATGGGGTAGTGCGGAAGAAAGCGCGTGCGGCGTGCGCATGATGGATAGAAAGCAGGTTTGGCAAGCACGAACTGTGCGAGCATGTGCTTTCTGGCAGGCTGACTTCCGGCTTCGTGCGCGGGATTGACAGATTTCACATTCCTGCCATTCGGGTGCGCCCTCCGCAGGAGATGCTGCGCACGGCATACGGAGATAGCGCGTGCGGCAGGCAGAGGCTGTGCGAGTATTTGCCTTCTGATAAACTGGCTGTCAGCACCGCGTGCGGTAATAGCACATTCCACCGCCCTGCCATTCGGGTGTGCCCTCCGCAGGAGCGCGTGCAGGACTGAAAAATTCTGCCGTTCCATCATTCGGGTATATAATATAGTAGGAAATTTGAGCAGGGGCAGAAAAACTCTTCCATTTTATATAGCAAAGTATATCATAATTTGGGCTGGATTGCTAGAAAAAAGGAGATGAGAAGGAGAAAAGGGCAAGGGCTTTTTTGGCCATGGGTCAAAGCCCCATACCCCATAGGAAAAATAAAAAAAAGCTGACGCATGACTGCATCAGCCGATATATTTAGAAAAAGCTAGAGAGCATCCTTTTTTGAAAACCGGCAGATTTTTGCTGGTTTTCTTTTGTTCATTTTTTCATGCAGATAAAAAAGTTCAATGATAAAATGGGATATTTCATCTTTTTCATGAAGGCCGCATTGCCTAAAAAGTTCGAGCAGGCCGCCCCCTTCTTTTAAAAGAGAATTGCGGATATATGTTCCAAGCCCGAAATGATAGAGATATAGATTTTCAAACGCACATGACAGAAATTCATCCATCGATTTTTCGCTGAAGAGGGCTTCTATTTCTGGAAAATGTTGTTGAATGAGAGAAATGAGCAAGGCTTTTTCCTCCTTTTCTTCTATTTTACTATCGTTTGATAGTAAAAATAAGGGGAAATGGGCATGATAATTTAGCATATACATTGAGGTGGAAAAGTAATGCCGATGTATCTGTCCAGATTAAAAGATTTAAGAGAAGATGAAGATTTGACGCAAAAAGAAGTCGCTGCAATTCTTAAGATTGACCAGAGAGTTTACAGTAATTATGAAACTGGAAAGAGGGAACTTCCGATTTCTCATTTGATTGCGCTGGCAGATTTTTATCATACGAGCACAGATTATATTTTGGGCAGGACGAATAAAAAATAGCCTGACTGGGTGAAGGCCAGGGGCGATGGGTGAACATGGGGTTTCACCCCATACCCCAACACTTGGAATCAATGGGTTTGCAAGATGTGAATATTTCTATCATTAGAAAATAAAAAAGAGTTGATGCAGCTTCACTGTTGTGCACCAACTCTTTTTATTATCCCCAGTAATGGGGTATGCTGTACCCGAATGATAGGAATATGCAAATTTTCAGTTTCTATACCCGAATGATAGGAATATGCAAATTTTCAGTTTCTATACCCGAATGATGGGACAGCAAAATCTGTCAATCCTGCATGCGAAGCTGACAGCCAGTCTGTCAGAGAGCAAATGCTCTCTCATACCGTGCTTGCCAAACCTGCTTTCTATCCAGCATGTGCCCGCCGCACGAACTTTCTTCCCACATAATCCCCTTATTATAATATAGTAATGGGGTATGGGGGCCGTGCCCCCATGTTTACCCGCCGCCCTTGCCCTTTCCCTTCCGCCCTTTTCCCCTTTTGGATAGTTTTCATCAAAAAGAGCTTGCGCTGTCTTTATATGACGCACAAGCTCTTTTTAAATAGCAAAAGGGGTATGGGGGCCGTGCCCCCATGTTTACCCATCGCCCTTGACCTTGCCCTTAAAAATCCTTAATCTTCTGAGTGATGTCGCCGATGGTGCTGGCCAGCTCTGTGCTGGCGGCCATGGCCTCGGTGATTTTCTTGACGCCGTAAACCACGGTGGTGTGGTTGGTCACGCCCAGCAGTTCGCCGATGGCCTGGAAGGTCAGCTCGGTCATGTTCTTGAGCAGATACATGGCAATCTGGCGGGGGAACGCGATTTCCCGGCTCTTCTTTTTGCTCTTGATATCCTCCTCGGTGATGTCGTAATACTCGCAGACTTTGGAAATAATCTGCTTTGGCGTAACCACCCGGGTGCTGGGCCCGCCCGAGAAGAAGGTCTGAAGCGCTTTTTCCGCGATGGGCAGCGTGATGGAGGAGATGCCGTTTTCCAGCTGTGCGCTGGCGATGACTTTGGTCAGCGCGCCTTCCAGGTCTCGGATGTTGGTATCCTCTTTGGAGGCGATATAGCTGATGACGGCCTCGTCTATCTCCAGATTGCAGCGGATGATTTCCTTGATATGCGGCACTTTCTGCTTCAAAATTGCCACGCGCGTCTCGTAGTCCGGCAGGCCGATATCCGTCAGAAGGCCCCATTGGAAGCGGGAGAGCAGGCGCTCTTCCAGCTTGGGGATTTCAGACGGCGGCTTATCCGAGGAAAGCACAATCTGCTTGTTGGCCTCGCGCAGGGTGTTGAAGGTGTGGAACAGCTCTTCCTGCGTCCCCTGTGCTTTGGAGATGAACTGGATATCGTCTATCATGAGCACGTCCACCTTGCGGAACTTGTTGCGGAACGCCTCGGTGGTGTGCTTCTGGATGGATTCGATGAACTCGTTGGTAAAGGCTTCGGTGGTGATATAGATGATTTTGGCCGTGGGGCTGTTCTCCAAAATGCGGTTGCCGATGGCGTGCATCAGGTGCGTTTTGCCAAGGCCGACGCCGCCGTAGATGAACAGCGGGTTATACGCCAGCCCCGGGGCATTGGCCACGGCCCGGCTGGCGGCGTGGGCCAGGTTGTTGGAGCTGCCCACGACGAAGGTCTCGAACGTATAGTTTGGGTTTAGGACGATATCGCCCAGGTTGATTTTAGGCGCCTGCTTTTCCAGCAGCATGTTGTCCAGTTCCTGGCCCGTCATGATGAGGATTTCCACAGCCCGCTCCTGGCCGTAGCTCTCGCGGTAGGCCTCTTTCATGGCATCCGAAATCTGCCGGACAAACCGGCCGGCCAGCTCTTGGTGGTGCACATTGGGCACCCGGAAGACATATCTGCCGTTCTCCTCAAACTGCGGGGAGAGCGTCTTGATATAGGTGTTGAAAGCGGTGCCGTTGTTGTTCAGGTAGAAGTAGGTATCCAGCTTTTTGAGCGCCGCTTCCCAGAGCACAGTAAATGAATTCATATCTTTTCCTTTTTTACACCCGATTGATAGGGTGGTATAATCTGTCAGTTTTGCACACGCAGCCGATAGTCGGTTTGGCAGAAGGCAAATGCTCGCACATAATCTGCCTACCGCACATGCCGTCTCCGTATGCCGTGCGCAGCACCTCCTGCGGAGGGCACACCCGATTGGGGGAATGCGGAAATTTCCAGTTCCGCACGCGGGGTTATATTTGATTGATAAATATGGTATAATCTGTCAGTTTCGTGCGCGAAGCTGCACCCGATTGATAGGAATGCAAAATCTTTTATTGCTACACGCGCGCTGTCGATCGATTAGTTAGAGAGCAAATGCTCGCACAAGTCTCTATTCGCCGCTTTTCTATACCCGAATGGCGGGGCGGCGGAATCTGTCAGTCCTGCACACGGCGCTGGCGGTCGGTTTGGCAGAAGGCAAATGCTCGCACATAATCTGCCTACCGCACATGCCGTCTCCGTATGCCGTGCGCTTTTCTATACCCGAATGGCAGAATGGCGGAGATTGTCAGTTCCGCACGCGAAGCCGCCAGTCAGTTTGGCAGAGAGCAAATGTTCTCCCGTGTTGGCGCGGCTTTGTCAAATATGGGATACAGTTTCCATATCCCCATGTAGAGGCATCATGTTCGGCTATGACAATCTGCATTTTCCGCTCTAAGAGATATTTTAAAATAAGCATGTATATATTTTAAAATATTTAAGCCCGTCGCACGAATTCTCTTCTTGCATTCCCCTATACCGTAATATATGGGGTATGGGGCTTGCCCCATGGTTACGAAAAGCCCTTGACCTTCGCCCTTTGCCTGTTTTCCGGCAGATGAGAATAGTATACCACAAAAAGAAACCGGAGTGTATTTATTTCCCGTTTCGGTGATAGTATAACACAATCTTGTGGTAGATGTCATGGAAATTGGAAGAAATTATTTTTATCAAAATGTGGATAATTTTTATAGTTATCCACACAAAAAACAAAGTTATCCACATTTTGTTGATGAAAACTTGTGTAAAAACCACCCAAAACCCTGCTTTTTTGAAAAGAATTCCACAAAATGCGTAAAAGTTATCAACAGTTGTGGATAACTCATGTTCATCGATTTACACCGTTTTTGTGGAATTTTGAAAAAACCATTCCAATACAACCTGTAGTTTTTTCTGAAATTTCGACACCCGTTTCGGCATAAAATAGTCTCTCCAAAAAATTATTTCCCGCGGGGGAGGGGCAGTAAGGTCAAGGGCCGCTCGTAAACATGGGGCGAGGGTCAAGGTCAAGGGCTATGGGTAAACATGGGGGCGGGGCCCCCATACCCCCTTACTGGGGTATGATAGGGGAAAGAGTGGGAAGAAGATTTGCGCGGGAGGGGCAAATATGTGCGGGCATGTGCTCTCTGACAGGCCGGCTTCCGGCTTCGCGTGCGAAACTGACAGATTCTGCTATCCTGTCATTCGGGTATGCCCTCCGCAGGAGGTGCGGGGAGAGGAGAACGGGAGAGCATGTGCCTTCTGCCAGACCGATTGGCGGCTTCGCGAGCAGAACTGACAGATTCTGCTGTTCCATCATTCGGGTATCGCCCTCCGCAGGAGGTGAGGCAGGCAAAGACTGTGCGAGCATGTGCTCTCTGACAAACCGACTGTCGGCTTCGCGAGCAGAACTGACAGGTTCTGCTGTTCCATCATTCGGGCGAGCCCTCCGCAGGAGGTGAGGCGGGCAGAGACTGTGCGAGCATTTGCTCTCTGGCAGACCGGCTTCCGGCTTCGCGCACGAAACTGACAGGTTCTGCTGTTCCATCATTCGGGTATTGCCCTCCGCAGGAGTTGACATTGGGGGGCGGCTTCTATATAATATAGACGTATTTTTATCGGTTTTATCTGAAACCGGGACGGGCCAGAGCCCATCCGCAAACGGAAAAAAGCAGCTTAGGCGCTTTCAGATAAACAAGGAAGTGAGGAGACAACATGAAAAGAACGTATCAGCCCAAAAAGCGGCAGAGAAGCAAAGTGCATGGCTTCCGCAAACGCATGGCAAGCAAGAATGGCAGAAATGTCCTAAAACGCCGCCGCGCCAAGGGGAGAAAAAAACTGACTGCTTAGTTTTAAGCCGGGCTGCAACGCTTTGTTACAGCCTTTTTTCTCATGGATGAAACTTCTAAACCGGGCAGCTGCCCAGGCGGTTTGCCGCCTAATTCTGGCCTGGAGCGAGCCCTCGGGCCTTGTTTCTGTTAGAATTTTTGGTTTGCCGGGGCGCTGGAAGAGAGGCGGGTTATGCAGGCAAAAAAGACGAGCGGCCTGCTCGTTACCCTGAAAAAAAATAGAGAATACGGCTTTGTCTACCGCAGGGGCAAATCCTGCGGCGGGCACTACATGGTTTTGCTCTGCGTTTTTCGCAAATACGGCGGCCTGAAGGCCGGCTTCTCGGTCAGCAAAAAGGTAGGCAACGCGGTCGTGCGCAACAAGGCCAGGCGCCGTCTGAAAGAGTGCCTGCGGCTGTATCTGCCCGAGATTTCCAAAAGCGCTCAGATTATCTTTATCGCCAGGGCGCCTATCGCCGCGGCCGAGTTTGCCGCCATCGCAAAGGAAATGGGCTACCTCCTGCGCAAGGCCGGTCTGCTGGAGGGCGGCAAAAAGCAGAAGGCTGGGGAGTAGGCGAAGGGCAACAAGGGCAAGTTCAAGGGCAAAGGGCAAGGGCTTTTCGTAATCATGGGGCAAAGCCCCATACCCCTTATATCATAGATAGGGGAGTGCAAAAAGAGAGTTCGTGCGGCGGGCACAATATGTGCGAGTATGTGATTTCTGGCAAATTGGCTATCAACGGCGCGTGTGGGATTGAAAGGTTTTGCTGTTCCGTCAATCGGGCGAGGAAAAGCGCCGCGTACAAAACTGACAGGTTCCGCCGTTCCATCATTCGGGTATCGCCCTCTGCAGGAGCGCGGGCAAGCAGAGAATGTGCGAGCATTTGCTCACTGACAAATCGGCCATCAGCTTCGCGTGCGGGACTAGCAGGTTCTGCATTCCCATCAATCGGGTATAACATCCCGGTAAGGGGGTATGGGGGCGTGCCCCCATGATTAAGAGTGGCCCTTGACCTTTCGCTCTCTGGCAAACCGACTATCGGCTTCGTGTGCGACTCTGGCAGGTTTCGCCGTCCCGCCATTCGGGTATCGCGCGGTGGGCAGAGACTGTGCGAGCATGTGCCCTCTGGCAGGCTGATCGCCAGCACCGTGTGCGGGACTAGCAGGTTCTGCATTCCCATCAATCGGGTATAGAAAAATGAAGAAAATATTGCTGGGGATGATTCGCTTTTACCGCAGGCAAATCTCGCCCTTTCTTGGCAGCCACTGCCGGTTTTCGCCGACGTGCTCGCAGTATGGCCTGGAAGCCATCAGCAAATACGGCGCGCTTCGGGGCGGCTGGCTGACGCTGAGACGGATTATTCGGTGCAACCCGTTTTGCAAAGGCGGGTATGACCCTGTTCCATAATGGAGGAAACAATCTTTGAACTGGTTATACGACAATTTTATTTCGGATTTTCTGGTGATCGTCATCCAGTGGATCGTGCGCTTTATCGGGGAGTATTCCATCGCGATTATCCTCTCCATGCTGCTGGTGCGGTTCGTGCTGCTGCCGCTGGACCTGAAAAGCAAGCGCAGCATGAAGCAGATGGCGGCGCTGGGGCCGGAAGTGGAAAACCTCAAAAAGCGCTATGCCAACAACCCCGAACAGCTCAACCGCAAGGTGCAGGAGCTTTATAAAGAGCGCGGCATCTCGACCATGGCCGGCTGCATCCCCATGCTCATCACGCTGCCCCTGCTCATGGCGTTCTACGGCGCACTGCGCTCCATCGCGGCCGAGCAGACCATGGCGCTGGTTCTGCGGGCGGCGGAGAACGGCGCGGCCAATACCCAGCTGACCAGCTGGCTTTGGGTGCGCAACCTCTGGCAGCCGGACTCGGGCAGCGCGGGCATCATGCCGACGGCCGCCGAGTTCCTCTCCTTCCTCCAGCAGAATACCTCCAAAATCACGCCCCAGGCCATGGAGATTTTAAAGACCAAGGGGCTAATCAGCTACTCCTCGGGCATTCTGGCCGTCAACGAGCCCGCGTATACCGCGCTTTCAAAGGCGCTGGTCGCGGCAAACGGCGGCACGGGCTATGCCAACGGCTGGTTCATCCTGCCCGTGCTTTCGGGCGGCACGCAGTTCCTCTCCCAGTGGATCGCCCTGCGCAAGGGCCCCAAGGAGCAACAGCAGCAGGGCAAGATGATGCTGTATATGTTCCCGGTGCTCTCGGGCTGGATCTGCCTGACCAGCAACTCGATGTTTGCAATTTACTGGACCTTCTCCAATATCTACGCCATGCTGACGGACCTGATTTTCAACTTCTTCTATGAGAGAAAGCAAAAGCGCCTGGAGATTGCATCCCGCAAAGTTTCATAACCGGAAGAAAGGAGAGAAGACATGGCAAAGAGCATTGAAGTCAAAGCCAAAACCGTAGACGAGGCGATTCTAAACGGCCTTTCAGAGCTTGGGCTTGGGATAGACCAAGTGGACGTCGAGATTGTGCAGGAGGGCAAGGGCTTTTTGGGCCTGGGCCGCAGCGCGGTAATCCGGCTGACCGAGAAGCAGACTCTGGCGGGCGATGCCGAGCAGTTTCTAAACGGGCTGTTTTCGAAGATGGGCGTGCAGGCCACGGCCAGCGCCGCCGAGGACGAGAAGAGCATCAAAGTCGATATCGCCGGGGATTCCACGGGCATCCTCATCGGCCGCCGCGGCGAGACACTGGACAGCCTCCAGTATCTGACCAGCCTGGTCGTCAACAAGGGCACGCAGGAGTATAAGCGCATCACGCTGGATACCGAGAACTACCGGGCCAAGCGCGAGGAGACGCTGGTCGCCCTGGCAAACCGCATTGCCGCCAAGGTCGCCCGGACGGGCAAGCGGGTGGTTTTAGAGCCCATGAACCCCTATGAGCGCCGGATTTTGCACGCGACCCTGCATAACCACGACAAAGTCGAGACGGTTTCCGAAGGAGAAGAGCCCTTCCGCCGGGTGGTCGTCCGCAAAAAGCGCGGGGCAGAGCCCGAGCGCAAGAAGCAGGGCAGCACAGGTGCGCTGGGCACGACAAGCATCCAGATGTAGGCACAGACGGGAAATAGCACCGCGCGCGCGGTGCTTTTCTATACCCATACCCGAATGATGGGACGGTGGAAGGTGCTGGCGCCGCACGCGGAGCTATACCCGAATGACGGTGCGGCGGAACTTGTCAATCCCGCACACGGCGCTGGGGGCTGGCCAGTCAGGGGGTGAATGCTCTCCCGTGCTGTGCGGGGCGAAGGTCAAGGGCGGTGGGTAATCATGGGGTTCCACCCCATACCCCGATACTCAAATTGCTGGGCTGGCGAAATGTAGATGCTTTTCTATTTTATGTGCTGCCTATTTTAAGGTCAAGGTCAAGGGCAAAAGGGCTTCTGCCTAATGCGAATTTCAAAGGCTGTGCAGAGTCCGACCAACTGCTTGTTCATAAGCTTTTCTTCTTGTTACTTTTGGCGCTCCTGCGGAGGGCACACTCGAATGGCGGCAATGTAGATTCCGTCATCGCCGCACGCGCTGTCTCTGCATGCCGTGCGCAGCACCGTGGGGGTGGGACGTGCGATAGAGGAAGCAGAAGGCCGTCAAACTCTGCCGCACAAGCAATTCTGGAAAAATCTGTAAGCTAGTGCGGCTGTACATACACCCCCACACCCCCAAACAGCTCATTCCTAGCCCGGGGTTTGCTGATGGAAAGGGCGCTTATCGCGGCACCCGAATGATGGGAATGTGGAAGGTGCTAGCGCCGCACGCGGAGCTGGGGGTCAATTTGGCAGGGAACAAATGCTCTCACATGCCGTGCTTGTCGCGCGGAGCTGAAAATCAGCCAGTCAAAGGGCAAATGCTCTCCCATTCTCTGTCCCCCGCCCGCGCCTTCTTTCCGCGCCGTCCCCTTATCATAAAATAGTGAGGGGGTATGGGGGCTTGCCACACCCGAATGATAAGAATGCGGGAACTGTCGCTTCTGCACGCGCCGTTTTCAGCCAGTTTGCCAGGCGGCACATGCTCTTCCATTTTTTCACAAATGGGGGTATGGGGGCTTGCCCCCATGTTAAAGAGTTGCCCTTGACCTTCTGCCCCATGATAGCGAACAGACCTTGACCTTAACGCCCTTCAAACCTTAACCAAAGGAGAAACCATGCGAGAAGATACCATCTGCGCGGTCGCTACGGCGGCGGGGAGCGCAGGCATTTCGATATTGCGGCTGAGCGGCAAAGACGCCTTGGCCGTGGCCCGGCGGGTGTTTTTCACGGGAGCAAAGCTGCGGCCCCGGTATTTTGCCCTGGGCAAAGTCATGGACGGCGGGGCGCTGATAGACCAGGCCCTGGGCGTCTACTTCGCGGCGCCAGCCTCGTATACCGGGGAGGACGTGTTCGAGATTCACTGCCACGGCGGGCAGATCGCCACACAGCTTACATTGGAGCTGCTGCTCAAAAACGGCGCGCGGCCGGCAGAACCCGGCGAGTTTACCAAGCGCGCCTTCCTCAACGGCAAGATAGACCTCTCGGAAGCCGAAGCCGTGGCCGACCATATCGGCTCGCTCTCGGAAGAGGGCGCAAAACGCGCTGCCCGGCAGATGAGCGGCGAGCTTTCGGAGAAAATCCGGGCCATGCAGGACGCCCTTTCGGATATCCTGGCCGAAATGGAGGCGGGCATCGAGTACCCCGAAGAGGATTTGGAGGACCAGATTGCCGGCGAGGCGCTGCCCCGTCTGCGGGCGCTCTGCGCTCAGGCCGAGGCGCTGGCCCAGAGTTTCCGGCAGGGGCGGGCCGTGCGGGAGGGCATCGAAGTCGCCCTGTGCGGAAAGCCCAACGTGGGCAAATCTTCCCTGCTCAACGCGATTTTCGGCGAGGAGCGCGCCATCGTCAGCAATATCCCCGGCACAACCCGGGATATTGTCTCCGGGCACTATACGCACCGGGGCCTGGCCCTGCGCTTTCTGGATACGGCGGGTCTGCGGCAGACGGACGACGCCGTCGAGCGCATGGGCGTGGAGCGTTCGCACGCGGCCATCCAAAACGCGGGCATTGCCGTGGTGCTGATGGACGGTTCCGCGCCGCTCTCGGAGGAGGATGAACAGGCCGTCCGGCTGGCAAAAAACAGCCCTGCGGGCATGATTGCGGTTTTGAGCAAGAGCGATTTGCCCCAGGCCGCCGGGGTTTTTCGGCAGGCGCAGGAGCTGGCCGGGCAGGAGCCGCTCTGCATTTCCCCCAAAACCGGCCAGGGCATTCCGGCGCTTCTGGACTGCATCTACCAGCAGGCAGTGGGCAGCGCACAGCTTTCCGAGGGGCTTGTGATTACGAGTGCCCGCCACGCACACGCTCTGCGCATGGCGCAGGCCGCGCTTTTTGAGGCGATTTGCGGCATGGAGCGCGGCGAGGACCTGGACTGCATCACCATCGATTTGAATGACGCCTGGATGCGCCTGGGCGAGATTACCGGCCAGACCGTCGGCGAGGAGATTATCGACCGCATTTTTAACAAGTTCTGCTTGGGGAAATAGGGGCAGGGGTATCAGGGTCAAGGGCAAGGGCTATTCGTTAACATGGGGGCCAAGCCCCCATACCCCATTTGTGAAAAAATGGGAGAGCATGTGCCGCCTGGCAGACTGGCCCCCAACGGCGCGTGCAGAAGCGACAGCTCCCGCATGCTTTTTTATCAATCTGAAACATGAGGCTCCTCCTCTTCTGATTTCCAATATTGGCAGGCCGTCTGGGCGGCCTCTCTTTTTTTGAGGCGCGGGCAGACGCAGTGCCCATAGCGGAGCGAAAAATATCTTCGCCCCCGGCGGATATAATGCAGGCGGAAATACGCACAGTTGCCGCAGATTTGCTCGTTCATCTGGTTTTTCTCCTTTCTGAAAACGATAGATAAGTTTTTATCATTGTAACATGCAAAATTTCTTTTCTATGCTCAATGTATTGAGCATATTTGAAAAAATATGCGATTTAGAAAGAACAGAGCGTTATTTTATGATATAGTAAGGGGGATGGGGGCTGTGCCCCCATGTTTCCCATTGCCCTTGACCTTATGGCATAGCGAAATGCGCTTTGCTGATGATATAGAGAAAGAGGATAATGATAAGAAGAAAAAATGAAGAGCATTTTGGCGGCACGCTTAAAGCAATGCAGAAAAGAACGCGGCCTTTCGCAAATTAATGTCGCGGCTGCCTGCGGCATTTCCGAAAGAGCGTATCAAAATTATGAGGCAATGAAAAAAGTGCCGCGTCTGGAGATTCTCATAAAAATTGCCGATTATTTCGGCGTCTCGCTGGATTATCTTGTGGGACGGACGGATAAAAGAGTTTTGAATCGATAGATTCGCTTTTTTATGATATAGTAGGGTAGTGAAATTTTATTGAGGGCAGGAAAAAGGGCAAGGGCTTCCAGTTTTTAATCGATTTTACAGATTGTGTAAAGTCCGACCAGCCGTTGATTCAAAAAGGATTTGCCTTGTTACTTTTGGCGCTCCTGCGGAGGGCGCACCCGAATGGCGGCAATGTAGATTCCGTCATCGCCGCACGCGCTGCCTCTGTATGCCGTGCGCAGCACCGTGGGGGTGGGATGTGCGATAGAGGAAACAGGGAGCCGTCAAGCTCTGCCGCACAAGCCATGCTGGAAAAAACTGTAAGATAGTGCTGCCGTACATACACCCCCACACCCCCAAACGGCTCATCCCTAGCCTCCAGTTGGCGGATGGGGAAAGGAAGCTTTTTGGCTCTGTGTGCGTTTTTTCCTGTTATCTCATTTTTCATCCCAGAAGTTTTTGGGGTTTTAGGGGTATTTTTTCAAAAATACCCCTAAGCCCTTTACCTGAACAAACGGAGAAACAAATGAACTATTACGAAGGCGGAACATACGACATCATCGTGGTGGGCGCGGGGCACGCGGGCATCGAAGCGGCGCTGGCGGGCGCGCGCATGGGGATGCAGACGCTGCTGCTCACGCTCAACCTGGACAGCATCGGCCTGATGCCCTGCAACCCCTCCATCGGGGGCACGGCCAAAGGCCACCTGGTGCGGGAGGTAGACGCGCTGGGCGGGCAGATGGGCCTGGCCATCGACCAGACGTTCATCCAAATCAAAATGCTCAATACGGGCAAAGGCCCGGCGGTGCACTCCCTGCGGGCGCAGGCGGATAAAAAGGCCTATCAGGCCTATATGAAGCAGACGCTGGAGCATACGGACAACCTGGAAATCCGTCAGGGCGAGATTACCGCGCTGGATGTGCAAAACGGCCGCATCGCCGGGGTGTATACCGCGTGCGGCGCGCACCTTGCCTGCGGGGCAGTCGTGCTGGCGACGGGGGTATACCTCAAAAGCCGCATCATCATCGGCGAATTTTCCCAGCAGAGCGGCCCATCCGGCTTCCAGGGGGCAAACGCGCTCTCGCCCATGCTGGCGGATCTTGGCATGCGGCTGTTGCGCTTCAAGACGGGCACGCCCGCCCGGGTAGACGGCCGCAGCCTGGATTTTTCCAAGATGACGCCCCAGTACGGCGACGAGAAAATCGTCCCCTTCTCCTTTTTGAGCGGCAGGATTGAGCGGGAACAGGTGCCCTGCTATCTGGCGTATACCAACGAGAAAACCCACGAAATCATTCGGCAGAATATCCACCGCAGCCCGCTGTATTCCGGGCAGATTAAGGGCACGGGGCCCAGGTACTGCCCGTCTATCGAGGATAAGGTCGTCAAGTTCCCGCAAAAAGAGCGGCACCAGATGTTCCTCGAGCCGGAGGGGCTGGGGACGAATGAATACTACGTGCAGGGGATGTCCAGCAGTCTGCCCGAGGAGGTGCAAATCGCGCTTTACCGGACGGTTCCGGGCATGGAGCATGTCCGCTTCACTCGCACGGCCTATGCCATCGAATACGACTGCGTCGACCCGCTGCAGTTAAAGCTGAATCTGGAATATAAGCAGATTGCCGGGCTGTTCCTGGCCGGGCAGATCAACGGCTCTTCGGGCTATGAGGAGGCGGCGGCGCAGGGCATTTTGGCGGGCATCAACGCGGTGCAGTTTCTGCGGCAAAAGGAGCCGCTCATTCTGGGCCGGGACGAGGCGTATGCCGGCGTGCTGGTGGACGACCTTGCCACCAAGGGGACGAGGGAGCCCTACCGCATGATGACCAGCCGGGCGGAATACCGTCTGCTCCTGCGGCAGGACAACGCGGATGCGCGGCTGGTTCAGAAGGGGCGGGAGGTTGGCCTGGTGAGCGACCAGCGCTATGATGCGTTTATGCGCAAGCAGGAGGCTATTGCCCGGTTTACGGACAAACTCAATCAGGCGTCGGCCACGCCCGCGCAGATTTTGCAGAAAACCGGTTTGCAGATGAACCGCACGATGAAGCTGGCCGAGCTCATGCGCCGCCCGGAGGCAGAGGCCGAGCAGGTGTTCGCGCTGCTGGGCGAGCGGCCCAGCGAGGATGTGGCCGAGTGCATTCGCATCGCCCTCAAATATGAGGGGTACATCGGCAAGCAGAGGGCGCAGGTGGAGCGGTTCCGCAGTCTGGAAAACCGGCGGCTGCCCGCGGATTTCGATTACTCCGCCATTTCCGGCCTGCGCTTGGAGGCTCGCGCCAAGCTGGCAGAGGCGCGGCCGGAGAATCTCGGCCAGGCGGCCCGCATTTCCGGCGTCTCCCCGGCAGACATCACGGTTCTGCTCGTCGAGCTCAAGGCGCGCGGGCTGTAGGGGAAGGGGTTAAGGGAAAAGGTCAAGGTCAAGGGCAGTGGCGAAGGTCAAGGGCGGTGGGTAATCATGGGGGCAGCGCCCCCATACCCCCTCACTATTACCATAATGGGATTGTGCGGAAAGAAAGCGCGTGCGGCGGGCAGAGAATGGGAGAGCGTGTGCTGGCTGGAAAGCTGATTTGCGGCGACGCGTGCAGGGCTGACAGATTTTGCTGCCCTATAATCGGGTGCGGCTTCGCGTACAGAGCCGGCAGATTCCGCATTTCTAGCATTCGGGTGTGCTTGCCGCAGAAGTATGTGCGGCGGGCAGAGAATGGGGGAGCATGTGCTGGCTGGAAAGCTGATTTGCAGCGGCGCGTGCAGTGATAATAGATTATACCGTCCCATCAATCGGGTGTAGAAATTCTCAAAAGGGGTTATTAGGGGCTTGCCCCTAATGTTTAAGATAGGCCCTTGCCCGGCAGAGCATGGAAGAGCATGTGCTCTCTGGCAGGCTGGCTTGCGGCGGCGCGTGCAGGTTTGACAGATTTTGCATTTCTAGCATTCGGGTGTGTCTGCCGCAAAAGTATGTGCGGCAGGCAGAGGATGAGAGAGCATGTGCTTTCTGGAAAACGAACTTTCAGCGGCGCGTGCAGGGCTGACAGATTTTGCTGTCCTATCATTCGTGTATAAAAGTTGGGGGGATGGGGGCGAGCCCCCATGTTGAAAAAGGTTTTTAGGAATCGGGTGTAAAATGGAGTTATTAGAAGCGTTGCTGGAGCTGCGCATCCCGCAGCAGCAGGCAGAAAAAATGGCAGCATACGGCGCGATGCTGGAAGAGGCGAACAAAAGCTTCAATCTGACGCGCATCACAACGCCGGAGGACATGGCCGAAAAGCACTTTTACGATTCGCTGGCCCCGGTGCGGCTGGGGCTGGTGCAGGAGGGGCAGCGAGTGCTGGATATTGGCACGGGCGCCGGGTTCCCGGGCGTGCCCCTGGCCATCGCGGGGCTTGGTATGACCATGCTGGATGCTTCGGAAAAGAAGATTGGGTTTGTGCGCGAGGGCTGTGCGGCGCTGGGCATTCCGGCGGCGTGCATCTGGGGCAGGGCAGAGGAGCTGGCGGCGGGCGCAGGCCAGGGCGGGCCGATTGGGCTTCAGGATGCGGTGGTTGCCCGGGCCGTGGCGCGGCTGGCTGTACTGCTGGAGCTGGGCAGTGCGTTTGTCAAAAAAGGCGGGCTGTTTTTGGCCTACAAGGGCGAGGCGGCGCAGGAGGAGGCCGACGAGGCGCGCAACGCCGCGAAAGTGCTGGGGCTGCGCCTGCGGGAGATTCTGCCTGCCGGTCTGCCCGGCCGGGCGCACAGCCTGGTGGTTTACGAGAAAATCGCCGACACGCCGAGGGGGTACCCCAGAAAGTTCGCCAAAATCAAGGCGCGCCCGCTGTAAGGGGGGTCTCGGGGAAGGTCAAGGGCGGATTTTAAACATGGGGCAAAAGGTCAAGGGCCACTCTTTATCATGGGGGCAAAGCCCCCATACCCCCTTACTGGGGTATAAAATGGGGGAGCATAAGCTCGCAGGCCGGCTTGTTTTTGCTGTCCCTGCGGCCTCAAAAGGTCAGGGGCGATGGTGAACACGGGGCTGCGCCCCATACCCCATACTTGGGTATGGGAATGGGGTGGTGCGGAAATAGATTTCATGCGGCAGGCACAGCCTATGCGAGCATGTACCTGCTGGCAAAATGACTTTCGGCTTCGCGTGCGGAGCTGGCAGGTTCCACATTCCCATCAATCGGGTGTAGCGGCGTGCGTGGTCTTGATGGACTTTGCCGTTCTATCAATCGGGCGTGGCAGGCAGAATTCCAACAATAAAAAGACGGTGCAGGAGATGTTGATTCCATCCTGAACCGCCTTTTTATATGGGGTATGGGGCAAAGCCCCATGTTTAGGAAGCGCCCTTGACTTTTTCGGCATAGTGCGAACAAGTGCTTCCTGACAAAATGACTTCCGGCTTCGCGTGCAGAACTGGCAGATTTTGCAATCCCGTCAATCGGGTGAGCCCTCCGCAGGAGGTGCTGCGCACAGCATACGGAGATAATCCGTGCGGCAAGCATGAACTGTGAGAGCATGTGCTTCCTGACAAACTGATTTTCAGCGGCGTGTGCAGTTCTGACAGATTCTGCAATCCCATCAATCGGGTATAAAAATCCTTTTTTGTTTCACGTGAAACATTGCCGCTATTTTGCGATTTTGACGACCACCTGGATAAAGTCGCCCTGGTCCTCGAAGTGAAAATCCGTGTTCACGCCCATGGCCGCGATTTTATCTGCACACTTGCGCAGGGTGTTGACGTAAATCTTGTAGTTACAGCGCATCCGGATGAGGTTGTTTTCCTTCTCCTCGCCGTAGAGATGCAGCAGCTCTTTTTCCACTAGCTCTTCCGTCGCCTTGACGGACAGCCCGCGCTCGCAGACGTGTTCCAGCAGGCGCAGCTGGGCCTCCTCGTTGTGCAGCCGCAAAAGCGCCCGGGCGTGGCGCTCGGTCAGCCCTCCGGCGATAATTTTTTCCTTGACAGGCCGGGGCAGCTTTAAGATGCGCAGTTTGTTGGCCACGGTGGACTGGTTTTTTGCCAGCCGCGTCGCCAGCTCCTCCTGGGTGAAGCCGTGCTCCCGGATGAGATTCTGGTAGCCTTCGGCCTCTTCGAAGAAATGCAGGTTTTCCCGCTGTAAGTTCTCTATCATGGCGATCATCGCGATGTCGCGGTCGTAGGCGCTGTCCAGGACGATGGCCTTAATTTCGGTCAGCCCGGCCAGCTTGCAGGCGCGCAGGCGGCGCTCCCCGGCGATGAGCTCATAGCCGCCCTCGCCCGCCCGGCGCACATTGATGGGCTGGAGCAGGCCGATTTGCCGGATGGAATCCGCCAAATCCGCGATGGCTTCGTCGGAAAAGTATTTGCGGGGCTGGTATGGGTTGGGCCGGATGGAAAAAATGGGAATCAGTTCAAGGGTAGGTTTCCGCGTGATGCGCACGGGCTCCTGGCGCGCTAATCGAATCATAAAAATCTCCTCCTATGCGGTATAGAGGAGATTTCTGCAAAATATTCCGCTTTCCTGCCCCCTCGACAAAAGCAGTTGCACTTCGCGTTTTTTCGTACCCGATTGCTGGGAATGTGAAACCTGGAAGTTCTGCACGCGAAGCTGTCAATTCATTTGCCAGAAAGCAAATGCTCGCACGAGCTCTGCTTGCCACACGGATTATCTCCGTATGCCGCGCGTTCCTGCGGAGGGCGATACCCGATTGCTGGGGCGGTGGAATCTGTCGTTCTGCACGCGGCGCTGGCGGTCGGCTGGTCAGGGGGCACATGCTCGCGCAGTTTGTGCGCGCCGCACGCGGCGCCGGAAGCCGGAAGCCAGTTTGTCAGGGGGCAAATGCTCTCCCGTGCCGGGCAGGGCAAGAGTGATGGGTAAACATGGGGTTTCACCCCATACCCCGCATATGGGAAAGAGGGAAGGGAAGCTTGCTGTCATTTTGCGCAAAGGCTCCGGTTCATTGGCCGGAGAGGGCGCGTTTTTTGGGCCTTGTTTGACACTTGTATTTCATTCGCGGCATTCTATCCTATTATATAGGAAGATATGCGATACCCGATTGATAGGGCGGTGGAATTTATCAGCTCTGCACGCGCCGCTGAAATTCGGCCAGTCAGGAGGCGCATGCATTCCCATTCTCTGCCCGCCGCATATCCTTTCTTTGCGCTTTTCTCATTTTTATTACCCCAAGTAAGGGGGTATGGGGGCACTGCCCCCATGTTTACCATAGCCCTTGACCTTGACCTTTTCCCTTGACGCTTTCCCCCCATGTTTACCGGCCATCCTTGGCCTTTCCCCAAAATGTTTCACGTGAAACACTGGGGGAAAAAGAGATTGAAAAGCGGGGCAGATGCTGGTATCATAAATCTATTGGAGGTAAGGGCATTGGCGAGAAGTATTGTAGTTGCGAATCAGAAAGGCGGCGTGGGCAAGACGACCACAGCCGTCAATTTAAGCGCCTGCCTGGCCGAGCTGGGCCAGCGGACGCTGCTCGTCGATAGCGACCCTCAGGGCAACGCCACCAGCGGGCTGGGCGTGGATAAGCGGGAAGTGGAGCAATCCATTTACGACGTCATGATCAACGGCGTTGCTGCCCGGCAGGCTGTGCGGCAGACGGGCATCGAGAATCTGGCGCTGCTGCCCAGCAACATCGATTTGGCGGGCGCGGAAATCGAGATGGTTTCCATGATGAGCCGGGAGACCATTCTGGCCCGGGCGCTGGCCGAATTAAAAGAGGATTACGACTTTATCATCATCGATGCGCCGCCTTCTCTCGGGCTGCTGACGCTCAACGCCTTTGCCGCGGCAAACCAGGTGCTCATCCCGATTCAGTGCGAGTTTTACGCGCTGGAAGGGCTCTCCCAGCTGATGAATACGATTAAGCTGGTGAAAAAGCATATCAACCGGAGCCTGGAGGTGGAGGGCGTGGTGCTGACCATGTTCGATTCGCGCACCAACCTCTCGATGCAGGTGGTGGATGAAGTCAAGCGGTTTTTTGCGGGCAAGGTGCACGGGGCGATCATCCCGCGCAATGTCCGCCTGGGTGAGGCGCCCAGCCACGGGCTGCCCATCACCAAATACGATGCGAAGTGCGTCGGCTCGGAGGCGTATATCGCCCTGGCCGAGGAAATTCTGGGATGCGGGGAGGAAGAGTAGATGAGCAGTAAGAAAGGCCTGGGCAAAGGGCTTGGAGCGCTGATGGGCAGCATGGAGCTATCCGAAGAGCAGCCGCAGGGCGGCATTTTGGAGATCGCAGTCAACCTCATCGACCCTTGCAAGACGCAGCCGCGCCAGCAGTTCGATGAAGAAAAGCTGGAGGAGCTGGCGGCCTCTGTGCGCCAGCACGGCATCTTGCAGCCGCTGATTTTGAAGGCCAAGGGCGGCCGGTATACTATCATCGCCGGGGAGCGGCGCTACCGGGCGGCCAGAAAGGCCGGGCTTAAGAGCGTTCCGGCGGTGCTCAAGGATGCGGACGAGAAGGAAGTGCTCCAGCTTTCCATCATTGAAAACATCCAGCGGGAGGATCTCAACCCCATCGAGGAGGCCGAGGCCATCGCCCGGCTGATGGAGCAATACAGCCTGAACCAGGAGCAGGTTGCGGCCATGCTGGGGCGCAGCCGCTCTGCCGTGGCCAACACCCTGCGGCTGATGGGGCTGACGCCTGCCGTGCGCGGGCAGGTTTTGCAGGGCGCGCTGACCGGCGGCCATGCCCGGGCGCTTTTGCCCCTTGGGGCGCGGATGGACGAAGCGGCTGAGATTGTCGTAAGAGAGGGGCTCTCTGTGCGGCAGACCGAGGCGCTGGCTGCGCGCATGCAGCAGGAACAGCCGGAAAAGCCCAAAGCGGCCCGGCGCAAGAGCACCGAGTGGAAGGCCGCGGAAAAGGAGCTGGGCGAGCTCTACGAGACCAAGGTACAGCTTTCGGGCACGGATGAGCGGGGCAAGATTACGCTGGAATACTACTCGAAGGAACAGCTCTACGCGCTCTACGATTTTCTGAAGAGAAAGTAGGGGAAGGGTAAGGCTGTTAGGGTCAAGGTCAAGGGCCATCCTTAAACATGGGGGCAAGCCCCCATACCCCTTACTTGGGATAATAAAAATGGGATAGCGCGGGAACAAAGCGCGTGCGGCGGGCAGAGAATGGGGGAGCATTTGCTTTCTGATTGGCTGATTTTCGGCGGCGTGTGTGGGGCTGGCAGGCTTCGATGCATTATAAATCGGGTGCAGGAGCGCGTGCAGGAATAACAGTTGTTGCATTCTTATCAATCGGGTGCGGCAACGCCCCCATACCCCCTTACTTGGGATATTAAAAATGGGATAGTGCGGGGACAAAGCGCGTGCGGCGGGCAAAGAATGGGGGAGTATGTGCCCTCTGGCTGACTGGCTCCTAGCGGTGCGAGCGGAACTGGCAGGCTTTGATGCATTATAAATCGGGTGCAGGAGCGCACGGCATACGGAGATGGCACACACGGCAAGCACGACATGTGCGAGCATGTGCTCCCTGACAAACTGACCACCAGCGCCGCGTGCGGAACTGGCAGATTTTGCCTCCTGCCATTCGGGTACAGGAGCGCGTGCAGGAATAACAGTTGTTGCATTCTTATTAAGCGGGTGCCGCAACCAGCTTTCCATAATAAAAAGACGGTGCAGGGAGACTGATTCATCCGGCACCGCCTTTTTTATTATATGGGGTATGGGGCTTGCCCCATGTTTAAGGATGGCCCTTGACCTTGCCCCTAACGCCCTTGATCTTCTCCCTTGCCCTTCTCTAAATCTTCTGATTGCCGGTCGACCAGACGTGGCGCTTGCCCGCGTCCTGCGCCGTGTTCTGCGCCATGACGCCCACCAGCCTGTGCGGCTGATAGAGCTCCTCCAGATATCCCAGCTCGGCCTCGCTGAGCGTTAGGTCCACCGCCTTGGCCGCGCCCTCGATGTGCGAAAGCTTGGTCGCCCCGACCACCGGTGCCGTAACCTTGGTGAGCAGCCATGCCAGAGAGATTTCCGTCATGGAAACGCCCCGCCGCTCGGCCAGTTCGGCCACCCGCGCGATGACGGCCGCGTCCTGCTCTGCCGCGGCGTCGTATTTGAGCTGGGCGTAGCTGTCCTCCAAAAGCCGCTTGGAGCTTTCCCCCGGGCGCTTTGCCAGCCGCCCGCCGGCCAGCGCACTGTAAGGCGTCATGGCGATGTTCTCCTGGGCGCAGAGTTTGGCCATCTCCCGCTCCTCTTCCCGGAAAATCAGGTTATAATGCCCCTGAACCGAGACAAACTGCGCAAACCCTTCCCGCTCGGCCAGGGCGTTGGCCTGGGCAAGCTGAAAGGCAAAGCAGTTGGAAATGCCGATATAGCGCGCCTTGCCCTGCCGCACCACCCGGTTCAGCCCCTCCATGATATCGCAGAGCGGGGTCTGGTAGTCCCACATATGGTAGATATACAGGTCTACATATTCCATCCCCAGGTTTTCCAGGCTTTTATCCAGCATCCGGGCGATGTGCTCCTGCCCGGAGACGCCCCCGGCGATTTCCTCCGGCGTTCTGGGCAGGAACTTGGTCGCCACGACGACATCCTCCCGCCGCGCGAAATCCCGCAGTGCCCGGCCCAGATACTGTTCGCTGGTGCCGCTCTGGTAGGCAATGGCGGTATCGAAAAAGTTCACGCCCAGCTCCAGCCCCCGGCGGATGATTTCCCGGGAATGCGCCTCGTCCACCGTCCAGGAATGCTGGCCGTTTTGCGCATCGCCAAAGCCCATGCACCCCATGCAGATGCGCGAGACCTTCAAATCACTGTTTCCAAGACTGCTGTACTGCATCGTTTTTCTCCTTCTTGCAAGATAGTTTTATGATAAACCTTGAAGCAGACTTTAAGTCAAGCTTTTCACACCCGAATGGCGGGGCGGCAGAACCTATCAGTCCCGCACGTGCTCCTGCGGAGGGCAATATCCGAATGGCGGGGCGGCGGAACCTGTTATTCCCGCACGCGGCGCTGCACCCGATTGATAATGACCGAAGCCTGTCAGTCCCGCACGCGGCGCTGGGAGCCAGTCTGCCAGAGAGCAAATGCTCTCTCATGATGTGCCCGCCGCACGAAACCTATTTTCATACTATCCCATTTTTATACCCAAGTAGGGGGGGATGGGGGCGTGCCGCACCCGATTGATAAGAATGCAACAACTGTTATTTCCGCACGCGCTCCTGCGGAGGGCGATACCCGATTGGTGGGGCGGCGGAATCTGACAGTCCCACACGCGAAACCGCCAGCCAGCTTGCCAGAGAAGAAATGCTCTCCCGTGCTCTGCCTTCCGCACATGTTTTCTTTCGGCAGTTCCCATCCTGATCATATAGTAGGGGGTATGGGGGCTTGCCCCCATGTTTAAGAATAGCCCTTGACCTTGACCCTAACGGCCTTGACCTTCTGCCCCCATGTTCACCCATCGCCCTTGACCTTTGCCCCCGTTTTGATTGACACGAGGCAGCCTTTCCGCATAGAATAAGGTAAATCGTTTTGCCGGAAAGGAGAGCTTATGCGCCTAACATTTCTTGGAACTGCCGCGGCCACAGCCTGTCCCCTGCCCTTTTGCCGGTGCGCCGCCTGCACGGCCGCCAGGCAGACGGGCGGCAAGGACTGCCGAGCCCGCTCCAGCCTGCTGGTCAACCAGGATTTGCTGTTGGATCTGGGGCCGGATGCCCCGGCCAGCGCCCTGCGCCTGAGGGAAGACCTCTCCCGCGTCCGCTATCTGCTCCAGACCCATGCCCACTCGGATCACTTCGATGCCGGGCATCTGGTTACGCGCCTGGCCGAATACGCCACGGCGGATGACGAGATCGCGCCGCTGACGCTCTGCGCCTCCCGGCCTGCCGCGCTGGCGCTCTCTGCCGCCCTCAGCCGGGAAGAGGCGGGCGCTTCGCTGTTCGATGAGAGCTGGCAGGCACGCCTGCGCCTGCATTTTCGCGCCGCAGAGCCGGGCAAAGAACTGCGGCTGGGGCGTTACCATATTCTGCCTCTGCCCTCGGCGCACGATACTGACGGCGGCTCTCTGCTCTATGCCGTTTGGGATGGCAAGGCCGCCCTGCTTTACGGGACGGATTCGCTGTTCTTCGACGCCGCCATTTGGGCGGCACTGCGCAGCTGGGGGCACCCGCTTTCCTGCGCGGTTTTGGATCACACCTACGGCCCGGATACGCCCGGCCAGGGGCACATGAACGCAGATCAGGTTGCCGAGGTGGCGCGGCTTTTGCGCGCGCATCACCTGCTGGCAGAGGGCGGCGCTGTGCTGGCGACGCATCTCTCGCACGAGGGCAATCCTTCCCACGCGGCGCTTTCCGCCTGGGCAGAGCCCCGGGGCTACGCCATCGCTTACGACGGTTTGCGGCTGGAGGTCTGAGGCAAGGGCAGGGGTGAGGGGTCAAGGTCAAGGGCTATTCTTAGCCATGGGGGCACGCCCCCATACCCCTTACTGGGAATCATGGAAATGGAACATGCGCGGAGAAAGTGCGTGCGGCGGGCGCAGTATGGGGGAGCATTTGCTCTCTGAATAGCTAGCTTCCAGCGGCGCGTGCGGAGCTAACAATCCCTGCATTCCCATCATTCGGGTGCGGCAGGCCCCCATACCCCCTTGGATATGGAAATGGGGTAGCGCGGAAACAGATTTCGTGCGGCGGACACGGCATGAGAGAGCATTTACTCTCTGGCGGGCTGACTGTTGGCTTCGCGTGCAGAAATGACAGATTTCGCCACCCTGCCATTCGGGTGAATAAAATAAAAAACGCTGATGAGACAATCATCGGCGTTTTTTATTTTTCGCTTTTTAGCCAAAATCATGCCGGACACCCGCGTCCAGGCCATTTTCTTCAAATAGGCAGACCAAATGCTCGATGCGCCAAAAACACTCTGGGTCTTGCAGAGTGTCATCCTGCAAAGCTTCCTGTATCCCGCGCAGCAGCTGATAGGCGCGCGTTTTTTTGGCGCGGCAAATCTCCTCTGCCGAGACAGGCGCTTCCCGCGGCCGATCCAGCACAATGCGGATGAGCTCTGTTTCCTGTGGCTCCAACCGGTTTTCCTCCCTGTATTTCCAGTTCAGCGCGGTATTTTCCGCGCTTTTTTCTTATCATACCACATTTTGCTAGCTATAAGCAAGCAATACCTTGCTAGTTTTTAGCTAGCATAATAGGCAGGAGGGTGCTCATGGAAAATTACAGTCGGTATTATCAGATCATCGGACACAACATTGCTTTGTACCGCAAAAAGAAGGGGTTGACGCAGGAAGGACTGGCGCTGAAGGCGAATATCTCCCGCACGCACATCAGCCACCTGGAGGCAGACGGTGTTCACAAAGTGCCGTCGCTGGATATTTTGTTCCGGCTTTGCAGGATTCTTGAGATTGAGCCGTATCAGCTTTTTATCGAGCATTGATTGCGCGTCTGCACAGCTCCACGTGCGGGGTTATCCTATTGTTCGGGCGCGGCAAGCTGGTTTCCAATCATAAAAAAGGCGATGCAGAGGATATTTGCTTATCCAGCATCGCCTTTTCTATACCCGAATGACAGAGCAGCAGAATCTTTCAACTCCGCACGCGAAGCTGGCAGCCAGTCCGCCAGCGGGCACATGCCTTGCATGCCGCGCGCGTTCCACTTTCATGATTCCCAGTAAGGGGGTATGGGGGCCTGCCCCCATGATAAAGAGAGGCCCTTGCCCTTTTCCCCGCGTCATATCCTGCCCATAATGAAAGGGAGGATGGCGCTGTGCGAGTAGAAGAGGGAGGTGGTAAGCGAAGAGTTGAGGAAATCCGTCAGCTGGGAGACGGGCATGAGGATGAGCAGCATGGGGATGACCATGAACACAACGTGCATGGAGAAGAAGCCGCGCAAAAGAGCGATGCTGCCGCCCGAAAGCGCGTCGAACCGGGAGAGCTGAGGGAGCTCCCGGCTGTAGCTGTAAGCGTTGGTCAGCAGGGTAAAGAGCACGCGCAGCAGCAGGAAAATCAGCAGGAAAGCCAGAATATTGAGTATCACGCAGTAGATGGTCATGTCGAAATACTCGCCCACGGTGGTCAGCCCGTCTTTGGCGAAAGCCTGAGTCTCCAGGTTGTGCAGAATCGTCCGGTGATAGGGCGAGGAGAGCTTGGCTTTTTCCATGATGGAAGTGATATCCGCGCTGGAAAGGCTGCTGACGGGCACGTTGACCATCTCATAGTTGTTCACTTTTTCCGCGCCCTCGATATAGAAGCGGAAGGAAGAGAAGAAATCCGACTTGGCGAACGCCCGGGAGAGCAGGGGATAGCACAAAAACGCGCCCAGCCAGGAGAAAAACAGGCCGCCCAGGTTGAGCAGAGAGGCCAGAAAGCCTTTGTGCAGGCCGTTTAACACATAGAGCAGCAGGATAAAGAGAACCGCGAAATCGATGATATTCATGGCAAACCTCCGTAAAATTAGGAAAGCGGCATGGTATAGAGCCCTTCCGGGCTGCCCAGAAGAACCGCGCCCGGGCAGAGCTTGCGGAAGGAAGTCAGCTCAAATTCGATGGGGATGGATTTGACAAACTCGCCGGTATGCGCATAAAGATAGATGGTATCTTTGGAGAAGCAGTAGATATATTTGCCGGATAACGCGAAATTCGAGATGCCCGAGGGCAGCTGGATGAGCGTATCCAGCCCTTTGCGGGAGAGCAGGCGCACGGTATAGGTGCTGCCGTCCACGCTTGACGTGGGCACATATGCCAAAATCAGGTCGTCTTTTGCGGCAAAGGTGTCGGCCAGCTTGGTGCCGTAGATGAAGGTCTCGCTCTGTTTGGCCTGGTCGAAGGTGTTGTAGACCGAGAGCGAAGTGGTATCCGAAAGATATAGGTCCGAGCCGAAGAAGGTAACGTCGCTGATGAGCTGGCCGTAGATATTGTAAATGCCAATCAGCTTCTGCTGGGAGGGCACCGTGATGGTGACCGTCGAGACCACTTCCACGCCCGAGCTGTCCAGCGTCAGATACCAGAAGTTGTCGCTCTCGCCGTAAAAGCCCATTTTGAGCACGGGCGAGCCGGGCAGCTCGATGCGGTCAAGCTCCTTGCCGCTGGTATCGAAGATGCGCAGATACTGCGCGCTCTGCTCGGGCAGTGTGCAGAGCAGGGCAATGCTGTTTTGCCCGCACTGGACGTCGTGAATCGTGTAATCCGAGGGGGGCAGCGTGAAGAGCGGAGTTTTTTCCGCGCTGATGAGCATGGCCGTCTGCTCGGAATACAGGCAGACCAGCTTCTGGCTCGAGCAAAGCTGCATTTGCCCGGAGGAGAATTTATACGCCCATTTGTTTTCGCCCTGCAAATCCGAGGCATACAGCGTCGTCCCCTTGAGGGAATAGAGCGTGGAGGAGTCGGCGGCGGAAATCTGCGCGCCTTCTGCCGCGCCCAGCCGGAAAAAATACTCGGGCGGCCGGAACAGCCCGGTAAACAGCACGAGATAAAGCAAAATGAGCAGGGCAAAGCCCGCCGCGGCCAGCGAGATATAAAACCCGGCCCTGGGGCGGAACTTCCTTCTTTTCATTTTCATTGCACCTGGCTTTCTGCCCATAATGATACCTTTCTACACCCGATTGATATTACTGTACAATCTGTCAGGCCAGCACGCGAAGCCGGAAATCAGCTTGTCATAGAGCAAATGCTCTCCCATACTGTGTGGTAAGGGCCAATTTGGACATTAGGGGCAAGCCCCTAATAACCCCTTGACCGATTCCTGCGGGGGCAATACCATACCCGAATGACGGGAATGCGAAACCTGTCAGTCCCGCACGCGAAGCTGCACCCGATTGATAGAACAGCAAAATCTGTCAGTTCCGCACGCGGCGCTGGAAGTCAGTTTGTCAGCCGACACATGCTCGCACAGGCCGTGCTTGCCGCTCTTGCGGAGGACATACCGTACCCGAATGACAGAACAGCGAAACCTGCCAGCCCTGCACGCGGCGCTGGAAGTCAGCTTGTCAGTCAGCACATGCTCGCACAGGCCGTGCTTGCCTTGCGCGCTTCTGCGGAGGGCGATACCCGATTGATGGGGCGGCGGAATTTGCTAATCCCGCACACGCCGCTGGAAATCAGCTTGCCGGCCGGCAAATGCTCTGTCATTTTCTGCCCGCTACGCGAACCATCTTTCCCCGCAATCCCATCCTTAAAGTAAGTAAGGGGGTATGGGGGCTTGCCCCCATGATTACCCATCGCCCTTGACCTTTGGGTCTTGCCGTGAAGTTATTATACCATGATAGGTGCAAGCGCCAGCTTGCTTCTCCTTCCAGCGCCGCGGCAAAGCGGAGCGGCGCCATGGTTCAATAGCCTCCCAGGCGTCCGAGGTTTTGCCTCGGCTAACGCCGTGCGTTTATTATACCATAACTCAGAAAAAAATACGAACTTTAGGCGCAATATGTTATAATAGGAAAATAAAAATTTTGTAACCGGCGGGGAACTGCCGGGAGCAGGCAAGGAGCAGAGCATGAAGCAGCCGCTGATATTTACAAAAATGCACGGACTGGGCAACGACTTTATCCTCATTGATAACTGGGATGGGCGGGTGGAGAACCCGGCCGCGCTGGCCCGGGCGCTCTGCCGGCGGCGGCTTTCGGCCGGGGCAGACGGGCTGATTTTAGCCGAGCCGTCCGGCAGGGCCGATGCGAAGATGCACTTTTTCAATGCAGACGGCAGTGAGGCGGAGATGTGCGGCAACGGCATCCGCTGTTTTGCGCGGTTTCTGCACGACCAGGGGCTGGTGCGCGCCGAGCATATGCGCATTGAGACGCTGGCCGGCATCATGCAGCCCGAGCTGGTTCTGCGGCAGAGCGAGGTTGTGGGCGTGAAGGTGGATATGGGGCTGCCTGAGTTTGCGCCGGAAAGCGTGCCCACCCGGGGCACGGGCTGGGGCGACGCGCTGGAAGCGGAGGGCGAGCGGCTTTTGGTCTACTCCCTGCGCATGGGCGTGCCGCACGCGGTCATTCTTGTAGAAAACGTGGAGGACCCCAGGTGGATGCGGATTGGCGCGCGGATAGAGGCGGATACGGCTCTGTTCCCCGAGCGGGTCAACGTGAACTTCGTGCAGATGGCCGGGGAGGATACGGCGGTCATCCGCACATACGAGCGCGGCGCCGGGCCGACGCTGGCCTGCGGCACGGGTTCCTGCGCGGCGGCTGCTGTGCTGAGCCGGCTGGGGCTGGCCGGGCAGTGCGTGCGCATCTGCCACGCGCCGGGCGATTTGCTCATAGAGCTGACGCCCTCGGCTATTTTCATGCAGGGCCCTGCGGAGTACGTCTACCGCGCCGAGTGGCTGGGGGAGTAGGGGGCACAGGGGCACTGGGTCATCATGGGGCAGGGTCAAGGGCCGCTGGTTAACATGGGGCTGCGCCCCATACCCCCTCACTTATTATAATGAATGGGATTGCGGGGAAAATGCTTCGCCCCGGCGGGCAAAGCATGTGCGAGCATTTGCCGGCGGGCAAGCTGATTTCCGGCGGCGTAGGCACGGCCAGCACATCACGGGAGAGCATTTGCCCGCTGACAAGCCAGCTTTCAACGGCGTGTGCTGGACTGACAAATTGCTGTGTTCTATCATTCGGGTATAGCGCCGCGTGCTGGCCTGACAGATTTTGCTGTTCTGTCATTCGGGTGCCGCCCTCTGCAGGAGCGCATGCAAGGCCAGCACATTCTGTGCGAGCATGTGCTCCCTGGCAAGCCGATTTCCAGCTTCGCGTGCGGAACTGACAAATTTTACCGTCCCATCATTCGGGTATGGGGGCGTGCCCCCATGGCTAACACCGCCCTTGACCTTTGGCTTTTGCCCCCATATTCCGTAATCAAAAGTTTTTGGGGTTTTAGGGGAATTTTTTCAAAAATTCCCCTATGCCCTTGACCTTGAACTGGCCCTTTTCCCTTTCCCTCACCTCATAACAGGAAACGAAAGATATGAAGCAAATCACACTCAAAACAGAACTGCGCCAAGAGCTCTGCGCGCTGGCGCAGGCGCTTGGGACGCCGGTCTACCTGGTGGGCGGGTGCGTCCGAAACGCCCTGCTGGGGCTGCCGGCGGCGGACGTGGATGTCGCCTCAGCCGCACTGCCGGAGCAGGTGCTGGCCGCAGCGGCGCGCATGGGCGCCCAGGCGGCAGTGGTGCACCAGACGCTGGGCACAGTGGAACTGTATCTGGCCGGGGAGCGCATCGAGCATACCGCCTTTCGCCGGGAGAGCTATGCCCCGGGCGGCGGCCATGCGCCGAGAAGCGTCCAGCTGGGGGCGAGCTTAAAAGAGGATGCCCTGCGCCGGGATTTTTCGGTCAACGCCCTTTATTACGATATCGCCGGGGACGCTGTGCTGGACCCGACCGGCCGCGGCTTTGCCGATTTAAAGAAGCGCCGGCTGCGCTCTGCCCGGCCGAACGCGGAAGAGATGATCCGCGATGACGCCCTGCGGCTGCTGCGCATGGTGCGCTTCGCCTGCCAGCTGGGCTTTACCATCGAGAAAGAGCTGTTTTTGCAGGCCCGGCGGTATGCGCACCAGATTGCCGCCCTGCCCCGGGAGCGCATCGCCCCCGAGCTCACAAAAATCCTGCTCTCGGATACCGCCTACGATATTCCCCAGAAAATGCCGCCGCAAAAGCGCGGCCTGCTCTATCTGAAAGCCCTGGGGCTGCTGCAAACTCTCATTCCCGAGTTTGCCCGGGCGGATGAGATGGGCAAATGCCAGTATCACAAATACAGCGTGCTCATGCACAGCATCTGCTCCTGCGCGGCCGCCCCGCCGGATCTGGTCACCCGGCTGGCGGCGCTGCTGCACGATATCGGCAAGCCAAAAGCCTGGCTGGAGCAGGGCAATATGCACGGGCACGACGCCATCGGCGCGCCCATGGCCGAGGAGCGGCTGCTGGCGCTGGGCTTTGCGCATAAAATCGCCGGGCAGGTGCGGGAACTGGTGGCGGCGCATATGTTCGATCTGGATGGCAAAACCCGGGAGGTGCGCGTGCGCAGGCAGGTTCAGCGCATGGGCTATGAGGCTTTTTACCGCCTGGCGGATCTGCGGGAGGCAGACGCGATAGGCACGGGCAAGGCGCGGCCGCCCATTCTCATCGCCGAGTATTTCCGGGAAACCGCGGCCCGCATGAAGGCCGAGGGCATCCCCATGTCCCCGGCAGATTTGGCAATTTCTGGCAAAGATTTGCAGGAGCTGGGCCTTCGCGGCCCGCAGATTGGCCAGGTTTTGCGCCGGCTGGTGGAGCTGTGCGCGGCAGACCCCGGGCAAAACACGCCAAAACGCCTGCTGGCCCAGGCCAGAGGGCTTGCGAAAAGCGCCGGAGAATAGTAAGATAAAGGGGAATACCGACAAAATTCTTTTTCGCACGACAAAATCATCCGAGCGGGAGATTACTGCCATGAACGTCAAGCCGCAGACCAGGTTTACCAACCACCGGGGCGTGGGGAAATACGCCGATATCAGCTTTGAGACAGAAGTGCAGGTGGGCAAAAAGGAGACGCGCACCCAGCGCGTGCGCACCAAGATGCACTATTTCGAGGCTGGGCTGGAGCACCGGCGCACGCTTCTGCTGCTGCACGGCACCGGGCAATCCGCCTATTTTTATGCGAACAACTTCGAGGCGCTGGCCCGGCATTTCCATGTGATTTTGCCGGATCTCCCCGGCCACGGCTATTCCGGCTGCCCCGAGATGGATTATGTCATCGGCGATTTCTCCGTGGCGCTGGAGGCGTTTTTGCACCGCATCGGCGCCGGGCAGGTCTATATCGTGGCTTATGGCCAGGCGGCGGGCTATGCCGCGGATTTTTGCTATTACAACCCAGACCGCGTACAGCGCATGGTGTTCATCAGCCCCGGCGCTTATGCCAATACGGGCGCGCTCTACGCCCGGCATTTTTCCGGGATGCTCGGGGGCTATTATGCCGGCCGGCTGGCGCATCCGGCCCAGGGCGAGAAGTACTGGAAGCGCCTGCTGCTCGACCAGACTATGCTGACAGAGCGGGATATTGACGAGTTTTGCCGCCCCTTTGCCAGAAACGGCGTGCGCATCTGCACGCGGCTTTCGGCGGTCAACTATCTGGAGGAGGATTTGGAGAATGCGCTTGCCGCGGTTTCCTGCCCGGTGCTGGTGCTTTCGGGCGCAGACGACAACGCCTCCAACCCAGAGGACACGGCGCTGTTCTGCGATACGCTGCCCAACGCTTACGCCATGCAGCTGCACGGCTGCGGCGCTCTGCCGCATTTTGAGAAGCCTGCCGCAGTCAACCGCGGCATTTCCAGGTTTTTGCTGGGCAAGCTATAGGGGATAAGGTCAAGGGCGATGGATGATCATGGGGCTCAGCCCCATACCCCGTTTGGGGTGGATATGGTATTGTATATGGGGGCATTGCCCCCATGTTTGCCCCATACCCCATCTTGAGAGCGATGGCTGGCCCCGGCAAATCTGCTCGGTCTTTTTATAGTATTGGGGGTATGGGGGCTCGCCCCCATGTCAGCCAATGGCCCTTGGCCGCGCGCCAGAGAACGGGAGAGCATTTGCCCTCTGGCAAGCCGACTTCCAGCGGCGCGTGCGGCAATAGCAGGTTCCGCCGTCCCGCCAATCGGGTATCGCGAAGCAGGCCGGGCAAGCAGAGCCTGTGCGAGCATTTGCTCCCTGGCAAACCGACTGCCAGCGGCGCGTGCGGCGATAGAAGGTTCCACATTCCCATCATTCGGGTATAAAAAGGAAGAAGAACTATGGAGTTTAGCAAAGACCTGCTGGATTTTGTCAGCGTGCCGCGCTTCGCGGTGGAAGCGCTGCTGCAAAAAAGCGAATCCAGCATTCGAGTGTATCTATATGGCCTGGTGCGGGGCAGCGCGGAGATGGAGCAGATGGCGGGCGAGCTGGGCCTTTCCCGGGCGCAGGTGCTGGAAGCGCTGGAGCAGCTGGAAGCGGCCGGGCTTTTGCGCGTGCAGGCAGGGGGCGGGAAGGTGCAGTATCTGCTCAAATCGGCTTCCCCCGCGCCCGAGGCAGACCCGTACCCCGACCGGGAGTTCAACGAAACCCTCCAGGCCCTGTTTTCAGACCGCCCGCTCTCCTTTTCGGATTACAAAGCTTTTTATGAGATACTCGAGGTCTACGGCCTCTCCCGGCCGATTATCCTGATGCTGGCGGAATACTGCATCAATACCAACCAGAAGGGCAACCGCGTGGCCATGAGCTATATCCGGCAGGTGGCCAAGGCCTGGGCAAAAGAGGGAATCGATACCATCGAGCACGCCCAGATGCACATGGCCGCCCTGGCAGAGACGGCCGGCGGCGCCAGGGAAGTGCTCCGGCTGCTCAAGATTAACCGCCTACCCACGGACAGCGAGCAGGAGCTCTATGAGAAATGGGAACGGGAGTGGGGCTTTTCCTTTGCCGCCATCAAGGCCGCGACGGCCGCCACCACCAGCGCCCGGTATCCCAGCATGAAATACCTGGACGGCATCTTGAAAAACCTCCGGCAGGAGGGCGTACAGACGGCGTCCGGCGTGCGCAGCTATTTCGCAGACCACGAGGCCGAGGACGAGCAGATTAAGGCGCTGCTCCGGGCAGTCTCTGCCCCCAGCCTGGCCGTGGCTCCGGCGCACCGCAGGGCCTACCGGCATTTTCTGGAAATGGGCTACGGCCAGCAGGAGATGCTGATGGCCTGCGCCCAGGCCGTGCGCGCGGGCAAAGCCAGCCTGGATGCCGTGGAAAAAATCTTGCAGGATTGGCAGAAAAAAGGCCTTCTGCACCAGGATGAGATTGCGGCCGCCCAGGCCGAGCAGGAGCGCCGGCAGGAGAAAATCGCGGCCATGCACGCGGCGGCGGGCGTCAAGAAGCGCATCACCCGGGCAGACGAAGCCCTGTATCAGAAGTTTTTGGACGACGGATTCGGCGAGGATGTCATCGCGTTTGCGGCCTCCTGCGCCTATGGCATGGCATCGCCCCTCAAGGCCATGGATGCCATCTTATCGCGCTGGAAACAGGCCGGCGCCATGAGCCTGACCGCCGCAAAGGAGCAGAACGAGCAGTTTCGGGCGGGCCGGCAGAAGAGGGGCGGCGCATCTGCCATCGATGAGCGGGAGTATGCCCCGGGCGAGCTGGATGCCAAGGTCTACGACCCCATCGATGAGATTTTGCGCGGGCAGAAGGAAGGGGATATGCAATGACGCTGCAGGAACTTTTAGCGCAATACGACCGGCGCCGCGGCGCCGCGGAAAAACGCCTGGCCGAGCAGGAGCAGGCGCTGTATTCGGCGCACCCCGCCCTTCTTGCCATGCAGGAGCGGCGGCAGGAGCTGATTTTGGGCCAGCTTTTGGCCGTCATGAAAAACCCGCAGGAAAAGCAGGCCGCCCTGGAAGATTTCGCCCGGCGCATGGAGCGGCTGGAGGCGGAAAAGACCGAGTATATCTGCGCGCACGGCATCGAACTGCCGCGGCTCGCCGTGCAGTGCCCGCTCTGCCAGGATACCGGCTATCTCCAGCAGGGAAACCGCAAAAAATTTTGCCCCTGCCTGCGGGAACAGCTGTATGAGAAGGTATTGGGCGGCCAGAAGGTTGCCGCGCTGGAGGGCAGTTTTGCGGCGTTTGACGAGGGCATTTTCCCGGATACCCAGCAGGGCGGCCAGGCCAGCCAGCGCAGCCGGATTCTGGCCATCCGCTCGTTTGCCGAGGGCTACTGCCAGGCTTTTCCCGAAAACCAGCAGAAGCAGCTGCTGTTCATGGGCAAGCCCGGCCTGGGCAAGAGCTATCTGCTCGCCTGCATTTGCAAGCGGCTTGCCGAGCGGCAGAGAGATATCTGTTATCTGGGTTCCTACGCGCTGTTCGAGCTGTTTCACCGGGACAGGCTGGGCGAGGCTGCGCTGTTAGAGCCGGTCTACGAGGCCAAGATTTTGGTGATAGACGATCTCGGCAGCGAGCCCATGACGCAGAACGTGACAAAGGAGTATTTCTTCGATTTGCTCTGCGCCCGGGAGCGGGCCGGTTTGCACACGTTCATGGCCACCAACTGCACGGCCGACCAGCTGCGGGAGCGCTACACCGAGCGCGTTTCTTCGCGTTTGCTCTCCCGCCAGCAGAGCATGGTCATCCGCTTTTCCGGCGAGGATTTGCGGCTGCTGTAGGGGGAAGGGCCATTGGTTAACATGGGGCAAAAGGTCAAGGGCGGCTCTTAACCATGGGGGCAAGCCCCCATGTCCCCTCACTGGGGATAACAAATGGGGCAGTGCGGGGATGGATTTTGTGCGGCGGGCAGAGAATGGGGAGAGCATTTGCTTTCTGGCAAACTGGCTTCCAGCGCCGCGTGCGGCAATAACAGGTTCCACAGCCCTATCATTCGGGTGCAGCGGCGTGTGCAGAACTGGCAGGTTTTTCTGCTCTATCAATCGGGTATGCCCTCCGCAGGAGTGCGTAGGGCGGGCACAGATTGTGCGAGCATTTGCTCCCTGGCAAACCGGCTTCCAGCGCCGCGTGCGGCAATAACAGGTTCCACAGCCCTATCATTCGGGTG
>CAJUPM010000005.1:0-3872 GCA_910588425.1 uncultured Christensenellaceae bacterium | reverse complement strand
GGCTTCCAGCGCCGCGTGCGGCAATAACAGGTTCCACAGCCCTATCATTCGGGTGTAGCGCCGCGTGCAAAGCTGACAGGTTTTTTCGTTCTATCAATCGGGTATAAAAGAACAGCACAGAATCCTCTGTGCTGTTCTTTTTCTTATGCTTCTTCCTCCGGTTTTTCCATATTGCACAGCGCATAGTTGCAGCATTGCATAATCAAAGCGTTCATAGAAATGCCGTTGTCCTGGGCAAGCTGGTCAAGATGCCGAAAAAGCTCATCTGGAAGGCGGATGGTTTTAACGTGGATTGCTCCTGTTCCTTTTTGAATTTCAAACATGGTTTACTCCCTTCTCTTGTGTATGATTGCTTTTTAAAGATATTGTACACCGAACAATACTTCATTAGTGGAAAAAGATACCAAATGGTATCTAAAATAGTTTTCTTGGAGGATCATCTGGCGGGCGAACAAACGATAAAACGAAAAAAATTTGAATTTGCCTATTTTTAAATAGGGGGTATGGGGGCTGTGCCCCCATGATTACCCATTGCCCTTGACCTTTTCCTCCTGCCAAAAATTTCCATCAAAAAATTTTTGGTATGCGAAAAATTCATAAAGTGCGGATAAGCCCATGGCTATCGCAAAATCTGGGGGAGGAGAGTGGAAACGGCCCCGAAAAGAAATATTGACACCCACCACCCATGGCGATATAATGGAAAGGCAGAACCGATAGTACACAATATCTTGTGTACTATTTTTACGAAAAAGTAATATATAGCGTGGATAAAAGTTAGGATTGGAAAGGGCGGAAGAGTATGTTTGCGACGATTATCAAAAGAGACGGCCGGGCAGTGGCGTATGACAGAAGCAAAATCGAGATTGCCATTGAGAAGGCCATGGAGGCGGGCGGCAGAAAGAACGCCGGGCAGGCGCAGCGCCTGGCCGAGCTGGCCGAGGAGAAGCTGACCGAGAAATTCATCGACAGAGACCCTGGTGTCGAGGATATTCAGGATGTGGTAGAGCAGGTGCTGATGGAAAACGGCTATGCCCTCATCGCCAAGCGCTATATCCTGTACCGCGCTCAGCGCACCCGTGCCCGGGAGATGAATACGCACCTGATGCGCACCTACGACGAGCTGACCTTTGCCGATGCGGCGGACAGCGACCGCAAGCGGGACAACGCCAACGTCGACGGCAATACCGCCATGGGCACCATGCTGCAATACGGCTCGGAGGGCGCGAAGGACTATTACCAGAAGTATATTTTAAGCGAGGAGCAGTCCCGGGCGCACCGGGAAGGGGACATCCACATCCACGATATGGATTTCTATACCCTGACGACCACCTGCTGCCAGATTGACCTTCTAAAGCTCTTCCGCGGCGGCTTCTCCACCGGCCACGGCTTTTTGCGCGAGCCAAACGACATCGCCAGCTATGCGGCGCTGGCCTGCATCGCCATCCAGTCCAACCAGAACGACCAGCACGGCGGCCAGAGCATCCCGAACTTCGATTACGGCCTGGCGCCAGGCGTCATCAAGACGTATAAAAAGCGCTATGCCCAGAACTTCGAGCGCGCGGCCGAGATTCTCTGCCCGGGCGCCGGGATTACGGAAAAGGGCATGAGAGAGCTGATCGCGAAAATCGAGCAGGAGCAGGGCTGCTATCCGAACCTGGATGAGAACCCGGATTACCTGGCGGCGGAAAAAGCCGCGCTGGCCGGCAAAATTGCGGACGAGACGATTGAGAAGCTCCAGGCGTTTGCCTGCGCCCATGCCAAGGAAGAGACCGAGCGGGCGACGTATCAGGCCATGGAGGGGCTGGTGCACAACCTCAACACCATGCACAGCCGCGCCGGCGCGCAGACGCCCTTCTCCTCCATCAACTACGGCACGGATACTTCCGCCGAGGGCAGGCTGGTGATGAGAAGCGTCATGCTGGCAACCGAGGCCGGCCTGGGCCGGGGCGAGACGCCCATCTTCCCCATTCACATTTTCCGCGTCAAAGAGGGCATCAACTACAACCCGGGCGACCCCAACTACGATCTCTTCAAGCTGGCCTGCCGGGTCTCGGCCAAGCGGCTGTTCCCCAACTTCTCCTTCCTGGATGCGCCGTTTAACCTGCAATACTATAAGCCGGGCCATCCCGAGACGGAAATCTGCTATATGGGCTGCCGGACGCGCGTCATGGGCAATCACTACGACCCCAGCCGCGAGATCTCCTATGGCCGGGGCAACCTCTCGTTTACGTCTATCAACCTGCCCCGGATTGCCATCAAGAGCAACGGCAATCTGGAGTGGTTCTTCGAGGAGCTCCAGCGCAAGATGGATCTCTGCACCGGGCAGCTGCTGGATCGCTATGCCATCCAGGCGGCCAAGAAAGTCAAAAACTACCCCTTCCTGATGGGGCAGGGGGTTTGGATCGATTCGGAAAAGCTGGGCACAGAGGATACTGTCGGCGAAGTTCTCAAGCACGGCACGCTCTCCATCGGCTTCATCGGCCTGGCCGAGACGCTCATCGCCCTCATCGGAAGGCACCACGGCGAGAGCGAGGAGGCCCAGAACCTGGGGCTGGAAATCGTGCACTTCATGCGCGACTATGTGGATAACAAGAGCCAGGAGACGGGGCTGAACTTCACGCTGCTGGCCACCCCTGCCGAGGGGCTTTCCGGCCGGTTTGTGCGCATAGACAAGAAGAAATACGGCGTCATTCCCGGGGTGACGGACAAGGAATACTACACCAACAGCTTCCACGTTCCGGTTTACTACAACATCGGCGCGTTCGACAAGATCCAGAAGGAGGCGCCCTACCACGCGCTGACCAACGCCGGCCACATCTCGTATGTCGAGCTGGACGGCGATACGGCCACCAACGTCGAGGCGTTTGAATCCATCATCCGGGCGATGAAGGAGGCGGGCATCGGCTATGGATCCGTCAACCACCCGGTAGACCGGGACCCGGAGTGCGGCTACTGCGGCATCATCGGGGATGAGTGCCCCCGGTGCGGCAGGAAAGAGGGCGAAGACGGCGAGGGCTTCGAGCGCATCCGCCGCATCACCGGCTATCTCGTGGGCACGGTGGAGCGGTTTAACGACGCCAAGCGCGCCGAAGAGAGGGATCGGGTGAAGCACGATGTCGGATTGCAGTCAAAATAAGATTCACGTCGCCGGGCTGATTGGCGATTCCATTGTGGATGGCCCGGGGCTTCGGGCGGTGGTGTTCGTCCAGGGCTGCGATAAGCGCTGCCCTGGCTGCCATAACCCAGAGGCCCAGAGCTTCGAGGGCGGCACGGCCTACACCCCGGAAGAGATTTTCGAGAAAATCCGGAAAAGCCCGCTTTGCCGCGGCGTAACCTTTTCGGGCGGCGAGCCGCTCTGCCAGGCTGAGGCGCTCATCCCTCTGGCAAAGATGCTGAGGGAGGCGGGATACGAGCTGGCCATGTATACCGGCGATATCTATGAGCAGGTGATGGCGGCGGGCGGCGCAAAGGCCGAGTTGGTGCGGCTGGTCGATGTGCTCATCGACGGCCCCTTCCTCCAGGAGCAGAAGAGCCTGCTGCTGCGGTTCAAGGGCTCGAAAAACCAGCGGATTATCGATGTTCCCGCTTCTCTAGAGCAGGGCGACGCCGTTCTCGTAACCGCCGAGCGCTGGGTAGGCGAGCAGTAGGGCTTTTGGTTGACATGGGGGCATGGCCCCCATACCCCCATAATTGGGAAATGGGAATGGAAGAGCATGTGCCCTCTGACTGGCTGACTGCCAGCGCCGCGTGCGGAAGTGAAAATTTTTACTGTTCTATCAATCGGGTGTGAAGAATAAAAAAACAGGCATTTGCCTGTTTTTTTAGTTTCTCTCATTTGTCAGCCCCGCCAGATAATCCAGGCTCACACCATA
>CAJUPM010000004.1:85068-124246 GCA_910588425.1 uncultured Christensenellaceae bacterium | reverse complement strand
TAAGGGCAATGTGTTTGTGTCGTATCTGGCGCTGTATGGAGTGGGTAGGTTTTTTATCGAGGGCCTGCGGACAGACAGCCTTTGGATGATTCCGGGCGTGATACGTGTCTCGCAGCTGCTCAGCGCGGTTTTGGTCGTGTTTGGCGCGGCCTATCTGTGGTATATGCACCGCAGGCCGGCGCAGAATCAGGCATATTATGGTATTTACAGCCTGGGATACAAAAAGCCCGGTCAAGAGGAGGAGCCGCCGGCAGAGGCAGAAGAGGCGGCGCAGGATGAGGAACAGAAAGGAGCGCAAGACTGACATGAGAAATTTGACCATGATGACGGATCTCTATCAGCTCACCATGATGTATGGCTATTTCCGGGAAAAGACGCACGAGAATATGGCGGTTTACGACGTGTTTTTCCGCAAAGGAGCGGGAGAATCCAAGTATGCTGTGTTCGCGGGGCTGGAGCAGGTGATGGAGTATATTGATAATCTGCATTTCTCTGCGGAGGATATCGACTATCTGCGCACGCTCAATCTGTTCGACGAGGACTTCTTTGCTTATCTGCGCGATTTCCGCTTTACCGGCGAAATCTACGCGATGCCCGAGGGGACGGTAGTGTTCCCCTATGAGCCGCTCATCCGGGTGCGCGCGCCCATCGCGCAGGCCCAGCTCATCGAGACGGCCATGCTCAATATCATCAACCATCAGACGCTGATCGCCACAAAGGCCAGCAGAGTCTGCCATGCGGCGGAAGGCGGAGCTGTGCTGGAATTTGGTCTGCGGCGCGCCCAGGGTCCGGATGCCGGCATTTACGGCGCCCGCGCGGCCATCATCGGCGGCTGCAATACCACGTCCAATGTGCTGACGACGCAGATGTTTGGCGGCGTTCCGGCGGGTACGCATGCCCATAGCTGGATCATGAGCTTCGACAGCGAGCTTCAGGCATTCCGCGCCTATGCGGAGGTGTTCCCCGATAGCTGCCTGCTGCTGGTGGATACCTACGATACGCTGGGCAGCGGCGTTCCCAATGCGATTACCGTGTTCCGGGAACTGCGGGAAAAAGGCTACGAGCCCATGGGCATCCGGCTGGACAGCGGCGATCTGGCCTATCTCTCGCGCATGGCCAGGAAGATGCTGGACGAGGCGGGGTTCCCGGATGCGAAAATCTGCGCCAGCAGTGATCTGGATGAGGCCATCATCCGGGATCTGCGCAACCAGGGCGCCTGCATCGATACCTGGGGCGTAGGAACCAAGCTGATCACCAGCGAAAACTGCCCGGCCCTTGGCGGGGTCTATAAACTGGCGGCCGTCGAGCGGCATGGCAAGATGCAACCGCGCATCAAGATCAGCGAGAATTTCTGGAAGATCACCAACCCCGGCCTCAAAAAGGTTGTCCGCATCTACGACGGCAGCACGCATAAATCCATCGCAGATCTCATCATGCTGGAGCACGAGAGCATCGATACTCAGCATCCGTTGACCATCTTCGATCCCGTCGAGACGTGGAAGCGCATGACGATTACCAATTACTATATCAAGGAACTGCTGGTGCCCGTGTTCCAGGATGGCAAGCAGGTCTACCAGTCGCCCGGCATGATGGCCAGCAGGGAATATGCCAAGCAGGATCTCGAAACCTTCTGGGATGAATATAAAAGACCATACCGTCCGCATATCTATAAAGTCGATCTCTCCCAGGAGCTCTTCGATCTAAAGCACGAACTGCTCAGCCAGACCACCTGGCACTAAAACAGCCAAATAAGAGAAGCGCCAAAGCACCTTCAGGGCATCTGAAGGTGCTTTTTGCTGTGCGGATTTTCTGCAAATTTGCTTTCTTCTGCGGATGTGAAAAACAGGTGAATACTATAAATTAAGCCGGCATATAGATAACAAACAAAAGAAAAGGGGCAAAAAGATGCTGGAGAGAGTAAAAGAATATTTGCCGAAAGAGCTGCGAGCTGAGCTGGAAAAAAGCTCGCTTTACGGGGGCGCGGAGGAGCTGCGCCTGCGCAGCGGCCGCCCGATGATGCTGTATGCGGGAGGGATGGAGGAGATGATCCCCGTCTGCGCCAGCAAGGAGCAGATCGGCGAGATTGTGGCGGCGCTTTGCGGGCACTCGATTCACGCCTATATGGAAGAACTGCGCCAGGGCTTTTTTACGCTGGAAGGCGGCATCCGCGTGGGCGTAGCGGGCAAGGTGGTGGCCAGCGGAGAGGAGATCCGGCTCATCCGCGGCTTCACTTCAGTCTGCCTGCGCCTGCCCCGGGAAATGAAGGGGATTGGCAAGGGGCTTCTGCCTTATTTGGCTGGGAGGGGGCAGCTGCGCAGTGTTCTGATCGCCTCGCCGCCCGGCCAGGGCAAGACGACGCTGCTGCGGGAGCTGGTGCGCCAGGCATCGGACGGCGATGGCTACGAGCCGCAGAAGTGCGTGGTGATTGATGAGAGAGAAGATCTGTCCGGCGGCGGCAATTTCGACCTTGGAATGCGTAGCGATGTGCTGGCCTCCTGCCCCAAAACGGTGGGGCTGATGATGGCGCTTCGAGCGCTTTCCCCGGAAATACTCGCGACGGATGAGATCGGCGGCAAGGGAGAGCTGGACGCGCTGTGCGAGGCGGCCAACAGCGGCGTCAAAATCCTTGCCACAGCGCACTGCCGGGATATGGCCGAGCTCAAGGCGCGCAAATTCTTCCGGCAGTTTCTGGAGGCGCGGCTGGTGGAGCGGGTGGTATTCTTATCCGGCCGGCTGGGCCGGGGGACGGTGGAGGCAGTCTGCGATCAGGAGGGCAGGAGAATCTCGCCCGGCCCATTTCTTTTATAGGAGCAGGATATGATAAAGCTGTTATTTATCGCCGTTATCATCTTCTCCAGCGCGGGCATCGGGAGCGTCATCGTCGGCGAATGGGAAGAGAGAAGAAGGAGCATCGGTGCGGTGCAAAGTGCCGTTAAAGTGTTAATCAGCGCGCTGGGTTTTCAGGGAATGCCGCTGTACGATGCACTGCTGGCGGCCGGCAAAATCGCTTACCCGGAATTTTTCCAGGGCTGCGCCAGCCTTCTGCGAAAAGAGCCTGGAGTGGCAGGAAAAGAGCTGTGCAAAAGGGCGATGCTGGAACAGAAGGAAAGCCTGGCCGGATGCAAAGAGCCGGAAAAGGAAGCGCTGGCAGATCTGTTCGGGCGGCTTTGCGGAGCGGTCTCACCCGAGCAGATAGAGGATGCCGGCAAAGTGTTTCTGCGGCAGACGGATTTGCTCGCAGAACAGCTTCGCTCCCAGCAGGAGCAAAAGGGCCGGCTGACGCGGACTATGTGCATTGTGGCCGGGCTGGTCATATCGATTTTATTCGTTTAGGAGGAAACTATGGGAGTCAGCATCGACTTGGTTTTTAAAATAGCCGCTATCGGGATTCTCATCGCGGTGCTCTATCAGCTTCTCGTCCGATCCGGCCGGGAGGATATTGCAATGATGGTCTCCATCGCGGGGCTGGTGATCGTCCTGCTGATGGTCGTGGATATGGTCAGCGGGCTGTTTTCCAGCGTGAAGAATATTTTCGGATTATACTGACATGGAGATCGCGAAAGTCATCGGAATTGGCATCGTGGGCGGCATCTTGGCCGTCGCCGTCAAAAAGACGAATCCAGAGCTTGGAATGCAGGTTTCCATCGCGGCAGGCGTCATCGTGTTCTGCCTGGTTCTGGGGTATCTCGCTCAGGCGGTGGATTTTATTCGAAGCTTCGCAGAGCAGTATGGCGCGCTCTATCAGGGGACGCTCGTTCTGCTCAAGGTGATCGGCATCGCCTATCTTTGCGAATTTGGCGTTCAGGTGCTCAAAGACGCTGGGGAAAATGCGCTGGCCGTCAAAGTGGAGCTGGCCGGCAAGGTGATCATCTTTGCCGTAACATTGCCGCTCATCGGGCAGTTTGCCCAGATGGTGCTGGAGCTATTATGAGGAAACGGACATGCACAAAAGATGGATTTTGCTTGTTTTCGCAGTCTTGCTGCTGGCTTTTCCAAAGAGCGTGAAGGCGCAGGAAGAGCAGGATGCGCAAGAGACCAGGGATGCGGAGCAGGTTTTGCAGGAGGGCACGGATGAGATCATCTCCGAGCTGGATTTGCAGGCGCTGGAAGAGTTCTATCAGCCAGAGGCTTTTGATGGACAGACATTAAGGCAGGCCATTGCCAGCCTGACGCAAAACGGATTATCCGATCTCAGCGCGGAGCAGGCGCTGAACACCATCTTTGGGGCGCTGTTTACAGAGCTGGCGGGCAACTGGCGGTTCGCGGCGGAGATTCTGGCAATGCTGCTGCTGATGTCGCTTCTGCGCAATATGAACTCATCCTTTGGCAGCGAGGTTTCTAGGGCGGCGTTCTATGCGGGGTATATTACAGTTGCAGGCGTGGCTGTCGCCGTATTGTCCGACTGCGTGCGCATTTGCAGCGATGCCGTTCAGCTTCTCTGCAATGCCGTCGAGGGAGTGGCGCCGGTGCTCATGCTTTTGCTCACGGGCATGGGCGGCAGCAAGACGTCCGGCGTTTTAAGCCCGGTGCTGGCCGGCCTGACGGGCAGCATCTTCACGGTGATCACGACGGTGGTTTTCCCGCTCATTCTGGTCTATGCGGTGCTCAGCATCGCCTCCAATTTTTCCACGGCCATCCGCCTGGGAAAACTGGCAGAGCTGGTGGAGAGCGTAGTCAAATGGCTGTTGGGCATCCTGTTTATCGTCTTTCTCGGGGTAACGGCGCTCAAGGGCATCGCCGGCGCTTCTATTGACGGCATTTCCTTTAAGACGGCCAAATATACCGTGGATAAGATGGTGCCCGTCATCGGGGGCATGTTCTCCGAGACGCTGGATACCATTATGGCGTGCAGTCTGATCGTCAAAAACGCGGTTGGGATTGTGGGGCTGGTCTCGCTGGTCTGCCTGATCGGCGCGCCCATTGCAACGCTGGCCGCCAACCAGTTTCTGCTCAAATTCTCGGCGGCGGCAGCCGAACCTTTTGCCGAGAAGAGAAGCGTCAACCTGCTCACTGCCATGGGCAAAACTGTTCAGCTTCTGACGGTAACGCTGCTGGCCTGCACAGCTATGGCCTTCATTTTCCTGGCCGTTCTGATGGGCGCGGCGGATATGAGCATGATGGTGAGGTAGGGCGATGGAACAGTTACTGCGCGGAGTTTATATGGGCGTTGCGGCGCTGTTTCTGGGAGAACTGGCCATCGGGCTTTTGCCGGAAGGCGGCATGAAGCGGTTCTGCAAGTTCATTTTGGGCATCTTATTGGTATTCATCATTTTGGGAGTCTGGAAGCCGGAACAAATGCCGGATCTTGAGTTTTCGGCCGCCCAGCCGGCTGGCAGCTATGCGCCGGATGCAGCCAGCTATGAAGAGATCATTTTGGATGTATATCACAGGGAAATGGAAAATAAGAATAACTAGAGATGGCGGGGGAGAGAAGCATGAAGCCAAAAGAGTATCTGGAAAAAATAAAGAAGCTGAGCGCGAAGAAAAAGACGCAGTATCTCGCCATTCTGATCATAATCGCGGTGATTCTGCTCATATATTTTTCTACGCTGTCTCCTTCCGGGAATAAAATAGAGGGACAAAACAAAACAGCCGTCGGCGCGGAACAGACGGCAGACGATCTGGAAAAACGCCTCAGGGCGGCGCTCTCCAAAGTGGATGGCGCGGGGCAGGTTGATGTTGTCATCAATTATGCCTCCTCGGCAGAGCTGGTCCCGGCGACGAGCGAGGATATTCAAAGCTCTTCCAGCTCGGAGGACGACCGGTTTACTGAAAACCGCGTGGAGAAAAAGGGGATCGCGACTGCCCAGGGAGGCGAGGCCGTGATTATCCGGGAAGATCAGCCAGAGGTGCGCGGCGTGATCGTCGTGGCCCAGGGGGCTGGGGATATCGGGGTCCGTATGGATTTGCTTCATGCCGTAACGACGCTGCTCGGCGTCGATGCGGATAAAGTGGAAATATTAAAAATGGCGAATTAGCAAAGGGAGGAACAAACATGAACGGGAAGAACAAAAAGGCGCTGTTGTTATGCGGGCTGTTTTTGGCAGTGATCGCGGCGGGCTATGCAAACTATGCCATCACCGCGAAAAAAGCGGGAGACGACGGCTCTAAGAAGGTCAGCGCAGAGATTCAGGACGGGGAGACGGTAGATGTGTTTGCCAGCTTCAAGAACGACCGCGAGAGCAGCCGCGCCAGCGAGCTGAGCTATATCGAATCGGTCGTGAGCAGCGCAGAAGCAGATGAGGCGACCAAATCCAAGGCGCAGGAGCAGAAGCTGGCCATGGTGGCGAACATGGAGTCCGAGCTTTTAAGCGAGGGCATCATCGAGACCAAGATGGGCGTCAGCGCGGTTGTGGCTATTTCGGGTGATTCGGTCAGCGTTGTCGTCGATAAAGAGGTGCTTTCCGAAGCGGAGGTAACGCAGATTGCCGAGATCATCAGAACGCAGACGAATAAAGCCTCTGAAAATATCAAAATCATGCCAAAAGCCTGAAAGATTGCGCTGCAAAAGTTGTATTGCAGCCAAGGATGTGCTATAATGATGCAAAAATAGTTTGGGAGGGAAACTTCTGTGAGTGAGAAAGATTTGATTACCCAAGAAAAAAGCGGCACGATTACGTTTGCAAACGATGTTTTAGAGATTATTGTCGGAGTGGCAGCCAGCGATATTCCGGGCGTTGCCGGGATGAGCGGCGGCATCAAAGACGGCATTGTCGAGATGCTGGGCCGGAAGAACTTCACAAAGGGCATTAAGGTCAGCAAGGATGAGCAGGGCGTCGTGAGCGCGGAAATCCAGATCATTGTGGATTACGGCGTGAAGGTTCCGGAAGTCTGCGCGAATATCCAGAACAGCGTCGCAACTGCCCTTGAGACCATGACGGGCCTGCCGGTTGGCGCAATCAATATCCTGGTGCAGGGCGTGCGCTTCAAGGAAGAGGAGAAGCCTGCTCTGGAGGAAGAAGAGAACGACTAATTTTTGCATATTCATAAGATAATCCAGCTTTGCGATGCTTTTTTAGGCATCGCAATTGCTGCTTTGTGGAGGTAACGCTGTGAAAATGGGCGTAGGAACCCGGATCGTTTTTACAATTTTTCTGCTCGTTGTGATGGCTCTTTGCGTGGCCGTCATTTTGGCGTCTTTCGGCGCTTTTGCCCAGGTGGATTTGGTTGCGCTTTGGGAAGGTTTTTTGAATACTGGCTATAAATACATCTGGGCGGCGGCAGCGCTGGTGCTCTTCATTACGGCGCTCTGCCTGATGTTCTTTGGCATCCGCGCCAAAACTCCGGAGCCTCGGGCGGTTGTGCTGGAGGCGGGGGTAGACAGCAGCGTCAGCATCACGCTGGATGCGCTGAGGGAGCTGGCGGCCCGCTATTTGAAAGACGTTCCCGGCATTCTCACCAATAAAATCCATTTGCGCGCAGCGGAAGAGAAATGCGTGCAGCTAAAGCTGGAGCTTTCTGCGCGGCCGGATCTGGAAATTCCGGAAACTGTCCGGAAAATTACAGCGGAAATTAAAGAGTATATGGAAAAATACTCCGGAATCGAGGTTTCGCATGTGGAAATCTCAATGCAACCGCTGAAGCAGAATCAGAATAGCTAGGCGGAAGGCGCAATGAACAGTTTTTCAGAGTTTCTAAAGAAGCATTGGAGCACGGTAGCCGGCGCGGCAGGCGGCCTTATTTTGGGCATCTTGTTTCTGGCCATCGGTTTTTTTGAGACCTTGCTGCTGGTCGTGCTTTCGGTTGCCGGAGGATGTATTGGGGCGTTTCCGGTGGTGCGCCAGGTCGTCTGCTCCTGGTTTAAGGCTCTCTTTGAACACAAAAATTCGTAAACCGGGAGGAAGACATGAGCAGAAGGCGTGCAAGGGAAGTTGCGATGTGCTTGCTGTATGAGAGAGAAATCAATCTGGAGCCGGCAGAAGATACGATAAAGGAAATGAGCGATGTGCTGCACAGCGATCGCCTGGAAGAGAAGAACCGCGGGTATATTGACGATGTACTTGCGGCGTTTGAGCAGAGCCGGGAGGAGATCGATGCCTCTATTTCGAAGTTTTGCGTCTCGTGGAAGATCGAGCGGCTCTCCCGGGTGGATATTTCCATTCTGCGCCTGGCAGTGATCGAGATGTATTACCTGCGCAGGGAGTCTTATAAAGTCTGCATCAACGAGGCGGTCGAGCTGGCCAAAAAATATGGAATGGAGAAATCCCCGCGGTTTATCAACGGCGTGCTTGGCGCGATGGTTGCGGAAAATGAGCCTGTGAGGGAAGTTCAGCCATGTATTTCTGTGGAATAGACTGTAGCTGCTATACATCCTCGGTCAGTATTGTGGATGAAAATGGAGCCGTGCTCTGCGACGCACGCAGGCCGCTTTTGGTAAAAGACGGGCAAAAGGGCTTAAGGCAATCGGAGATGGTGTTTGCGCATATCAAAAACCTTTCGGAGATTTTTCCAGAAGGTTTTTCCGGCTTTCGGGCTGTTGCGGCCAGCACGCGTCCCCGGCCGGTGGAAGGCTCTTATATGCCCGTCTTTGCTGTTTCCGAGAGCTTTGGCAAGGCCGCGGCGAAATCGGCGGGAGCGGCCTTTTATCCGTTGACGCATCAGCATGGGCATATCGGCGCGGCACTGCTCGAGCGCCAAATGCAGGGATCGTTTTTGGCACTGCATGTCTCTGGCGGGACGACGGATTTGCTGTGCGTTGCCGTAGAAGACGGCATCATCCGGGAGATTTTGCCCTTGGGCGGCACGCAGGATATTGCCGCCGGACAGCTGGTCGACCGGGTGGGACAAGCCCTTGGCCTGCGTTTCCCGGCAGGCCCGGAGCTGACGGCGCTGGCAGAGCAGGGAGAAGCCCGGGCTATCCGCTCCTATGTCCGGGGCTGCAATATCAGTTTTTCCGGCGCAGAAACGGCGGCAAAACGCTTTTTGGAGCAGGGTATGCCCTGGGAAGACGTTGCCGCTTCGGCGATGAAGTGCATCGGAAAAACGCTGGAAAAGCTCATCGCCAATGCCAGGGAAGAGACGGGCATTGAGCCGGTGCTGCTGTTTGGCGGCGTTATGAGCAGCACATATCTGCGCGGCTTTTTGAGCCGGCGGCTATCGGGCCTGCAATTTGCGGGCATCAGGTATGCGGCGGACAACGCCTGCGGGCTGGCTATGCAGGCGAGAAATATTTATTTGGCGGAAGGAAAATGAGATGGCAGTTATCGTAAGCGGAAAAGCATTGGCGGAACAGATTCGCGGGCAGCTCAAAGAGAAGGTTGCGGCATTTGAGGGGGAGCATGGCTATGCTCCGGGTCTGGCTGTGATTTTGGTGGGAGACGATCCCGCCTCGCATGTATATGTCAACAATAAGGAGAAAGCGTGCGTCGCCCTTGGCATGAAATCCGAGGTGCGGTGCCTGCCCCGGGAGACGACGCAGGAAGAACTGCTCGCCCTGGTGGATGAATACAACGCCCGGGAGGATATCCACGGGCTGCTGGTGCAGTTCCCGCTGCCGGAGCATCTCAGCCAAAAGGCTGTGCTGGAGCGCATCGATCCCAGAAAAGATGTGGATGGGCTGACTGTGGCAAACTCGGGCGCGCTGGCATCCGGTCTGCCTGGGCTGGTCTCCTGCACGCCCCGGGGCGTCATCGAGCTGATCCGCAGTACAGGCGTTCAGATGGCGGGGAAAAACGCGGTGGTGGTTGGCCGGAGCAATCTGGTGGGCAAGCCGGTGGCGATGCTGCTGCTGAATGAGAATGCGACGGTAACCATGTGCCACTCTAAAACCCAAAATTTGAAGGAGATTTGCGCAGGCGCGGATATTCTGGTGGCGGCTCTTGGCCGGCCGGAATTTCTCACGGGCGAATACATCAAAGAGGGCGCCGTTGTCATCGATGTCGGCACTTCCCGGGTCGAGGGCAAGCTCAAGGGCGATGTGAAATTCGATGAGGCAGAGCAAAAGGCGGCGTTCATCACGCCGGTTCCCGGCGGCGTTGGCCCGATGACCATCACAATGCTGCTGGATAATACGCTTTTGGCGGCCCAGAGACAGGCGGAGGAGCGCAAATGAAAGAGAAGCTGGCAGAACTGAAGGCGGCGGTGGAAGCGAGGCTTTCCCAGCTGATGGACAACGGCGCGCCCCAGCTTTTGCGCGATTCCATGGCTTATAGCCTGGAGGCAGGCGGCAAGCGGATTCGCCCGGCCATGAACCTGATGGCCAACGAGCTTTTGGGCGGGGACAGAGCCGAAGCGATGGATTTGGCCTGTGCCATCGAGATGATTCATACCTATTCCCTGATTCACGACGATCTTCCGGCGCTGGATAACGATACGCTGCGCCGCGGCCGGGCCACGAACCACGTGGTATTTGGCGAAGCGCAGGCGATTTTGGCCGGAGACGGGCTGCTCAATTACGCCTATGAGGTTATGCTGGACAACGCACTGCGCCATCCCCAAAATGCGGCGGCGCATCTGGAAGCGATCAATATCATGGCGCGGGCGGCAGGCATCACGGGCATGATCGCCGGGCAGGTTCAGGATGTGTTCCTGGAGGGCAAGGAGATCAGCTTCAAGCAGCTCTCCTATATCCATGCGCATAAAACGGGCGATATGATCACAGGTGCGCTGCTCTCCGGCCTGGAGCTTTGCCACCCGGCTCAGCAGCAGCGGGAGGCGCTGCGCCGCTACGGCGAAAACGTCGGTCTGGTTTTCCAGATTGTAGACGACGTTTTGGATGTTACTGCCGGAGAAGAGCTGGGCAAAAGCCGGGGCAAGGATGCCCTGGAGGGTAAGACGACCTATGCCTCCCTGTTTGGCGTAGAGCAGTCTATGCGCATTGCAAAAGAGAAGAATGAAGAAGCGAAAAAGGCGCTGGAAGTTTTTGGCTCGAAGGCAGAGATGCTTTGCGCTTTGGCAGATAGTATGCTGTCTCGGAAAAAATAGAGGAAGGGTAGGAGGAGCAGATGATTCAAATTGCGATTGACGGCCCGGCCGGCGCGGGAAAGAGCACGGTTGCCAAAGAGGTTGCGCGCCGGCTTGGCATCAATTATCTCGATACAGGCGCGATGTACCGCGCGATGGCAGTCGCCGTGCTGCGGCGCGGGATTGAAATTAGCGATCATGCCAAGGTCAAAGAGGCGCTGGCAGGCATCAAAATCACAGTCCGCTATACGCAGCAGGAACAGCGCGTGCTGGCAAACGGCGAGGACCTGACGGATTTTCTGCGCACGCCCGAGGCAACGAAGGGCTCTTCGGATATCGCGGTCATCCCGGCGGTGCGGCTGGAGCTGGTCGCGATTCAGCGGGAGGTGGCGCGCCAGTACGATATCGTCATGGACGGCCGGGATATCGGGACGTATGTTCTGCCGGACGCTAAGGCGAAGTTTTTTGTGGTTGCCAGCGTGAAGGAGCGGGCGCGGCGCCGCTATCTGGAGCTGAAGAAAAACGGCGTCGAGCGGCCGCTGGAGCAGCTGGAGGCGGAGATTGCGGCCCGGGATAAGACGGATACTGAGCGGGAATTCGCGCCCTTGCGCCAGGCGGCGGATGCTGTTTTGGTAGATACGACGAACATGGATATTGATGAGGTGGTCAGCTTTGTCATGCAGAAGGTAAAGGAGGCGTATCCGGATGATTTATAGAGTTGCGAAATGGATAGTTCGGCCGATTTTTTTCTTTATATACCGCATCAAGCTGATAGGCAAGGAGAATTTGAAGCACCAGGGAAAGATGATCCTCATCGCCAATCACGTCAGCGGAAAAGACCCGATCTTCATGCACCTGATCATGAAGCAGAAGATCTACTATATGAGCAAAAAAGAGCTCTTTAAAAACCCCTTTGTTTCCTGGCTGGTGCGCTGGCTGGGGGCGTTCCCGGTGGATCGCGGCAAGGGAGATTTGGGCGCGATCAAGACGGCGCTGCAAGTTTTGGATGAGGGGAAAACCATGGGCATCTTCCCGGAAGGGCGCAGAAACCTCACGGGCAACGGCGTCATCGCGCCGTTCCAGCATGGCGCGGCCATGATCGCCCTGCGCTCGGATGCGCCGATTCTGCCCGTCTACATCTCCCCGGTCCGCCCGTTCCACAGGACGTATATCGTCGTGGGCAAACCTATTGATCTGAAAAAGACCAACTTTGGCGACACGAAGCTCTATAACTCGGAGACGGTCAAAGCGGTTTCTGAATATCTGCGGGATAAGGTTGTGGAGCTGAAATTGCAGGTGGCAAAATAATGCAGATCATTTTGGCGAAGCATGCAGGCTTCTGCTTTGGCGTCAAGCGGGCCGTGCAGAAGGCGCTGGAGCTGGCGGCAGAGGGCAGAGAGCTGGTCAGCCTGGGGGATTTAATTCACAATCAAAAGTTTGTGGATTACCTGCGGCGAAAGGGCATCCGATCTGTGCAGAGCGTGCAGGAAGTGCCCGAAGGGGCGCAGGTGCTCATTCGTTCGCATGGTGTGCCACCGGAGCAATACGAGCAGCTCAAGGCGCGCGGCCTTATGACGGTGGATTTGACCTGCCCGTTTGTGGCGCGCATCCATAAAAAAGTGCGCCAGGAACAGCAAAATTATGCCGCGATTCTCATTGTAGGCAAGGCGGAACACCCGGAGGTGGTGGGCATCAAGGGCTGGGCAGGCGAGAGAGCCCGTGTGGTCGGCAGTGTGCAGGAGGCTCGGGCGCTCCCGGCTTTTGAGAGCGCGCTGGTCGTCGCCCAAACGACGATCACGCACGAACTGCTGGAGCAGGTTTACGCGGTCATTCGGGAGAAAACGCCGGGGGCTGTGCTGTTCGACAGCATCTGCGAGACGACACTGGAACGCCAGAAGGAGACCGAGTATTTGGCAAAAAATTCGGATGCTGTTGTGGTCATTGGAGACAGGCACAGCTCGAATACGCGCAAGCTGTTTGAAATCGCGCAAAAATATTGTAAAAATACCTTTTATGTGGAGTCTGCGGGCGAAATCGCTCTTGAAAATTTCCATAATTGTGATATAATTAGCCTTGTTGCCGGTGCTTCCGCGCCGGATTGGATAATTGAGGAGGTAAGAACACAGATGAGTGAACTAGAAAAAGCTCAGGCAACTGAAGAAGTTGCCGCTGCCGAGGAAGTGGAGGTAGCAAGCCAGGATGTGGCAGCAGAGCAGGCAGAGCCTGCCGCAGAGGAGAATGTAGCAGAGCAGGCGCAGGTAGAAGAGGATGAGAACGATTTCGCTTCCCAGCTCGAAAAGACTTTTGTCAAAGTCAGAAGAGGCCAGTTTGTCAAGGGAACGGTTGTTCAAGTCACGGACGACGAAATCTGTGTCAATATTGGCTATAAATCCGACGGCCTGATCAAAAAAGAGGATCTCGCTTTGGAGGGTGATGTCTCCCTGACGGAGGCATACAAACCCGGCGATGAGATCGAGGCCGAGATCGTTACGCTCAACGACGGCGAAGGCAACGTCCGCCTTTCCAGAAGAAAAATTGAGAGCCAGCTGAAGTGGAAAGAGCTCATCGAGAATCTGGATGAGGAGAAATTCTATGACGTTACGGTTTCCAAAGTCATCAAGGGCGGTGTGCTCACCAAGCTGGAGGGCTATGATGCGTTTATCCCCGCTTCGCAGCTTTCCCTCAAATATGTTGAGGATCTGACGATTTTCGTCGGGCAGACGCTGCCCGTCAAGATCATCGATATCGATAAGCGCCAGAAACGCTTCGTTCTCTCCAACAAAGCTGCGCTCCAGAAACAACTGGAAGAGCATGAGCGCGCTATTTTCGAGAGCTTCGAGAAGGGCTCGGCTGTGCGCGGCGTCGTCAAGCGCCTGACGGACTTTGGCGCATTCGTCGATGTGGGTGGCGTGGATGGCCTGCTGCATGTGACGGATATCAGCTGGGTGCGCATCAAGCATCCCAAGGATGTGCTCAAAGAGGGCCAGGAAATCGACGTCAAGATTTTAAATGTCGATCCCGAGAAGAAGAAAATCTCTCTGGGCTACAAGCAGCTTCAGCCCAAACCCTGGGATCTCGTTCCGGAGAAATATGGCGTCGGCGATATCATCGAGGGCAAAGTCGTCCGCATTGCACCGTTCGGCGCATTCGTCGAGCTGGAGCCCACGGTGGATGGCCTCATCCATATTTCCCAGGTAACCAACCGCCGTATCGAGAAAGTGGAAGATGTTTTGGCGCTGGGACAGACGGTCAAAGCGAAAGTTTTGGAAGTCAACGCGGAAAAACGCCGTATTAGCCTTTCCATGCGTGCGCTGATCGAAACGCCCAAGCAGAATGATGAGGGCGACGAGGATGAGAAATCCGCGAAGCCGGCAAGAAGGGCGCGGGAAGAAGCTTATACGCTGCCGCCTGTCGAAGAAGCGACGACTTCTCTGGCAGATCTCTTCAAGCAAGCAGAGGAAGAATAAGCAAAAGAAAAAAGAAGCCGGAAGGCTTCTTTTTTTATCTCAAATTCGATTTCTTATTTTGGAAATAATGGAGGGAAGATGAAAAAATCAATTTGCGGGGTGGATTGCGGGCGCTGCGAACTGTGCGGAAGCTGCAATGGATGCGCGGAGACGGACGGCCAGCCCTTTGGCGCAGAATGTGTCGTTGCGGCGTGCTGCAAAAAAGGAGAGGCGGAGCTGGATGCGTTCAGGGAAAAGCTGATAGTGGCGTTTCGTTCGCTTGGCATAGAGGAGATGCAGCAAGTGAGCGAGCTATATGCCCTCAAAGGCTCTTTTATCAATCTGGAATATTCTTTGCCAAGCGGGCAGAAGGTGAAATTTTGGGACGATAATAAGATTTATCTGGGCAGCCAGCTGCATAAAAAGGGCAGCGACAGATGCTATGGGATTGCAGCAGATGAAACATATCTGCTGGTATCCGAATATGGCGATGGCGGGACGGATGCCGAGATCGTCGTATGGGGGCGCTGGAACTGAGCAAAACTGCGCTTTTAGGAGAAGAAAAGCCGCTGATCCGCCGCGGGAATATGGCAAAACTTTTCTGTTTTCGGGGTGATTGTAAAACGCGGCCTTTTCCTGTATAATAGAATCGATATTTTATGGGAGAAAGCCGCATGGCAACAAAGAAAAAAACGACAACGAAAAAGAAAACGACTCCTGCAAGGAAAAAGAAAAAGGAAAAATTCCAGCTGGCAAATGAGATTGCCGGCATTTTGCTGATTGCTTTCGGCCTGATTATGGCCGTGGCAGTCTATTCCGCATCGCAGGCGATCTTTATTTCCTGGTTCCGCGATTTCTCGTTCGGGATGTTTGGCGCGCTGAGCTTTGCGCTTCCGGCCCTGACGATCAGCGGCGGCATCCTGGCCATTGCTGTGCGCGGAAAAAAGCCCAAGGGGTATCAGGTTGCGGTTGGCATTTTAGGATTTCTAAGCCTGCTTTCCTTTTTGGAATTGTGCTGTGCCCGGCTCTATGGCCCCGGGCAGATTGCGTATTTCCCATATCTGAAACAATGCTATGATTCTACGCTGGAAGTGACGGGTGGGGGCGTTCTAGGCGGGCTTTTGGCATATCCCGTCGCGCTGTTGCTGGATAAAGTGGGCGCGCTGATTCTGTTTGGCGCGTTGATCGTCGTCTGCGTGATCGTGCTGACCGGCGTATCCTTCGGCAAGTTCTTTGCAGAGCTGTTTGAGCGCATGGCAGAGCGCAGGGAAGCGCGGCGCGATGCACAGGAGGAAGAGGAGCAGGAGGAAGAGCCGGAAATCCGAAAGCTGGAAAAAGAGCGGCGGAGCCTTGAGAAAAACCAGCGGAGCATTGAGCGCGCCTATAAACAGAGCTTTGAATATAAGAGCCAAAAACTGCCCGCAAAGAAAAAGAGACTATATATCGACGATATTGTTGAAAAAGAGCAGGCTGCAAAGGCAGAGCCTGTGCAGGAGGAGTGGATAGAGCAGAGCGCTTTGGAGCAGGAACCGCCGCAGATGCTGGAGGAAACTGAAGAGAGCATTGAACCAGCGGAGCTTGCTGCAACGCAGGAAGACGATGATTCCGAGCCGGAAGCTTGGGAGGAGCCATTGGAAGAGGATTTCTCCCAAGAGCTTTCGGCTGGAGAGCTTTTGCGGCCGGCATCTTCCGAGCGTATGAGCCGGAGCATTGTGCCGGCAGTCTCTGGAGCAGAGTCCAAAACGGATGCGCCCTCTGAGGATGCGGGTCAGGCGGAGCAAAAAGAGCAGGGGCAGGAGGGCATCTACCAGATGCCGCCCATTGATCTGCTCAATCCGGTGGCCGCTCAGAAGAGCGGAAGAGATGAGACCCAGGGCAAGGCGGAAATCTTGGAGAAAACGCTCAAGAGCTTCCGGATCGACGCCAGGGTGATCGGCACAAGCAAGGGGCCGACGGTTACGCGCTATGAGCTTCAGCCGGCGGCAGGCGTCAAGGTGAGCAAAATCGTCAACCTTTCCAACGATATTGCGCTGAATATGGCGGCCTCCAGCATCCGCATCGAGGCGCCCATTCCGGGAAAGGCGGCCATCGGCATCGAAGTGCCCAACGATAAGAAATCCACGGTTACCATTCGGGAAATGCTGGATACGGATGAATTTAGAAACCATAAGAGCAAGCTGGCTTTTGCGGTGGGCAAGGATATTTCGGGCAAAAACGTCTATGGAGATCTTGCCAAAATGCCGCATCTGCTCATTGCGGGCACGACCGGCGCAGGCAAGAGCGTGTGCGTCAACGGCATCATCATGAGCTATCTCTACCACACGCCGCCCAGCGAGCTGGAAATCGTCATGGTCGACCCGAAAGTCGTGGAAATGGAGATGTATAACGGCATTCCTTATTTGATGGGCCCGGTGATCACAGATCCCAAAAAGGCGGCGCAGGCACTTAACCAGTCTGTTACGGAAATGCTCAACCGCTATAAATTGTTTGCACATGCGGGCGTCAAGGATATCGACCGCTATAATCTATACTGCAAGGAAAACGGCCTGAAACTGATGAAAAAGCGCGTCATCATCGTGGATGAGCTGGCGGACCTCATGATGGCCAGCGCGCACGAGGTGGAGGATTCCATCTGCCGCATTGCCCAGCTTGGGCGCGCCAGCGGAATCCACCTGATCATCGCGACGCAGTCGCCGAGAGTGGACGTTATCACCGGCCTCATCAAGGCCAATATTCCTTCGCGCATCGCGCTGACGGTCTCTTCCGCCATCGATTCCCGGACGATTCTGGATGCGGGCGGCGCGGAGAAGCTGCTCTATAACGGCGATATGCTGTATATGCCGGTGGGCGCAAGCAAGCCCATTCGATTGCAGGGCTGCTATGTGACGGATCAGGAAAACGAGCGCGTTTTGGATTATATCAAGGGCCTTGGCGTCGAGAGCAATTATGATGAGGAGTTTATCAAGGGCGTGGAGAGCGCGGCCGAAGCCAAGGAAGAGGGCGCAGAGAGCGGCAGTTTCGAGGATGAGCTGATTCCAAAAGCCATTCAGCTGGCGTTGGAATATGAACAGATCTCCATCTCCATGCTCCAGCGGAGGCTGAAAGTCGGCTATGCAAGGGCGGCGCGGCTGGTGGATGAAATGGAATTGAACGGTTTTGTCTCTGCGGCAGACGGCAGCAAGCCAAGGCAGGTGCTCATCAGCTGGGAAGAGTATCACAGGATGTTTGGTGGAGGAGAAGCGTTTTGAGAGAGATCAAAGTTGGCATGGTATCGCTGGGCTGTTCCAAGAACCGGGTGGACAGTGAACTGATGCTGGGCGCACTGCAAAAAAAGCAATATGCGTTTACCGACGATCCGGCAAAGGCCGATATTATCATCGTCAACACATGCGGCTTTATCGAGAGCGCAAAGCAGGAATCTATTGATACGATTCTGGAGATGGCGGAGTATAAGAAAAACGGCAATTTGAAGGCGCTCATCGTCTGCGGCTGCCTGGCCGGGCGCTACCGGGAGGAGCTCTCTTCTCAGCTGCCCGAAGTGGATGCGTTTCTCGGCGTAACGGCCTACGACAAAATCGCAGAGGCAGTAGAAAAAGTGCTGGAGCATCAGCATTTCGAGGAATACGACGAGGCCAAGGCCGAGGGAGACTATCTTGGCCGGGTTTTGACGACGCCTGCGCACTATGCGTATCTTAAAATTGCCGAGGGCTGCAACAATCGGTGCTCTTACTGCGCGATTCCCTATATCCGGGGCAATTTGCAGAGCCGGCCCATCGCGGAAATCCGGCAGGAAGCGGAAATGCTGCTGCAAAAGGGCGTGCAGGAGATCATTCTGGTCGCCCAGGATACGAGCAAATACGGCATGGATTTTGCGGGAGAGAGCATGATCTGCGAGCTAATCGATGCGCTGGCCCCGCTGCCCGGCCTGAAATGGATGCGGCTGCTCTATTGCTATCCGGACGGCATCACGGATGAACTGCTGGATACCATGCTCAAATACGAGAACGTCGTCCGCTATCTGGATATCCCCATTCAGCACCTGGCGGACTCTATGCTAAAGCGCATGAACCGCAGGAATACCCATGCGTCGACTTACCAGGCTATCCAGAAGATCCGCCAAAAAGACCCGGCCTTCATCCTGCGCACCACGCTCATCGCCGGTTTCCCGGGAGAAACCCAGGAGGAGTTCGAGATTTTGCGCCAGGGTGTAGCGGATTTGCAGTTTGATCGGCTGGGGGTATTTGCCTATTCGAGGGAAGACGGAACGCCTGCGGCAAAAATGCCGGATCAGATAGAAGAGGCAGTCAAGCAGGAAAGAGTGGAGCAGCTGATGCTGCTTCAGCAGGGCATCTCCCTGCGGGCAAACCAAAAGCGCATCGGCCAGAAGCTGGAAGTGGTGATAGAGCAGTATCTGCCCGAGGAAGATCTCTACTTGGGCCGCTCTTATGCGGAATCCCCTGAAATTGACGGCGGCATCGTCGTGCACGCAGAGCAGCCCCTGGAATGCGGAAAATTCTACCTTGTGGACATAGAGGATGCCAACGAATACGAGCTCATTGGAGGAATTGCAAAATGAAGTACAAAAACTTACCCAATGCCATCACGATCGGCAGAATTATCCTAGTTCCTTTCTTCATTTTATGCTATTATCTACATATAGACCATTGGAACTACTACGCTGCGGCTATTTTCATCGTGGCGGCGCTCTCGGATATGCTGGACGGCATGATCGCGCGCAAATATCAGCTGGTTTCCAATATCGGAAAATTCATGGATCCCATCGCAGATAAGATTCTGGCCATGGCGGCGCTGCTTCTGCTCATGGAATGGGGAAAGCTGCCTGCCTGGGTCTGCATCATTCTGCTGGGGCGGGAGTTCATCATCTCGGGCTTCCGGCTGATCGCCGCTTCCGAAGGCGTCGTTCTGGCGGCGGGGCCGGTGGGGAAATGGAAGACGACGTTCCAGATGGTGGGTGTCGCAGTTATCCTGCTGGAAAACCCGATCTTCTCACTCTGGAAGATTCCGATGGGGGAAATCCTCATCTATATCAGCGTTGTGCTCTCCATTTGGTCTTGCGCAGAATACATCATTCAGAACAAAAATCTACTGAAGGGGTAAGGTTATGGATAAGGAAAAGGCTTTAGACAGCGCGCTGGCGCAAATTGAGAAACAATTCGGCAAGGGAGCCATCATGCGGCTGGGCGATCATGCGGCCAACATGGAGATTTCCGCCATCCCGACGGGCTGCCTGGAGCTGGATATCGCCCTTGGCATCAATGGCCTGCCGCGGGGGAGAATTATCGAAATTTACGGGCCGGAATCTTCGGGCAAGACCACCGTCTCCCTGCATGTCGTGGCCGAAGCGCAGAAGCTGGGCGGCGCGGCGGCGTTTATCGACGTCGAGCACGCGCTGGACCCGGTTTATGCGAAAAACCTTGGCGTGGATATCGATAACCTGTATGTCGCCCAGCCGGATGCCGGAGAGCAGGCGCTGGAGATCATGGAGACGCTCATCCGCAGCGGCGCCATCGATGTCGTCGTGCTGGACTCGGTTGCCGCGCTGGTGCCCAAAGCAGAAATTGACGGCGAGATGGGCGATTCGCATATGGCCGCTCAGGCGCGGCTCATGAGCCAGGCGCTGCGCAAGCTGACGGCCGCCATCTCCAAATCCAACACAGTCGCCATTTTCATCAACCAGCTGCGCGAGAAAGTCGGCATCATGTTTGGCAACCCGGAAGTTACGCCGGGCGGCCGGGCGCTGAAGTTCTATTCCTCTGTCCGCATGGAGGTGCGAAAGGGAGAGGCATTGAAAAACGGCGATCAGATTCTGGGCAATAAGACCAAGATCAAGATCGTTAAAAATAAGGTTGCTCCGCCCTTTAAGACGGCCGAATGCGAAATTCTCTATGGAAAGGGCATTTCCTATACGGCCAGCCTGCTGAATTTGGGCGTGCAGTTCAATATCATCCAAAAAGCCGGCGCGTGGTTCTCCTATAACGATGCGCGTATCGGCCAGGGCAGGGATAATGCGCGGCAGTATCTGGAGGATAATCCGGAAGTGGCGCAGGAAGTGAAGGAGAAGATCTTCGAGGCGCTGGGCAAGCCGCTCAATGGCGGGAAAGCGGAAGAAAAGCCGCAGGAATAGGCGCGCAAAAAAAGAGAGCCATCGGCTCTCTTTTTTGCGCGCCTAAATTCTGAAATTGGCTGGCAGGGCGGCGCATAGGCATCGGGCAGGCGCGGCGGGATCATTTCAAAAATCCCTGGATGATTCTGGCTTCGGCCTGCTGGTGGGTCAGACCCAAGGTCATCAGTTTGAGGATCTGATCGGATGCGATTTTGCCGATGGCGGCTTCGTGGATGAGCTGTGCCTCCGAATGCCGCGCGATGAGCTCGGGAACGGCGATTATCTCGGCCTTTCCCATGAGAATCGCGTCGCACTCCAAATGCCCGCGGCATGGGGCGTTCCCATAGATCCGCAAACGAAGGGACTGCCTGGATGCGCCTTGGGCAACACAGCGCGAGACTAGATCGGCGCTGGCACCTTTGCCATTTAGCTCTGCCTGGAAATCCGAAAGGACAATTTGATTTTGCTGAGTCAAAAGCCGCTCCCGAAGAATGAGCTTGGAGCCCTGGGTAAGCTTTGCGGCGGTATCGCGGTTGGCTCTGTCGACACCCTCTATTTGCACAGTATCTATCTGCATCTCGCTGTGCTCGCCAAGCTCGATTTGGGTTTTGGGGCTAAGGCTGCGCGAACCAATGTCGCCTATGCCGATATGCCGCTCAATATAATGCACTTTGGCGCCCTTTTCCACAAAAAAGCGGTGAACGCCGCTATGCTGTGAGCTCTGCGCGCTGTCGGTATGGATGCCGCAGCCGGCGATGATCGTGATCTCGGCGCCGGCCTTGATATGAAAATCGTTGCACACGGTATCCTCTATCTCACTGCGGGTGATGCAGGCAGGGAGATAGAGCGTCTCTCCGCTTGCCCCGGGCTTTACGAGAATCTCAATTCCGGCATTGCCCGGCTTGGCTGTCAGCCGAACATGCTCTGTGCTTTGAAGACCGGTGCAGGCGCCGTCTTCGCGCAGGCTGTAAGCGGCCTTTTGGGAATCCGGCTGGCAGGAGAGCAGGGAGAGCAGTTTTTGGGTGATTTTATTCATAGAAGCTCCCGAGATGATTTTGGCAAAGCGCCGCAGGGCAGAAGGCCGCCGTCTTTGGCGAGTAAAACTTCGTCTGCGATGGATAAAATGCGCTCCTGGTGTGAGAGGAGGAGCAGGGTTTTGCCCTGATTGCGCAGTGCCTGGAAAATTTGGACGAGGTTTTGAAAGCTCCAGAGATCGATGCCGGCCTCGGGCTCGTCGAAAATCGTGAGCTGGGCGCCGCGGGCCAGGGCGCTGGCGATCTCGATGCGCTTGATCTCCCCGCCGGATAGAGCAGCATCCACCTCCCGATGCAGATAATCTTCCGGGCAGAGGCCCACCTGTTCCAGATACCCGCTAAGCTCCAGCTCATCTGTGCCTTCTCCCGCCGCAAGCAGCAGAAGATCGCGTACGGAAATCCCGCGGAAGCGGACGGGCTGCTGAAATGTGCAGCAAATGCCCAGCTTTGCGCGCCGGGTTACTCCAAGCCGTGTGATGTTGCGGCCCTCAAAGCGCAAAACTCCCTGCGTCGGCTGGAGAATGCCGGAGATGATTTTGGCAAGCGTCGTCTTTCCGCTGCCGTTGGGGCCGGTGATGACAGTGAGGCTCCCGCGTTTCAGCTGTAAATTGATATCCTGAAGAACAGCCCGCCCGGGCAGGCGAAAGGAGATATTTTCTAATACCAGCACGTTTTTGGCCTTTCATAGAGTTTTGAAAAGCGGCAGGCCGCCTGTTTTCTCTTTTCTATGTATTTGCTTGAAAACGCTGAAATATGACAGGACGGACAGCAATGCGCCAATATTTTCCTTTCCCGGGCAAAACGCTGAAAAAATCGGAAAATAGAAGGATTTTGGCCGGTTTCGTCAAATCTATAATTATGGAAAATATGCGGGAAGTTTTTTATCAAAGAGAGCGGGAGACGCTCTCCCAATATGCGATGCTCTGCGAGAATACCCGAGGGCGGCAATGGAGCATCGAAGAGAGCCCTGTGCGCACGGAATATATGCGCGATCGGGATCGGATTGTGCACAGCAAGGCGTTTCGGCGGCTCAAAGATAAAACGCAGGTGTTTATCAACCCCGTCGGCAGCCACTACCGGACGCGGCTCACGCATACGCTGGAGGTGGCGCAGATTTCCAGGACGATTTCGCGCTGTCTGCTTCTCAATGAAGATTTGACGGAGGCCATTGCCCTTGGGCACGATCTTGGGCATACGCCTTTTGGGCACGCCGGCGAGCGCGCGATTACGACATACTACCGCGAAAACGGGCATCCGGAGCTGAAATTCGAGCACAACGCGCAAAGCCTGCGCATCGTGGAAAAACTGGAGAACGGGACAGGGCTCAACCTGACTTTTGAAGTGCGGGACGGGATTTATCACCATAGAAAAGGAATGAAGCCTGCGACGCTGGAGGGAATGGCCGTCAACTATGCAGACCGCATCGCCTATTTAAACCACGATATGGATGACGCTCTGCGGGCGGGGATCGTCAAAATCGATGATTTTCCAAAAGAATGCCTGAGTGTGCTGGGGCATACGCACAGCGAGCGCATCAACCGCATGATCACGGATATTGTCTCTGCCAGCGGCGAGGGGGCTTTGCATATGAGCCGGGAAGTGGAAGAGGCGACGGCGCAGCTGCGGGACTATATGTTCCGGAAAGTCTATCTGGACAGCGCCGCGAAAATAGAAGAAAAGAAAGTGCAGGAAGTCGTCAACCTGCTGTTTGAATACTATTTGGAGCACCTGGAGGAACTGCCGGGGCAATACGGCCGCTTTCTGGAAGCGGAAGGGCCGCTGGCCTGCGTGGCAGACTATATTTCCGGCATGACGGATCGCTATGCCGTAACGCGCTTCCAGCAGATTTTTATTCCGCATAGCTGGACAATGCTCTGAGCGGCAGAGCAAAAATGACTGTGATACAAAGGAAAGAATATGGCAAGATTCAGCGAAGAATGGCTGGCGAGACTGCTTGAAAAAAGCGATATCGTAGATGTGATAAATGAATATGTTCCGCTCAAGCGCAAGGGAGCCAATTTATGGGCGAACTGCCCTTGGCATGCGGAAAAGAACCCTTCTTTCAGCGTCAGCCCGTCTAAGCAGATGTTCTACTGCTTTTCCTGCAAGCGGGGCGGGGGCGTCATCAACTTCATCATGGAGCATGAAAAGCTCTCTTATATGGAGGCGGTTACACTGCTGGCGGATCGGGCGGGCATGGAGATGCCCGAAGCGCAGGAGGATACCGGCTATCAGCAGAGAAAGGAATACAGAAAGCGCCTCTATGGCATGATGCGGGAGCTGGCTCTGCACTATCATCAGAACCTAAAGACGCCGGAAGGCCAAACCGGCCTGGAATATCTGAAAAAGCGCAAGATTTTGGGGCAGGTCAATTCCTATGGGCTGGGCTTCGCACTGGATCGCTATGATGATGCCTACCAGTTTTTGAGCAAAAAGGGCTATTCGCAAAAGGAGATGCTGGATGCTGGGGTGATCCGGCAAAGGGACGGGCGCGTTTACGATTTTTTCCGCAACCGCGCGATTTTTCCGATCCAGAGCCATTTTGGAGATGTCATCGCCTTTGGCGGGAGAGTGATGGACGACAGCAACCCAAAATACCTCAACTCGGGCGAGACGTATCTATTCAATAAGCGCTATCATCTCTATGCGCTCAATCAGGTCAAAAAACAGCGGAACCTGAGCAATATCATCCTGATGGAAGGATATATGGACGTCGTGGCACTGGCGGGCATTGGCGTGAAAAATGCCGTCGCTTCGCTGGGCACTGCGCTGACAAAAGAGCAGGCAAAGCTGATTAAGAAGTTTGTAAACACCGTCTATCTCTGCTACGACGGGGATGATGCCGGGCAAAACGCCTCGGATCGCGCAATCCCGATTTTGCAGGCAGAAGGGCTGACTGTGCTTGTGATCGAGATGCCGGACGGCATGGACCCGGATGACTATGCCAAGGCCTATGGGCCGGAGGGCTTTGCCAAGGCAAAATCTGCCGCGCTTTCGGCAATGGAATTTCAGTTAAAGCGGCTGCAGCGGCAGTATGATATGCAAAATGCCGATCAGATTGTGGCGTATGCCACGGCGGCAGTCGGGCAGATTGGAAAGCTGGAAAATGAGCTGGAAAAAGAGCGGTATCTGCGCCTGCTGGCCGGCCAGACTGGGCTGTCCATTCAGAGCCTGCAAATGCAGATGGGGCGCAAAACAGAAGAAACTGTGCATAATTTGCCGGAAGATGAGCAGAATTTAGTAAAAACAGAAATTGACGATGAGTCTAAGCTCTTCTATTTGCTTTTGGAATCCCCCAGGCTAGCGGAGCAGTTTGCAGATGCGCCGCAGGAGCAGGAGATTTTTCAGAACCAAGTTTATCAAAAGATACTTTCCTACATGAAAGAGCAAATAAAAAGAGGAATTTTGCCTGCTTATGCCGAAATTATATCCGTATTTCCGGAGGACTCTGCAATTTTGGGAAAAGCCATGGAAGTGAAAATGCCCATTGGAGTGGGAGCAGAGGACTATGCAGAGACTTTGATGAAGAAAATCTGCATTGCGAGGTTGGAAGAAAAAAAGCGGAGGCTTCAGCAGCAAATGGCGCAATCCCAAGACAAAGAGCGGACGGCAGTGGTCAGAGAGATTGCGCAGATCAACCAGGCGCTCCATAAGCTGAAATAGATTTAGGATAATATTTTTTAGAAGGTGAAATAGATTGAGCAAAGACGTCCAGAGGACTGAAAAAACCGAAAAGAACGCCAAAACTCAGAAGGGCAAGATCGCTTCCAAGGAAGAAGCAATTGCGAAGATTTTAGAGCTCTCGAAAGCCAAGGGTGTCATTTCCTATAAGGAAATGAGCGATATCTTAGATGAATTTGAGATGAAGCCCGAGCAGATGGAAAAGCTTTACGAGGCGCTGGAAGAGATGAATATCGATGTCATCGATGAGGATGCGGCAAAGCTCGAAAACGAGGAGACGGCAAAAGAAGAGCTGGAATCCGCGGTTCCGAGCAATGTCAGCATCGATGATCCGGTTCGGATGTATCTCAAAGAGATCGGCAAAGTGCCTTTGCTGACGGCGGAGGAAGAGCGGGAGCTGGCCATTCGCATGGGCGAGGGCGACGAAGTTGCCAAGCAGAAGCTGGCAGAGGCAAACCTGCGCCTGGTTGTCAGCATCGCAAAGCGCTATGTCGGCAGGGGAATGCTCTTTTTGGATCTCATCCAGGAGGGGAACCTCGGGCTGATCAAAGCGGTAGAGAAATTCGATTATACCAAGGGATATAAGTTTTCGACGTATGCAACCTGGTGGATTCGCCAGGCCATTACTCGGGCGATTGCCGATCAGGCGCGGACGATCCGCATCCCTGTGCATATGGTGGAGACCATCAATAAGCTCGTGCGCGTTTCCCGGCAGCTTTTGCAGGAATATGGCAGAGATCCGCTTCCTGAGGAGCTGGCAAAAGAGATGAATATCCCGGAGGAGAAAGTGCGGGAGATCCTAAAAATCGCGCAGGAGCCGGTTTCTCTTGAGACGCCCATCGGCGAAGAGGAAGATAGCCATCTTGGGGATTTCCTCCCGGATGAAGATGCGCCGGCGCCGGCAGAAGCCGCGGCTTTTACGCTGCTCAAAGAGCAGCTGATGGACGTGCTGGATACATTGACGCCAAGAGAGATGAAAGTGCTCAAGCTGCGTTTTGGCCTGGAAGATGGACGAGCCCGCACGCTGGAGGAAGTCGGCAAGGAGTTCCAGGTTACCAGAGAGCGCATCCGGCAGATCGAAGCGAAAGCCCTGCGCAAGCTGCGCCACCCAAGCAGGAGCAAGAAACTGCGGGATTATCTGGAGTAGAGCCAGGGATAGAAAAGCGGCAGATGGGAACGGCTGACAAACGTGCTTTGCTCGGCCAGCTTGCAATAGCGGAAAAATAAAAATGACGGCCAAGCTGTCATTTTTATTTTGAGGCGCATTTGCAGCGCAGCTGCCCGGGAATTTGGAAACAATAAAAAACGGCGAAAGGATAGAGAGGCGCATATGAAAAGCGAAAGGCTTTCCAGAATTGCGGCAAACTGCGATCCGGTTGGTGTGGCTGCGGATATTGGATGCGACCATGGCTTTCTATGCGCAGAGCTGATTCAGACGGGGCGCGCGGAGAAGGTGATTGCCGCGGACATCAGCGCAGGCTCGCTGGCAAAAGCACAGGCGCTGGCAGAGCAACTGGGCCTAACCGGGCAAATGGAATGCCGGCTGGGCGACGGGCTGGGCGTGCTAAAGCCGGGAGAGGCAGAGGGCATTATCATCGCAGGCGTTGGCGGCCCGCTGATGATGAGCATCCTGGAGCGGGGCTGGAGGGCGGCGCGGACGGCGCGCTATCTGGTGCTTTGCCCGCATAACTACCCGGATAGTCTGCGGCAGTATTTGAATGATTCGGGATTTTTGATCGAGCGGGAGGAAATTTCCCGGGAAAAGGGGAAATTTTATCCGATTTTGAAAGTTCGGGCCGGGCAGGAGCCGGCCTATTCGCCCATGGAACTGCTGGTGGGAAGAAATAGCCAGAGGGATGAGCATTGGCGGAGCTATGTGGAGCATGAGGCGATGGTGCAGGGGCAGATCGCCAGGGCGGCGGCGGGAACACCGGCGGCAGAGAAGGCAAAGGAGCGGCTGGCACTCTATCAGAGGGCGCTGGAGGAGAAATAGTATGGCAATATCGGCAAGAAAGTTTTCAGAGCTGGTGGAGCGGATTGCGCCGCTCTCCTGCGCATATGACTGGGATAACAGCGGGCTGACGCTTTATCAGCACGACCATGTGGAGCGAGTATTTGTCTGCCTGGATATCACGCCGGAAACTTTGCAGGAGGCGGCAGAGCGCGGCTGTGATACGGTTCTTTCGCATCACCCGCTGCTGTTTTCTGCGCAAAAGAAGTTTTCCTGCGCCGCGCCCGTAGATCAGCTGTTTTTGCAGGCAGTGCGCGCTGGGTTCAACCTCTACGCGGCGCACACCTCTTACGACTGCGCGCCGGGCGGGCTGAATGAGCATCTGGCAAAACTGCTTGGGCTGGAGGAGCGGCGTTCGCTGGTTGCGCAAAACTGGGATGAGCAGGGGGAGATGGCCAGCGGGATTGGCGTAATTGGGGCATATGAAGCGGCGCTCAGCCCGGCGGAGTTTGCGGAGAAAGTGAAGAAGGCGCTGGACCTTCCCGTGCTGCGCATGGCAGACAGCGGCAGGAAAATCCGCAGGGTTGCCTGTGTCGGCGGGGCAGGGAGCGAGTTTCTTGCAGAGGCGGCAAAGGCTGGCGCAGATGCCTTCCTCACCGGGGAAGTCAAGCACAATTACTACGCCGAAGCGCAGGTTTTGGGTATGACGCTGGTCGAGGCGGGGCACTACGACACCGAGAAGATCTTTGTCCGCGCGATGCGCGAAGGTTTACAAAACGCTCAAAATGAGTTAAACTCTAAGATAGAGGTAATGTGTCCGCAGAGAAAAAAGCGGTCGTATGAGTTTTGTTAATGCTTCTGCAACCGCAAACCGGTTGCAGATTTGATATACAGGGAGGTTATAAATTTGGAGAACTTACAGCAACTTTGGCAATACCAGCAGGTGGATATGGAGCTGGATGCTTATAAACGGAAAATACAGGATACTCCCACGAGAAAGCAGCTGGTAAAGCTCAAGCGCTTTATGCAAAACAGCCAGAGCAAGATTTCGGACGCCGAGAGCAAGGCGGTCGTCAAGCAGAACGCGCTGACGGAGCTGAATGCACAGAGCAAAAAACTGATGGAAGAGATGGAGGAAGTTTCCAAGGACATCGGCTATTACTCCGAGTGCGATGATTCCGAGCTGGATCAGAAGCTGGTGCAGGAGCTGGTCAAAAACAGCGAGAAGATTTCGGATGCGGCGGCGCATGTGCGCGCGGAGATCGCAAAAATCCGTGAGGAGATTTTGCAGACGGATAAGCTGATCCGCGAGATTCTGCTCAAAATGCGCACGGCAAAGGCGGAATACGATCAGCTCAAAGTGCAGTATGATAAGGAAGTTGCCGCAGGCTCGGGAGAGCTCAAGGAGCTGGAAGAAAAGCTGGAGCAGGCAGGGCAGGGGATTTCGGGGGAAGTGCTGGATGAATACAGGCGCATCAAGGGGATTCGGCCGACGCCCGTGGCGATTTTGCAGGATAACCGCTGCGACGGGTGCAAGATTCAGCTTCCCTCCGGCGTTGCTTCTTCGGTTGCAAACTCGGATAAACTGGTGCACTGCGAGAATTGCGGAAGAATTTTAATTGTGCTATAATGGTTTTGTTTGAGCGGACTAGATGGCTGCACTCTTTTGAGTGAGGAAAGTCCGAGCACCATAGGGCAGAGCGCCGGGTAACGCCCGGTGGAGGCGACTCCAAGGAAAGTGCAACAGAGATATACCGCAACCCTGGCGAGGCCAGGATGCAAGGGTGGAAAGGCGAGGTAAGAGCTCACCGGAACTTCTGGCGACAGAAGCTCCCTGTAAACCCCGCTTGGTGCAAGATTGATATGGGAGCATTCAATAGCGGCCCGCTAAGCTTCATGTAATCGCTAGAGCTTGCCGGCAACGGCAAGCCAAGACAGATGGCCATCCGCGACAGAACTCGGCTTATTGTCCGGCTCAAACGCAAAAAACCACGGTCTCCGTGGTTTTTTTATAGGAAAAGATCTGCCGATATGGAAAAGGGAGAAAAGATGTACGGGAAGTTTTTGCCGATCTCAAAAAAAGAGCTGGAGGAGCGGGGCATTGGCCAGCCGGATTTTATTCTGGTCACGCCGGATGCCTATGTGGATCACCCTTCCTTTGCCAATGCGCTGATTGGCCGGTATCTGGAAAACCTGGGCTACAGCGTGGCGATTCTGGCTCAGCCCAACTATGGCGACCGCCGGGCATATCAGGCGCTGGGGCGGCCGCGGCTGGCTTTTCTCGTTTCCGGCGGGAATATGGATTCTATGGTCAACCTCTATTCGGCCAACCGCGTGCGCAGAAAATACGATATGTATTCCCCGGGCGGGGAAGTGCTGCGCCCAAGGCGCGCGGTAACTGTCTATTCAAAAATGCTGCGGGAGTGCTACCCGGATGTGCCCATCATCATCGGGGGGATTGAGGCCAGCCTGCGGCGGCTGGCGCACTACGACTACTGGGACAACCGGGTGATGCCTTCGGTGCTGGTGGATTCCGGGGCGGATTTGCTGGTCTATGGCATGGGGGAGAAACCTTTGGCGCAGATTGCCGAAGCCTTGGCGGCGGGAATTGCGGTTTCGGATCTCACCTATGTGCGGGGCACGGCCTACTTGGCCCAAAGCCCGGAGCAAGTCTATGAGGAAAAGGTGATGCTGCCCTCGTTTGAGCAGGTGGCGGCGGATAAGACGGCGTTTGCGAAGGCCTTTGCGGCCAGCTACCGTGAACAGGATTATCTGCTGGGGCGCACGCTGGTGCAGCAGCATGGGACGCGGTATTTGGTGCAGAACCCGCCGGCCGAGCCGCTCAGCGAAATGGAGTTCGACGATCTTTATGAGCTGCCCTTCACCCGGGAAGCGCACCCTTCCTATCAAAAGGAGATTCCGGCGCTCAAGGAAGTCAAGTTTTCGCTGGTTTCCAACCGCGGCTGCTATGGCGGCTGCGCTTTCTGCGCGATCTTCTTCCATCAGGGCCGCTATATTCAGAGCCGAAGCGTGCAGTCGCTGGTGCGGGAAGCCGAGGCGCTGTCGCAAAAGAAGGATTTTAAGGGGTATATTCACGATGTCGGCGGCCCTACGGCGAATTTTACGCGGCTCTCCTGCAAAAAAGCCGAGACGCAGGGCATGTGCCCGGGCAAGCGCTGTTTGGCGCCGAAGCCCTGCCCGAACCTCATCGTCGATCACAGCAAATATCTGGAGAGCCTGCGGGCTTTGCGCAAAATTCCAGGCGTCAAGAAGGTATTCGTGCGCTCGGGTGTGCGCTATGATTACGCGGTCCTGGATAAAGACGACACCTTCATTCGGGAGCTAGCCTGCCATCATACCAGCGGCCAGATGAAAGTCGCCCCAGAGCATTGCTCCAGCCGGGTGCTGAACCTGATGGGCAAGCCGGACATCGCGGTATATGAGAAATTTAAGAAAAAGTTCGAGGATGCCAGCAGGCGTGCGGGCAAACGCCAGCATGTGCTGCCATATTTCATCTGTTCCCACCCGGGCTCGACGCTCAAAGACGCTATCGAGCTGGCGGAATATCTGAACAAAAGCGGTTTTATCCCGGATCAGGTGCAGGATTTTTACCCGACTCCCGGCTCGGTTTCGACGTGCATGTATTACACAGGGCTGGATCCCTTCACGCTAAAACCCGTCTATACGGCCAAAACCCGGGAAGAGCGGGCTATGCAAAGGGCGCTCTTCCAGTTCAACAAGCCGGAAAACTATCCGCTGGTCAAAAAAGCACTGATCAAAGCGGGCAGGGAAGATCTCATCGGCCCGGGGCAGAAGTGTCTGATAAAAGGGTAAATACTGCTTGCGCAGCGCAAATAGGTATGGTAAACTATACGTTGTATCATTGGGTAGTTGTGGTTGTTTCCCATGCAAAGAGCCCAGGCAAGCGGATACACTAAAAATATATTATACGAATGATTCGCAATATGGAGGAAAAAGATGGCAAACGTCAAGGAATTGGAAAAGAATAAGATCGAGATCGAGTTTGAGATTTCGCAGGATCTGCTGAAACAGGCTTCGCTCAAGGCCTACAATAAAAACAAGGGCAAGATCAACGTGCCCGGTTTCCGCAAGGGCCATGCGCCAAAGGCCGTTATCGAGCAGTTCTACGGCAAAAATGTGTTCTTTGAAGATGCGTTTGAAATTGCTTTCCCGGATGCCTATGGCGCTGCGCTGGAAGAGAAGGAGATTTTCGCGGTTTCCCGCCCGGAGAATGTGGATATCGTCTCCATGGAAGAGGGCAAGCCGATGGTGGTGAAGGCGGAGCTTTATGTGAAGCCGGAGGTGGAGCTGGGCGACTATAAGAACGTCGCAGTCGAGTTCGAGGGCAAGAAAGTTCTGGCCAAAGATGTCAAGGCGGAAGTGGAAAAGGTGATCGAGCAGAACGCCCGCTTTGAGGAAGTGGATCGCCCCGCGAAAAACGGCGATAAAGTCGTGCTGGATTATTCCGGCAGCGTGGACGGTGTCAAATTTGAGGGCGGCACGGCAGAGGGGCAGACGCTGGATCTGGGAAGCGGCACGTTCATCCCTGGCTTTGAGGAGCAGGTTGTCGGCCTGAAAGCCGGAGAGGAAAAGGAGATTGAGGTAACCTTCCCCGAGCAGTACCACGCTAAGGAGCTGGCAGGCAAGCCCGCAGTCTTTGCCATTAAGCTGGTTTCCGTCAAAGAAAAGCAGCTGCCCAAGGCAGACGACGAATTTGCGCAGGATATTTCCGAGTTCGATACCTTTGAAGAATATCAGGCAGATCTCAAAGAAAAGCTGAAAAAGCGCACGGAAGATCAGAACAAGAGAGAGCTGGAGAATGTCATCCTGGGCAAAATCGTCGAGGAAAGCAAAGTGGATATCCCGGCCTGCATGATCGACAACCAGATCGACAGCCAGATTCAGGAAATGAGCTATAGCCTCATGTATCAGGGCCTGAATATGCAGCAGTATTTGGAATATACCGGCCTCACAATGGATAAAATGAGAGAGCAGGCTCGCCCGGGCGCTGAATCGACCGTCAAGGCACAGCTCGTGCTGGAGGCGATTAAGAACCAGGAGCAGATCAAGGCGGATGAGCAGGCAGTGGATAAGAGCATTGCGTCATTTGCCGAAATGCAGAATAAAACCTTTGAGGATTTCAAAAAGGAAATAAAGCCGGAAGAGCTGGAATATATTACAGAGAGAGCGGATTATGATGCGCTCATCGAATTCCTGGTGAAAAATGCAAAGGTAACCAAGCCTGCCAAGAAGGCTGCCGCTAAGAAAGAAGAAAAGGCAGAAGAGAAAACCGAAGAATAAGCAAAAGCACCTTTTGGCGCGATAAAAAGGAGTTGAGGACTTTGAGTTATGTACCTATCGTAATTGAACAGACAAACCGCGGAGAACGCAGCTATGATATTTATTCGCGTCTGCTGAAAGACAGAATTATCTTCCTTTCAGGCGAGATCGACGATCTGACGGCCAATTTGGTTGTGGCGCAGATGATTTTCCTGGAAGCTGAGGATCCGGATAAGGATATCTTCATGTATATCAACAGCCCGGGCGGCTCGGTTTCGGCGGGCATGGCCATCTATGATACCATGCAGTATATCAAATGCGATGTTTCGACCATCTGCATCGGGCTGGCGGCCTCCATGGGCGCGTTTTTGCTGGCTTCGGGCGCAAAGGGAAAGCGCAAAGCGCTGCCCAACAGCGAGATCATGATCCATCAGCCGCTGGGCGGGGCCAGAGGCCAGGCTACGGATATCGAGATCCAGGCCAAGCAAATTTTAAAGATCAAGGAAAAGTTGGCGAATATTCTTGCTGAGCGCACGGGCAAACCCCTGGAGACTTTGAAGGCAGATATGGAGCGCGATTTCTATATGGCTGCCGGCGAGGCGAAGGAGTATGGCCTCATTGACGAGGTCATTCCTGCAAGACGCTAATTTGAGGTGAATATGAACAATAAAACTGACGAGACAAAGCCGGTCAAGTGTTCATTCTGCGGAAAATACCAGGAGCAGGTTCGGCGGATTGTGGCAGGGCCTGGGGTATATATCTGCGATGAATGCATTGAGCTTTGCAGGGAAATTATCCAGGAGGATTTCTCGACAGATACTGCGCCGGATTTGGGCAATTTGCCAAAGCCGGCGGAGATCGTCGCCGCGCTGGATGAATATGTTATCGGGCAGGAAAAGGCAAAAAAATACCTGTCCGTGGCCGTTTATAACCACTATAAGCGGATTATGACTTCCCAGCAGGCAGACGACGTCGAGCTTTCCAAGAGCAATATCCTGATGCTTGGGCCGACGGGATGCGGCAAGACGCTGCTGGCGCAGACGCTGGCACGGATTTTGAACGTCCCCTTTGCGATTGCCGATGCAACCGCACTGACCGAGGCGGGCTATGTGGGCGAGGATGTGGAAAATATCCTGCTCAAGCTCATCCAGGCGGCGGATTACAATATCGAGAAGGCGCAAAAGGGCATTATCTATATTGACGAGATCGACAAGATTGCCAGAAAGAGCGAGAGCCCCTCGATCACCAGAGATGTCTCTGGTGAGGGTGTGCAGCAGGCGCTGCTGAAAATTCTGGAGGGAACGGTTGCCAGCGTGCCGCCGCAGGGCGGGCGCAAGCATCCGCATCAGGAGTTTTTGCAGATCGATACGACGAATATCCTCTTTATCTGCGGCGGCGCTTTCGTCGGCCTGGAGGATATTATCGAGCGCCGGGTCGGCAAGAAATCCATGGGATTTGGCGCGGATGTGCAGACCAAAAAAGAGCGCAACCAGGGCGCGCTGTTTTCTCAGCTTCAGCCGGAGGATTTGCTGAAATTCGGCATGATCCCGGAGTTTGTCGGCCGTATCCCGATTGTGGTATCGCTGGAAGCGCTGACGGAAGAGGCGCTGGTGAATATCCTGACAAAGCCGAAAAACGCGTTGACCAAGCAGTATAAAAAGCTGTTTGAGCTGGATGGCGTTGAGCTGCAGTTTGAGCAGGACGCAGTTGAGGAGATCGCAAAACAGGCGATTGAGCGCAATACGGGCGCCAGAGGCCTGCGCTCCATCATCGAATCGATCATGATGGATGCGATGTTTGAAGTGCCTTCGGAGGAAGATGTGCAGACTTGCGTGGTAACAAAAGATACCATCAAGCTTGCCCAGCAGCCAAGGCTCATCCGCAAGCCGGCGCAGCAGCAGCTGCCCGCCAGCGGAGAATAGAAAAAAGAGCAGCGGAAAAACCGCTGTTCTTTTTATTTGCACAGAAAGATACACGCGGGGCATTTTGTGCTATAATATTTTCAATATGAAAAAGAAGGGCGATGATAGAGTGCGGGAGCGGACGAAAAGACAGCTGATGCAGCCAGCGCAGACGATGGCACTGCTGGAAAGGGCAAAAACCGGGCACCTCGGCACAATTCGGCAGAACGGTGCGCCGTATGTCGTGCCAGTGCAGTTTGTGATGCTGGATGGCAGAATTTACATTCACGGCGCGGCAGAAGGCGAGAAGCTGGAAAATATGCTGCGCGATAGGCGGGTCTGCTTCGAGGTTTGCCAGGAATTTGGCCTGAGCTACGCCAAAGACTCTCAGCAGGCTTGCGCTGTCAATACAAAATATGAGAGCGCGGTTGTGTTTGGAGAGGCGAGAGCCGTAGAAGATGAGGGAGAGCAGGAGCGTGCCTTGCGGAGCCTGGTGGCAAAATGTGTTCCCGAATTTGCGGCGAAGGAGTTTGGCACGCAGACTTTCGCGCGCACGGCGGTCGTTGCCATAGAGAATCTTGAATATACGGGAAAGGAATTCCGAGGAAGATAGAGCGATGAAAATTACTGATATTTTGAAGCAAAAGAAAGTTACGGTTTCCTGCGAGCTGTTCCCACCCAAAGCCGGAACTGCGCTGGAGGATGCAAAGAAGGTTGTGCGGCAGATGGCGGAGATTGGGCCTGCTTTTATGAGCGTTACCTATGGGGCCGGCGGCGGCAACAGTGAAAATACCGTGAGCATTGCAGATGAGATTCAGAACGTTAATGGCATTACCGCGCTGGCACACCTGACCTGCGTCAACTCGGATCGTCAAAAGATCGAGAGCGTTCTGGCGGAGCTGAAGCAGAAGGGGATCGAGAATGTGCTGGCTCTGCGGGGAGATATTGTGGAAGATGGCAGGCTGGGCACTTATCAGCATGCCAGCCAGCTGGCGCAGGAGATCTGCGCCAAAGAAGGCTTTTGCGTGGGCGGCGCGTGCTATCCGGAAGGGCATCCGGAATCCCAGTCGCTGGAAAAGGATATTTGGGGCATTCGCCAGAAGGTGGAGAGCGGCTGCCAGTTTTTGACAACCCAGATGTTTTTCGACAACAACATTCTCTATAATTTCATGTTCCGGCTGCTCAAGGCCGGGGTCAACGTGCCGGTGATCGCGGGCATCATGCCCGTTACCAACAGCAAGCAGATCACCAGAATCTGTTCGCTTTCCGGGACAGCCCTGCCACCGCGCTTCCGGGCGATTGTGGATAAGTTTGCCGACCACCCAGCGGCAATGCGGCAAGCGGGCATCGCCTATGCGACCGAGCAGATCATCGATCTCATCGCAAACGGCGTCAACCATATCCATATTTACTCCATGAATAAGCCGGATATCGCGGGCAGCATCATGAGGAACCTTTCGGAGATGATCGGGTGATGGAGATTCGCAGGCGCGAGGTCTGGCGGTATTTGGGCTATGGGGGCAATGCGCCCCAGCCGGAGGAACAGCAGAAGATTGAGGCGGTGATTGCCCAGTTGGAGCGGACGGTAACACCCCGGCATATTTATCTGGAAAAACCCTGCTGTGTGGAAAAAGGCGGCGTGGAAATCGAGGGGATTCGCTTTTCCAGCGCGCTCTTGGCGCGCAATCTGGCCGGATGCCAGGGCGTCATCCTCATGGCGGCGACGCTGGGCGCAGAGGCGGATTTGCAGGTGCGGCGCTATCAGGCGCGTTCGATGGCAGAGGCCGCCATTGCGCAGGCGGTGTGCGCGGAACTGCTCGAATGCTATCTGGATGGCGTCTGCCAGGAAATCGCCGGGGAAAAGGAAAAAGACGGGCTGTTTTTGCGCCCGCGCTATAGCCCGGGTTACGGAGATTTGGCGCTGGAAGCCCAGCGGGATTTTTTTGCACTGCTGGATTGCAGGCGGCGCCTGGGCGTCAGCCTGACGGACGGCAATATGATGACACCGACAAAATCTGTTACCGCCTTTATCGGCCTTTCGCATACCTGCAGGAGGGGCGAAAAAAGCGGCTGTCAGGCTTGCGGCAAGCAGGACTGCGCATTTAGAAATTGGGAGAGCTAGCATGGAAAGAAACTTGCGGGAGAAGCTAGGAAAAGAGCTGCTGTTTTTGGATGGAGCCATGGGCACAGAGCTTCAAAACAGAGGGCTCTTGGCGGGAGAGCTGCCCGAACTATGGAACTGCTCGCACGAGCAGGAGATTTTGAAAATTCACGCGGGCTATCTCGCCTGCGGCTGTGATATTATTTTGGCCAATACGTTTGGTGCAAACCGTTTTAAGCTGAGGGAGAGCGGCTATTCGGTGGACGAGATCGTGCAAAAGGGCGTGGAGATAGCCAGGAAGGCCGCCGCGAGGGCGGGAAGGGGCTATGTTGCGCTGGATCTGGGTCCTACGGGAAAACTGCTTCGGCCGATGGGCGATTTGGGCTTTGATGAGGCCTATGCGGCGTTTGCGGAAATGGTACAAGCCGGGGTTAAAGCCGGTGCAGAGCTGATCGTCATCGAGACCATGAGCGATACCTATGAGATGAAGGCGGCGGTTTTGGCGGCAAAGGAGCAGAGCGGCCTGCCTATTATCGCGACGATGACCTTCGACGAACAGGGCAAGCTGCTGACGGGCGGCAATATTGAGGCAGTGGTCTGCCTGCTGGAGGGGCTAGGCGTGGATGCGCTGGGCATGAACTGCGGCCTTGGCCCGGAGCAGATGCTGGCTCTCTTGCCTCGGATGCGCGCTTGCACCAGTATCCCGATCGCAGTCAAACCAAATGCGGGTTTGCCGGTTGTCGTCAACGGAAGGCCGTCTTATGCGCTGGGCTCAGAGGAATTTGCCCGGCAGGGAGAGGCCCTGGTGCGGGCAGGCGCCAGCGTGATTGGCGGTTGCTGCGGCGCCGGACGCGAACATATGCATAAACTGGTGGAGCGCTGCAAAGCTTTGCGGCCGCTGCCCATCCAGCAAAAAAACATTACGGCGGTATCTTCCTATTCCCATGCGGTTTCCTTTGGCGGAAAGCCGGTGATCATCGGAGAGCGCCTGAATCCGACGGGCAAGTCGAAGCTCAAACAGGCACTGCGGGATGGGGATATGAACTACCTCTATCAGGAGGGGATTGCCCAGGCGGAGCACGGCGCGGATATCTTAGACGTCAACGTCGGCCTGCCCGGAATCGACGAGCCCAGGCTGATGGAGCAGGCAATCTGCGGGCTTCAGGGCATTTTAGATTTGCCTTTGCAGATCGATACAGCGGATATTGCGGCGATGGAGCGCGCTCTGCGCCTCTACAACGGCAAGCCGCTTTTAAACTCCGTCAGCGGCAAGGAAGAGAGCCTCTCACAGGTTTTGCCGCTGGTCAAAAAGTACGGCGCGGCGGTCATCGCGCTGACGCTGGATGAAGCGGGCATTCCCCAGACGGCAGAAGGCCGCTTTGCCATCGCGGAGAAGATCGTGCTGAGAGCAGAAGAAATGGGGATCGCGAGGAAGGATATCATCGTCGATCCGCTGGCCATGACGATCAGCACAGGCGCGGAGAACGCGAAGGTAACGCTGGAGACGCTGAGCATGGTGCGGGAGCGCCTGGGCGTGCAGACTTCCCTGGGCGTCTCGAATATTTCCTTTGGACTGCCCGAACGGGAGGGCATCAACACAGCTTTCTTCACGATGGCCCTGCAAAGCGGGCTTTCGGCCGGCATCATCAACCCGGGCAGCGAGGCGATGATGCGCGCGGCCTATGCGTACAGCGCCCTGACGGGGCTGGATGAGGGCTGCGCAGAGTATATCCAGCGCTATGCAAACGCCCAGGCAAAAGAGAAAACGCCGGAGGCGCAGATGAGCCTGCATGGGGCAGTTCTGCGCGGGCTTGCAGAGCAGGCAGAGGCGGCCGCCAAGGAAGAGCTGGAGCGGCGGGCGCCGCTGGAAGTGATTAACGAGATTTTGGTGCCCGCGCTGGATGAGGTGGGCAAAGGGTTTGCGGAAAAGCGCGTCTTTCTGCCCCAGCTTTTGATGAGCGCCGAAGCGGCCAAAGCGGCCTTTGGCGCTGTGCGGGAAAAACTGCGCAAAGAGGGCGCCGCCGAGCAGAAAAAGGGCAAGATCATCCTGGCGACGGTCAAAGGCGATATTCACGATATCGGCAAGAACATCGTCAAGGTGCTGCTAGAAAATTATGGATACGACGTCATCGATTTGGGCAAGGATGTCGATCCGCAGGCTGTCGTGCAGGCAGCCAAAGAGCAGAAGGTCCGGCTGGTTGGCCTGAGTGCGCTGATGACGACCACGGTCGTCAACATGCAGGCCACGATTGAACTGCTGAAAAAGGAGACGGATTGCAAAGTGATGGTGGGCGGCGCGGTTCTGACTCAGGATTACGCCGATGAGATCGGAGCGGATTTCTATTCGCCGGATGCCATGGGCAGCGTCTCTTATGCGGAAAGGGTGCTGGGCGGTGCGGTTTAGAGGATCGATTGCCTGGAACCCCTGGCATGGATGCCATAAAGTCAGCGCGGGATGTATGCACTGCTATGTTTACCGCATGGATGAGCGGCATGAAAAAGACGCCAGCAAGGTGTATAAAACGCAGAATTTTAACCTGCCTATACGCAAAAGCAGAGAGGGCGGCTATAAAATTCCATCCGGAGCACATCTCGCCACCTGCTTCACTTCGGATTTCCTGCTGGAGGAGGCAGACGAATGGCGCGGGGAGGCGTGGCGCATGATGCGCGAGCGCAGCGATGTGCAGTTCTTTTTTATTACCAAGCGGATTGAGCGGCTGGAGCGCTGTTTGCCGCC
>CAJUPM010000004.1:57760-85058 GCA_910588425.1 uncultured Christensenellaceae bacterium | reverse complement strand
TTGCCGCCGGATTGGGGCGCCGGGTATGAAAACGTCGAGATCAATTGCACGGTGGAAAACCAGCAGATGGCAGAGCGGCGGCTTCCGGTTCTGCGGGATGTGTCCGCGCGGCACAAAGGGATCGTCTGCGAGCCGCTGCTTTCGGCCATTGATTTATCGCCCTATCTGGGCGGCTGGGTCAGGCATGTGGTGGCGGGCGGAGAATCTGGAAACCAGGCGCGGGTTTGCGATTATGATTGGGTTCTGGGCCTGAAAAAGCAGTGCGAGCGGGCGGATGTCTCTTTCTATTTTAAGCAGACGGGCGCCCGGCTGAAAAAAGATGGAAAGCTTTATCGGATTGCCAGAGAGCATCAGCATGCGCAGGCCAGAAAGGCCGGAATCGACTATTGGAGCCCAAAGAGACGCTTGGAAGAGGGAGAAAAGTGATGCGGGAGATGGATAGTTTTTCCTATGCTATGGGTGTGATCGACGCATTTAACGAGGTGGTGCGCGCAGGGGTGAAAAAGCTGGCTTTGGCGCACCCGGTCAAGGATAGGCAGCTGCGGGAAGAGCTGGCGCAGGCCGCCGAGGGCATCTGTGCGCAATATGGGACAAAATTTTATAAGGAAGACGACCCGCTGCTGACGGATTTGTTTCCGGTTTCCCTGAACCGGGGGACATATAACATCCTGTTCTATCAGAGCGAAGAGGTCTTGGCGGAGTATCTGGAGCTCAAACAGAGAAAAAAACAGCTTCAGGAAGAGGGGCGCTATGCCGGCCAGGAGCGCAAAGAGATTGCCCGCTCATTCGGGCGCCTTCTCTCCTATACGGATGAGGCGATTGAGCGGCTGATCGCCTGCAACCACGAAAAGGAATCCTTTTCCTGATGGGCAGACGGTATAGAGAGCAGAATAGCAGGGGCGGGATTATCACGGATCCTGCGGCATATCTGCAAAACCGCTTTCCGGGGCGGCGTTTTGAACTGCTGGCCGATCAGAGCATTTTTCTGGAGCAAACGGGCGATTGGCTCCAGCGGGATTACGAGACGAGAAGCGGAAAGAGCCTGCCAAACTGCACGCTTTCCGCCATCTGCAATGCGATGCTGTTTTTCGCGCGGGATGGATATGAGCAAATCCCGGGCGATCCGCCGGCGCTCTATCAGGTTGTGCGCAAAAAGGCGCGGAAATACCGAATGCTCGGGCGCTATGGCACAGTCGCGTTTTTCAACCGCATGCTTGCCAACGCCGTTTGGAAGGCTTTCGGGTATCCGCAAACGCGGGCGCAAAGCAGATATTTCAGAGGCTTCTCCTATTGGGAGGCGCTCATGAAACAGCGGCGGCCTTTTGTTATCTCGATGTTCTCCGGGAAATATGCCAGGCATACGGTTTGCGCCTGCGGGCTGCTGGTATTTGCCGACGGGGTTCGACAATACCGCTTTTTGGCGCTTCGGGATAACTGGAGCCGGCAGCTGCGCTTTCTTTCGGATTTAGAGCCCTGCCTTAGCTGTACGACGCAGCTGATGCGGCAGTAAGACGGCGGGGTTGACCGTATCTTAAATGTCGAAAACGATACAAAAAAATTAATTTTTAGCGCCAAATACTGACAAACAAATACACAATTTTCTGCTATGCTATCCTTAAAAGTTGTTTTTCGGGGAGCAGACTATGCAACGTTATACAGTGTTTGAGGAAGTTTTATACGAAAGCCAGACGGGGAAGCCCTATCGCAGCTTTGGCGTTGCGGCGGGGGAGCTGCGCTTTTCGGATCTCAGCCTGGAAGAGCAGCCGGTTTGGGAATTTGTGGAGCGGCTGAATGCGGAGGAGCTGGAGATCGTTCATCTGCAAGGGGCAGTCGAGGATTTTATGGAATCGTTGGAGGGGAAGGACAAGGCATGATACGTTTGGCCAAAAAGGAAGATGCGCAGCAGCTGCTGCGGCTTTGCAACCAGTTTAACGGCGAAGGCGAGACTAGCGCGGCGCATATTGAGCAGTCCATTCTGCAAAACCGGCAGGAAATTGCCGTGGTGGCGGAAGAGGATGGCGTTTTGGCGGGGTTTGTCTGCGTGCAGATGAAAAAGAGCCTTTGCTATCATGCAGTGTTGCCGGAAATGACAGAGGTATTCGTCTGTGAGGAACATAGAAGAAAGGGACTGGCTAGCAAAATGATAGCTTTCGCAGAGGCATACTGCATGGAGCAAAATGGCGTGCGCAGGTTTGAACTGCAGACGGGCGAGGAAAACTTTGCGGCGCAGGCGCTCTACCGCTCACTGGGCTATTACGAAGAAAACGAGATCTTGATGGAAAAGGCGATGGGGCAGACCGAGCCCAGAAAAAGGGAGTGCGCAGAGGAGCGGGGCTCGCGGCCGGAAAATAAAGAGGGAAAATAGCGGCTGGCGTCGAATTGCTCCTTGACAGAGATGCTGGTTTGACTTATAATTCTGTGTTAGGGTTTGCGTTAGGAAATGGACAAATTCTAAAGGAGCCACGAATGAAAGTATTGCTGAAGGGAGCATCGGTATATTCGGAAAAAGGGTTTATCCGCAGCGATCTCGCCATTGATGGCGGATGTATCCGAACGCTTCAGGAGTCGATCCCATCGGATGGATTCGATGCCGTTTTTCATTTGAAGAATCTCATCATCTTGCCGGGTTTCGCAGATGTGCATGTGCATTTGCGGGAGCCTGGCTTTTCTTTTAAAGAGACGATTTTAACCGGGACGCAGGCGGCGGCCAGAGGCGGGTATACGACGGTTTGCGCAATGCCCAACTTAAACCCGCCGCCGGACAGCCCGGAGCATTTGCTGGCTCAGCAGGAGATCATCGATAGGGATGCGGCTGTGCATGTCTATCCCTATGCCTGCATCACCAAGGGGCAGAAGGGCAGCGGTGAGCTGGCCGATTTGGATGCGCTGGCAGAGGGCGCTGTTGCATTTTCAGATGACGGCAAGGGCGTTCAGGCAGAGGAACTGATGCGCCAGGCTATGCTGCAGGCGAAGCGGCTGGACAAAATGATTGCGGCGCACTGCGAAGACGAGGCGCTTTTAAACGGCGGATATATCCATGATGGATGGTATGCCAAAAAGCACGGCCACAGAGGCATTTGCTCCAAGAGCGAATGGGGGCAGATACAGCGGGATTTGGCGCTCTGCCGGGAGACGGGATGCCGCTATCACGTCTGCCATGTCTCGACGAAGGAAAGCGTCGCGCTGATACGCCAGGCCAAAGCCGAGGGACTTCCCGTGAGCTGTGAGACTGCGCCGCACTATCTGCTGCTCTGCGAAGACGACTTGCAGGAGCACGGCCGCTTTAAGATGAATCCGCCGCTGCGCAGCCGGGAAGATCGGGAAGCGCTCATCGAGGGGATGATAGACGGCACAATCGATTGCATCGCCACAGACCATGCGCCGCACAGCGCGGAGGAAAAGAGCAGAGGCCTGGCTGGAAGCGCCATGGGCGTCGTGGGCCTGGAGACGGCTTTTCCGGCGCTCTATACCGGGCTCGTGAAGAAAAATATTCTGAGCCTGGAAAAACTGGTGGAGCTGCTAAGCGCCGCGCCGAGAAGGGCGTTTGGCCTGCCTGGCGGCAAGATAGAGCGGGGCGCGGCGGCGGATCTCTGCGCTTGGGATTTGGGCGCGGAATATGAAATAAATCCGGAAGAATTTTGCTCCAAAGGCCGCGGCACGCCTTTTGAGGGGATGCGGGTGTTTGGAGAGAATCGTTTGACTATGATAGATGGGAGAGTAGTATGGAGAAAAGATTGATGAGAAAGATTGTCCTGGAAAACGGCCAGGAATTCTATGGCGAAGGATTTGGCGCGCAGTGCGATGCCATCAACGAGATTGTTTTCAACACCTCGATGGTCGGCTATCAGGAGATTGTTTCAGACCCATCTTACACGAATCAGATGGTCGTGATGACCTACCCGCTCATAGGGAACTACGGCATCACAGACGAAGACTACGAGACCAAAATTCCCACGATAGGCGGCATGATTGTGCGGGAATACAACGATTCTCCGAGCAACTTCCGATACACGAAAACACTCTCCGAGATTTTGGAGGAAAACGGCATCCCGGGCATCAGCGGCGTGGATACCCGAAAAATCACGCGGATGATCCGAAACGAGGGCAGCCAGAAGGTGATGATCACGGGCCCGGATACTCCGAAGGAGGAGGCACTTGCGGCGATGGGAGCCTATGAGCTGCCCAAAGACGGCGTGGCGCGGGTGAGCTGCAAAAAGAAATGGTATGCCAGAACGGCCAACCCGGCCTACCATGTGGTGGCGGTAGACTGCGGCATCAAGCTCAATATCATCCGCTCGCTCAATAAGCGCGGGTGCAACGTTACGGTCGTGCCCTTCGATACGCCGGCGCAGGAAATTTTGAACCTCAAGCCGGACGGTGTGTTCCTCTCCAACGGCCCGGGAGACCCGGAAGATGTGACGCCCGTCATCGAGCTGGTGCGGGTACTGCGGGGCAAACTGCCCATTTTCGGCATCTGCATGGGGCATCAGCTGATTTCCATTGCCTGCGGCGCAAAGACATATAAGATGAAGTTTGGGCACCGGGGCGGCAATCACCCGGTCAAAAACCTGCTGACGGGCAAAATTGAGATTACCAGCCAGAACCACAGCTTTGCTGTAGACAAGGATTCCCTTGGCGGGACGGGCCTTGTGCCCACGCATATCAACCTGCTGGACGACACAGTGGAAGGCGCGGCATGCCCGAAGGACAAGCTCTTTTCGGTGCAGTATCACCCGGAGAGCGCCCCCGGCCCGCAGGACAGCGGCTATTTATTCGATCAATTTATTGGAATGATGAAGGAGAATCAGCGCAATGCCTAAGAGAGAAGATATTAAAAAAGTAATGGTAATCGGCTCTGGCCCTATCGTGATCGGACAGGCCGCAGAGTTCGACTATGCCGGAACGCAGGCATGCCTTGCGCTCAAGGAAGAGGGATATGAGGTGATCCTCATCAACTCCAACCCGGCTACGATCATGACGGATACCAACATCGCAGATAAAATCTATATGGAGCCGCTGACGCTGGAATATGTCGCTAAGGTCATCCGCTATGAGCGGCCGGATGCCATCGCGCCCGGGTTCGGCGGGCAGGTTGGCCTGAACTTGGCCATGAAGCTGGCGCAGAAGGGCGTGCTGGATGAATGCCAGGTGGAGATTTTGGGAACGCCTTTCGATACCATTGAGCGCGCAGAGGACAGAGGGCTGTTTAAGGAGCTCTGCGAGAAGCTGGGCGAGCCGGTTCTGCCTTCGGTGATTGTGCACAGCATCGAGGAAGGCCTTGCGGCGGCGGAGGAGATCGGCTATCCCGTCGTGCTGCGCCCGGCCTTTACGCTGGGCGGCACGGGCGGCGGCTTTGCGGATACGCCCGAGGAGATGGCCGAGCTCTGCAAGCACGCGCTTTATATCTCGCCTGTGCAGCAGGTGCTGGTGGAAAAGAGCATCAAAGGCTATAAAGAAATCGAATACGAAGTCATCCGGGACAGCAACGACACAGCCATCACCATCTGCAATATGGAGAATATCGATCCCGTCGGCATCCATACGGGCGATTCCATCGTCGTCTGCCCAAGCCAGACGCTGACCAACAAAGAATACCACCTGCTCCGGGACAGCGCGCTGCGCATTATCCGGGAGCTGAAAATCGAGGGCGGCTGCAACGTGCAGTTTGCGCTGGATCCGTATTCCTTCCAATACTTCCTCATCGAGGTCAACCCGAGAGTTTCCAGATCTTCCGCACTGGCGTCCAAGGCCAGCGGATACCCCATTGCGCGGGTCTCGGCGAAAATCGCCGTGGGCATGACGCTGGACGAGATCGCCATTGCCAATACGCCGGCGAGCTTTGAGCCGACGCTGGACTACGTGGTTACCAAAGTGCCGCGGTTCCCGTTCGATAAGTTCGCCACGGCCGATAACCACCTGAGCACCCAGATGAAGGCGACGGGCGAGGTCATGAGCATCGGGCGGACGCTGGAAGAGAGCCTTTTAAAGGCAATCCGCTCGCTGGAGACGGGCGTCTGCCACCTCTATATGCCCAAGTTCGACGAGATGAGCAGCGACGATCTGCTGGCCTATATCAAAGAGGGAACGGACGACCGCATCTTTGCCATTGCACAGCTCATCCGCAACGGCATTGACTTGGGCATGATCTACAACGAAACCAAAATCGACATGCTCTTCCTGGATAAGATCAAAAACATCGTGGATTTTGAGGCGGTTTTGAAAGAACATCCCATGCAGAGCGAAGTGCTGCGCCAGGCCAAGCGGCTGGGCGTGAGCGATAAGTACATCGGGCAGGTTTGGGGCATGAGCGAGCAGGAAGTGTTCCTGATGCGCAGGGAGCAGGGCGTGATGCCCGTCTATAAGATGATCGATACCTGCGCCAGCGAGTTCTCCAGCTATGTCCCGTATTTCTACTCGACTTATGAGGATGAAAACGAATCCATCATCAGCGATAAGAAGAAGATCGTCGTTCTTGGCTCCGGGCCCATCCGCATCGGGCAGGGCATCGAGTTCGACTATTCCACGGTGCACGCCGTCTGGACGATTCGGGATGCGGGCTATGAGGCCATCATCATCAACAACAACCCCGAGACGGTTTCCACAGACTACACCACCAGCGACAAGCTCTATTTTGAACCGCTGCTGACTGAAGATGTCATGAATATCATCGAGATGGAGAAGCCGGACGGCGTCATCGTGACGCTGGGCGGGCAGACGGCCATCAACCTGGCGGCATCGCTGGACAGCCTGGGCGTCAAGATCATCGGGACGGATATCCGGGCCATTGGCCGGGCGGAAAACCGGGATAACTTCAAGCGGCTCACCGAGAGCCTTGGCATCAAGCAGCCCAAGGGCGTCGCGGTGGTGAGCATCGAGGAAGGCGTGCAGGCGGCGGCGGAAATCGGCTATCCCGTGCTGGTGCGCCCGAGCTATGTGCTGGGCGGCCGGGCGATGCAGATTGTCGGCGATGAGCAGGCGCTGCGCGAATATATGAACACCTCCGTGCAGATCAGCCATAAGCAGCCCGTGCTGGTCGACCAGTATATCATGGGCCGGGAGATGGAAGTGGATGCGGTCTGCGATGGGGTGGATGTGTTCATCCCGGGCATCATGGAGCATGTAGAGAAAACCGGCATCCATTCGGGCGACAGCGTCAGCGTGTACCCGCCCTTTACGGCAAGCCAGAAGGTGAAAGATACCATCATCGATTATACCAAGCGGCTCGGCCTGGCAGTGGGCATCATCGGGCTGTTCAACATCCAGTTTATCGTCGATAAGGAGGATAACGTCTATATCATCGAGCTGAACGCCCGCTCTTCCCGGACGGTTCCCTTCCTTTCCAAAGCGACGGGATATTCCATGGCAGATATCGGTACGCTCGCCATCCTGGGAAGGAGCCTGAGGGAGCAGGGGCTTACTCAGCTTTATGCCAAGGAAAAAGAGATGTGGTTCGTCAAGGCGCCGGTATTCTCCTTCTCCAAGCTGGATGGCATGGATACCTACCTCTCGCCCGAGATGAAATCGACCGGCGAGGCCATCGGCTACGATAAGAAGCTGACCAGAGCGCTTTATAAAGCGCTTCAGGCTTCGGGCATGAAGATCGCAAAATACGGCACCATCCTCGCCACGATTGCAGACTGCGACAAGCAGACGGCACTGCCGCTCATCCGCAGGTTCTACGACCTCGGCTTCAACATCGAGGCCACCCAGGGCACGGCGAACTATCTGAAGGCAAACGGCATCCGCACCCATGCCGTCGCCAAGATCAGCGAAGGGAGCGACGAGATCCCGGCGGCGCTGAGAAAAGGGCATGTCAACTACGTCATCAATACCAGAGATGTGGATGCCTCGCCCATGCAGGATTCGGACGGATGGGTCATCCGCCGCTGTGCAGTCGAGAACAATGTCGCCATGTTCACCTCGCTGGAGACGGTTCGGGTGCTGTTGGATGTTTTGGAAGAAGTAACGGTGGGCGTTGCGCCGATTAACGCAGTCTAGGGGGCAGTATGCGAAAAGACGGTCTGTTTACAGTAAAACAAAACCGGCAGATTGCTCAGAGCGTCTATGAGATGGTGTTAGAGGGGGATACCAGCGCCATCTCCGCGCCCGGGCAGTTTGTGAACGTGGAAATAGAAGGGCTCTTTTTGCGGCGGCCAATCTCCGTCTGCGATTTGTACGGCGATCTGCTGACGCTCATCTATAAAGTGGTTGGCGTCGGAACGGAAAAGCTGGCAGAGGCAAAGCCAGGGGATTGTTTCTCTCTGCTCACCGGCCTGGGCAATGGATATGACACTGCTAAATGCGGGCAAAAGCCCTTGCTCATCGGCGGCGGGGTGGGTGTGCCGCCCATGTATTATCTGGCAAAATGCCTGATTAGGGAAGGCAGGAAGCCCTGCGTTGTGCTGGGCTTTAACACAGAGCAAGACTGCTTTTATGCGGAGCAGTTCCGCGCTCTGGGCTGTGAGACGGCCATTGCGACGGCAGATGGAAGCGTCGGGGTGAAAGGCTTCGTAACAGATGCGATCCGGCAGAGCAATTTTGACTATGACTATTTCTGCGCCTGCGGGCCCGAGCCCATGCTGCGGGCTGTGGCGGATTGCTGCGGCTGCGGAGGGCAACTCAGCTTTGAGGAGAGAATGGCATGCGGCTTTGGCGCGTGCATGGGATGCAGCTGCAAGACCAAATACGGCAATAAGCGCATCTGCAAGGACGGCCCGGTGCTTTTCAAGGAGGAAGTGATATGGTAGACACTTCTGTAATTTTAAGCGGAATGCGGCTGGATAACCCGGTCATCCCGGCCAGCGGCACGTTTGGATACGGCAGGGAATTTGGCGAGTTTTACGACATCAATATTCTGGGCTCCTTCTCTTTTAAGGGGACGACCAGAGAGCCGCGGTTTGGCAACCCCACGCCGCGCATCGCAGACTGCACTGCAGGGATGATCAACGCTGTCGGCCTGCAAAACCCGGGCATCGATGCGGTCATCGCGGAGGAGTTGCCCGCTCTGAAGAAGATATTTCATAAGCCGGTGATCGCGAATATCAGCGGTTTTTCCATCGAAGAATATGCAGAGTGCTGCGAGAAGATCGATGCCCAGGAGCAGGTTGGCCTCATCGAGGTCAACATCAGCTGCCCCAATGTGCGCCATGGCGGCATGAGCTTTGGGACCAGCTGTCAGAGCGCCGCGGAAGTAACCCGGGCAGTCAAAGCGGTAACGACAAAACCCGTCTACCTAAAACTCAGCCCAAATGTGGAAAATATCGCTGAAATTGCCCTGGCTTGCCAGGAAGCGGGGGCAGATGGAATTAGCCTCATCAACACGCTGCTCGGGATGAGAATTGATTTGCGGACAAAAAAGCCCGTGATCGCCAATACCATGGGCGGCTTTTCCGGCCCGGCGATTTTCCCGGTGGCACTGCGCATGGTCTATCAGGTGGCGCAGGCAGTGCGCATTCCGATCATGGGGATGGGCGGCGTCAGCTCGGCGCGGGATGTCATCGAGATGATGTTGGCCGGGGCGACGGCCGTGCAGGTCGGTGCGGCAAATTTGAAAAATCCGTATATCTGCAAACAAATCATAGAGGATTTGCCAAAAGAGATGGAGAAACTTGGCATAAAGAAGTTAAACGAAATCATAGGGGGAGCGTTATGAGCCGGGATGTCATGATTGCGCTGGATTTTAAAAGCGCGCAGGAAGTATTTGCTTTTCTAGATCTGTTCACGGAGGAAAAGCCGTATGTCAAAGTCGGGATGGAGCTTTTCTATGCCGAGGGCCCGCAGATTGTGCGGGAAATCAAAAAGCGCGGCCATAAGATTTTTCTGGATCTCAAGCTGCACGATATTCCAAATACTGTGAAAAAAGCCATGCACGTGCTCTCTGGCCTGGATGTGGATATGTGCAACCTGCATGCCGCCGGAACCATCGAGATGATGCGGGCGGCGCTGGAGGGGCTGACCCGGGAGGATGGTTCCCGGCCGCTGCTCATCGCCGTAACCCAGCTGACCTCCACCAGCGAAGAGCGGATGCAGAAGGAACTGCTTATCGGCGCACCCATCGCGGATACTGTCGTCCAGTATGCGAGAAATGCCAAAGAGGCCGGCCTGGATGGCGTGGTTTGTTCGCCCCTGGAAGCGGCTATGGTAAAAGAGGCCTGCGGCAATGAGTTCTATGCCGTTACGCCAGGCATTCGCTTTGCAGATGGGGCTGTGGGCGATCAGGTGCGGGTTACGACGCCGGCAAAGGCAAGGGAAATTGGCTCGGATTATATTGTAGTTGGCCGCCCGATCACAGCGGCGGAGGACCCGGTTGCGGCATACCGCAGATGCTGCCAGGAATTTATCGGCTAAGAAAAGGAGAGTTCAGATGGAAAAACGAATTGCAAAGGATTTATTATCGATTGGCGCGGTGTTTCTGCGCCCGGATGAGCCGTTTACCTGGGCCAGCGGCATCAAGAGCCCAATTTACTGCGATAACCGGCTGACGCTGACGGCGCCTGCCGTGCGGGGTGATGTGGAAAACGGCCTGGCTGAGACCATCAAAAGAGAATACCCGGAGTGCGAAGTTCTGATGGGGACGAGCACAGCCGGCATCGCGCATGCGGCCATCACCGCGCATCTGATGAATCTTCCTATGGGCTATGTCCGCTCGGGCGCAAAGGATCACGGGCGCGCGAACCAGATTGAGGGCAAGCTGGAAAAAGGCCAGAAGGTTGTGGTCGTGGAGGATCTGATCTCCACGGGCGGCAGTGTTATCGAAGTCGTCAATGTGTTAAGAGCGGCTGGAGCGGAAGTGCTGGGAATTGCCAGCATCTTCACCTACGGCATGAAGAAGGGCCTGGCGCGCCTGGCTGAGGTGAACGTGAAAAACGTCAGCCTCTCCAACTTCGATGTGCTCGTCGAAGTGGCGGCAGAAGAGGGCTATATCGCAAAAGAAGATATCGAGAGGCTGATTGCGTTCCGCAATAATCCCAGCGATGAGAGCTGGATTCGGGGCTAAAGGAGAGAGAATATGCGCCATCTAATTGAAATTACGGATTTATCCGTGCGGGAGATCGATGAGATTCTCGATCTTGCAGAGGATATGATCGCCCAGCCGGGCAAATACAGCGAGGTTTGCCGCGGAAAGCAGCTGGCGACGCTGTTCTTTGAGCCCAGCACGCGCACGCGCCTGAGCTTTGAATCTGCGATGCTCAGCCTGGGCGGGAGCGTGCTCGGGTTCTCCTCTGCAAACTCCAGCTCGGCCTCCAAGGGCGAGAGCGTCTCGGATACGGTGCGCACGGTGGGTTGCTACGCGGATATCATCGCGATGCGGCACCCTAAGGAAGGCGCGCCGCTGGTGGCCTCGATGAAATCGCCGATTCCGATTATCAACGCAGGCGACGGCGGGCATCATCACCCGACGCAGACGCTGACGGATCTGCTGACCATTCGCAGGGAAAAAGGAAAGCTCGGCGGCTTTACCATCGGTCTTTGCGGCGATTTGAAGTTTGGCAGAACCGTGCACTCGCTGATCACAGCCCTTTGCCGCTATGAGGATATCAACTTCGTGCTCATTTCGCCGCAGGAACTGCAAGTGCCGGATTATATCAAGACGGATGTTTTGCAGAAGAGCGGGAAATCCTGGCGGGAAGTTGAGACCATGAGCGAAGTGATGCCAGAGCTGGATATTCTGTATATGACCAGAGTGCAGAGAGAGCGCTTCTTCAATGAGGCGGATTATATCCGCCTGAAAGACAGCTATATTCTGGATCCCGAAAAGCTGGAGCCTGCCAAAAAAGACCTCTGCATCCTGCACCCGCTCCCCAGAGTTACGGAAATTTCCACTAAGGTGGACGACGACCCCCGGGCGGCATATTTCCGCCAGGTTAGGAACGGCAAATTTGTGCGCATGGCGCTGATGTCCCGGCTACTGGAGGTATTATAGTATGCATATCGACAGCATTCAAAACGGCCTGGTGCTCGACCATATCACGGCAGGCAAGAGCATGGAAATCTACCGCTCTCTCGGGCTGGATGAGCTAAGCTGCAGCGTAGCCATCATCAAAAACGTCAAGAGCGCGAAAACAGGCCGCAAGGATATTCTGAAAATCGACGCGGATATTGAGCTGGATTTGGGCGTGCTGGGCTATCTGGATCCCGGCATCACCGTCAACCGGATCGCGGATGGGAAAATCGTGGAGAAAAAGCATCTGGAACTGCCCGAAAGAGTCGTCAACATCATTCGGTGCAAAAACCCGAGATGCATCACTTCGGTTGAGCCGGAGCTGGATCAGGTCTTTGAGCTTGCCAACCGGCAGACCGGGGAATACCGCTGCTTATACTGCGAAGAGAAGCATGAATAAAAATGGCCCGCCAACCGGCGGGCTGTTTTTTCGGCTTTGAGCAGGGAAGGAGGCAAATATGGAAAAGCGGTGCAGCCTTTGCCCAAGGGCTTGCAATGCCGTGCGGGGAAAAGAGGGGTTCTGCAAAATGCCGGAACAGCCGGTTGTGGCCAGAGCCGCCCTGCATTTTTGGGAAGAGCCCTGCATCAGCGGGGAAAAAGGCTCTGGGGCAGTGTTTTTCAGCGGGTGCAACCTGCGCTGTGTCTTCTGCCAGAACCATCAGATCAGCCAGGAAGGTTTTGGAAAGCAGGTGAGCGTAGAGCAGCTCAGGGCGCTATATTGGAAACTCATCGATCAGGGGGCGGAAAATATCAATCTGGTTACGCCTACGCACTTTCTAGGTGCAGTCGCCGCCTCGCTTTATCCCAGGCTGCCCGTGCCCGTGGTCTATAACTGCGGGGGCTACGAGAAGACAGAGTCCCTAAAGCGGCTGGAAGGGCTGGTGGATATCTATCTGCCGGATCTCAAATATCTGGATGGTGCAAGCGCGGCGCGCTATTCCCTGGCGCCGGATTATCCGCAAATTGCCATAAAGGCCATAGAGGAGATGTATCGACAGGTGGGGGATTGCCAGATGAACCAAAAGGGTATGCTCCAAAAGGGAGTGCTGGTGCGGCATCTGGTTTTGCCGGGCAATCTGGAAAACAGCCGTGCAGTGCTGGATTGGATGGAGGATTTCGCGAAGGACAAGGATGTGCTCTTCAGTCTGATGAGCCAGTATACGCCGGTTACGGATTTATCTTCCTATCCGGAAATCAACCGCAGGCTTTTGCAGAGCGAGTATGATCAGCTGCTGGCAGAGCTGGAGCAAAAGGAGAACATCTCCGGCTTTGTTCAGGAGCTTTCCTCGGCTGGGGAGCAGTATATTCCAAGCTTTCGCCTGGAAGGGCTGGAAGAAATTTGAGTTAAAAAGTGTTGAATTTTCTGCGCATTTCGATATAATGATACTATCGTATGACAACAGAATAGGAGAAGGGGATCATTATGAAAAAATTCGTCTATGGAAACACACCTGGAATGCTCAAACAGGAGATCAACGAAGATCCGGCCAGCTATGCTGCGCAGGATGCAGTCTTTATGGGCATCCCGTGGGAAGGCGGCGTAACCTGGAGCGCATATGCCGGAACCGAGCTTTTGCCCAAGGCAATCCGCAACGCCTCCGCCAGATATACGGGCTACCTGCCCGAGCTGGATGATATCAACGTCTGGGACAACCTGAAAGTTACGGACGGCGGCGATCTCGGCTGCGAGCCCAGCGATACGCTCAAAACATTTGAGAAGATTACAGAAAAAGCAAAGGAGCTTTTTGCTTCGGGAACTGTCCCGATTTTCCTGGGCGGAGACCATAGCATCACGTTCCCCATCATGCGCGGCCTTGGCGAGACGAAAAAAGGCAAAGTCGGCATCATCCATATGGATGCACACTTTGATAACCGCGAGATTTTCGGGGACGATCCCTATGCTCGCTGCTGCCCCCTGCACCGGATTTCCGAGCTGGAGAGCGTCAAAAATACCAGCATCGTGCATTTCGGCATCCGCGGGGCGCGTAATGCCCCCCAGGACGGCGCTTATGCCAAGAAGATCGGCGCGAAAGTCGTTACCATCAACGATATCCGCATGGGCGATATGAAGGATTATATGAAGCTCGTCAAAGAGGCCTATGATACGGCGGCAGACGGCACGGATGCTGTTTACGTTACGGTTTGCAGCGATGTTTTGGATATCGCCTATAACCCGGGCGGCCCGCTGGACGGCAACGGCCTGACGACCTTTGAGCTGTTCAACGCGCTTTACTATTTCGCATGCCGCGGCATTGCCGGTTTCGATGTGGTTGAGGTTTATCCGCCTATGGATCCCAACAACACCTCTTCGCATATCGCCGTGCAGATGATCCTCTATGTGCTGGCCGGCCTTTCCAAAAAGAAGGCGGAGGAGAAGTAAGCAACGCCGGCCGTCTTTGGTGAAAGGAAATAAATATGAAGTTTGGGTTTGCGCATAACAACTTTAATGTGCTGAATTTGGAAAAATCCCTGGAGTTTTATGAAAAAGCGCTGGGGCTGAAGGAAGAAAAGCGGCACGAAGCAGAGGACGGCAGCTTTATCATCGTCTATCTGGGAGACGGGCAGACTGGCCACCAGCTGGAACTCACCTGGCTGAAGGAATGGCAGCGCCCCTATAATCTCGGCGACAATGAATTCCACTTGGCGCTTCGCGTAGACGACTACGAGGCGGCGCTCGAAAGGCATAAGGAAATGGGCTGTGTCTGCTTTGAAAATGCGGATATGGGAATCTATTTCATCGAGGATCCGGATGGATACTGGGTCGAAATTATCCCGGCAAAATAAAAAGGTGCGGAGCGAAATTGCTCCGCATCTTTTTTATGGCATTTTTTCTATGCGTCAAACAAACTCAGCTGTTTGGCCAGAATTTTTTTGCGGTCGGCGGCGGTATCTGCCTCAAAGAAGGCCGCGGGAAGCTCGGAAAGCAGGGGCGATGGCTCTGCATAGCAGCAAAGATGCAGGGAAGTTTTGGCGCGCGTCATGCCCACATAGAGCAGGCGGCGCTCTTCGCCGGGATCGGCGCTGCCGATCGTTTGCAGAGGCAGGATGCCTTTGTTCAGCCCGCAGAGAAATACTGCCTCAAACTCCAGGCCCTTTGCGCCGTGCAAAGTGGAGAGGGTAACGGCGTCCAAAGGATAGGCTCGGCTGCCGCTGCGCCGGATATCCGCCTCTTGCCCCAGCGCAAGGTTTGAGAGGAGGGAGGGGAGATCTTTGTGCGCCGATGCGGCGCATAAAAGCCGCTCAAAGCAGGCGTTTTCCCCGATGCCTTGCCGCGCCGCCCAATCCTCCAGAAGAGCCTGTGGGGCGGTTTTGGAAAACAGCGGGAGAAAATGCTCCAAAAGCTGAGAGAATTGCAGCAGTGCCGGAGCATTTTCCGTCTGGGCGCGGAGCGCTTGCACAAGTGCTTGGGGGCAATAACCTGAGTCCCCATAGCATTGCCGCAGAACAGAGGTTTGCTCACGGGAACAGCCGATTGCCCCAAAACTGGAGCAGAGCGCCAAAAGGTTCTGCGGCGTGCAGAGCAGCCGGAAAAACGCAAGGGCGCGCTGGACTTCCGCATCCGAAAGATAGTCCTCTCTTCCGAGTACAACATAGGGAATGCCCTCTCTTTGCAGGCAGTATTCCAACTGTGCCGCCTGGCGGTGTGTGCGGTAGAGCAGGGCAATATCCGAAAAGCTGAGCGCCGCGCTTTGCGCGTGAGAGCGCCTTTTCGCCCCATGTGCGCCCAGCATGTCGATCCCGCCCATCATGCGGATGATCTCGTGGGCGATATAGATGCCTTCCGAGCGCGCGCTGGATGCTCTCATGAGCTGTACTTTGGAGCCGGATGGCCGCTTTGGCGCCAGCGCCCGGCTGTGCACGACAGGCTGAGCACAACCCAGAATTTCGGGGGTTGAGCGATAGTTTTCCTCTAAAAGAATCTGCCTGCACTCGGGGTAGTCCGAGGCCAGGCGGGAAAAACACTCGGCGCTTGCCCCGCGGAACCCGTAGATGGACTGGTTGGCGTCGCCAATGCAGAATAAGCTCCCGTTATCGCGCTTCCAAAGCTGAATGAGGCGATACTGCAATGGGTTGATATCCTGGAACTCATCCACCAAAAGATGCGCAAAGCCGCCCAAAGACCGCTCCTTTTTGCCGCTTTCCAGCTGAGCGATGGTTTTGAGCAAAATATCGTCGTAATCCATGACGCCATAGGATTCCAGCAGACGATCATATGCCGCCAAAACGCCCTCCGGCAGATCGGAGGCGGGAAGCGATTTATTTTTGATGCCGGAGATTCGGCGCAGCAGACCATTTGCCGAAAAGCGAAGCGAGAAGGAGGAGATGATCTCCTGTGCCAGGAGCAGTGCCTCATTTTCCTCCAAAACCGGGCAGTTTAGTTTCCATTTCTTGAGCAGGGCGAGACAGATGGAGTGGAAGGTTCCGATGCTGAGCGTGCGGATCTGCCCACGCCCCAGTTCACGCGACAGGCGCTCGCGCATTTCCGAGGCGGCCTGGTTAGTAAAGGTAACGGCGGTAATTTGTGAAGCCGGAACGCCCGAGCGCTCTAAGAGAGAGACAATGCGGTAAACCAGTGTCCGGGTTTTGCCCGTTCCCGGCCCGGCCTGCACGGCTAAAACCGGCGCTGTGCTGGAGGCCGCTTCCCATTGCAGCTGGTTCAGGCCGTAGTGATCGGGCGAAGCGCCGGAATCCGGCTGCCCCTCTTGGACCGCCGGCGCAGAAATGGCGGGAGAGGGCAAAACAGCTTGTTTTGGGGAAGGCTTGGAAGGAAGGTTTTTGAAGAAAGAAAGCTGCCCTTGCAGGGAAGCGCGCTCCTGCTCATCAATCAGCTGGATTTTCCCATAAGCGCCGTCATAGCCGGGCTGGGCGAGCATCTCTTTTGTGCGCAGCCGGCGAATCCCTTCGGCCACCAGCGGGCCGGCCTTTTCTTTGATTTGCTCTAAGGGAGCCTCCCGCAGAATATATAGCTCCGGCCCAATTTCCCTGGCCAAAAGCTCCTGCAAATTCCGTGTTTTCAGGCTGCTGACCGAATAGCCAAGGCAGGAAGAGAGCGCTTCCGAAAGCGGCATGATGCTCTCAAAATGCTTTGCGAAAGGCGCGCGCCGCCCCAGCGGATGATCTGCCAGCTCTTCCACGCGGTGGGAAACGCCGACGGTCAGGCTCTTGCCGCATACGGGGCAAATCCCGCCCAGCGCGATGGTCTGCTCTGGAGAGAGGCATATGCCGCAGTTGCGGTGCCCGTCGTAATGATATTTTCCCTCTTCCGGGAAGAATTCCAGCGTGCCGAAAAACTCCTGCGTTTCCGGATGCGCCAAAGCATGGCTGATAGCAGAATAGGAAAACTCCGTATCGAATAGATTCGCCTCCCGGGCAAGATTTGCCGGGGAATGCGCATCGGAATTGGAGACGAGAGTATAGCGATCCAGCGCTTCCAGGCGCCAGTTCATGGGCGGATCTGAGGATAAGCCGGTTTCCAGGGCATGGATCTGCGGCGTCAGATCTTCGAAGCATTCTTCGATGGTATCAAAGCCGGAATATGCGCCAAATAAGGAGAAGTGCGGCGTCCAGATATGTGCGGGAATGAAAATGGCATCCGGGCAGGTTTCCAGCGTCAGCTCCAGCAGATCTTTGCTGTCCAGCCCCAGAATCGGCCGGCCGTCCGAATGCAGATTTCCAATGGCCTCCAGCTTTTTGGAGAGCACCTCGGCTTTTTCCAAAGAGGAGACGAGAATGAGCAGGTGCACTTTGCGCGTGCGCCCGTTTTTCTTATAAATACAGCTGATCTCGCTGGAGAGCACGAACCTGGGCGCGGGGCCTTGCAGGGCAGTTTCACAGGGCAGAATGAGCTCATCTTTCAGGCGGTAGAAGCCCTGCTCGGCGGGCATGAGTTTCTCTGAAAGCTCCCGGCGCCAGGCGGGATGTGTGAAATCGCCTGTCCCGATAAGCTGCAGCCCTTTTTTGCGCGCGGCATGATCCAGCGTTTCGGGCGCGCAGGTTTTGCTGGTCGCCCGGGAATAGCGGGAATGAATATGCAGATCTGCGAGAAACATATCTTTGCTCCTAACATTTGCGATATGCTCATTATAGTGGAATTATAGGAAAAAAGAAATATTTTGGGCTAAAATGGCGGAAAAAGGGGAATATGGGCGAGAATGCAAAATTAGAAGTGCGGCAGAATTTTTTAAGATTTTTTTAAGATGCGAGTTCTACTACCCATTTTAAAAAAGATATGATACCATAGATAAGGAAAATCTTTCAGGAGGAAATGAAGGAAATGAACAAAGCAATGAAGAGAACGATTTGTGTAGCTTTCGTGCTTATCTTGGCCTTGGCTCTGGTGGCATGCGGTGCTCCTGCTGATGCGCTTACGGGTACCACTTGGAAGCTGACCGGCGGCGAAGCAATGGGCATGGAAATGGGAGAGAGCGATGTGGAGTCCCTGGTTGGCACCATGACGCTGTCTTTCCAGAAGGGCGGCAAGGTTACTGTTGATCTCAATGGGCAGAAAGCTTCTTCCAAGTATAGTGTCGATGGCGACACCGTTACCATCACGGATCCCACGGGCACGATGACCGCGAAATTCAGCGGCACAGAGATGCGCCTGGATCAGGAGCAGGAAGGCGTTACCGTAACGCTGATCTTCACCAAGCAGTAAGCTGCGAAATTGCAAAAATAAAAAAAGAAGCCAAGCGGCTTCTTTTTTTATTTTCCGGAGTTTCAGATTTTGTCTGCCAGGAATTTTTGCAGCAAATTAGCTGCAAGCTCAATGTATTCGGCCAGAGGAGCCTCTAAAACTCCTGCGATGGCAGATTTGCAGCGGTTCATCGGGATGAGGATTTTCTGGGCATCGCTTTGGGCGACGGCAGCAGCCATGGCCGGCGTAATTTCACCGAGCAGGGAATTGGCCAGCACGATTCCGATGGGCCCGATGATGACATCCGCGCTCTGGGCGTTGTAGATCACGGGATTTTCTCCGGTTGCGCCTTCCTGGGCGCCGGCGCGCAGCATGGTAGAAGTGGCGATGCTGTTGGTGCCAAGGGCTATGAGCGGCAGCTCTGGCCATCTTTGCCGAATTTTCTCAACCAGCATCTTGCCGATTCTCCCTCCCTGGCCGTCTATGATTAAAATCTTCACAATAGCTCACCTCCAAAGGCAGGCTCCCTGAAAAGAGCAAGCCTGTTTTTATCTTAACATGCCGGCAAAAAAACTGTCAAATTGCAAGAGCGGCGCTGATAGGCATGAAGAGAGGCACAAAGTGCATATAGATTGAGTATTATGAAGTATCTAAGCGAAAGATTGGGGAGAGAAGAGATGGGCAAATGCAATGCGAAACGGCTGCTTGGCTATATCCTGCTGGCGCTGGGGGCGATCTTGGTATTGTTTATCCTGCCTGCCTGGATCTGGTGCCTCATTTTTGGAGTTGCGCTTATCGTGGTAGGGGTACTGATGTTTAAAGAATGCTGAAATGTGAGAGGTGAGTAATATGAAAGTTTATTGCGTACGGCCGCCGAAATTTATCCGGGGAATTTTGAAACTGTTTTTCAAATGAAAAAGAATGGGCAAAAGGGCATATGAAAAAACCGGCTGCAATCAGCAACCGGTTTTATTATGTTCCAAATTAGATGGAGCGCTGCACATTACCCGAACGCAGGCAACGAGTGCAAACATACTTTCTCACGGGAGTTCCGTTTTCAACAACCCGGACTCTTTGCACATTGGGAGCCCATTTCCGCTTGGATTTTTTATTCGAGTGGGACACGTTGTTGCCGGAGACAACGCCCTTGTTGCAGATTTCGCAATATTTGGCCATTTTTGACACCTCCTCATGAGTGATCTTCACAACGTGATACATTTTAGCACTAATCGCGAAAACTTGCAATAGTTATTTTTCGGGTTTTTACGAATATAGAAACTTTTGCGGGCAGCTGGGTACTTGAAAACAGAAAAAAATAATATATAATAGTGTTAATACCATAAATAATAAGGAGGCTTGGAACATGAGTGCCGTTTTAGAAAATAATCTGGGAAGCATCACCTACTCGGATGACTATATCGCTTCGATTGCCGGCATGGCGACGACGGAATGCTATGGGGTTGTGGGCATGGCGTCTACCAAAATGACGGATGGCATCGTCGAACTGCTGGGCAGAGAGAACCTCAAGCGGGGCGTTAAAGTATTTACGGACCAGACCCATCAGCTTCGGATCGATCTGTATATCGTCGTGCAATATGGGCTTGCAATTTCCGCCTCATCAAACAGCATTATTGAGACGATCCGCTATCAGGTAGAGCGGGCGACGGGTTTGACTGTGCGCGAAGTTAATGTTATAGTAAGCGGGATACGGGTAAACGCGTAACGCTTTGAGGAGGAATGGAATTGTCGGAGCTTAGGATAGATGCGCAGATGTTCCGGGATATGGTGGTCTCTGCTGCAAACTATTTGGAAAAAAATAAGCAAAATCTAAACGATCTGAATGTCTTCCCGGTGCCGGACGGCGATACGGGGACGAACATGATGATGACGCTGGTTTCTGCGGCAAAGGAAGTCAACGCCTGCCAGGCGCAGAACGTCGGAAAAATGGTACAGGCCTTTGGCGCCGGCGCGTTGAAAGGCGCGAGAGGAAACTCTGGCGTTATTCTTTCCCAGCTGTTCCGCGGTTTTTCTAAGAGCGTCTCGAAAGAACAGGAAACGCTGGATGCGCAGGACTTTGCCCGGGCAATAGAGATGGGCGTGGAGGCAGCGTATAAAGCCGTGATGAAGCCCAAGGAGGGCACGATTTTAACAGTCGCCAAAAGCATGGCGAAGGAGGCCAGAAAGCAGGCGGACGCGGGGGCAGATCTGCTGGATCTGATCGAGGCTGTCATTGACGCCGGCGAGAAGATGCTTCAGAAAACGCCTGAGCTGCTGCCTGTGCTCAAGGAGGCAGGGGTTGTCGATGCGGGCGGCGCTGGCCTGCTTGTCATCTACAAAGGCTTTAAGATGGCCATGGATGGCGAGGAAGTGGCAGAAGTGCTGGATCTTTCCCTGCCAAAGCAGATTCCGGCTTCGGCCATGCAGGATATCAGCACGGCGGAAATCGAATTTGGCTACTGCACCGAGTTTTTCATCACGCACACAACGGGCGTAACAGAAGAGAGCATTGAGCATTTGCGCGATAAGCTGCTGGCGATTGGCGACAGCCTGGTGGTTGTGGGCGATCCGGAGCTGATCAAAGTGCATGTGCATACGAATATGCCAGGCAAAGTGCTGCAATATGCGCTCAAGCTGGGCCAGCTTTCCAAGATCAAGATCGACAATATGCGCGAACAGCATCAGTCGCTGACGGGGCTTTCGCCTGTGGAGGAAGAAAAGCCCAAAAAGCAGATTGCGGTAGTCGCGGTTTCTGCCGGAGACGGCCTCGGCGCAATTTTTAAGGATTGCCTGGTGGATGAATTGGTCGAAGGCGGCCAATCCATGAACCCCAGCGCGGAGGATATCAAAAAGGCCATCGAGCGCGCTCCTTCGGATTGCGTCATCGTGCTGCCCAACAATAAGAACATCATTTTGGCTGCCGAGCAGGCGGGCGAGCTGACAAAGAAAACCACAGCGGTGATCCCGTCCAAAACCTTCCCGCAGGGCCTTTCGGCAATGCTTTCCTACCGGGGAGAGGATGCCAGCCTGGAGGAAAACGAGCAGGCCATGAAAGAGGCGCTGGGCGGCGTCAAATCCGCTTCCATTACAAAGGCTGTCCGGGATAGCCATATGAATGGGGAGCAGATTCTGGAAGGGGAATTCCTCGGCATCCTGGAAGGCGATATCGTCTCCCATGGGACGGATATGAAGCAGACGGTAGACGCTCTGCTGGAGCAAATGGTAACCGAAGACGATGCTGTGATTTCCTTCTATTCCGGAGCGGAAGTGGCGGAGGAGCAAGCGCGCGCTCTTGTGGATGAAGTCGCCGCAAAATACGACGATCTGGATACAGAGCTTTACCAGGGCGGCCAGCCGGTCTATCACTATATCATATCGGTCGAATAACGCGAAAAAGAGAGGCGAGCCTTTGCGCTCGCCTTTTTCTGTATATGGAGAGAAGAATGGGAGTCTATCTGAATTCGAACGTAACGGCGCTGAACAAAATCGGGCCAAAAACGGCAAAGCTTCTGAAAAACCTGGAGATCGAAACGGTGGAGGATTTGCTCTACCACTTTCCGGCCTACTACCGGGATTTCCGCGCGCCGCAAAAAATTGCCGAGACAGCGCAGGCGGAAATTGCGCTGGTACGCGCTAAGCTGACGATGCCGCCCAGATGGATTCGTCGGTTTGGCAAAACCAGCATCTTCAGCTTTGAAGTCGCCGATGGCACGGGCGTGCTGGATATCAATATCTTTAACCTCCCGTTTCTTTTTGGGAAATGCAAAGTGGGGCAGGAATATCTCTTCTATGGGAAACCCAAAATATTCAGAAACCGCGTGCAGATGGATAATCCGGAGGTCTTCCAGATGGATTCCGCCCCCAGCATGATGGCATATTATCCGCTGACCGCAGGGATTAATCAAAGAGTCCTGCGCCAAGCCATCAAAACGGCGCTGGAAGCGCTGGAATTGCCCCAAGCGTATTCTTCTTCGTTTTATCAGACGTGCGGGCTGAGAAGTGATTTGGAGGATTTTTCGGGCATTCATTTGCCGGAGAACCCTAAAGAGAGCGAGCTAGCCAGAAGAAGCCTCGCAAAGAAGGAACTGCTGCTGTTTCACCGCATGATGGAGCTTTCTGCGACAAAAATGCAGCATCGAACGCCGCTGGAGTTTCCCGGGCAGCTCAGAGAAGAGTTTCTGGCAAAACTTCCGTTTGCCTGCACGGGGGCGCAGAAGCGCGTGATGGGGGAGATAGAGCAGGATCTGCGGGGAGAGTATTCTGCAAACCGGCTGGTACAGGGAGACGTTGGCTCGGGAAAGACCGCCGTCGCGCTGTATGCAGCCTATGCCGTTCAGGCGGCCGGCGGGCAGAGTGTGCTCATGGCGCCCACGGAGCTGCTCGCGGATCAGCACTTTTCCTTTGCCAAGACGCTTTTCGGGGAGCGCGTTTGCCTGCTCAAAGGCTCGAGCACGCCGACAGAGCGAAAGGAGATTTTCCAAAGGCTGGCAGACGGCGAGATAGCGCTGCTCATCGGCACGCATGCTGTGCTGTATGGAGACCTGCCTTTCCGCCGCCTGGAACTTCTGATGGTGGACGAGCAGCACCGCTTTGGCGTGCAGCAGCGCTCGGCCCTTCTAAAGGCGCATCCAGGGGCGCATATGGTCGTGTTTTCCGCGACGCCCATCCCGCGCTCGCTGGCTCTCATTTTATATGGCAATGCGGATATCTCGGTATTGGATGAGCGCCCGCCGGGCAGAACGCCCCCGGCAACGCATCTGGTGAGCGGCCGCAAGCGAGAGGATATGTACCGCTGGATTGAAAAGAAAGTACAGGAAGGCGAAAAAGTCTATATTGTCTGCCCGCTGATGGAGCCTTCGGAGGGGATCGCGGCGCGGTCTGTGCAGGGTGTCTGGCAGGAGCTAAGGCAGAGCTGCCCTGCGCTTAGGACGGATACGATGTACGGCAAAATGTCCGCCGCTCAAAAGCAAGAGGTGATGGAGCGGTTCCGCCGGGGAGAGACGCAGGTCCTGATCTCCACGACGGTGGTGGAAGTTGGCGTGGATGTGCCGGATGCGCGGATCATGGTGATCGAAAATGCGGATCGCTTCGGGCTGGCGCAGCTGCATCAGCTGCGCGGCAGAGTCGGGCGGGGCGGCGGCACATCTTATTGCTATCTGGTCTCGGATGGCAGTGGGCTGGAGCGGATGAAAATTCTCAAAAACTGCAATGACGGCTTTGAAATCGCCAGGCAGGATCTGGCGCTGCGGGGGACGGGCGAATTCTTTGGCCAGCGCCAGCATGGAAGGGAATCTTTCCGAGCGGCAGATCTGCTGGAGGATGCAGATTTGGCGCTAGAGACGAAAAAAATCCTCGAAGAGCTGGAAGGGCAGCTCCCCAAGGATTATCAGATTTTAACACAAAAAGCGCGGGAAAAGCTCGAAGAACGCGCTGGCGGCCGCGGCGAGGTTTAAAAGCGGCAAAGGCCAGGCAGGGCAGCCGGAGAATCTGCGAGCGCATCTGCGCCGGCGGAGCTCAGCTCCTCCCGGCTGCCATATCCATAGAGCACGCCAATGCTAAAGATATGGTTTTCCTGCGCGCCCAAAATATCATGCTTGCGATCGCCCACCATTTTTACAGCAGAAGGAGAAGGCGCGCCGTTTTGCTCCAGAGCATACGCGATGACTTCTCCTTTTTTGACTCTGCTGCCATCCAGGTTGCTCCCGCAGATGTGGGCAAAATAAGAGGAGAGCGAAAAATGCTCTAAAATCTGCCGGGCATAGACGGTCGGCTTAGAAGTCGCCACCGTGAGAATATGGCCCTCAGAGGCCAATTTTTGCAGCATTTCGGGGATGCCGGCATACACCTCGTTCTCAAACAAGCCGATGGCGGAGAAGCGCTCACGGTATTTTGCGATGGCAATCTCCGCATCTGCCGCAGAAAGATCGTAAAAGTGCATGAAGGAATCCTTGAGCGGCGGCCCGATGAAAGGCTGCAAAACGCTGCGGTCGGGCACGGCAATGCCGAAAAATTCCAGCGCATACTGAACGCAGCTGGTGATGCCGAGCTCGGGATCGGTCAGCGTGCCGTCGAGATCAAAAAAGAGATGCGTCTGCATGGCCCTACTCGATGAAAGATGCGATCTCGCCCAGCGCCTTGCGCTTCTTTGGGCGCAGTTCCGGCGAAGCAGGGTAGCCGACTGCGATGACAATGGCAACGGGGCTCTCGCCTGCAATTCCGAGAATCTCTTTGATTTTATCGCTGTTATAAGAGCCCATGATGCAGGTCCCAAGCCCGAGCTCTTCTGCCTGCAGGCAGGCGCAGATGGTGGCGATGCCGAGATCGAATTTTGCCCACTTCTGATTGGGCTTCATGCCGCCCTTGGCGATGAGCAGGGCGGTCTCCTCGGTGATCACGATAAAGGCTGGGCAGTGGCTCGTGAATTTATTCAGGCCGTCTTCCTGGGTGGCCAGCGCAACCTGAGCACATTTTTCCGGGTTGGTAACGGCATAAAACTTCCAGGGCTGGGAGTTGCAGGCAGAGGGCGAGAGACGCGCGGCCTCGAGTATTGTTTCAAGCTTTTCTCTTTCGACGGGCGTATTGGCATAGCTTCTGCAACTCTGCCGTTTTTGGGCAAGCTCTAAAAAATCCATTGTAAAATCCTCCAATCGTTTTTTCTATTATAAGGCAAAAACAGGGCGGGCGCCATAGATTTTTCCGGGGCAAGCCGATATAATAAAAAAACGATGTCGTTTTGAGAGGAGAACATATCATGCGGGAACTGAAAAAAGTATCTTTTTTGCATTTGCCGACGCCGCTGGAATATCTGCCAAGGCTTTCGGAAAAACTCGGGATTGCGCTGTGGATCAAGAGAGATGATTTGACTGGCCTGGGCATGGGCGGCAACAAACTGCGCAAGCTGGAGTATTTGCTCTATGATGCAAAACAGCAGGGCGCAGACAGATTGCTGACGGTAGGCGGGGCGCAGACCAACCACGGGCGGCTGACGGCGGCTGTGGCGGCAAAATATGGCCTGAAGTGTACTATTGCCTGCATTGACGACTATCCCGGGGAAGTCTCGGCAAACCTGCTCCTGGATCGCATTATGGGCGCGCAGGTCGTCATCAAAAAAGACGACGGGCGGCCGGAAGCGGAACAATACGACGAGCTTTTGCAAAAGCTTTCCCAGCGCTATGAGGCGGAGGGGGAAAAGGTTTACTGCATTCCCATGGGCGGCTCGAATCTGGTTGGAATGTGCGGATACCGCGAATGCGCCCAGGAGATCGATGCCCAGGCAAAGCAGCTGGGGATGGAAAAAGCGCGGCTGGTCTGCGCTGTCGGAAGCATTGGGACTTATATGGGGCTATACTGCGGCTTGCAGGAGGCGGATTCCGGGCTGAATCTGACGGGCATCGCCATCTCTCCCTTTGAGGAGGAGAAAGAAAAGCGCATTTGCCAGTATTACGCGGAAGTTTGCAGTGAACTAGGGCTGGAGCAGAGAGATCAGCCGAATTTCCAGATTGAAAAGGGCTATACCCGGGGCGGATACAATAATCCTTGCAAGCAGGTGCGGGAAGCGATTTATGAGGTGGCCCGCCAGGAGGCCATTCTGCTGGATCCGTGCTATACGGGGAAAGCCTTTGCAGGAATGCAGGAGATGATCGCGGAGGGGAAAATTGCAAAAGGGGAGAACGTCATCTTCCTGCATACGGGCGGTGCGCCTGGGCTGAACACGCCGGTTCACCGAAAGGCCTTTGAGCAGGAGCTGCGCGCGGGCATCGAGGTTCTGGGAAAAGAATATGAGCTGATAGAGGAATAGCAAAAAGACAAAAGGGAAGGCAGACCGTTTTGGTTTGCCTTCCCTTTTTGATTGAAAGATCTATCTGAGCCTTTTTATCATCAGAAGCCGCGTGTTTTCCTCGCTCAAAACGGAAAAGCCCAGCCGCTGGTATAACCGAATCGCCCCTGTGTTTGCTTTCTCAGCGTGGAGAGCGATGGCGGGCATCGCTATTTCTTCCGCAAATTTTTGGGCAGTTTTGATGAGCTCGGTTCCGATCCCGTTGCTGCGGTACTGCTCGGAAACGGATAAATCGTCCAGATAAATGAAATCTTCGCTCTCGTGATGCACCTCAATGGAGAGATAGGCGATCACAGAACCGTTTGCCTCTGCCACGCAGATGAAGTCGCCGCGATTCTCAAAAAATTTGTCCAGGTAGCCATCTTTGTATCCGCAGACATCCTGACGGTGATAGATAGCCTGGAGCATCTCGAGAAACAATTCTTTGATTCTGTTTTCGTCTTCCTTTTTTGCTTTTCTGATTTTCCATTCCATGATGATTCTCCGGGAAATTTTGTGATAGACCGATGATGGCCAAAGCCGAGGAGAGTGTTTTTTGTGTCAAATGCGGGCGGGAGGGGAGAGGGGAGCGGGCCGGCAAATTTATTTTTTGAAAAGAAAAATCGGAGTAAAGTTTCCTTTACTCCGATTGGTGCGGATAAGAGGACTTGAACCTCCATGAAGTTTCCCTCATACGGACCTGAACCGTACGCGTCTGCCAATTCCGCCATATCCGCATGGCTGATAAAAATGGTGGATGGGGATGGATTCGAACCATCGAAGTCTGAGACGGCAGATTTACAGTCTGCTCCCTTTGGCCACTCGGGAACCCATCCACAAAAGTGGAGCTGGCGATGGGAATTGAACCCGCAACCTGCTGATTACAAATCAGCTGCTCTGCCAATTGAGC
>CAJUPM010000004.1:15593-57750 GCA_910588425.1 uncultured Christensenellaceae bacterium | reverse complement strand
CCACGACCTCTAGCGTGACAGGCTAGCGTTCTAACCAACTGAACTACCAGGCCAGGCTGCGAATCTTTTTGGTGGGCCCTCACGGACTTGAACCGCGGACCAATCGGTTATGAGCCGACCGCTCTAACCAACTGAGCTAAGGGCCCGCAAACACCAAAAATACTCATCAAAAATGGTGACCTCGAGGGGACTCGAACCCCTGTTGCCGCCGTGAGAGGGCGGAGTCTTAACCGCTTGACCACGAGGCCACATAACTATATAAATTGGTCGGGGTGAGAGGATTCGAACCTCCGACCCCATGCTCCCAAAGCACGTACGCTAACCAAACTGCGCTACACCCCGAGCTGTACAACCGCTAAGTGCGGCGACGCATATTAATATACAATACCCGCCGCTCATTGTCAAGAACCTTTTTCACAAATGTGAAAAAATTCTGCAATTTGTTGTAGAAACCAGCTTTGTATTCTATAATAGCAGAGGAAATAGAAAATTTCAATTGACAATGGAGTAAAAATGACGCAAAGCCTATATGAGTATGTGCAGACGCACGGCCTAAAATATTATATTGAAACCTATGGCTGCCAGATGAACGAGCACGATTCGGAAAAGCTCGCGGGAATTTTGCAGGCGGTGGGCTACCAGCGGGCAGAGGAAATGCAGGAGGCAGATCTCATTTTGTTTAACACCTGCTGTGTGCGCGATCATGCGGAAAAAAAGGTTTTTGGCAATATCGGCGCGCTAAAACCGCTTTCTCTGCGCAAAAAAAGTCTGATTGTGGCGGTCTGCGGCTGTATGATGCAGCAGCAGGATGTCGCGGAAAAACTGATGAAGACTTTCCCGTTTGTCAAAATTGTGTTTGGGACAAACAACATGAACGAGCTGCCATCCATGCTGTATGCCGCTCTGATGCAGAAAGAGCGCGTTTTGAACGTGCGGCAGAGCAGCATTTCCAGCTCAGTCATCGAAGATGTGCCCATGCAGCGCAAGGAGCGCCCGCTGGCTACGGTGAACATCATGCAGGGCTGCAACAATTTCTGTACCTACTGCATCGTTCCCTATGTGCGGGGCCGGGAATGGAGCAGGGCTCCGGAGGATATTCTGGCCGAAATCCGCGGCCTTGCCCAAGAGGGCTACCAGGAAGTGATGCTGCTGGGGCAGAATGTCAACTCGTATGGAAAAGGCACTGGCGATGTGGATTTCGCGGGCCTTTTGGAGCGCGTCGCGACGCAAACGGGGATTGCGCGCATCCGGTTTATGACGTCGCATCCCAAAGATATCTCCGAGCGGCTGCTGGAACAGATGGCAAAACATGACAATATCTGCAAACAACTGCATTTGCCCGTGCAGTCCGGCTCGAGCCGCATATTGCAGCGCATGAACCGGGGCTATTCCAGAGAAGAGTATCTGGCGCTTGCCCACAGGGCGCGACAGATGATCCCGGGTATTGCCTTGACCACGGATATTATCGTCGGCTTCCCCGGCGAGAGCCAGGAAGATTACGAGCAGACGCTCAGCCTCGTGCGCGAAGTGGGCTATGATGCCGCGTTTACTTTCGTCTATTCTCCGCGCAACGGCACGCCGGCCGCCTCTTTTCCGGAGCAGATCCCGGAAGAGATCAAGCAGCAGCGCATCGTCAGGCTGGTGGAACTGCAAGGGGAGCTGACTTATCAGAGCAACCTGGCCTATGTCGGCAAAAAAGAGCGCGTGCTCATCGAGGGCGTGAGCCGCAGAGACGAGCAGAGCATCTGCGGGCGCACAGATTCGGGAAAAATGGTCAATATGCCGGGGCCAAAAGAGAAAATAGGCGGTTTTGTATGGGCAGAAATACTCGAAGCGAAGCGGACAACACTGCTTGGGAGGATGCTGGATGACTGAGATACGGGCGCTGTGCCAGGCTGATGTGCGCCAAGCGCAGCAGCTTTGGGAAGAGGCATTCCCGGAAGATGCCGGAGAATTTGCCTCCTGGTATTTTTCGCATCGCTTTTCGCCGGAAAATTGCTATGGCCTTTTTGAAGAGGGGCGGCTGCTCAGCATGGCGCAGGTCGGAAAAGAGCCGCTTTGGCTGAACGGCGTGGTGATGCAGGCGAATTTCCTGCGCGGCGTTGCCACGGCAAAAGGGCAGGAAGGAAAAGGCTATGCTTCGCGGCTCATCCGTTCTATTTTGCAGGAGCTGGCAAGCCAAGGCGAGGCAATCTCGATTTTAAAGACGTTTATCCACCCGTTCTATCAGCGCATGGGCTATGAAACTTATTCGCGCCGGGCGGTGAGAAAAATAGAGAGCGCAGAAAGGGAAACGCGCGCCTATCACGTCTATTCCAGAGCGGATGAGGTTCCAGAATCACTGCTTTTGGGGCTGTTGGATTGCTACCACGCCTATCTAAAGGGCAAAAGCGGTTATCTTTTCCGCGATGCGGCATATTTCCGCAGGCTTTTGGAAGAGGCCTTGGATTTTAGCAAAGGGGTTTTGATTGTGCCCGAAGGAGCGGAGGCCTACTGCATCGCCTATCCGGAGGACGGCGCGCTCTATGCCGAAGAAATCGCAGGCGCGGGAGAAAATCTGCCGGCGCTTTTTGCAACGATAGCGAGGAGCATGGGAATGGCGTTTTCCTATCTCTGCCCTCATGCGCAGCAGGGTGAGCCGGATGCGATGGTGCGGGCAGTTTCGGCCCAGGCGCTGATGCAAAAAACAGCTGGGCAGGGGAGCGCGCGCATTTGCCTGAAAGACGATATTTTGCCGCAAAACTGCGGTGTTTGGGATGTTTCTGCCCGGGATGGCGTGGTTTGTGTGCAAAAAAGCCCGGAGAAGGAGGCAGATATCTGCCTGACCAGCGGGCAGCTGGCTCTGCTCTGCATGGGAGGGGCACTGCCGGGCAAGGTGATTTCGAGGTGTGTGCAAGAGCTTTGGGATAGCGCCCAGCTGGGAATATTTGAGCAATACTAAGGAGCGAAACAATGCTGAGAAAAACGTTTGCCGTTGTAGATCTTTCGAAAATCGCGCATAATATCCGCGTGCTTCAAAAAAATATGGGAGAAGGCGTGCTGCCTATGGCCGTCGTCAAGGCTAACGCATATGGCCACGGCGTGCGGCAGGTGGCAAAAACTGCGCAGGACTGCGGGGTTTGCTGGTTTGCCGTTGCGACGGCAGACGAGGCAGTTACCCTGCGGGAGAGCTGCGCAGCGCATATCTTAGTGCTCTCTCCGGCGGATGAACAGTCTAGTATTGAGCTGGTCAAACGCGGCATTTCGGTTACGGCTTTTACGCCGGGGCATCTGCGCAGTCTGTCCGCCATCGCCAAAGAGCTGAAAATGCAGGCAAAAATCCACGTCAAGCTGGATACCGGCCTGGGGCGCATCGGCCTGCGGACGCAGGAAGAACTGCTGGAAGTGCTGCGCTGTTTTGACGAACAGCCGGAATATCTGAAGATGGAAGGATTGTTTACGCACTTTGCCGTGGCCGATCAGATAGAGAAGAGTTTTACTGTTTTGCAGCTTAATCGGTATCTGGCGTTTCGCGATACTATCTTTGCGCGCGGTTACCGCCCAATCTGCCATGCCTCCAATTCTGCGGCCATTTTGGATATGCCGGATGCCCGGCTGGATCTTTGCCGGATGGGCATCTCCATGTACGGGTATCCGCCCTCTGGAGAGCTGGCGCCCTTTGCAGAGGAACTGCGGCCCGCGCTTTCGCTCAAAAGCACGGTGGTGCACGTCAAAAAGATAGAGCCGGGCGATTCTGTGAGTTATGGGCGCACGTTTATCGCAGATCAGCCCCGAGAAATTGCGACGGTTGTGATCGGCTATGCAGACGGGTATCCGCGGTCTCTGAGCAACAAGGGGAAGGCCATTGTGCGCGGGCAAAGCGTGCGGCTGGCTGGGCGCGTCTGCATGGATCAGGCCATGTTCGACGTAACAGGCCTGGGCGTGCAGGTGGGCGACGAGATCACCCTCATCGGCCAGGATGGGGCCGAGAGCATCTGGGCGCAGGAAGCCGCACAGCTATGCGAAAACGGCATGATCAGCTATGAAATCCTGACGGGAATCAGCGCCCGCGTGCCGCGCGTTTACATCGAAACAGACTGTAAATAGCTTGTAAAGCTTTGGCGGCTTTTGTTATTTTTCTTTACAATTTGTCGGAATTAAATTAAACTAAAGGTTAGTGCAAAAGGAGAGGTATGCGAGTAATTGCAGGTTCTGCCAGAAGGCGTCAGCTAAAGGCGCCAAAAGGCAATGAAACGACGCGCCCTACAACAGATAAAGTCCGGGAAGCGATTTTCGGCGCACTGCAATTCGAGATCCCGCAAAGCCGCGTTTTGGATTTGTTTGCCGGGTCCGGCGCGATGGGGATTGAGGCGCTCTCCCGGGGTGCTGATTTTGCGGTTTTTGTGGATGCAGACCGCGCGGCGGCGGCTCTGGTGCGTGAAAATCTGAAGGAGCTGGGTATGCAGAAGCAGGCGCAGGTCTTGCAGATGGATTACGGCAGTGCCTTGCGCAGCCTGAGAGAGCCGTTCGATTTTATCTTTCTGGATCCGCCCTATCATGCTGGGTTGTATCAGCCGGCGATTGAGGCGGTGATAGAGCTGGGACTGCTGGCTCCGGGCGGCAAAATCGTCGCAGAGCATGAAGAAGACGCTGTTTTTGACAGGCGCTATGTGCAAAAAGAAAAGAAATACGGCCGCACGCGGGTCAGCTTTTTATCGATAGGAGAATAGCGTGAAACTGTTGTTTCCAGGAAGTTTTGATCCCATTACGCTGGGGCATATGGATTTGATCGAGCGCGCTGCGCAGATTGCGGACGAGCTCTATGTCGTCTCCTTCAATAATGCGGCAAAGCATTACCTGCTTTCCAAAGAGGAGCGCCTGATGCTGATGCAAAAGGCGACGGCACATCTGGGCAATGTCGTCGTAGACAGCAGCGATGGGATGCAGGTCGCATACTGCAGGGAGCATGGCATCCGCTGTGTGCTGCGCGGGCTGCGCGGTGAACTGGATTTGCTCTATGAGCGGGATATTGCCGCGGCCAACCGGCAGCTTGGCGGGCTGGAAACGCTGTTTTTGCTTTCGGCTCCGGGCGCGGCGCATATCAGTTCGAGCGTCGTGCGGGAACTGGTGGCATTTTCAGCGGATCTGACGGGCTTTGTCCCGGAATGTGTCAAAGAATATATGGAAAAATTAACGCACTAAATGAACATAAATGACGGGGGTTATACGCAATGGAGAAGATGGACGTTTTTGCTTTGGTGGATGAGCTGCAAGAGGAGATCGAGATGAGCCCAACCAAGGGCTTTTCCAAAAGCAAGCTGGTCGATCAGAAAATTGTGATGGAAATTATCGAAGATATCAAAGCCGCTCTGCATGAAGAGCTGGATTTTGCAAAAAAAGTTGCGTCTGAGCGCGATCAGATCCTCAAATCTGCGGATATTCAGGCGGAGGAGATTGTCCGCCGCGCGAAAAAAGAAGCAGAGGCTATGATCAAGCAGGAGGAGATCACGCAGGCGGCATGTGAAAAGGCCAATAAGCTCATCGAAAACAGCCGCGCCAAGGCCGGAGAGATCAAGAAAATGGCCAATACCTATGCCGAAGAGGTGCTGGATGAGCTGGAGACTTTCTATCGTGAAAGCATCGATCTGGTTGGCGAAAACAAAGCACGCCTCTATGCGAAAATGAACAGCGAGCAGAAAGCGCCCAGCGAGAACTAGCCGCGGCTGCGCCGTTTGCGCCGGCTGAGCAGCAGACAGAAGAGCGCGCATACGGCCAAAAAGATGCTCATAGGCAAATAAGCACTGGCAGATGGGAAACGGCAGGGCGTTCCGGCATTCTGGATTGGCATGGCCAGCATGAGGATGCCTGCAAACAGAACGCAGAGCAACCCTTGAAGCGTTTTGTGCCAAAACAGCCCGCGGATGGGAAGTTTGCTTTTTGCGCAAAGGGCCGCCGTCTGGCTCTGAATGCAAAAACCGCCGAACGAAGTGATGCCGCATAGGTATAAAATCCGCTGTGGCAGCGGCAGAATATTAGAATGAATGCACCCGGTTGTCATTTCCAGGGCACCAAGCCCCAGGGAAAGAAGCTGCCGGGTGCTTTCGCTTTCTGCGGGCAAAATGGCTTGCAGAGCGCAAAGAAGCCCCTGGGCAAAAACTGCGTAGATCACCATAAAGCCGCCAACTGCCAGCATACTGTCCAGCCCTTTGGCGACGGAATGCGAGAGCGCTTCGCCAAAGGAGATGGGCTGGGAAAGATCTGGCCTTGCGAGCGCGGCCGCCGACTGCGGGCAGGTTTTGCGAAACCGGCGCCCAACCAGAATGGCCAGAAGCGCCGCGGATAGATAATGGGGGATGAGCAGATACTTTGCCAAAGAGGCATCGCCCAGCATACCAATGGCAACGGCTCCCACCAGATACATGGGCCCGGAGGTGCTCGTGCAGTTGATCATTTTGCTCGCTTCCGCCTGGCTGAGCTGCCCGTTGGCGTAGATTTCAGATGTGATTTTTGCTCCCATGGGATATCCGGAGAGGCAAGATGCCAAAAACGCGTAGGAAAATGCGCCCGAGAAGCCGAATATTTTAGTCGTAATGGGCTGAAGCCAGCGGGCGAATAGGGCGACTGCGCCGCATTCCTCTAAAAGAGAAGTTGCGATGCAAAAAGGCAAAAGCGAGGGAAGCACCACGCTAAGCCAGGAAGAGATCGCGGAAGATGCGCTGGCCAGCGCGGTATTGGGAAAGAAAAGAATGAGCAAAATAAGCGCACAGCACCATAGAATTGTAAAGAGGCGTTTTGGCATGGCATATATCCTTTGTCCGTTTTTGACTATCTTTATGAAAGGAGCCTCGAAATTATGAAAAGGAAGAAAAAGCTCGGTCTGGCGCTGGGGGCCGGGGCTGCGCGCGGCCTCGCGCATATTGGCGTCTTGCAGGTCCTCCTGGAGCATGGGATAGAGGTGGATATGGTTGCGGGCAGCAGCATGGGCGGCATCGTCGGCGGGCTGTTTGCGACAGGAACGGATCTCTATTTTTTAGAAAAATATGCAGAGAAATTTGCCATTAAAAAATACCTGGATTTTTCTCTGCGGGACGGGGGACTGGTGCGCGGCAAAAAGACAGAGCAGCTCATCCGCCTGCTGACCAAAAACATCGGCATCGAGCAGACGCGCATCCCTTTTGCGTGTGTGGCAGTGGATCTTGGCTCGGGCGAGCTCGTAACATTTCATAAAAATACGCCGCTCTATCAGGCCATTCGAGCGACGATCTCCATCCCCGGCGTTTTTGCGCCCTATGAGATGGGTGGGAGGTATTATATTGACGGAGGAATTTTGGAGCGTGTTCCCGTTCAGGCGGTCAAAATGCTGGGCGCGGATCTTGTGATTGGCGTAGACGTTCTGCCAAGAGGGCAGGAGGAAAACACGCCGCCCCGCAACGCCGTGGATACGCTGCAGCGCACGCTTGCCATTACGGATTGGCACATCACGCGCCAAAAAGACTATTTGGCAGACCTGCTCTTGCTTCCGGATGTTTATGAAGGAATCGATCCCTACTCCTCAAAAGACTGTCAGCTCTGCGTGCAGAGAGGCAGAGAGGAGACCTTAAAACATATTGATGAGATTTGCGCGCTGGTGGAGCAAGATTAGGGAAAGCGGCTTACAGGATGAGAAGCCCTTGGATATAATCGCGGCCGGCCGGCGCAGGCGGGGCTTGCAGTGCGCTGTAACAATCCGTCGCCCATATATCCAGCGCGAACAGCGGGTTCTGAGAAGGAAAATCCTTGGCAGAGCAAAGCAAAGGGATGCGGGAGGTTTTGGAAAGAAGAGAGAGCAGTTCTATGCTCTCTTTTTTTACGCCCAGCACGCGCGCGTAGAGCGGGGCCTGGGAAAGCGACTGTTCCGCCTGCCTGGTAATGCCGAGCAGCAGGCAGCACAGCGCGCGCTTGATGCGCGCCATGGGATAGCGCTTGCTTTTGATGCGCGCAAGCAGATCTTCATAAGATTCTGCCGCTTGGCCTGCCTGCCAAAGCTTATGCTCCAGCCCTTCCTGTATGCCGGAAATCTGGCCGAGCGACTCGGCGGAGGCGCGGCGTAGCTGATAGAGCAAGTGCGGGAAAACCGAATGTTCAGGCAAAGGGCTGCGGTAAAAATCAAAAATGGCGGGCGGGACCGAGCGCCGCCAAGCCTGGCCGCCCGAGCGCAGATCCGAGCGTATCGCCAGTGCGCTGGAGAGGGCACCCTGCATTTTTGAATCAAGATAAGCCCCGCCTTCGCGCAGTATTACTTCCGGCTGGATTTGGCTGGAAATGCGGCTAAGTGCTTGCAGATATTCCAGCGCCAAAATACAGTTGGGAGAGCGGAGCGGGGCGGCAATCTCCTCGCCGTATAGCTGGGAGAAAGCCTTTTGGCGCGCGGCAGGGAAACTGTTGCCGGCGGCAAGATGGCTGCGCAGACAGGTGCGGTATGCTTCCGGCTCCTGAGAAAGCAGCTCTGCGGTTTTGAGCAGGGTGGGAAGAGCGGCTATCTCACTGCCAAAGCTCAGAGAATCGATGCAGCCAAGGCTGTCTAAAATGCGGACGGCACCTTCCGCAAAGCGCTGGGCAGGGGAGAGCGCGAAAAAAGCTGGGAGTTCCAATACTAGGTCGGCGCCGCATGTCAGTGCGCAGGCTGCGCGCGTGAATTTATCGAAGACGGCGGCCTCGCCGCGCTGTGTAAAGCTGCCGCTCATAATAACGATGATTTTATCCGCGCCAAGCTCTCTCGTCCGCGCAAGGTGCAGTGCGTGGCCCTGGTGAAAGGGATTATATTCTGCGATAACGGCCGATATTTTCATAAACTTCCAAAACTCCTTTGCAAATGCGCGGCGAATCATGTATAATGGATACGCTGTTCCTATTATAGCAAAAAATAGGCGCGCAGAATATGGAATTTTATGAATGTGGAGGAAGAACCTATGAACTACATTTTGGTGATAAACGCGGGTAGCTCGTCCATCAAATATCAGCTCATCGACATGGATAATGAGAATGTCAAGGCAAAAGGGCTGGTAGAGAGAATCGGCATCGCCGGCTCTAAGCTGACGCATACAACTGCGGGCAAAGAGAAGTTTGTCGTCGAAAAGGAAATGAACGATCATGGCGCGGCTATGACGGAAGTGATCGCGGCGCTGACGGACGCCGAGCACGGCGCAGTCAAATCTATGGACGAGATCCAGGCTGTGGGCCATAGAGTTCTGCATGGCGGCGAGAAATTCACCGCGCCGTCTTTGGTGGACGACAGAGTGCTGGACGGCATTCGCGAATACATCGAGCTTGGGCCGCTGCATAACCCTGCAAACATCAAAGGCATCGAGACCTGCATGGAGCTCATGCCGGGCAAGCCCAACGTTGCGGTTTTCGATACGGCCTTCCATCAGAGCATGCCCGATTATGCATATCTTTATGGAATTCCCTATTCTGTCTATCAGGAGCATAAAATCAGAAAATACGGCTTCCACGGAACCTCGCACCACTACATCTCGGATCGCGTGGCGGAGATTGAGGGCAGAAGCGATCTGAAGATCATCACCTGCCACCTGGGCAACGGCTCCAGCCTTGCGGCAGTCAAAGACGGCAAGTGCATGGATACCACCATGGGCCTGACACCGCTGGAAGGCGTTCTGATGGGGACGCGCTCGGGCGATATCGATCCGGCGGCGATTCCGTATCTGATGAAAAAGCTGAATATGACGGCGGAAGAGACGGTTACCTTCCTCAACAAGAAGTGCGGTGTTCTTGGCGTTTCCGAGCTCTCCAGCGACTTCCGCGATCTGGAAAAAGCGGCGGAAGAGGGCAATGAAAAGGCGATTACCGCACGGACGATGTTCTGCTACCGCATTAAGAAGTATATCGGCGCATTTGCGGCTGTTCTTGGCGGCGTGGATGTCATCGCGTTTGCGGGCGGCGTCGGCGAAAACGACGGCGGCGTGCGCGAAGAGTGCATCAAGGGGCTGGAGTTCCTGGGCGCCAAGATGGATCCTTCCACAAACAGCATCCGCGGCAAGGAAACGCTCATCTCTACGCCGGATTCCAAAGTCAAAATCTATATCATCCCGACGAACGAAGAACTGATGATCGCGCGGGAGACCAAAGCGCTCTGCTAAGCAGAAAACTATTGACATCGCCGTTTTTTGCGAATATAATGGTAAAAGCTGTTTTGCTGGAGGATTCGATATGAAGCTGGATATTACAAGCGCGCTAAACAGCGAGGGAGAGCACTTCTCCTTTGCACTTTCTTCCGATTCTCTGGAAGGAGAGAGCGGCTTTGAGTTTTCCGGGCCTCTGGAAATAAATGGTAGCTACGTTTATGAGCATAAGCTGCTGACCGTAGCGGGGCATGTGAGCACATCTCTTGCTGTGAATTGCTCAAGATGTCTTAGGGCGATGGAATACCCGGTAGAACTGGATTTTACTGCGGTATTTGCGAAACAACCGGAAGAGAAGGGGGAACAACAGTATTCTCTTAATGGTTCGAGCGTCTTGCTGGATAAGCCGGTCGCAGATGAAATTTCGCTTTCGCTTCCATATCAGTATCTTTGCAAGGCAGACTGCAAAGGGCTTTGCCCGGTTTGCGGAGCAGATCGAAACGAAGTGGAATGCGGCTGTGATACGGAGATCAAGAAAGACAATCCATTTGCACAGCTAAAAGGATTATTTGATTAACGCGAGGGAGGTGTGTATACATGGCAGTACCAAAGAGGATGACGAGCAAATCCAAGACACGCAGCAGAAAGGCAAACTGGAAGCTATCCTTGCCGGGTTTGAGCGAGTGCCCTCAGTGCCACGAGCTCAAGCTGAACCATAGAGTCTGCAAAAACTGCGGCTATTATGACGGCAAGCGTGTTATCACAAAAAACTAATGAATGCAGAAAAATGCCAAGGGATTCCTTGGCATTTTTTTATTGCGGGAAAGCGAAATATTTTGTGCCCGGGCAACTCATAGCTTGGACGGATGACTCATATATATGAACTAGCAAGTATGAAACAACGGAGGGCAACATGAGATATTCGAGAGCACAATATGAGAACTCAAAAACTTCGCAGCAGAAGGGATCCAGAAGCTTCCTGTTTTTTGCGATCCTTGCGGCTGTGATAGTGGGAGTATATCTGATTGGCGTGGCCAAAGTCGGGGATTTCCTCTCTCAGAAAATTGTAACGCCTGTTGTCTCCTGGCTGACAGGAGAGGATGTCAAGGCGCCAAGCGAGAGCAAAAATGCCGGAGCAGCGCCTGTCATATCGCCGGCGGCCAGCAACGCGGAAAAAGAGATGAAACTGCCCGGAGGGACGATTTTTGCCCTTCAGGTTGGCCTGTATGCAGAGGAGAATAATGCAAAAGATGCCTCGGCGCAGCTCGTCAGCAAAGGCGGCGCCGGGTATATCCTCCAAACTGCGGAAGGAAAGCGGGTGCTCATTGCCGGCTATGCCACGAGAGAAGACGCGGAAAACGTCCAACAGCGGCTTTTGAAAGAACAGCAAATGCAAACCAGTGTTTTTGAAATGTCGACGCAGGAAATGACGGTAACTGTCTCCTCGGATGCGGATTCGCTGGCTAAAATAGAGACCGCGCTTTCCAGCGCCAATAAATACTACGACGATCTGATGGGATATGCCATTTCCTTCGATAAGCAGGAGCTGGATAAAGCGGCGCTTCAGCAGAATATTGCGGGCATGAAGAGCGATGCGGCCGGCATCAAGGCGAATCTGCAAAAGCTGGAAGCAGGAGATAACAAGGTGATCGGCGCGCTCATCGCGTATTATGAAAAGGTAGAAACGGCGCTGGCTAAGGCCGAAGCGGATTTGAGCGATGCGGCGCTCTCTTCTCAGGTGAAAGAGGTTTATTTGGAGATTGGCGCTGCAAAAATGGAATTGGTAGGAAATTTGCAAAATTAGCGAAAAATTCCTGTTTCTCTGGTAAAAATATGGATTTTAAACATTTTCCCCAAAACTACTAGCTTTTTCGAGGATGGAATGATAAAATATTGAATGTCCAACTTGTTACTTTTTTATCATTTCTTTTACAAGCTCGATTAGGAGGTTTATTTGAATGCCAACGTTGGTTTTAGAGAAGGCAAAAGTACAAGAACTCAAAGAGTATATCGCAGCGAAAAAAGATATTCCCGGCCCGCTGATGCCGGTGATGCAAAAAGCGCAGGAGCTTTTTGGCTGCCTCTCTTTTGAAGTTCAGGAGATCATCGCGGATGAGATGAATATTCCCATGAGCGATATCTATGGCGTCGCGACGTTCTATGCCCAGTTCAACCTGGAGCCCAAGGGCCGCAATATCATTGGCGTGTGCCTGGGAACGGCATGCTATGTCAAAAACTCCCAGAGCGTTCTGGAAGCATTGGAGGAGACGCTGGGAATTTCTGAGGGCAAGACGACGGAAGACGGCATGTTCTCGCTGGATGCGACGCGCTGCCTGGGATGCTGCGGCCTTGCTCCTGTTATGATGATCGGGGACAGAGTTTATGGGCGCCTCACTCCTGACGATATTCCGGGGATCATTGAAGATTTCAGAAGAGAAAATCAATAATCGCGATTAGAAAGTAAATGGAGGAGTTAGGATGAAAACGTTGCAGGAACTTGAAAATGTAAAAAACGCCTCGATTGAGGATGTTAAAATACGGCTCGCAGGAGCAGAAGCGCCCAAGGGCGTCAAGCATGTTTTGGTTTGCGGTGGTACAGGCTGTACTTCTTCCAGCTCGCCGCTGATCGTCGAGAAATTCAAAGAGCTGATTGCCCAAAGTGGCATCGATGATAAGGTGAAGGTTGTCCGGACGGGCTGCTTCGGCCTTTGCGAGAATGGCCCTATCGTCATCGTCTATCCGGAAGGCACCTACTATAACAGAGTAAGCGTAGACGATGTCGAGGAAATCGTCCGGGAAGATCTGATTGCGGATCGTCCTGTTGAGCGGCTGTTCCATAAGCCTCACTCTGCAAATGAGACTGTGGAAAAAACGCTGCCCAAAATCAATTTCTATAAGAAACAGAAGCGCATTGCGCTGCGCAACTGCGGCGTCATCGATCCGGAAAAGATCGAGGAATACATTGCGCTGGATGGATATCAGGCGCTGGCAAAGTGCCTGCGGGAATACACGCCGGATGAAGTCATCGAGATTATGACCAAATCTGGCCTGAGAGGCAGAGGCGGTGCTGGCTTCCCGACCGGCCTCAAATGGAAATTTGCGCGCAATGCACAGAATGAGCAGAAATATGTCATCTGCAACGCCGACGAAGGCGACCCGGGTGCATTCATGGATCGCTCTGTTCTGGAGGGAGACCCGCACAGCGTCATCGAGGCAATGGCGATTGCCGGCTATGCCATCGGCGCAAACATGGGCTATGTCTACTGCCGTGCAGAGTACCCGATTGCCGTGCAGAGACTGCAGGTCGCCATCGATCAGGCGAGAGAAAAGGGCCTGCTTGGCGGCAAGATCTTTGGCACTGACTTTGAATTTGATATGGAGATTCGCCTTGGCGCAGGCGCGTTTGTCTGCGGCGAGGAGACGGCGCTGATGGAATCCATCGAGGGCCGCCGTGGCGAGCCCCGGCCCAAGCCTCCGTTCCCGGCAAACAAGGGCCTGTTTGGCAAGCCCACAATCATCAACAACGTAGAAACCCTGGCAAATATTCCGGTTATCATTCTGAACGGGCCTGAGTGGTTTGCATCCATGGGAACGGAAAAATCCCATGGCACCAAGGTTTTCGCTCTGGGCGGCAAGATTGCCAACACCGGCCTTGTCGAGATTCCTATGGGCACGACGCTGCGCGAGATTCTCTTTGATATCGGTGGCGGCATTCCCAATGGCAAGAAGTTCAAAGCTGCGCAGACGGGCGGCCCTTCGGGCGGCTGCATCCCGGCAGAGAACCTGGATGTTCCGATCGACTACGACAACCTGGCAGCCATCGGCTCCATGATGGGCTCGGGCGGCCTTATCGTCATGGATGAGGATAACTGCATGGTCGACGTTGCCCGTTTCTTCCTGGAGTTCACCGCGGACGAATCCTGCGGCAAATGCGCCCCCTGCCGGATTGGCACAAAGCGCATGCTGGAAATCCTGGAGCGCATCACGAAAGGTCAGGGACAGGAAGGTGATATCGAGAGGCTGGAAGAACTGGCGCATGGCATTCAGGACGGCGCACTTTGCGGCCTGGGCAAAACGGCTCCTAACCCCGTGCTCTCGACCATCAAATACTTCAGAGACGAGTATGAGGCGCATATCAAGGAGAAGCGTTGCCCGGCTGGCCACTGCAAGGCGCTTTTGAGCTATTCTATTGTCGCAGATAAGTGCAAGGGCTGCAGCCTGTGCTCCAGAGTTTGCCCTGTTGGCGCGATTTCCGGCGTGGTCAAGAGCCCGTTTGTCATCGACAGCAGCAAGTGCATCAAGTGCGGGGCTTGCATGGAAAAATGCAAGTTTGGCGCTATCGTGAAGAAATAAGGAGAGGTGAATCATGGTTTCTTTGACAATAGATAATATCAAGGTTGAAGTTCCAGAAAATACTTCGGTATTGGAAGCAGCCAGAAAAGCAAATATTAAAATTCCAACGCTCTGCTATTTGAAGGGTATCAACGCCATCGGCGCTTGCCGTATCTGTCTGGTTGAAATCGAAGGAAACCGGGCGCTGCAGGCAGCCTGCGTTTTGCCGGTTGCGGAGGGGATGGTGGTGAAGACCAATTCTCCCAAGGTTTTGAAAGCGCGGCGCCTGAGCCTGGAGCTTCTGCTTTCCAACCACGACAGAGAATGCCTTTCCTGCCCGAGAAACAAAAACTGCGAATTGCAGACGCTTTCCGAGCGTTTCCAGGTTGAGGGCTATGAATACGAGGGCGAACGGCATCATCTTCCCATCGACGAGCTCTCTCCGTCGGTTGTGCGCAACCCCAATAAGTGCGTGCTCTGTAAGCGCTGTGTAGCGGTCTGCCACAATGTGCAGAAAATCGGCGCGATTGGCGCTGTCAACCGCGGATTTAAGACGACCATTTCGCCTGTCTTCAACAAATCTTTGGAGCAGGTTCCCTGCATCAACTGCGGCCAGTGCATTGCGGCTTGCCCGGTCGGCGCTCTGACGGAAAAGAGCGAGCTGGATAAAGTCTGGGATGCTCTGCGTGATGATAACAAGTTTGTCGTCGTGCAGCCGGCTCCGGCGGTGCGTGTCGCTTTGGGCGAAGAGTTCGGCATGCCCATGGGCAGCAGAGTAACAGGCAAGATGGCGGCAGCAATGCGGCGGATCGGCTTCGACAAAGTGTTCGATACCGACTTTGGCGCAGATCTGACCATTATGGAAGAGGGAACGGAGCTTCTGGAGCGCCTGCAGAATGGCGGAGCGCTGCCGATGATCACTTCTTGCTCTCCCGGCTGGGTGAAATACTGCGAGCATTTCTTCCCGGAGTTCCTGCCGAATCTCTCTTCGTGCAAATCTCCGCATCAGATGCTGGGTGCAATCGTAAAATCCTACTATGCGGAAAAGAACGATATCGATCCGAAAGATATCTTCGTCGTCTCGGTCATGCCCTGCACGGCCAAGAAGTTTGAGCGCTCCAGAGATGGGCAGGCGGGCGCTGGATATGACGATGTGGATGCCGTGCTGACGACGCGGGAATTTGCCCGCATGATCAAGCAGGCAAATATCGACTTTGTCAATCTGCCGGATGAAGATTTTGATAATCTTCTGGGCGAATCCACAGGTGCTGGCGTTATCTTCGGTGCGACTGGCGGCGTGATGGAAGCTGCCATCAGAACGGTTGCCGATATTCTGACCGGCGAGGATCTCCAGGAAATTGAGTACACGGACGTCCGCGGTATTCAGGGCATCAAGGAAGCGACGGTTACCGTTGCCGGAAAAGAACTGCATGTCGCTGTGGCTTCGGGCACAGGCAATGCGGAGAAGTTGCTCAACGCCGTCAAATCCGGCGAGAAGCACTATGATTTCATCGAAATCATGGCTTGCCCGGGCGGCTGCGTCAATGGTGGCGGCCAGCCCATCGTTCCTGCTGAGGTGAAGGGTGCTCTGGATCCGAGAGTAGAGCGCGCGAAGGGGCTGTATGGCGAGGATACGGATAAGCCCGTCCGCAAATCCCATAAAAACTCCGAGATCAACAAGCTCTATGATGAATATCTGGGCAAACCCGGCAGCCATAAGGCGCACGAGTTGCTGCATACGTTCTATGCGGCGCGCCCCAAGTTCAACTAATCTGTACGATAAAAAGGAGAGGAAATATTTCCTCTCCTTTTTCTATTCCGCTTGTACGGTGCATACGATTATTTGGGGGTGTTTTCATATGAAAAAACGCGCAGTAATTGCCTATGCCAAATTAATCGCAATTGGAATGACCGTCGCGAGCCTGGCACTGCTGGCCTGGAATATCGCATATGCCGCCGTAGAAGGGAAAAACAGCAGGGGAGACACAGAGTGCGTCGAGCTTCCGATCCTGATGTATCACAGCATACTGGACAGCACAGCAAAAGCGGGCGATTATATTATAACGCCAGCAGTTTTAGAGGCCGATTTGCTCTATCTTCGGGAGCAGGGCTATGAGACTGTGCTCATTTCTGATCTGATCCGCTATGTCAATGGAGAGGGGGAACTGCCGGAAAAGCCCGTATTGCTCACCTTTGATGATGGCTATTATAATAATTATAGCTATCTCTACCCGCTGCTGCAAAAATACGATATGAAAGCCGTCATCTCAATCATCGGCAAATGTACGGAATACTTTAGCTCCGGCGAAGAGAAGATGAACAATAACTACGCCTATCTAACCTGGCAGCAGCTGGAGGAGATGATGAATTCGGGGCTCGTGGAGGTGCAGAACCACACCTATAATCTGCATGGGAAAGATACCCGCTTTGGTCTGGTTAAGGCGGCAGGGGAATCCGTGGGAGATTTCTACTCCTATGTCTCGGCGGATTTAGAGCTGATGCAGGCAAAAATGCAGGAAAACCTCCATCAGCGGCCGACTGCGCTGGCATACCCATTTGGCGCTTTGAGCAAAGATACGGAGATGCTTGCGAAGCATTTGGGCTTTTCCTGCACGCTCACCTGCTATGAAAAGCTCAACATCATAGAAAAAGGCAACCCGGATAGCCTCTACTGTTTGGGCAGAGTCAACCGGGAGTATGGGCCTTCAACGCAGGAAATTCTCAACCGAATCTATAAATAAAAAAGAGGGCTTCTCTTATGAGGAGGCCCTCTTTTTTATGGCGCTTACTTTGATTTTGCAAACTGGCTCTGATAGAGCTCCGCATAAAAGCCGCCTTTGGCCAGAAGCTCTTCATGCCGCCCCTGCTCTAAAATATGCCCCTGATTCATCACTAGAATATTATCTGCCTCCAGGATGGTAGAAAGGCGATGGGCGACGATAAAGCTCGTCCGGCCCTGCATCATCCTGTTAAACGCTTCCTGGATATAGAGCTCTGTGCGGGTGTCGATATTGCTGGTAGCTTCGTCTAAAATGAGCATAGGCGGGTCGACCAGCATGACCCGGGCAATCGAGAGCAGCTGCCGCTGGCCCTGGGAGAGGCTGCCTGTGCGGTCGGAAATGATGGTATCGTAGCCATCCTTCATGCGGGTGATAAAACCGTGCGCCCGCGCCGCTTTTGCCGCGGCAACCACTTCCTCCATCGTAGCATCCGGCTTTCCATAGGCGATATTTTCGCGGATTGTGCCCGTCGCGACCCAAGTCTCCTGCAAAACCATGCCATATTGGCCGCGCAGGCTGTTGCGGGAAAATTCGCGGATATCCGTTCCATCCAGGAAAATCGCGCCGTCATCTACATCGTAAAAGCGCATGAGCAAATTGATGAGCGTCGTTTTGCCGCAGCCTGTCGGGCCGACGATGGCGATCTTGTCGCCGGGCCTGACCTGAAGATTGAGATTTTCGATCAGCTTGCGCTCCGGGATATATGAGAAGGCGACATGCTCCATGGCCAGGCTTCCGCTGAACTGCGATGGATCGATGATTTTCTTTCCATCCGAAACCTCTTCCGGTTCATCGAGAAGTTCGAACACCCGGTTGGCAGAAGCGAAGGCCGTCTGAATTTGCCCGATGACGCCCGAAACCTCATTAAAAGGTTTAGTGTATTGGTTGGCATAGCTCAAAAAGGAAGAGACCTGCCCGATGCTGATCAGGCCGCGGATGGCGCAAATAGAGCCGAAAATGCCCACAGAGGCGTAGACAAGGCCGTTGACAAAGCGGGTAGAAGGGTTGGCGAGAGAGGAGTTAAACTGTGCTTTGATGCCGCTGGCGTGCAAATCGGCATCAATGGCACAAAATTTCTCCTCGGCTCTCCGCTCATAAGTAAAGGCTTTGATGACCTTCTGATTGTTGATCGTCTCGTTGATATGCGCGCTGAGTTTGCCCTGAATCTCAGATTGCATGGAGAAATACTTGTTTGTACGCTTGACAATAAACGAAGCGACGAAAATAGAGAGCGGCGTTACCAAGACGACGATGGCCGTGATGAACACGTTGACAGAGAGCATGAACCCCAGCGTGCCAAGAATGGTGATGATGCCGGTAAAAAGCTGGGTCAGGCCCTGGGTCAGGCCGTCGCCGACCTGTGAAATATCGTTGACCACGCGGCTGATGATATCGCCATGTGCGTTGGTATCGATATAGCGCAGGGGAACGGCGTTTAATTTAGCAATGGCGGCTCTGCTGAGATCCCGCGTCGTATTCTGCACGATGACGCTGGTGAAAACAGAAGTGAGCCATTGGAAGGCGGTGCTGACAAGCAGGGTAATCCCATAAAAAATGAGGATGCGCGCCACTGCGGAAAAATCAACTTGCCCTTGCCCAATGATGAGATCGACGGTATCGCCGATCAGAATCGGCCCGAGCAGGGAAAGCGAGACGCCGATGAGCGCAGAGAGAATCGCCAAAAAGATATAGAAGCCGTATGGCTTGAGCACGCCGAGAAGCCGGCGAAATGTTGCCTTGTTCATCGCTATTTCACCTCTTCTTCCAAGATAGACTGAGATTTGCAGATTTCATGATAGATGGGGCAGGAAGCCAGGAGCGATTGATGCGTTCCGCTGCCCACAATTTTGCCGTCGTCCAGCACAAAAATCTGATCAGCATGGCGGATAGAAGCGGCTCTTTGCGAGACCAGAATGAGCGCCTGCAGCCCTTGCTTGGTCGCCAAAGCCTGGCGGAGCTTGGCGTCGGTGGAATAATCCAGGGCGCTGGTTGCATCATCTAAAATAAGAATCTCGGGCTGGGCGACGAGCGCCCGCGCGATGGTAAGGCGCTGTTTTTGCCCGCCAGACAAGTTTTTTCCGCCCTCGCTAATAGGCGCTGAGAGCCGGCCGGGCAGGGCATCGACAAACTCCTTACTTTGAGAGACGGCCAGCGCCTGCTCCAAATCCTCTAAAGAGGCATTCTCATCCCGCAGCCGCAGGTTGGATTCGACGGTGCCGTTAAAAAGAACGGTGTGCTGCGGCACAATAGAGACCTTTTGCCGCAGTTCTTCCAATTTATATTCCCGCACATCCACGCCGCCCACCAGAACTTTTCCGGCAGAGACATCGTAAAAGCGCGGGATCAGGTTGATGAGGGTGGATTTGCCCGAACCCGTGCCGCCGATGATGCCGACAGTCTGGCCGGGCATGATGGTAAAGTTAATATCCGAAAGCGAATCTTCTCCGCCGTAGGAATGGAAAACATGTTCGAAGCAGAGCACAGGCGCGCCGCTTTTGGCCTCGCTGGGCGCTCCGGGGCCGTCCGTAATAGACGGAGCAGTCTCGAATACTTCGTTAATTCGCGCGGCGGAAGCGGAGGCTTTGGTGAAGATGACGACCAGGTTCGCCACGACCATCAGTGCCAGGGCAATTTGCGAGAGATAGTTGACAAAGGCGACGAGCTCGCCCTGCGTAAACGTGCCGGAATTCACCCGATAGCCGCCAAACCAGATGACGGCAATTGTCGCAAAGTTCAGCAGCATGAAGGTGAGCGGGTTGAGTAGCGTTGCAAGGCGCTCCACACGCATGGCCGTTCTGCGGTAATCATCCGTGGCGGCATAGGCTTTCTCGCTCTCGCTTTTCTGCTTGGAAAAGGCCCGGATAACGCGCGCTCCCGACAGCGTCTCGCCCGTCAGCAAAGAAACCTTATCCAGCTTTTTTTGCAGTATTTTATAGTAGGGAACCGAGCGGCTCATGATCAGCCAGGTAACGAACGCGACGACCGGTGCCATCACCAAAAACACCGAGGAGAGGCTTAGGTCGATGAACATGGAGACGATGATAGAACCGATGACAAGAAAAGGCGCCCGGACCACCAGGCGAATCAGCATGGCGACGGCCAGCTGAATTTGGTTGACGTCTGCCGTCAGCCGGGTAACCAGCGTCTGCGAACCGAATTTATCGATCTCGGCATGAGAAAAGCGCATGATATGCGCATAGAGCTGATCCCGGATTTTCGTGCCCACGCCCTGGCTGGCTTGGGCGGCGAACCGCTGGCATACCAGCGTGGAGCACAGGCCGACGACATAGAGCAGCACGAGAATGCCACCCATTTTAAGCACGTAGCCCTCATCGCCGTTTTTTACGCCGACATCGATGACCTTGGCCATGATGATGGGGATAATCAGCTCAAAAATTGCCTCGATCAGCTTGAAAAGCGGCCCCAGAAAAACCTGCTTTTTAAAGTCTTTTAGGAATCTTGCCAGTTTAACCATAAGAACCTCATTTTACCATGAAAGTGTTGTTATCATACGCTATCATTATACCTGTTTTTGTTCTCATTTCAAACCTTTCGGGCGAAATAAATACTAAAAAATAAACTTGTAAAGCGGGCACATTTATGATAGCATGAAGGTGTCGAAAGACATGAATTCATTTGCAGTTCGGTTTGCAAAAAGGAGTCAGACGTGGTCGGGAAAATTGCCTGTGAAAAGAGCAAAGGCGGTATCCATAACCGGGGCGGAATGCCCAAAAAGATCATGAAAAGTCTCCAGTTTGCAGGCCGTATTTTTTTAGCCTGAACGGCTTTGGATAAAGCGCAAAACCAGCTTTATCAAATTCTATCGATTTCATTTAAATGGCGAAAAGCCATTTAGAAAGGTGTAATAAATGTTACTACAGTACGCAATTGATAGCCTGACGCTGGATCAGGGAATGGCTATCGCCGAAAAGATTCGGGACTATGTGGACATCATCGAGCTGGGCGAGGGAATGATTCAAAGATATTCTCTTTCCGCCATCACGAAGATGAAGCAGGCGTTTCCGGAGAAGAAGATTCTGGCAGACCTGAAAATCATGGACGCTGGCTATAATTATGCCATGGATGCCTATGAGGTCGGCGCGGATATCGTCACGGCATGTATCGTAGCTACAGAAGGAACGGCTAAAGGGCTTATCGACGCGGCAAAAGATGCAGGCAAGGAATCCTGGCTGGATTTCATCGCCATCCCGTCTGAGAATTACGCAGACTATGTCGAGTATCTCAACCGGCTGGCGCCGGATTACGTCTGTGCGCATCTTGGCAGCGATATCTATGAAAAAGAAGGCGGCGCGGATGCCCGTGCCCGCATGTTCGAGAAAATCGGCGAGCTGAATTTCTCCTCTAAGCTCGTGCTTTCCGGCGGCATTAGCCTGGCGGATATCCCGGCAATCAAAAAGGTTAACCCGCATCATGTCAATGTGGGCGGGGCCATTGAGAAAGCAGCGGATCCGGTGGCTGTGGCCAGAGCATTTAAAGAAGCCTAAGGCGGGGAGGAAATAACATGATTTTACAATATGCGATTGATACGCTTCCTTTGGAAGAGGGCATTGCGATTGCGGAAAAAGTCCGCGAATATGTGGATATTATCGAGCTGGGCGAGCGGATGATCAGCAAATATTCGCTTTCCGCAGTGACGAAAATGAAGGAAGTTTTCCCGGAGAAAAAGATTCTGGCAGATATTAAGATTATGGATGCCGGATACAGCGAGAGCAAGATGGCGTTTGAGGCGGGAGCCGATATCGTAACTGCCTGCATCCTGGCGACAGAGGGAACCTGCCGCGGTCTGATTCAGGCCGCGAAAGAAATGGGCAGGGAATCCTGGCTGGATTTCATCGCTATTCCTGCTGAGAAATATGCCGACTATGTGGATTATATCAATGAGCTGGCACCGGATTATGTCTGCGCGCATCTTGGCAGTGATATCTATGAAAAAGAGGGCGGTGCGGATGCCCGCGCGCGCATGTTCGAAAAAATCGGCGAGCTGAAATTCAATTCCAAGCTGGTTCTTTCGGGCGGCATTGTGGTCGCGGATATTCCGGCAATTCTGAAAGTGAACCCGCACCATGTAAACGTCGGCGGCTCGATTGAGAAAGCCGCAGACCCTGCTAGCGTTGCTAAAGCTTTTAAAGAAGCTTAGAATAGCAAAATTTGAAATTGGAAAAGAAAAAGGAGAAAAGAACATGAAAATTCAATTCGCGATCGATTGCCTGAGCTTTGGCAGAGGAATTCAGCTGGCGACGGCTGTGGAGCCGTACATCGATATCATCGAGCTCGGCGAAGAATTCATCGCCCGCTATGGCCACACGGCAATCCGGGAGTTCAAGGATCTCTTCCCGGATAAGAAAATCCTGGCAGATATCAAGATTATGGACTCCGGCTACAAAGTCGGCAAGCCCTGCCTGGAAGCCGGCGCAGACATCATCACGGTTTGTGCGCGTGCCAAGGAGAAAACCATTTCCGAGACCATCCGTGCTTGCCACGAGCTGGGCAAAGAGTGCTTTGTAGACCTGGTTGCAGTCCCGGATTACGAGCCCTATGTTGAGATGCTCAACAAGCTTGGCCCGGATTACGTCTGCTTCCACCTCTCCGGCGATGATTCCAGAGACGGCCAGGAAAAGACGACCGAGCGCCTGAACGCGATGTTCGAGGAAGTGAAGCGCCTGGACTTCAAGGCCAAGAAAGTGCTCTCCGGCGCAATCCGCGTCGAGAACATCGAAGCTGTGAAATCCTGCAATCCGTATCACGTCATCATCGGCCGCGCGATCAAAGAGGCGGATGATCCGGCGGCAGTTGCCAAGACGTTCTTCGAGGCGTAAGCGCTGTCAGCAGGTTTAAGTGTTCAAAGCCCCCGGCAAATGCCGGGGGTTTAAAAAATAAAAAAACAGGGGAGGAAGAACGAATGAAATTGCAGCTTGCACTTGATCTTCAGGATATTGACAAAGGCCTTGAAATGGTGCATAAAACAAAAGATTATGTCGATGTGTTTGAGCTTGGAACCGGTTTCATGGGCGCGCATGGCTATGATCTGGTGAAAATTTTCCGCGCGGCTTTCCCGGGTATTCAGCTTTTGGCCGACGTCAAGACTGTGGACGGCGGCTACAGCACATCCAAAAAGATGTTCGACTACGGCGCAAACTTCGCAACGGTCGTGGGCTATGGGGATATGTCTACGGTTGCAGGCGCTGTGCAGGCGGCCAGAGAAGCAGGCCCCGGGCATTATGCGATGGCAGATCTGATGCATATTCAGGACTATTCCGCCCATAAGGATAAACTCAATAAAGCCGGCATGGATTACGTCTGTGCGCATATCGCAGTCGATTCCGAAGGCCAAGAGGATCACCGCTCCTATGAAGAGGTGCTTTCCGGCATTATGGCGACGGGCTTTGACGCCAAGGTCGCCGTGGCAGGCGGGCTGACGCTGGAGCGCATTCCGCTGGTGAAGAAATATAATGTCGATATGGTCATTATTGGCCGTGCAATTTTGAATGCGGAAGATCCGGGCGCGGCAGCCAAGGCATTCAAAGAAGCATAAGCGATATTTGCAGGCTGAATTTGGGATAATGCCCAATTTTGGCTGTCTGCTTTCTAAAAAAAAGAGCCTCGCTTAAAAAGCGGGGCTCTCTTTTAATTGGGCTATTTTTCCCGCGGGAGGAGCAAAACGGCAAGTAGGTTGGCCTAATTTTGGGCAATATGATATAGTAGATGTGGAAGGAGGGGACAAGTTGCAGTATTTTTGGCTTATTTTAGGCATTCTTCTCATCGCTGATACTCTGTTTGCCGCGAAAATGTCCAATCTCAACCTGGGCGTGCTCCTCCCGGCATTTTTGGGCATCCCGCTGGTCTGCTATGGGTGCCTCGGGCTTTTTGCCCCGCAAATATTGGAACTGCCTGGGGTTAGGATTGCCGTTTGCACCGCATCCGTATGTTATCTCCTTGTCCTGGCCTCGCTGCTCGGCTGCATTTTTTGCACAGCGCTGTATGCGCGGCGCTGCAAAAGCGCGAAGGCAGATGCGGTTATTGTCCTGGGCGCGGGGCTGCGCAGAAACCGCCCGTCACGCTTGCTGCGCATGCGGCTGAATGCGGCGATTCGCGCGGCGCAGAAGGAGCGCCTGCCTATCTTGGTAACAGGCGGGAAGGGAAGGCAAGAGGAACTTTCCGAAGCAGAGGCCATGCGGCGCTATCTGCTTGAGCAGGGCGTTTTACCACAGTCGATTCTGGTAGAAAATAGCGCGCGCAACACCTATGAAAACCTCAAGTTCTCCCAGCAGATTCTTTTGGAGAAATTCTCTTTTTTGCCTAGCGTTTTAATCGTAACCAGCGATTTCCATTGCTTTCGCTCTGCGCAGATCGCAAAGAAGTTTTTCAAGGAATATGCGCTTTGGCCGGTGGAATCTGCGTGGTATATGAAGCTGAACTTCTATTTGCGTGAAATGCTCTCCATCGCCAACTACTATCAATGTGAGCTATTTCAAAAATAGCATTGGTGTGATAGAATAGAGGATATGGATACAAAGCGCGCGAATGAGAAAATTGAATATACCCTGAAACGCGGTATGCGAAAGACAATTTTGCTTCGCGTTACGCCCGAGTGCAAAGTGGAAGTTTTGGCGCCCCGCCGCATTTCCCAGGCATTTATCGATGGCTTTGTGGAAAGCAAGCGGGAGTGGATCGAAAAGTGTCTGGAGAAAAAAGCGGAGATTGCCCGGCAAAGGGCGGCTTACCGTATGGATACGCTTTTCTTTTTGGGCAGGGAATACCCCGTCAGGCTGGGAAAAGAACAGGAAGTGCTCTTTGACGGCAGTTGTTTTCGCATGCCTCGCTGTGAGATGGAGGAGCGCCGGGCGCTGGTTAAGGCGTGGTATCGGCAGCAGGGCCTGGAAATTCTAAAAAAGCGAGTGCAGATCTGGGCTGAAAAGATGGGCGCGGAATACGCCTCTGTGAAGATAACGGATGCGCGGACGCGCTGGGGCTCCTGTAGCGGAAAGAATCAGCTGAATTTTTCCTGGAGGCTTTTGTTCGCATCCGGCAGAGCGGTGGATTCGGTTGTCATTCATGAGCTTGCGCACACGATGGTGCATGCGCACTCTGCGGAATTTTGGGAGATTGTCGCGCGGTACTGCCCGGATTATCAGGAGATTCAGGAGGAGCTCAAGGCGCTTTCCGAGAAACTCTCGGTCTGGGGCTGGTCGCAATAAAAAAAACCCTCTTGCAATGCAAAAGGGCTTGGTGCCGAAGGCCGGACTCGAACCGGCACGCTGTCGCCAGCGGTGGATTTTGAGTCCACTACGTCTGCCAATTCCATCACTTCGGCAACTTTGAACATCAGTAATTCTAGCATATTCTAGGAGGCGCGTCAATAACATTTTGCCTCTTAGAGGAGCGGAAGGGTTGAAATGGAGGAAGAAGCTATCCTGCTGAAAAAGGCAAAAAGGGGCGATCTTGCCGCCTTTGAAGCTTTGGTTCGGCTTTATCAAAATAAAATCTATGCGCTGGCGCTGCGCATGACTGGAGACGCAGAGGATGCTTTCGATGTTGCGCAGGAGAGCGTCTTGAAGCTTTACCGCGCGCTGCCAAAATTCAGGCAGGAATCCTCTTTTTCCACCTGGGTCTACCGGATCACCCGCAACGCCTCGCTGGATTTTCGCAGAAAAAAGCGAGCCTCTCTTTCGCTGGAAGCACTGTATGAGCAGGGTCTTGAGCCCTTGGCGGCAGAGAATATCGAGGAGCGCGTCATTTTGGCGGATGAACACCGCGCTTTAGAGCGGCTCATAGCAGAGCTGCCCGCTTCGCTCAGGGAGGTCATCCTGCTGCGCGATGTGGATGGGTATTCCTATGAGGAGATAGCCCAGATCCTGCAAACTGCCCTTGGGACGGTGAAATCCAGGTTATACCGGGCCCGGGAAATGCTGAGAAAGAAATGGAAAGAACATGGAGAAAACGATGGATAAAAAATTGATTATTATAGATGGCAATAGCCTGGTATTCCGTGCGTTCCACGCGCTCCCGCCCATGAAGATGAACGACGGGCAGGTGATCAATGCGGCATATGGCTTTTTCACCATGCTGCTTGGGCTGATCGACGAGCGAAAGCCGGATTATCTTGCAGTCTCTTTCGATTTAAAGGGGCCGACTTTCCGTAAAGAACTGTTCGATGACTATAAGGGTAACCGGCAAAAAACGCCGGATGAGCTGTTGAGCCAGTTTCCGCTCATCAAAGAGGCTCTTCACAGGCTGAATATTCCCATTCTGGAGATTCAGGGCTATGAAGCGGACGATGTGATTGGCACAGTTGCAAAGCGCGCAGATCAGGCGGGGATTGAGGCTTATGTCGTTACGGGAGACCGGGATTCTCTCCAGCTCATCACGCAGTCGACCAAAGTGCTGCTGACGCGCAAAGGCGTGAGCGAAATTGAGGTTTTCGATCAGGCGCATTTGAAGGAGGTCTATGGCCTGGAGCCTTGGCAGATCATCGATCTGAAGGGGCTGATGGGCGATGCTTCGGATAATATCCCCGGAATCAAAGGAGTGGGCGAAAAGACGGCGCTCAAATTGCTGGCGGAGTTTGAATCCATTGAAAATCTCTATGATCATTTGGAAGAGCTGCCGGGCAATAAGATGAAAGAGAAAATCGTCGCTGGGAGGGAGAGCGCGTTTCTCTCCAAAAAGCTGGCGACCATCGTTACGGATGTCCCCATCGCTTTCGAGCTGGAAGAGCTGGCTTTCCATGGCCTGGAGGACAGCGCGCTCTATCAGGTACTCTCTTCGCTGGAGTTTTCTTCCCTGATCAAGCGCCGCGGCCTGGCCGGGGAGGAGATTGTGGCAAAGGAGCCGGAGCGCTTTTCCCTGCGGGAACCTAGGCATATCGATAAACTGCTGGTGGAAGCAAAAACAGCTGGAAAGCTCGCGATCTGTCAGGATGAGGATGCGCTCTGTTTTGCCGTAAAGCCGGAGGAGGAATTTGAGCTGGCGCTTTCTTATTCTCTGCTGGATGAGGGATTGCCGCCTTCGGATGTGCTGGAACAGCTGCGGGAGATTTTGCAGGAGCAAGAGATCGCGAAAACCGCGCACGATGCCAAAGCTCTGCTGCATCTTTTTGGAGAGCAGGGCTGCCATATGGAAGGGATTTCCTTCGATACCGCCCTGGCGGACTATGTCTTAGATCCGACGCAGCGCAATTTTACGATAGAGAAGCTGAAAACCCGCTACCACGCGGCCGGAAGAGCCAGCGCGCTGTTTGCAATTGAAGAGGTGCAGAAGAAGCAGATCAAGGAAAAGCAGCTGGAGGAGGTTTATTACCATATCGAGCTGCCCTTGCTCCACGTGCTGTATTCTATGGAACTGCAGGGAGTTCGCGTCAATTTGCAGCTGCTTCAGAAACTGAAGGCGGAATATGCGGAGCAAATCGACAGCCTGGTCAGGGAGATTTACGAGCTGGCTGGGACGGATTCCTTCAATATTGCCTCCACAAAACAGCTGGGCGTGGTCTTGTTTGAAAAGCTGGGGCTGCCGGTGATCAAGAAAACCAAGACCGGCTATTCTACGGATATTGAGGTGCTCGAACGTCTGCAGGGGCAGCACCCGATCATCCAAAAGCTGATCGAATACCGCCAGGTTACAAAGCTCAAGAGCACATATATCGATGGGCTGGAAGCGGTGGTGGATCCCAAAACGCATAAAGTGCATACGACTTTCAACCAGCTCGTTACGGCGACTGGCAGAATTTCCAGCACAGAGCCAAATCTGCAGAATATCCCGGTGCGGAGCGATTTCGGCGCCAAAATCCGCGAGCTGTTTATTCCGGAGGATGAGGAGAACCTCATCGTTGCCGCAGATTATTCCCAAATTGAACTGCGCGTTTTGGCGGATATCACAAAAGACAGGCATCTATGCGACGCCTTCAATCACGGCGAGGATATCCACACCCGCACAGCCTCGGAAGTCTTTGGCGTCCCGATGGAGCTGGTAACGCCGGAAATGCGGAGCAGCTCAAAAGCAGTCAATTTCGGCATCGTATACGGGATCAGCGATTTTGGCCTGGCGAAGAATCTGGGCATTGCCCGCTTCAAGGCCAAGGAATATATCGACAAATATTTGGAGGAATTTTCCGGCGTTCGGGAATACATGACGCGCATCGTGGAGGAGGCCAAGCGCGATGGCTTTGTGCGCACGCGCTATGGGCGCATTCGCTATGTGGATGAGCTCAAAAGCTCCAATTTCAACACCCGCTCTTTTGGGGAGAGAGTGGCGCTCAATACGCCTATCCAGGGGACGGCAGCAGATATCATCAAGTATGCGATGATCCGCGTCTGGGACGTCATGAGAGAGCGAAAATTGCGCTCTCAGCTGATTTTGCAGGTGCACGACGAACTGATTGTGGATACTGTGCCCGAGGAGCTGGAGGAAGTAAAAGCCATTCTAAAAGAGCAGATGGAGCATGTGTGCGAGATGTCTGTACCGCTCGAAGTGCATACGGCGGTGGGCAGCAATTGGGCGGAGGCAAAGTAGATGCGGTATGTCATCGGGCTGACCGGCGGCATTGCCTGCGGCAAGTCTGCGGTCAGCCGCGTGCTGGGAGAGCTGGGAGCGGGCATCATCGATGCGGATCGCGTCGGCCACGAGGTTTTATACGCCGGGCAGGAGGCATATGCACAGGTTGTGCAGGCCTTTGGAGAGGAGATTTTAAACGCACAGGGCGAGATCGATCGAAAGCGCTTGGGCGCGATTGTCTTTTCGGAGAAAAAAAAGCTGCTGCAGTTGAATTCGATCACGCATCCTCATATAATTAACAATATTGTAAAACAAATCGAGGCCGGGGATGGTATAATAGTGCTGGATGCAGCTCTACTCTTTGAAACCGGCCTGGATGCGCTGTGCGATGAGATCTGGCTGGTTATGGCCGAGAGAGAAGAGCAGATCAGGCGCATTTTGCTGCGGGATCATCTTTCGCGGCAGGAGGCCGAGCGCCGCATCCAAAGCCAGGGGGATTATGCGCAAAAAAGCGAAAAAGCAAAGCACATAATCGATAATTCCGGCTCGATAGGGGAACTTGGAAGAGAGGTAAAACGCCTGTATCGCCAGGCGGAACAGATATGCGCAGAAAAAAGAAAAAGGTTCTGACGATTGTTTTTGTGGCACTCGCTTTTCTATTTGTGTCGATTTTTGGCCTATACTGCTATTTTAAAGCGCTGTATCCGATGAAGTATTCTGAGCTCATCGCGCAGTATGCGGCGGAATATGAAATCGATCCCTATTTGGCCGCGGCGGTCATCTGGAAAGAGAGCCGCTTCCGGGAAGATGCCGTCTCCAGCGCCGGAGCCATGGGGCTCATGCAGGTGATGCCAGAAACAGGCCAATGGATCAGCCAGAAAATGGGAAGAGAAGATTATGCCCAGGAGCGGCTTTTCGAGCCCGAATATAATATCCGCCTGGGATGCTGGTATCTGAGCTATTTGGACGAAAAATTCGGCGGCGATCCCGTAAAAATTCTGGCCGGCTATAACGCAGGGCCAAACCGGGTGATCGGATGGCTGGAGAATCCGGAATACTCCAGCGATGGAAAATCCCTGGAGAAAATTCCGTTTGCGGAGACAGACAACTATGTTAAAAAAGTTCAGCAGAGCTATGAGATATATCGGATCCTATACAAATTTTAAAAATGCGGCCTTGTTGCTTTTGGCGGTCTGCTTTTTGCTGGCAGGCTGTAAAAAGCAGGTGGAAGTAACCCCCTTCGATGAGGGAGATATGAGCACCAACGTGGATGAACTGCCGCCTCCTGCCAGCAGCGGAGCCGCAGAAAAAAAGACGCTTTCCATTATGATGACGCCTAGCCCTGCCTCTTTGCATCCGCTGGCAGTTCTGGATGAAAACACAGCCAATTTGATGTCGCTTATCACAGAGCCGGCCATTCGCATTTCGGCTGACGGGAAGTTTTCCGCCGGCGTGGTACAGAGCTGGGACATCAGCGAAGATGGGCTGACCTATACCTTCCACATCCGAAAAAATGTCCTCTTTCACGGGGATTACGGGAGCGTTACGGCAGATGATCTGATCTTCGCTTTGGAAAAAATCAAAGGCTCGGATGCGGCGCAATGCGAATACGCAAAATACAGCAATGTGCTCTCTTCCTATGAAAAAATCGATGATCAGACGCTGAAGGTCGTAGCCTCCAGAAAATCCAGGGATATTTTCTATCTCATGAGCTTTCCTGTAATTCCAAAATCCTATTATGAGCAGCTCGGGCTGGATACTGGGAAACTGCCCATCGGGACAGGCCCCTACTTTATACAGAGCAATACGGCCGAGGACATTGTGCTTTCGCCCAATGCCGCTTGGTGGCAGGAAGCGCCGGTTTATGATCAGATCGTTGCAAAGCCGGTATCCGACGATGAGCTCAAAATTGGCAGTAGCGCGCTCGATCAGTTTCAGGTGATCTATACTTCGCTGATGACGGCAAACAGCTACAGCGCAGTCGGAAAAAATGAGATTCACCAGGTGGTGACGCCGACTTATGATTGCCTTGTGCCCAACTATCGCAATGAGTTTTTGGCAAAAAGGGAAGTGCGGGAGGCGATCTCCACGGCTCTCAACCGCAGTGAGCTGATCTCCGTCGCACTGCTCGGGCAGGGACAGGCTGCCGAAATGCCGGTTAATCCTAATTTTTGGGCTTATGAGGGGCTGGAAAGCTCTGCCGGCGTCTATAATGCCGCGGAGGCCAACCGCCTGCTGGAGAGCGCGGGCCTTGCGATGGATGAGGAGAGGGGCCTGCGCTATGTCGAAAATGCAGACGGAAGCAAGCGGTATTTGAAATTCAAGCTTTTATATACGGAAAATGCGGAATACGCCTACCGAAAGGCGCTTTGCGAAAAGATAGCCGAGCAGTTGAAATTGGTTGGCATCGAGATTGAGCTGGTGGAGGCCGATGCACAGACCTACCGAGGCCATCTTGATAGCAATAATTTCCAGTTGACACTGTGCAGCTTCTTTACCAACACAAACGGCGATAATGCGTTTCTGTTTTCAGAATATAACTATGGAAAAGCGCCGACCCAGGCGCTGGCTGAAAAGCTGGGCGCTTTCCGCGCCGCCATCACGACCGAAGAGATTAAGCGCGCTTTCTCGGAATATGTTCAGGCTTATTTGGAAGAAATCCCCACAATTGGATTACATTACCGGACGCACGCCGTCATTTTAGATGCGAATATCAGCGCGCCGCCGCGCCTGGCCTATAAAAATATCTATGCAGATATTGGCCAGTGGAAATAGAATATTTCGCCGCAAAAAGGCTATCCTATTACTGAAATTTTGATAGGAGGTCAAGAAATATGAATCAAGAGAAATGCTCCCCGAATTATAGCATTAAATGCAATGTAACCAGCTGTGCAAACCACTGCAAGAACGACAGCTACTGCGCGCTGGATTGCATTTGCGTAGGAACGCATGAGGCCAATCCTACGGTCGATCAGTGCACGGACTGCCAGTCTTTCATCAAGAAATAACAGGCAGGCGGATGCAAAATAAAAGAGGCAGAAATTTTCTGCCTCTTTTATTTTTGTTTCTCGAAAGCGAGCATGAGATCCAGCATGCGCCCATAGCTTTGCAGCCCATCCTCAACGCCGTTATAGGCCAGATACTTCTCATAAGTATCCTGGCTTTTTTGGGAAAAATCCGTCTCAAACTGCTCCCAGTACTGCGCGTTTTGCTGATAATCCCGTTTCACTCCATCTTCAAGCTTCTCATAGGCAAGCCAGTAATCTTCCGGAGAAACGCTATAAAGAGCGTTGAGCGCATATTGCAGGGCATATGCGTTGGCCGAATACACGAAATCCGGATCATCGCATTGGAAGCCCAAATACCAGGCGATGAAATTTGCTTCATCTTCCCGGGCAAAGCCTTGCAGATGCGAAAATTCATGCAGGCAGATGGCGGGGAAATACAGATCGGGCATCTGCAAATTGATATTGGCCTCATAAGTAAAGGGCGAGAAGATGCCGTAAGTCAGAGTGCTGGAAAGCATGTTTTTGGTCATCACGCCTTTGACACGGCTCTTTACACCGATATTGATATAATCTGGCGCATAGGAATCGTAAATTTCGCCGACGGCTTCCTGATAATATTCTTTGGAGTGAGAGAGCGTGAAAAGGCCGTCTGATGACTCACTGATGTTTTTCCTGGCAGCGTTGGTGCGCTCTATAAGGGAGTCGCAAAGAGCGACAAGCTCCTCTTTTGAATATTCCTGGATTTCCAGGTGCATAGAATCCGCCAGGGGCTGGCGCGCATAGTTGAGCCCCCAAAAGAGAATGAACATATTATAAAGCGTGCAAAGCAAAATGAGAAAGCTTAAAAAGCGCTTGGCAATATGATAGAATTTCGAGCCTTTGGGCTTGAAAAAAGCACAGAAAATATAGCCGAGGAAAAACAGCACGCCCGCGGCAAATAGATAGAGCAAAACCTCGGCAAGGCTAAAGGAAAAACTGCCCGTCAGCCGCCCAAGATTGCGCGCGAGAAAAGGATAGATTCTTCTGGAATAGAGATGCTCTGTCAGCGCTGGGAAAGTAAAGGCAAGGCGGTAGATCACATAGCAAACCGCCGCGCTCAGCAAGACAGAAGCCAATTTGAGTAGTTTTCCAATCATATTCTATATTTTACGACACCAGAGGCGATTGGTCAAATGGCGATTGCCAGAAAAGAAAAGGCCTAGTATAATAAAAAACAGAGAGGTGGCTATGATCACAGGGCTTTCGACGGCCAGCATGTTTGGCAGTGGATTATTGGAAGAGAATTTAAGGGAAATTGGCCGGCAGGGCATCCGAAATGTGGAAGTATTTCTGAATACTTTTTCCGAATATGAGCCGGCGTATGCCCGCCAGCTCAGGCAGATAGCGGATGATTTTGGCATTTGCATTCACTCTGTGCATCCGCATGGCGTGCAGTTTGAGCCGCAGCTCTTCTATGGATACGAGCGCACGGTGAACGACGCATTCGGCATGTTTGAAAAAGTGCTGGCCGCGGCGAAACTGCTGGGCGCCAAGGCGTATGTGTTCCATGGCGGGCTGTTCTACAAGCCTGCGCACCAGCACCAGCACAATTTTGAGCGCATCGGGCAGGCTGTGGATCGGGCAGCGGAGCTGGCCGCGCAATATGGGATTGCCTTGGCATATGAAAATGTCCACTGGTGCTGGTTTCGCTCTCCGGAGTTTGGCAAAATGCTTTTGGAGCATGTCCATTCGAAAAACTTAGTCTTTACGCTGGATATCAAGCAGGCGGCGCAATCCAAAATCCAGCCGCTGGAGTATCTGAAGATGATGCAGGGTCGGCTGGCAAACGTGCACATCTGCGATTTTGCCCATGGGCAGAACGGGCTGAAAACCTGCCTGCCTTTCCGCGGTGAAATGGATTTTCGCGCGCTCAAAAAGGCACTGCTGGATGCAGAGTATCAGGGGCCTGTGATGATGGAAGTATACCGCCACGATTACGCGGATCATCAGGAGCTTCTCGAATGCTATCGCCAGGTTGAGGCATTTTTTACTGCCCCTTAGGGCGATATTTTTGAATCAGCTCTGCGGTCCAGGCATCTTCCGGGTTCTCGATGATGCTAAAGGGCGTCTCCAGGCCAAAGCTTTCGGTGGTATAGAGATAGATGGTCGGGCCGACGCGCGCCTCGTTTTCCCTGACACGCAGATAGAACAGCGCATAGGGCGCATACCCTTCCTGATAGACCAGCAGTGTAACCTCGCCCCAGTCTTTGGGGAGCATCTTGTCGTAGCGGGTATCGCGCAGAATCGGGATGGAGATTGCGCCAGCAGTGCCGTTTTCATCCGTCTGATAGGTTTTCCCAGTCTCTGGAATGCAGATTGTGGCTCCGGAAATGGGAGCCTGGGTCTTTGCATCCAGGACGACGGGGGAGATGGAGCCAGAGCGCTGGGCAGAAAACACGGCGCGAACCTCCTCGGTTTGCTCCGCCGGGAGCGCGCTTTTGCCGAAATAAGCAGCGCCGGCTGCCAAGGCAACGGCCAAAACCGCCGAAAAGAGAAAAACAGTTTTTTGATAGATTGTCTTCATAGAAGAGAATATGAGCAGACAGCAAAACTTATGAGGTGAATCAAGTGAAAGAGGCAGGGAAACAGCATCATTTTTTCGCATACCTATCCCGGATGAAGCACATCAAGCGCTGGGGGCTGATGCGCAATACCGAGACAGAGAATATCAAAGAACATTCGATGGATGTCGCGGTTCTGGCGCACGCGCTGGCACTCATTCACAATACCTATTTTGGCGGCGCGCTGGATGAGAAGAAGATCATGGCCATGGGTCTTTTCCACGAGACGGGGGAGATCATGACGGGAGATCTGCCGACGCCCGTCAAATATTACAATCAGAGCATCCAAAAGGCATATCAGGAGATCGAGCAGATGGCCGTAAGCCGGGCGATGGATATGCTGCCCGAGGAGCTCAAGCCCGCTTACCAGCCGCTGATTGAGCACCAAAATGACGAGGACTACCGCTTTGTCAAATATGCGGATAAGCTCTGCGCCTATATCAAATGCATCGAAGAGGTCAAGACGGGCAATGCCGAGTTCCAGCAGGCAAAATACAAAATTGCGGAGCAGATTGCACAGATGGAAGAGCCGGCCGTGCTCTATTTTATCGAGCATTTTCTGCCAAGTTTTGGCCTGACCATCGACGAGCTAAATAAATAGTTGATTTTTTTTCAATCCCATGCTACTATTTTCTTAGAAATGCGTTAGAACGAGGGAAGAACGAAAAAACTGCCGTTTTTAGAGAAAAGCGCATCTGCTGAAAGCGCTTTACGGCATGAAAACCCACCCTTGTGAGCAGCGGGTCATCCCGACGTATCGGCCGCGTTAAGGCAAACAAAGTGTTGGCGCAGTTTTCGCGCCAAAAGTAAGGTGGTACCGCGGTTCCCTCGCCCTTATATGGCGGGGATTTTTTTATTCTGCGGCCTTTTCAAAGGGAAAATGCCCTTTATAACTATCGTGATTGGATGGAGGAAAGAAGTTTTCTATGGCAAAGGAAAAGAAGGAGTTTGTAGAGCATATCACAGCTCAGAGCGAGGATTTTTCCCGCTGGTATACAGATGTCATTATGAAAGCGGAGATGGTGGATTATTCCGAAGTGAAGGGCTGCATGGTCATTAAGCCCTATGGCTATGGCATCTGGGAGCTCATTCAGAATGAGATGGATGCGCGTTTTAAGGCGACTGGCCATAAAAACGCGTATTTCCCGCTGCTCATTCCCGAATCTCTGCTGAATAAAGAGGCAGAGCACGTCGAGGGATTCGCGCCGGAGGTTGCCTGGGTAACGCATGGGGGCGGCGAGAAACTGCAGGAACGCCTCTGCATCCGGCCGACTTCCGAGACGATCATCTGCTCGATGTATTCCAAGTGGGTGCAGTCGTACCGCGATTTGCCGCTGCTTTTAAACCAGTGGTGCAATGTCCTGCGCTGGGAAAAAACCACACGGCCTTTCCTGCGCACTTCGGAATTCCTCTGGCAGGAAGGGCACACCGTGCATGCGACGCAGCAGGAAGCCGAGGAAGAGACCGAGCGCATGATCGGCGTCTATAAGGAATTTGCGGAAAACGTCCTGGCCATCCCGGTCATTGCCGGCCAGAAGAGCGAGAAGGAGAAATTTGCCGGCGCGGCGCATACCTACACCATGGAAGCGATGATGCTGGATGGACGGGCGCTTCAGATGGGCACTTCGCATAACCTGGGGCAGAACTTTGCCAAGGGCTTTGATATCAAATATCTGGATAAGGACGGCACGCAGAAATACGTCTGGCAGACTTCCTGGGGAACCTCCACGCGCATGATCGGCGGCCTGATCATGGTACACGGAGACGACCGCGGCCTCAAGCTTCCGCCTAAAGTCGCGCCCATTCAGTGCCGCATTGTGCCTGTGGCGGCGCATAAGCCCGGGGTAATGGAAAAAGCGAATGAGCTGTTCGATGCGCTCAAAGCCGCGGGAATCCGCGTAGATCTGGACGACCGCGAGCAGAGCGTCGGCTGGAAATTTAACGACTGCGAGCTGAAGGGCATTCCGATTCGGCTGGAGATTGGCCCCAAAGATATTGAGAATGGCAAAGCCATGCTGGTGCGCCGGGATACCTTTGAGAAGATTCCTGCGCCGCTGGACCATATCGTGGAGGAAGTGCAGGAGCTGCTGGCGGCGATTCACGCCAATATGCTCGAAATGGCGCGGGATTTCCGCGAAGCGCACACCTTTACCGCCCATAACTTCGATGAATTTATGGATGGCATCGAGAAGGGGCACGGGTTTGTCAAGGCGATGTGGTGCGGAGATACGGAATGCGAGCTGGAGATCAAGGCAAAGACGGGCGTTACAACCCGCTGTACGCCGTTTGACGAGCATGAGCATCTCTCGGATGTCTGCGTGCATTGCGGCAAGCCTGCCAAACAGCTCATGTACTTCGCAAAATCCTATTAATGAGAGAGAATCCCGGCCGGCTTGAGGAAGCCATTCCGGGATTTCTTTCTGTCTGCGCCGCCAGCAGAGGCATCAATTTACAACTTTGACACAATTCAAAGGTATACTTGCTTGGGAGAGGAAAAAGTATGATAGAGATTTTGATTGTCGAAGATGAGAAAGCGATTGCAAATTTAATTTCCAAAAACCTGACGGCAGAGGGCTATCACTGCACGGCCGCATACGACGGAAAGCAGGGGGCAGACTATATCGAAAACAACAATTACGATTTGGTTCTTTTGGATATCATGCTTCCGGAAATTGATGGCTATGAGCTGCTGGAATATATCCGCCCGATGGGAACGCCGGTCATTTTCATTACTGCGCGCGGTTCACTTCAGGATCGCATTCAGGGCCTTCGGATTGGCGCAGACGACTATATCGTCAAGCCCTTCCAGATCGGCGAGCTCATCGCCAGGGTGGAGGCGATTCTGCGCCGCACGGGAAAGGCAAATCAGCTTCTGGCCGTGGATGACGTGGAAATCCACCTGGATTCGCGCATTGTGCTCAAAAACAAGCAGAATATCGAGCTGACGATGAAGGAGTTTGATCTATTGGTGGAATTGGTGCGCAATAAGAATGTCGCGCTGTACCGTGAACGCCTTTATGAGCGCGTCTGGGGAGAGCCTTTTACCGGGGAAACCAGAACGCTGGATTCGCATATTCAGCGCCTGCGCCGAAAGCTTGGCTGGGATGATAAGATAAAGACGGTATTCCGCATTGGCTACCGTCTGGAGGTTTAGATGAAGCTCGCGGCAAAGATCTTTCTTTGTACCCTTGCTGTTGTGGTTTTGGCGCTGGCCGCTTCCGGATACCTCATCATTTCCTCCAGCTTTCAAAATGCTGTGGACAGGGAATGTGAAAGAAGCCTGGAAGAGTATCAGCTGTTAAAATTCACGCTGCAATCCGATATTCTAAATGCGACAGAAAATAGCGTTGTAACGGGAAAAGTGATGCAGATTCTCGCCCAGCATACGGCAAAAATCGCGCCGGATGGCAATCTGATCGCGATTTTTACGCGGGAGAAAGGCATATTGTATTCGGATTTTCCCGAGGATTTTCTATTTGACGATCTGGATGAACAAGCGCCTGAACGGCTCATGTATGGCATGAAGAGCTTTTCCGGCCAGTATCTGCTCGTGATTTCAGGCCGCTTCACGCAAAATGGGCAGGAAATCTATCTGTATACGGCAAGAGATGTGTCTGCCATTGTGGAGCAGCGCCAACAGATGCAGCGCCAGTTTCTGCTCAGCTATCTGCTCATTTTGGGCATCAGCGCTGTGGCAGTTATGATTTTTTCTACAGTTCTGACCAAGCCGGTCTTGCAGCTCATGCGGGTAACGCGGCGCATTTCCAACGGCCGGTATGATCAGCGGGCAGCCGTCAGCACCCGGGATGAAATCGGAATTTTATGCGACAGCTTCAATAAAATGGCTGATACCATCGAGGATAAGATCAGCGAACTCAAGTTAAATGCACAGCAAAAAGAGGATTTCGTCTCCAACTTTGCGCATGAACTGAAAACTCCGCTGACCTCCGTCATCGGCTATGCGGATATGATCTATCAGAGGGATTTGGGCCGGGAAGAGACGCGCGAAGCCGCGGGCTATATTTTGAGCGAAGGGATGCGGCTGGAGGCGCTCTCCCTCAAACTGATGGATCTCATCGTCCTGGGCAAACAGGTGTTTTTGCTGGAGGAAATTTCACTGGAGCAGATTTTCGAGGACGTTGGCAATACACTGCTGCCCATGATGCAGAAAAACAGCTGCGAGCTGGAAGTTCATGTGATGCCGGTCTATGTCAAAGTGGAATATGATCTTTTCAAAACTCTCATGCTCAACCTCGTGGATAACGCGGTGAAAGCGGGAAGCACGCGCGTGCGCATCTATGCCAAGCGCAAAGGGCAGGATGCTGTGATTACCGTCGCAGATAACGGATGCGGCATGAAAAAAGAAGAGCTCTCCCGCATTACAGAAGCTTTTTATATGGTGGATAAATCCCGATCGAGAAAACTGCACGGCGCGGGGCTTGGGCTTTCCATCGCCTCTAAAATTGCAGAGGTGCACGGCACGCAGCTGCTCTATCAAAGCGAGCCAGGGCAGGGGACTTCCGTGAGCTTTTCACTGCAAATCGCAGAGGGAGGTGAGCAAAAATGAAATACCGCAAGCTTTTTGTCAGCGGACTTGCCTTTCTCGCGGCGATTCTGCTCATTGTCTGCGGCATTTTTATCCCGACGGCATTGCTCCAGGCGCAGGAAAACAGAATTTTGAACAGCCAATATGCCCGCTTGATCGATACGCGGGAGCTGGAGAGTTCGGATACGGCAATTGGCATCGCCAATGCAGACCCGGAATATCTGGAATTGCTCTACCGCTTGCGGATGGTGAATGATACAAGCGACTATACGACGCTGGAAGAGAGCGGGGAAAATGAACTGAGCCGGGATGCGGCGATAGAGAAGGCAAAGCAGGAGCTCTTGCGCTTGATGGATATGGGCGCATGCCCAAGGCAGGATGGGCTAGATGATTACGTTGTAGATCAGGCTTTCCTTTTAGGGCATGATGAAAGCGCAAGACCAGCTTTGAGAGAGCATGTTTTAGAGGGCATGAAGGAATGGGGCTATGATATCAGTGAGTTGTCCCAGATAGATCAGCGTGTCTGCGTATGGCGGATTACGTTCAAGCATAAAACGGAAAAAGCCAGGGAGATTCAAGTTAGATTAGATGCCCAAACGGGAAAAGTATATCTCTGCCAGATCGTATCCAATGATCTCTCGGAAGAGATGCTGGCAGACGCTTATATAAACGAAACCTATGCGCTGATGTTTGGAAAATATTATAACCTGATGGAATACAGCCTTTCAGACTCCTATAACGACGGCGGCTATTATTATCGGTTCTCGACTTGCCGGTTCGATGAGATTTCTATCTGGGCATCCTTCGATGTCTATTTTGGTGAGAGCAATGAGCCAGAAGGGTGGAATTTTTCCTGTGCCGTCCAGCCGGCATACTACTATTAAGCGTTCATATTCCTGTTATTCTTTTGACGCAAGTATGTTACAACTCCCCCCTATACTAAAAATGAAGATAGGGGGGAGTTTTTTGAAGAAATTAGTCGGGATTTTTCTTTGTTTGGCTTTATTGCTCTGCGGCGTTTCCTTTCTGCCGCGGAAAACAGCGAAAACAGTTGTCCTGCCTAGGGAAGACGAGGCAGAAATGAGGGAGGGCATGTATGCGCTATCTCCGTAGCCGAAGCAGAAGCATACGCCACCCAAAAAGAATAGAAGGCATCCCCAGGCTTGGAAAGTGCATTTTGGCTGGCATATTTGCGGTGGAGTTTATTTTGGCATTTGTGCTGGGAAGATATTCGGCCAGGGCAAAATCTGCATCAAACGAGGGGCCTTCCAGTAGGCCGGCCATTGCGCCCCTGCCGGTTAGTTCGCCGGCAGAGCCAAGCAAAGCGACTCAAAATGCCGAAAGGGAAGATGCGCAGTTTCTCATTTTGGTAAACTGGGAGCATCCCATTTCAGCAGAAAGGCCGGAAGATTTGGTGCGCTTGGACAGCGTATTTGGGGATGAGGTCGTTCTGGTCAACCCGGATGGGAGCATCCAGAAAGACGCCGCCGCGGCAGCCAGAGAGATGTTTTTGGATGCAGGAAAAGAGGGGATTGGGCAGTATAAGCTGACTGGCGCATACCGATCTGTTCAGTATCAGGATCAGCTGTTTGCGGACAAGCTGGCGGAAGATCCTTCCTACGGGAGCGATCCGTATCGGCATCCTGTAAAAGTGATGCCGGGAAACTGCACTGAACACGCGACAGGCTTGGCTCTGGATATCCTTGCGGTCTCCTATGAAAAATCAAACGATGATTATGCCAAAACCGATGAGGGAAAATGGCTGCTGGAGCATGCGCATGAATATGGGTTTATTCTGCGCTATCCCAAAGACAAAGAGCATATTACAGGCGTGATTTATGAGCCTTGGCATTATCGGTATGTGGGAAAGCAGGCGGCAGAGGAGATCTATGAGCAGAATGTTTGCCTGGAAGAGTATCTGGATTTTAAGTAGTAAAAAAGCAGCGGGGATCACCGCTGCTTTTTTACTGCGCCGCTAAAGCGCATTGACCATATCCCGGCATGCCTTCATTTTGATGACGTCGTATTTGGGGTTATGCAGATCGCCCTCTACGCTGACGCCGAAAAGCTTGCAGGCTCTGTCCAGGGAAAGCGCACGCCCTGCAACCTTGACGCAGGCATCGATATTTTTAATCTTGAAGAAGTTATAGAGCTCTGCCCCAAAGGTTTTTTTGACGAACAGGGCGTCTGTATCGCCGTAGGTGTAGATCTTCTTTGCCTTGGAGAACATCTCGATAAAATAGCGCTCAAAATTTTGAACGTGCTTGGCCTCGCAAAGCTCGTCGATAGAGTAGGTGAGCAGATCGCTGTAGGTGCGGCTCCAAAGCCTCTGGACGTATTTGGTGTCTGAAAACGGCTTTGCAATGCCTTCATAGACCAGCGTCTCATTTTCGCATACGAGCTCCGCATACCAGCCACAGATGCGCATGTTCATAGCCTCAAAATCGATGTAGAGCGTCGGCTGAAATTTAGGAGCAGCCGGCTCTTTGGCCTTTTCATGATAAAGCTGATAAACTTTGCTTTCCGGCCCAAAGGTCGCCTTGACGAGGTGATCATATTTTTCTTCTGGAAGAATGACTGTTGCCGCGGAAAAAAGTTCCTCAAAATACTCCGCGTATTTTCCGATATACTCAAATGTTTTAAGCTGTTTTTTTGTGTAGGGAATGCTGTAATAGTCGGATTCTGAAAGCTTGTCATGAGAAGCGACGTTTTTAAAGGGGCGGGCGCTTCCGTTGAAATATTGGCGCGCCTGGGTATCGAACATCTCCCATGCACAAATCCTGTCTCTTACCGCGATGAGTTTAATTTCTAAAGATTCCATTCGTCATTCAACCATCATTCTTTTTTATTTATTGCGGGCAGCCTGTCTGTTTTTTAGAGCACCGCAGCCCAAAACTGCCGAAAAAGGCATTTTTCCTAGAAAAAACCAATACCTATATTATACTAGTTTGAGGGAAAAGGTCAATAGGAACAAGGTTGACAATCTCCTATCGCCGATGGTATAATTTCAATGTTGCCTAGGGGCATGATGTAATGGTAACATAGCGGTCTCCAAAACCGTTGTTGAGGGTTCGAGTCCTTCTGCCCCTGCCAAATATGACGCTGATTCTGGGTTCGGATTCAGCGTCGCTTTTATTTTGCCGAATTTTTCGAGAGAGCGGGGGGAGGAAAAATGGAAAAAGTAATCGATGCGCATCTGCATTTCTGCCGCGATGCCTATTTCGATGCTGTGGCACAGCACGCAGGGCATGAGAATACAAAGGAGCATCTGCATAGCCAGTATCAG
>CAJUPM010000004.1:0-15583 GCA_910588425.1 uncultured Christensenellaceae bacterium | reverse complement strand
ATCAGCAGAATGGTATCTGCCATGGCATCGTAATGGGGAACAGGGATTTGGCTTTGAAAAACCATAACTACCCGGATTTTTTAAGCTACTGCATCGGCCTGGATGATGCTCTAAGCTGGAAGCTGCCCGAATCCCTGCCGCTGATAGAACAGCATTTGCGGCGCAAAAACTGCGTCGGAATCAAGCTATACCCGGGGTATTGCCATTATTATGTCCACGACGAGATGTTTGCGCCGCTCTACGAGATGGCGGAATTTTTCCAAAAACCTGTTGCCATTCATACGGGAGAGACCGCAGGCCAGCTGGGCCGCCTCAAATATAGCCATCCGCTGACAGTCGACGATGCCGCCTCGCGCTTTCCCCGTGTGCAGTTTGTTCTCTGCCATTTTGGCAACCCCTGGCTGGTAGATGCCGCGGCTGTTCTTGCCAAAAACGACAATGTCGCAGCTGATCTTTCCGGGCTTTTGGAGGGCCAGCCAGATCTGGAGGAAGTTTTTCGGGATTCTGCCGGCTATATTGCGCAGCTGCAGACCTGGCTCCATTATGCCGGCGCTTATGACAGGGTGTTATACGGGACAGACTGGCCGATTATCCATATCAAAACCTATCTGGAGTTTATCCGGCGCATCGTGCCGGAGCAATATCACAGCGCGGTATTTTTTGAAAATGCCAACAGGATCTACCGTCTGGGGCTTTAGCGAAAATTGCTTTGCATTCTGCGCAAAAACAGCTTATACTATTAGCCATAGAGAAATGGAGGAGAGGGGAAGAGATGAAACTCGGTTTTATTGGCGCAGGGAATATGGCGACGGCTATTTTTTCCGGCGCGCTTAGGCAAAAGGTATTAAAGAGCCAGGATGTCGCGCTCTATGATGTGGATACTCAAAAGAGCGAAGAGCACCGCAAGGCATATGGCATCATGGTATGCGATTCCGCGCAGGCACTGGCAGATTGCTGCGATATTATCGTTTTGGCGGTCAAGCCGATTGTGGCAAAAGGCGTCTTAAATGCGCTGAATCTGGAAGGGAAAGCGCTGATTTCCATTGTCGCTGGGCTCACTTACCAGCAGTTACAGGAGAATATTCGCGCAAATAACGTGCATATTCTGCGCACCATGCCCAATACGCCGCTGATGGCGGGGTGCGGCGCGGTGGCTTTTTCCTTGCCGCACAGCTTTAAGAGCGAAGAGCTGGCCTTTGCAAAGGAGCTTTTTGGCGCGATTGGCATTGTGGAAGAGGTGGAAGAGCGGCTGATCTCTGCTGTTACCGGAATCAGCGGGAGTGGCCCGGCGTATACTTACATGTTTATTGAGGCGCTGGCAGATGCCGGGGTCAAGCATGGTCTAAGCAAAGCCGTTTCTCAGCGGCTTGCGGCGCAGACCGTTCTGGGTGCGGCAAAAATGGTGCAGACCCAGGGGAAACACACCTCACAGCTGCGGGACGAAGTCAGCTCTCCGGGTGGAACTACCATTGAAGCCGTGCAGAAGCTGGATGAACTGGGCCTGAAAAACGCAGTTTACCAGGCGGTCGATGTCTGCGTGGAAAAGGCAAACCGGCTGTAAGTGAGGGAGAGCGTGAAGAAAATCGAGTTATATACGGATGGCGCCTGTTCGGGCAATCCCGGGCCAGGCGGATGGGGAGCGGTTTTGCTCTATAAAGGGGCGGAGAAAAAGCTTTCCGGCTACGCGGCAGAATCGACGAACAACCGCATGGAGCTGACAGCCGTGATCATGGGGCTTTGCGCGCTCAAAGAGCCCTGCGAGGTTACGGTTTATACGGACAGCGCTTATATCAGCAATGCCTTTCATAACGGCTGGACTTTAGCCTGGGAGCGGAATGGATGGATCAACTCGCAGAAAAAGCCTGTTGAAAATAAGGATTTGTGGATCTCGCTGATCAACCAGACCAAGGAACATCAAGTTCGCTTTGTCAAAGTGAAGGGGCATTCAGATAACCACTATAACAATATCTGCGATAAGCTCGCGACGGATGAAATTAAAAAGCATAGCAAGAAGCTTTAATTTGTTTTTCGTTCAATTATATTTTGGAGGTTTTATTATGGCGTTTTGTAGCAAATGCGGGGCGCAAATAGGGGAAGAGGCTCAGTTTTGCCCCTCTTGCGGCGCGGCAGTTGGAGCAGCCTCTGGCGCTGGTACTGGTGCAAACGGGCAGCAAACGGAATACCGCTCAGCGGTCGGCCAGCAAAATGTGAATGGCTTTGATCCTGCGGATGTGGCGCAAAATAAGGCGATGGGAATTTTATCTTACCTGGGTATTTTGGTCTTGATTTCGCTGTTTGCGGCTAAAAATTCCAAATATGCGCGTTTTCACGCCAATCAAGGACTGATTTTATTCCTGCTGGAAGTCTGCATTGGCATTGTGTCGTGGATTGTCCCGAGCATTTTCCTTGGCATTTGGTATGTGGGCGGAATTTACTATTTGGTCAAAGCGCTGAATGTTATTTTCAAACTGCTGGATTTGGGCTGTCTCGCGCTTTCGATTTTTGGCATTGTCAACGCAGCTCAGGGAAAGAAACAGGAACTTCCTGTGATTGGAAAGTTCAGGCTTGTAAAATAAGTCACGTTTCAATTTGAAAAAAGACGCTGGGATAATCCCGGCGTCTTTTTATATTATTATATTATATTTTGTCTAAGATGGAGCAGAGGGAACGAAAGAAACAAAACATAAGACTTCGTAAAACACAAGTTTTACGAAGTCTTATTGACAAAATAACAGGGGGAGCCGTATAATAATGTCATCAGAAGCGTTTTGCGCAATTTGAAAGCCGAGGTATTTTTGACTTTATGGAAAACCGCACCTATTATGAACAGCAGAATTTGAAAAATATGCTGCGCATTCGCGAATTGACCGCCGACATGCCAAATTGGTTTTTGGATTTTATGCGCGCCTGTGAGACGACGCACGCCTCGCTGACGCGCCTGAATTATTGTTTTGATACGCGCGTGTTTCTAAACTATCTGATCTCTGAACACAAGAATTTTGCCGGCCATGCTATGCAGTCCATCGCAGCGGATCAGCTGGGCACGCTGACATTGCGGGATTTGGAAATTTATGTGCAGTATCTTGGCTATTATATTAAACCGGATGAATCGGAATATGAAAATAACGAACATGGCAAAGCGCGCAAAATCGCCAGCCTGCGCTCGCTTTTTAAATATCTCTATAAGCAAGGGCTGATTTCCTCCAACCCTGCAGAGCTTCTGGATATGCCAAAAATCCATGAAAAGGCGATCATCCGCCTTTCCCGCGAGGAAATTGCAGCCATGATAGAAATCATAGAATCCGGCGAAGGGCTGAGCGAGCGCCAAAAGCGCTATCATACCCATACAGTTCAGCGGGATATTGCCATCGTCATCCTGTTTTTGACTACGGGAATCCGAATCAGTGAATTGGTTGGCCTGAATATAGAGGATTTGAATTTTAAAGATCTCTCGTTCCGCGTCACCAGAAAAGGCGGCGATCAGAGTATTCTCTATTTTGATTATGAGACAGAGGAGGCGCTGGCCGAGTATTTGGAGCAAAGAAAAATGCAGGGCAGCTATTCCCTCTCTGCCCCGCTTTTCCTCTCTCTGAAAAAAAATCGGCTGACCGTCCGCGCCGTAGAAAACATGATCCAAAAATATGCGCGGCTGGTCGCCCCGCTCAAGCATATCACGCCGCATAAGCTGCGCAGTACATACGGCACGATGCTCTATCAGCAGACCGGGGATATCTACCTGGTCGCGGATGTTTTGGGGCATAAAGATGTCAACACTACGCGCAAGCACTATGCCGCCATGGCCGAAGAGCACCGAAAAGAAGCGGCAAAAGCCATTCGCCTAAGGGAAGAAGATCGCTGATCCTCTTCCCTTTTTATATTTATATTTTTTTCATATCCTGCAGCGCCAGCATCAGCGCCAGCTCGACGCTTTCTTCTGTCAGCCCGCCCTGGAAATACGCGGTATACGGGGCACGGAGCGGCGCGTCGGCGGAAAGTTCAATCGAGCTGCCCTGGATAAAGCTGCCCGAGGCCATGATGATTTTGCTGTCGTAGCCTGCCATATCATCCGGATACGGCAGCGCCTGGCTATCCACAGGCGAGGCTTTCTGCACGGCCTGAACAAAGGAAATGAGCTCCTCCTGAGACTCCATGAGAATGGCCTGGGTGATATCCGAGCGCTTGGCCGTGCTGGACGGGAACACTTCATACCCCAGAGAGGCGAACACTTCAGCCGTGAGAGCGGCGCCCTTCAGGGCTGTGCAGGTAACGCTGGGAGCAAAGTAAATGCCCTGGAAAAACGGGCGGTATCCTGCCAGATAGGAGCCGATCTCCATTCCCATGCCCTGGCAGGTGAAGCGGCCGCCAATCCGCTCGATGGCTTTTTTTGTTCCGGCGATATAGCCGCCGGTCGGGGCGATGCCCGCACCCGGGTTTTTGATCAGCGAGCCGATGATGACATCCGCGCCGGCCTGCGTCGGCTCCATGGTTTCCGTGAACTCGCCATAGCAGTTATCCACCACGACAAAGACATTCGGATATGCCTTTTTGATTGCCCTGGCTGCCTCACCGATTTGCGCGATGGTCAGCGCCGGGCGCAGCTGATAGCCCCTGGAGCGCTGCAAATAGACGACTTTAATGGCGGAATCCAGATATAACTGCTTGAGAGCGGCATCGATATCGATGCCGTTGTTTTCTGTCAGGGGAACTTCCGAGTATTTGATGGCAAATTCGCCCAGCCCCTTCTTCTCCTTCTGCCCAATCCCCAGCGTCGAAATGAGCGTGTCGTAGGGGGTGCCTGTGATGCAAAGCATCGTATCCAGCGGCCGGAGCAGGCCGTAGAGCGCGACATTGATCGTGTGCGTTCCGGAGGCAAATAATGGGCTTACGATGGCATCTTCTGCACCAAAAATATTCGCAAAAATTTCGGATAGCTTATGCTTCCCGTCGTCCGTCAGCCCATAGCCGGTCGAGCCGTAAAAATGCCGCTCTGCCAGTCCGCATTCCTGAAAGGCGTGCAAAACTTTGAGCGTATTGTATTGGCGAATCTGCTCAAACTCCTGCATTTTTGGCGTAATTGCCTCTTTGCAGGCGCGGATATGTTCAAAAATTTTCTCTCCGATTCCGTATTTTGTCTGAAGGAAAGATTGATAGCTATTCATCGTTTGCTCCTTTGGTTATGTAAGAAATCACTGCGCTGGCCAGCGCCCCTTTGTCTGGGAAATCTTCCGTGGAAAACCAGCAAACCTGCTGTTCTCTGCGAAACCAGGTCAGCTGGCGCTTAGCAAAGCGCCGTGTATTTTGCTTGATGCGCTGCCTAACCTCTTCCAGCGTAGCTTTACCCTCGAAATACGGCAAAAACTCTTTGTAGCCAATGGCGGAAAAGGCCGCAATATCTGCGCCGTATTTCCGGAAAATTTCCCGCACTTCTGCTTCCAGCCCCTGGGCAAACATCGTATCCACGCGCCTCTCAATATCGCGGTAGAGTGTCTGCCTTGGCTTTGTAATGCCGATTTGCTGAATTTCATACCGGCTCTGCGGCCTGCGGAATTCATAGGGCTCTCCCCTGCCTGTATCTTCCAAAATTTCCAGGCGGCGAATCAGCCTTTTTTTATCGTTTGGATGAATGCGCTGTGCCGCGGCAGGATCGAGCTCCGCCAATCTGGCGTGGAGAAGCGCCGGGTTTTCCTGATACTGTTCTTCCAGCCTCTGCCGCAGAGCCTGGTTTGGCTTTGTCTGCGTAAAATTCAGATCATAGAGGATAGAATTGAGGTATAATCCCGTTCCGCCTGCTAAAATGGGCTGCTTGCCCCGGGAAAGAATTTCTTCAATCGCCTGCAATGCGTCTTTTTGATAGCATGCGACGCTGTAAGCGGCATCCGGATCCACAAAGCCAAGAAGATGATGCGCAATGCCCTCCTGCTCCTGCGGCAAAGGCCGGGCCGTCCCAATGTGCATCTCGCGGTAAATCTGCATAGAATCTGCCGAGACAACTTCGCCGTTCACTGCCTTGGCAGCCTGAATGGCGAGATCTGTTTTCCCCGAGGCGGTCGGGCCAAGAATCACAATGAGTTTTTGCACTATACTCTCCTTTTAAAACTAATTTCCAGCTCTTTTTTCGGGATGCAGACGGCAATCGGCCGGCCGTGCGGGCAATTTGGAATCTTGCCGGACTGCAGGAAATACTGAACTAAATTCTTGATATCGCTCTCTATCATGGGCTGGCCCGCCTTGATTGCGCGCTTGCAGGCGCCTTTGGCGATGCGATCTTTGCGCACTGTCTCGGGAATCGCTCCGCCCGCCAGCGAGCCCAGGACATCCTCCAGCGTGGCCGCGGCTTTTGCCTCGCCTAAAATCTGCGGCACAGCGTGAATTTCGCAGACGAGAGGCGCGCTTAACTGAAGCTCAAACCCCATCTGCGCTAAAACATCCAGATTCTCTTCCAGGCGCACCTGCTCTTCGTGCGTCAGCCGGTAAACTTCCGGGATGAGCAGACGCTGGCTAACCGTTCTTTTCTCCATGGCCTGCATGAGCGCATCGTAGATCTTGCGCTCGTGTGCGGCGTGCTGATCGATAAAATAGAGGTTCTCCCCCGCTTCTGCGATGATATAGGTGGAAAAAGCGACGCCTAAGATCTGAACTTCCGGAAGGTTGGAGATGAGAGGCGGCTGGCTGGGCGCAGCTGCTGCGGTGTGCTTTTGGTCTGCGCGCTCCAGCGCCAGAGAGAAATCTTTTGGTGGATCAACAAAAGAAATTTCCGAAGGCGCATTGATCTCGGCTGGCCCCTTTTTTTGATACTCGGCGGTCAGGCGCATGATCTCTTCAATGCCATCTTCCAACTCTGAATCGGATGGCATTTTCCAATCCTCCTGAGAAGAAGGCTCCTTCTGCGCAGAAAAGTCCGTGCCAAATCTCAAGCTTGGAACCTCCTCAGGCTTTGGCAAATCCTCTGTCATTTTGAGCTGTTCATAGCTCACGTTGCGCTCAGAGCTCTGAAACTGCGGGACGACGGGAGAATACTGCCTCGCAAGCGCGTCTGAGACGGCATTGATCACAGCGTATTCTACTGCGTTTTCGTCGCTGAAATGCACAGTCAGCTTGTTCGGATGGACGTTCACATCCACATCGCTCAAATCCATGTTGAGATGCAGGGTATAAAACGGGAAACTGCCCCGCAGGATGCGCTCGCCATAGGCGCGCAGAATGGCAGCCTGGATCACTTCTGAGCGGATATAGCGCTGGTTGATAAACAGGCTTCCGTTTTTCTGCGTTTTATAGGTGATATCAGGCGCGCCGATATACCCAAAGACATGGATCTGATTGATCCGATAATCGACTGGAATCAGCTGGGAGCGCATTTGCTGGCCGTTGACAGCGCAGATCGCGTCCAGCAGCTCTCCGCTGCCTGGGCTGTGATAGATGCCCTTCCCGTTGGCGGTGTAGCGCAGAGAGATATCCGGCCGCGCTAAAATCAGCCGGCTGACGATATCCGAGATGGCCGCCGCTTCCGAGCCAGGTTTTTTCAGGAATTTCAAGCGCGCGGGCGTGTTGTAGAAAAGGTTCTCTACGATGACGGATGTCCCTTCGGGCAGGCCTGCCTGGCGGATATACTCGATTTTCCCGCCCTTGGCGCATAGCTTTGTGCCCGCATCGCTGGCATGAACCCGGGATTTGATGCTGAGCATGGAGACTGCCGCGATGCTCGCCAAAGCTTCGCCGCGGAACCCCATGGAGTAGATGCGATCTAAATCCTGCAATTTATAGATCTTGCTGGTCGCGTGCTTCAAAATGGTGAGGGGCATATCCTCCTCAGCAATCCCTTCGCCGTTGTCCGTCACGCGGATTTCGCGGATTCCGCCGTCCAGAATCGAGACGGTGATGGCGCTGGCCTTGGCATCCAGGGAGTTCTCCACCAGTTCTTTGACGATAGAGGCTGGCCGCTCGACCACCTCTCCCGCCGCAATCCGGTTGGCAATTTGTTCGCTTAATACTTGAATTTTACCCATTTTCCATCGCCTTTTGCTTGATGTCGTTGAGCAGGGAGAGCGCCTCCAGAGGCGTTAGGCGGTCAATATCCAGCTGCGCCAGGCTTTTCACCATCTTCTCCGCCTCCTGCGCTTTTTTGTCCGGAAATTCCGGGACAGCCGAGAGATCGATGCCGCTGAGATCTGTGCTTGCACTCTGCTGAAGCACACCAAGGAGCGATTTTGCGCGCTCGATGAGTGCGCCAGGCAGCCCGGCCAGCTTTGCCACCTCAATTCCAAAGCTCCGATCCGTCCCTCCCCTTTGAATCTTGTGCAGGAATACGATGCTCTTCTCGTATTCGCGGACACTGCTCGAGTAGTTCTGCACGCCGGCAAGCTTCCCTTCCAGATCCGTCAGCTCGTGGTAATGCGTGGCAAACAGCGTCTTTGCGCCAATGCCGTTTTTGCCCAGAATGTATTCTATCGTCGCCCAGGCGATGGCCAGCCCGTCCAGCGTGCTGGTTCCCCTGCCGATTTCGTCCAAAATCAGCAGACTGTTTTTCGTTGCGCTGTTTAAAATGCTGGCCAGCTCGTTCATTTCGACCATGAAAGTGCTTTGCCCGGAGGCCAGATCATCCGAGGCGCCGACGCGGGTGAACACGCGGTCAACGATGGAGATGCGCGCTTCCGATGCCGGAACGAAGCAGCCAATCTGTGCCATCAGGACGATCAGCCCAGTCTGGCGCATGAACGTGCTCTTGCCCGCCATATTGGGGCCTGTGATGATGAGCAGTTTTTCCTGCTCATCCAGATAGGTGTCGTTGGGGACGAACTCCTGGCGCACTGTGCGCTCCACGACAGGGTGCCGTCCGTCTTTGATGGAAATACTGCCGTCCGAGCATAGTTTGGGCTTGACATAGTCGTAGTCGTATGCCGCCTGCGCAAAGGATTGCAGCACGTCAATTTTAGCCAGAAGGCTGGCATTTTTCTGAAGCACATCGATATACTGCGCCAAGTGATCGCGAATCTGCAAAAACAGATGGTATTCCAGCGCGTTGCATTTATCCGTCGCTGAGAGCAGCATGTCCTCCAGCTCTTTCAGCTCCTGCGTGATATAGCGCTCGCAGTTGGCCAGCGTCTGACGCCGGGTATAGCGGTACGGAACCGAAGAAAGGTTGGATTTGGAAACCTCGATATAGTAGCCAAAGACTTTGTTATAGCCGATTTTCAGGTTTTTAATGCCCGTCGCATCCTTCTCCCGCTGCTCCATGGTGGAAAGCCACTCCGAGCCGCTGGTTTTGGCTTCCCTCAGCTTATCCACCTCTGCATGATAGCCGGGCTTAATAAAGCCGCCGTCCCGAATGCCATGCGGAGGATCCTCGCAGATACAGCTATCCAGATAAGCATATAGCTGATCCAGCGTATCCAGCTGATCGGCGCACTGCAAAAGCGCCTCGCTTTTGCAGCCTTTCAGAAGCTGCTGAATGCTCGGCAAAGGCGCGATAGAGTTTTTCAGCGCAACGATATCGCGCGCATCCAAAGAGCCGTAGGAAATGCGGGAAAGCAGGCGCTCGATATCGTAGATTTTATCCAGCTCCTGCCGGAGATTGCTGCGAAGCGCATAGCCCTCCTTAATCTCCCCTACGGCGTCCAGCCGCGCGTTGATCTCTTTCTTATTTAGAAGCGGCTGCTCAATATACAGCTTTAGCAGACGCCCGCCCATGGCGGTTTTGGTTTTATCCAGCAGCCAAAGAAGCGAGCCGCGCTTTTCCTTGCCGCGCATGGTCTCGGTCAGCTCCAGGTTGCGGTGCGTAAAGGCGTCGATGACCATATAGTCTTTGCCGGAGGTTTTCAGAAGCTTCTTGATATGCGACAAAGAATTTTTCTGCGTATCCAGCAAATATTGCAAAAGCGCGCCTGCGGCATTCAGGCAGGGCGAATCCTCGGCAAAGCCAAAGACCGAGACGCTCATCACTTCAAAGTGCTCCTGCAAAAGCCGTTTGGCATTGCCGCTTTCATAGGGCCATGCGTTCCAGCGCGTGAGATAGAGCGATTCCTGCTCTTTGAAATAGTGAAATAAAACAGCGTTGTTTTCGGCAAAGAGGACTTCTCTTGGCAAAACGCGCAAAAGCAGATTGCCCAGCTCTTCCAGGCTGGCGACCTCTTCGGCCAGAAATGCGCCGGTCGAAATATCCGCATAAGCCGCGCCGATTCTGCCCTTGTGCTCATAAACCGAGAGCAAAAAGCTGTTTTCATCCTCTTTGAGCATGGAGCTTTCCGAGATGGTTCCGGGCGTTACAATGCGCACGATGCCCCGCTCGACGATCCCTTTTGCTGAAGCGGGATCTTGCAGCTGTTCGCAGATGGCGACTTTATATCCCTTCTCAATTAAGCGCTGAATATAGCCTTCCGCCGCATGATACGGCACGCCGCACATGGGCGCCCGTTCTTCCAGTCCGCAGTCTCTGCCCGTCAGCGCAATTTCCAGCTCTTTTGATGCAGTAACTGCATCTTCAAAGAACATTTCGTAGAAATCGCCCAGCCGGAAAAACAGCAGGCAGTCTTTATTTTTTTCCTTGATCTCAAGGTATTGCCTCATCATTGGTGAAAGCGCCAAAACGTTTCCCCCTCTTCTTCTGCATTTTTCAAATTTATCTAAATTATATCATAATTCCCCTGGAAAAAACATAAAAAAAGAGCTCAATTTCTTGAGCTCTTAAGGCCATAAACCGGGTTGTGCACCTCTCTGCTGATATGTGCCGGCAAGTCAAAATAATAAGTGTTTATTTGAAAGCACCAAGGCCAATTGGCAAGCCGGTTCATTGCTGCCTCGATACTATTATGGCCGGGCAGCGTGCAAATAAACAGGAATTTTATGGAAAAAATCGAAATGAAAAATAGTTAGATTTTAAGGAGCGTCCGTGCGTTCTTTGCCAGAATGGCAATGCGCTCCTCCTCTGTCAGCGGGAGAGCCAGAAAGCGCGCGAGCTCCTCCTGGTGATCCCACATGGGATAATCCGTGCCAAAGAGCATTTTATCTGCGCCGTGCGCATGGATCATCTGGGCGGCCTCTTCCGGGGGCAGGCAGAAAAGCGAGCTGGAGGTATCGAAATAGAGATTCTGGCTAAGCAGATATTTTTTGGATTCCTCCCAGGCGTTATATCCCCCAAAATGCGCGCCAATGACGACGAGGTTTGGAAAACGCTCCAAAACCTCGCGCAGACGGCGGGGCGCAGAGAAATCCCGCGTTTTATCGCCCATGTGAAACAGGATGGGCAGCCTTCCCTCAATCGCCCGATAAATCGTCATGGCAGCATCGTCGTCTATATTGAACTCCTGAAAATCCGGGTGCACTTTAATGCCCCTAAGCCCCAGATCGATGGCGCGGTCTACCTCAGAGGCAATGTCCTCAAAGCCCGGGTGCAGCGTCGCAAAGCCAACAAACTCCGGATGCGCCTGTGTTTCCCTGGCGATAAAATCGTTGATAGAGACAACCTGCGCCGGAGTCGTCGCGACTGAATGCACCACATAGCGGGAAACACCAATCTTGCCCCCCTCCTGCAAAAGGTGTTCGCTGGTTCCCTGGCCGGACATGGCAATGGAATAGAACTGGCTGATGGCATCCACCGCTTTGTGCGCAATTTTGGCCGGGTAGATATGCGTATGGAAATCCACAATATCGTAACTTGGCATCTCTTCCTCCGTGATGTAAAAATTAAAATAGAAAAGCAGAGGGCCGCAAAGGAGAGTTCCTTGAAGCCTTCTGCTAAAACAGACATTGCCGCTTCAATGCATCTTCTGCACCAAAGTTATGATACAACGCCGCTCTGCTCTTTGCAAGCCTTAATCTCTGCGGTTGTTCCGGTTTACGAGCAGGATCAGCCGCAGCAGCTGCATGATGGAAACGGCAAGGGAGGCGACGTAAGTCAGCGCCGCGGCAGAGAGCACTTTCCTCGCCCCTTCCTGCTCCTGGGCTGTGAAGATGGAGGCACTCGAAATTGCCTCAAGCGCCCGGTTGCTGGCGTTATATTCCACGGGCAGCGTTACCAGCTGAAACAGCGTGCACAGCCCAAAACATGCGACGCCGAGATAGGCGATGTTTTGATAAAAAGCCCCGAAACCGCTCAGCAAAATTCCCAGCAGAATGAGCGGCATAGCCAAACCTGAGCCAATATTTGCGGCGGGCAGGATGGCCGCGCGCACTTTAATGGGAGAATAGCCCTTGGCATACTGCACGGCATGCCCCGCTTCATGGGCCGCGACGCCGATGGCTGCGGCAGAAGTGCTGTTATAAACGGCCTGGGAAAGACGGATGGTGTTGGAACGCGGATCGTAGTGATCGCTGAGCTTTCCGGGAACCTGCTCGATATTGACGCCGAAAACGCCGTTCTGCTGTAAAACCATCTGCGCGGCTTCCCTTCCCGTGATGTTGCTTTGGGAATGGACGCCGGAATAGCGCCGGAAGGTTGAATTTACTTTTGCGCTTGCCCACATTGCAAAGGCAACTGCGGGCAGGACGAGATAAATATAGGTCCAATCGATATACAAAATTAGTTCTCCTCCAAAATCTTCTGGAACTCCTCTCCAGTAATTATCTCTCTCTCCAATAAATATGCAGCCAGCTGGTGCAGCAGCGCCTGGTTGCTGCTCAAAATCTCATATGCCCTATGATGCGCATCTTTGATGAGCGCAATCACCTCTTCATCCACCTTTGCAGCCGTCTGCGCAGAGCATGCAAGCGCAGTGTCCCCGCCCAAATACTGGTTGGAAACAGTCTCCAGCGCCGTCATATCGAAGGTTTCGCTCATGCCATAGCGGGTGATCATCGCCCGGGCCAGCTTGGTCGCCTGCTCGATATCGTTGGAAGCGCCCGTCGTAACCGAGCCGAAAATGAGCTCCTCTGCGGCGCGGCCGCCTGCCAGCGTCGCCAGCCTTTGGAATGCCTCTTCCCGGCTAAGCAGCAGGCGCTCCCCTGCCTCGACCTGCATGGTATATCCAAGCGCGCCGGATGTGCGCGGCACGATGGTGATCTTGTGTACAGGCGCGGTTCCCTCCTGCTTGGCGGCCACAAGCGCATGGCCAATCTCGTGATAGGAGACGATCTTCTTTTCCCGCTCCGAAACAACGGCATTTTTGCGCTGATACCCCGCAAGGACGACCTCCACGCTCTCCTCCAGCTCTTCCTGGCTGACGGCCTTTCTGCCGTTTCGCACTGCGGGCAGTGCGGCTTCGTTGATCATGTTTGCCAGCTCTGCGCCCGAAGCGCCTGAAGTCGCTCTGGCAATGGCGTTGAAATCTACACCCGGGCTCAGCCGCACTTTGTTCGCGTGGACTTTCAAGATCGCTTCCCGCCCTGCCAAATCGGGCAGTTCGACGGGAATGCGGCGGTCGAAACGTCCAGGGCGCAGCAGCGCCGGATCCAGCGAATCCGGGCGGTTGGTTGCGGCCAGGATGACGACGCCCCTTTTGCCGTCAAACCCATCCATCTCCGTCAACAGCTGGTTGAGGGTTTGTTCACGCTCGTCGTTGCCGCCTATGCCGCCAGTATCGCGCTTCTTGCCGATGGTGTCCAGCTCGTCGATAAATACGATGCAAGGCGCCTTTTCATTCGCCTGCTGGAATAAATCGCGCACCTTAGCCGCGCCCATGCCCACGAACATTTCCACAAATTCTGAGCCGGAAATGGAGAAGAAAGGCACCTTCGCCTCCCCCGCCACAGCCTGCGCCAGCAGTGTTTTGCCCGTTCCGGGCGGGCCGACGAGCAGCGCGCCTTTGGGCAAAGACGCGCCGATTTGCGTATAGCGATCCGGGTGATGGAGAAAATCCACAATTTCACTCAATGCCTCTTTGGCCTCGTCCTGCCCGGCTACATCCGAAAATGACTTTCCGGTTTTGGCCTCCACATAGATTTTTGCATTGCTTTTTCCGAACGTCATGGCATTGTTGCCGCCGGGAACGCGCTTTTGCATACTGCGCATCAGCCATAGGCCCAGTAGATAGAACGCAACAGAGGGCAGAATCCATGTATAGAGAAAATTCAGCAGCGGAGAATTCTCCTGCGGCAGAACTCTGGAAAAAGCAATCTTGGAATCCTTCTGATAGAGCCTGTCTACCAGGTTCGGATCGTTCATCGCGGTTGTAATATACACCTTTTCCTCGCCGGATTCATCTACGGCGAGAAAAGCAATGCGCTGCTCTTCATCCTGAATCTCCACAGTTTTTATCTTCCCTTCGTCGATGAAGCGAAGAAACGTGCCATAATCGACCTCGGTAACGCGCGGCTGCAAAACCTTTGGGAAAACCAGAGCATTGAGCAGCATCAATAGGATTATAGCGACAATGCAGTAAAACAGGATTGGCTTTTTGGATGTTTTTTGCTCTTTCATGGTATTATTCTTCCTCGATGATCTCCATAATATTTTTCAGCATCTTTTGAAAAGTTTGAATGGCAGCTTCCAGTTCCTGCTCGGAAATACTCTGCAAGATGCGGCGGTCAAAGCGTTCTTGGCGCTGTTTAAAATACTGCACATAAGGCTGCGCTTCGGGCAGAAGCGTCAGCAAAACCTTTCTGCGATCGTCCGCGTCCGTCTGCGTTGCCAAAAAACCGCGTTTTCTGAGCGACTCCACCGAGCGGCTCACCAACCCCTTGGAGATATTTAGCTGCTCACTAATCGCCTTGATGGTATTTTGCCCAGAATACTCTGATAAAAACACCAATACCACCACTTCGTTTAACGTAAAATCTTTGTCGTCTGTGGTTTTGAAACGGTATTGCTGGCATTGCTTATAAATATCCGTAATACCCGAGAAAAAAATATCTCTTTTCCAAGTCTCCATTTTGTATCTCTAGCCTCACAATAGTTTAACTATAAACAATATATCTATAAACTATATCGTACCCTTTTTTTACTAATTGTCAAGTCTTTGCTCGATTCGCTTCAGATGTGCCAGGTTTTTTTGCCCGAACACCAGAAGAGCCGTGCCCTGCGCAACCGCAATCTCACTCTCCTTTTGGATGAACTCATTGCTGGTGCCGATGGGAAATGTGTGGCAGAGCGAAGCGTTTTCCAGTTCGTATTTTAGGCCGCGGATGCACACGCCGCTGCAGTGTTCCCCAAAAGAGAAAAGAGAAATGTAGCCTTCTGCCCCAGAATCGAAGCATACTGATGGGCCGCTTAAAACCGTCGTTACATCCTCTTTTCCGAAAAGAAAACCAACGGCGCCATTCTGGCTTAAAAATGCGAGAGACTGCAAATTGGCCACGGTATGATCAAAGCGCCCCCCCATTCCGCCATAAAGATAGAAAGTTTTAAATCCCTTTTCCAGGCCAACTTTGATGGCATAGAGCATATCAGTATCGTCTTTTTCGGCAGGCAGTTCGATCAGATGATCATGCTGTGGTTTTTCAAGCAGAGAATCAAAATCTCCCAAAACCAGATCCGGGTAGATGCCCATTTGCTGTAAATAACGGTAGCCCCCGTCTGCGGCGATCACATAGTCTTCTTTTGCCGGGATGCGGTAAAGCGGTGTAAACTCCCCGGCCCCAACGATATAGCAAGCTCCTTGTTTTTTCATCCTAACTGCCCCCTTATTACACGCTTATTTTATCTTAAAGCGCTCAT